>NC_010995.1:3462500-4062500 GCF_000019225.1 Cellvibrio japonicus Ueda107 | reverse complement strand
TGACCATGGGGTTTGGCTCTATTCCCCAGCAGGACGTATTCCAACGAGTCAATTCGTCCAAAAATGAACGAGTGGCGGTGTGGGGTACCTTCTTTGGTGGTGTTGCTTATTTCCTGTTTGCGGCAGTCCCCCTTTATCTGGCGTATTCCGCCTTTATGATCGATCCGCAAATGGCGGCAGAAATCAGTGAGCAGGACCCACAGCTGGTGCTGCCAACCTTTGTGATCACACACCTGCCTATGTATGCGCAGATTATTTTCTTTGGTGCGTTGCTATCGGTCATTATGAGTACCGCGAGTGGTACATTGTTGGCACCCTCTGTCACGCTGTCCGAAAACGTCATTCGTGAATTAATGCCTAAAGGCAAGCAAATGACCGATCAGCAATTCCTTACCCTGATGCGTATCGTTGTCGGTCTGTTCGCTGTATTGGTCACCCTTTACGCCCTCTATTCCCTGCAGCACGAAACCTCGATCCACTCCATGGTGGAAAATGCCTACAAAGTGACACTGGTGGTGGCATTGGTGCCACTGTTCTGCGGTATCTACTGGAAAAAGGCCAGCAATTTTGGGGCGGTCTGCTCGATTATCAGTGGCCTTGTGGTGTGGATTCCCCTTGAGCTCATTGTCCCGGATGCACCTTTGCCTCCGCATTTTGCCGGTTTTATCGTCGCCTCATTCGCGATGGTCATTGGCAGCCTGATCAAGCCGGAACCGCAAACCGCCGCGGCCTGATCCTGCCGCTGTTCGCACATCGGCCTTGTGGCGGGTGTGCGAACCTCCTCTTTCGTGCCTCTCACCGGGGGCAGTGGTATGATTCGCGCCTCTCTTGATTGTTAAGTGTTCGAATCCATGTCTGTATCTCTTTCCCTGTTGCGTATCGCCACGCGCAAAAGCCTGCTCGCCCTCTGGCAGGCGGACTATGTCAAAACCGAACTGGAACGCCATCATCCAGGCTTGCGTGTGGAGCTGGTTCCCCTGACCAGTCGCGGCGACAAGATCCTGGATGTGCCGCTCGCTAAGGTGGGGGGCAAGGGATTATTTGTGAAAGAGCTGGAACAGGCGCTCTTGGCCGGCGCTGCTGATATTGCTGTCCACTCCATGAAAGATGTCCCCATGGAGTTCCCTGACGGCTTGGGCTTGGCGGTTATCTGCCCGCGTGAAGATGCGCGCGATGCCTTTGTCTCCAATCGCTTTGCATCCCTTGATGACCTGCCGGCAGGCGCTGTCGTGGGTACTTCCAGCTTGCGCCGCCAGTGCCAGTTGTTGGCAAGGCGTCCGGATTTGCAGGTGAAATTCCTGCGTGGCAATGTGCAAACGCGCCTGCAGAAACTGGATGATGGTGAGTATGATGCAATTATTCTTGCCGCTGCGGGGCTGATTCGCCTGGAGCTGCAGGCACGTATCCGCAGTTTGATTGCCCCGGAGGTTTCACTGCCCGCCGGTGGCCAGGGCGCTGTCGGTATTGAATGCCGTATGCAGGACCAGGCCACGCTGGCACTGTTGCAGCCTTTGCACCACCAGCCAACAGCGGAACAGGTGCTGGCCGAGCGCGCTATGAACCGGCGCCTGCAAGGCGGCTGCCAGGTCCCTATCGCCTGTTATGCCTTGCAGCAGGGGGGTGAGCTTTGGTTGCGCGGGTTGGTCGGTGCGCCTGATGGTAGCCAGATGTTGTTTGATGAAATTCGCGGGCCTGTGGCTGAAGGTGAGCAGATGGGGATCCAGCTGGCCGAGCGTTTACTGGCGGCGGGAGCGGACAGCATTTTAGCGCAGGTATATGGCGAGGCAGATGAGGAATGAGTGAATTGCCCTGGCAAATCATTATCACTCGTCCACAGGCACAGGCAGAGCCCTGGGCCAAGCAATTGCAGGCCCAGGGTTTCGCTACACGATTGCTGACCTTGCTGGAAATCATGCCACTAAAAGATGAAACCCGGCAGCGCGCCATCCAGAACCGGGTGATGGATTTTGACCTTTACCAGAAAGCTATTTTTGTAAGCCAGAACGCCGTCCATCAGGCCATGGATTGGCTCGATCGCTACTGGCCGCAATTGCCTATCGGTATTGAATACTTTGCCGTGGGCGCTACTACTGCGCGTGAGTTGGCGGTGCATGGTATCCCCGTCACGGATTTGGCCCAGGCTGAGTCTGGTAGTATGACCAGTGAAGCCCTGTTGGAAGCAGCAAGCCTGCAACAGGTCGCGGGAGAAAAAGTTATCATCTTCCGCGGTTTGGGGGGGCGTGGCCATATGGGCGATGTATTGCGTGCACGCGGTGCCCAGGTGGACTATTGTGAGCTGTATGAGCGATGCCTGCCGTCCCATGCTGCAACGGGGCTCCATCAATTATTGGCGGACATCACTTGTTGGCAGGCGCGACAGCAGGTAATGGCTTTGCACAGTGGTGAGAGTTTGCAGCATTTGTTGCAGCTATTGGAGCTGCCTTTATTATCCCCCTTGCGCGGGCGCTTGCAGCGGGCCTGGTTGTTGGTACCGAGTGAGCGTATTAGAGACCAGGCACAAACCGCCGGTTTTCACCGTTGTTTGCTGGCCGAAAATGCTACGGATGCAGCCATGACCCAGGCCCTGGTTGCCGCCCGTGCTGCCGCTGTATCACTGAACGATTGTTAATGCATGGGGTCTTGTGTGACCCCGGAATGAGATTGGTTGCCGTGACTGAACAGACTACACCT
Organism: Cellvibrio japonicus Ueda107; assembly: GCF_000019225.1. Taxonomy (NCBI): domain Bacteria; kingdom Pseudomonadati; phylum Pseudomonadota; class Gammaproteobacteria; order Cellvibrionales; family Cellvibrionaceae; genus Cellvibrio; species Cellvibrio japonicus. Next base: position 4,059,809 of record NC_010995.1, on the reverse strand, counting down.
GACGTATCCCCTTCCATCCCCGCGCCGGAAGCGCCTGTCGCTTCCGTGCAAGCGCGCCACTATGAGCCTCGTCCACGCAGTTCATTGGGTGTTTACTTTATCGCTCTGTGGGTGCTGCTGCTTTCCTTCGCCCTGGCTGCGATCAGTTTCTGGTTTTACCAGGATCGCCAGGGGCAACATCTGACCTTGGATAAATTGCAACAGCAATTGGATCAGCGCGCGCGCGATGACCAGCAGCAATTGAGGGCGTTGCAGGAAGATTTTGAAAAAGAATTAATTGACCAGCAAGATAACATCCAAACCAGCCTGAATTTATTAGCCGAAGAGCTCAGCAAAAATTCGGCGCGGGTATTAGCGTTGACCAGCACCAGTTACGATCAGTGGAAATTGGCGGAAGCGCAGTTCTTATTGCGCTTGGCCAACCAGCGTATCCTGTTGGAAAAAGACAGCCAGAATGCCCTGGCACTGGCCATTTCTGCCGATAATATTTTGCGCGATGTCGACCAGCCTGAGCTCATCGCGGTGCGCAAGGTACTCGCTGAGGAAATCGCCGTCTTAAAATTGGCGGGTGTCGTGGATCGCGAAGGGATTTTCCTGCGCCTGGCGGCACTGGCTAACCGCATTGACGCCATTCCTTTTATTGAGCCCTTGGGTAGTTCCCTCGACGAAGTGGAAGAACCGGAAGTCCCACTCGATGAAACCTTCCGCCAAAAACTCAGTCGCTATTTTTACAGTGCGCTGCATAAGCTGGGTAATTACATTCGTGTGCGCGACCACGGTAAAACGGTTAACGCCATATTGCCGCCGGGCCAGCAAGCCTATTTACAGCAGAATTTGCGCCTGATGTTAGAGCAGGCACAGGTTTCGCTGTTGCACAACGAGGCGCAGATTTATCAGGAAAGCCTGGTAAAAGCGCAAAACTGGATCAACCAGTATTACGCCCTGAATGCGGAGGCCAATGCCGTACTCAGTGAATTGCAGTCCCTGCAAAACGAAGTAGTTGCCCCGGAACTGACGGATTTCCATAACAGCGTAACCGCCCTGGCGGATTATATGGAGCGACGTGAGAAACAAGCGGCCGCCCGTCGTGGAGGCCGCTAATGAAACGTCGCTTGCTCGGTATCGTGTTTTTTGTGCTGATTATTGCGGCACTGATTTTTCTGTTGGCGCAGGGCGATGGTTATCTGTTGATTGCCTTTGGTACCAAAACCATTGAAATGACCCTGTGGATGGCCGCCATGCTGGGGGTGCTGCTCTATGGGGTTATCTGGCTGATCCGCCAATTGATCCAGGGCAGTATCCATGTGACGCGCCGCTTTCGTGAAATCTTTTTATTTGGCAGTGTTGAACGCGCGCAAAAACGCGCGGCCAGCGGCATGGTGGATTACCTGACCGGCGACTGGGTGGAGGCGCGTAAAAAACTGGTGCGCACTTTCGAAAAAATTGAATTCCCGCTGCCCAATTACCTGGCGGCTGCCCGCTCCAGTTTTGAGATGGGGGATGAGGAAGAGGCTGAGCGCTTGCTGGAGTTGGCCAGGCAACATCCCAATAGCGAATTGCCCGTGGTACTAACCCGTGCACGCCTGCAGATACAAGCCGGTCGCTACGAGCAGGCTCTGGCGATTATCAAGCCCATAGAGTTAGAGCAACCGCGTTTGCCGGCGGTACTGGATTTGCTGCACCAGATTTATCTTGCCCAAAATAACTGGCGTGCCCTGCAGGAAATGTTTCCGGCCATGCGCAAGGCTAAAGTGCTCTCCGCACCTGAATTGCAAGAGCTGGAGACTCGCCTGGCCGTGGAGCAGCTGGGCGATGCTGGCAAAGCGGCGCAGCAAAAATTGATCGCCGAGCGTTTGCCCTTCTTGCAACAGCAGTGGAAAGACCTCGCGCGTGCGCAGCAAAAAACACCGGAAGTTGTACTTGCCTATAGCCAGGCGCTGGTAGACAACTACCACGACCAGGAGGCTGAGTCGCTGGTGCGTAAAATGTTGAATAGCGAGTGGTATCCACCGTTGGTCAATCTGTATGGCCGCCTGCAGTTAAAAGAAATCCGCGCGCAATTGCGCATGGCTGAAGGCTGGCTCAAACAGCACGGCGATGATCCCCACTTACTGCTGACCCTGGGACGCCTGATGGTGCGCCTGGAGCAGTGGGACGCGGCGCGCGATTATTTCCAGCGCAGTTTTAAACTCAGTGCCAAGGTCGAAACGGCGATGGAGCTGGCGGCGCTGATGGACAAGTTGGGCGATCACAAAGCCAGTGCCGATTACTATCGCCAGAGCTTACAGCTGGTTGACCACCGGGGCTGATCCATGTCCGTGCCCACCGGGAGGATTGCCCGTTGGCGGCGTTATAGGTGGCTGGGAGCCGGTTTGGCAGGGTTGTTCATCCTGTTGATGGGGCTGAGCCTATGGCCGCTCCCCACCAGTCTTTACCACAAACCCCAGGCTAGGCTGTTAGTCGCTGATGATGGCCGCTTGCTGGGAGCCAGCATTGCCAGTGACCAGCAATGGCGCTTTGCACCGGTGGAGACCCTGCCTGACAAGTACCGGCAAGCACTGCTTCTCTTTGAAGACCGTCACTTCTTTTATCACCCGGGCATAGATCCCCTCGCCGTAGGGCGCGCTGCCTACCTGAACCTGCGCGCCGGGCGGGTAATGAGCGGTGGCAGTACCCTGACTATGCAGTTAGCGCGTTTGCTGCGCCAGGATGCGCAGGGCAAGCGCCAGCGTCATCTGGGCAACAAGTTAGCGGAGGCATGGCTTGCCCTGCAGCTGGAGTGGCGTTTAAGCAAACAGGAAATTCTGCTTGCCTACGCCAGCCATGCCCCTTTTGGTGGCAATATTGTGGGCCTGCGCGCAGCAGCCTGGCGCTATTTCGGGCGCCCACCGGAAAGCCTCTCCTGGGCCGAAGCGGCTTTGCTCGCGGTACTGCCCAACAGTCCTGCACTGATCCATCCCGGTCGCCAGCGCGACCGCCTGCACGCCAAGCGTAACAAGCTGTTGCAGCGACTGCAGGGTAGGGGGCTGCTCAGTGAGCTGGATTTGCAATTAGCCCTGCTGGAACCTTTACCGGATCGTCCCCAGCCTTTGCCGCAATCGGCGCCGCATTTGCTATCGACACTCAGCGCTCGCTACCCGGAGCAATCGCTGTTTCATACAACCCTGGACTCGGCCCTGCAAGGTCGCGCCCAGGCGATTGCACAGCGCCATGGTGAACGCCTGGCCAATGAAGGTGTGCACAACCTTGCACTGGTTATTATCGATCACCGACAAGCGCGCACCCTGGCCTATGTGGGCAACCAGCCCTGGCGGCAACACCCGGAATTTGCCCCGGCGGTGGATATTGTCCAGCGCCCCCGCTCCACCGGTAGCCTGCTGAAACCTTTGCTGTACGGTCTGATGTTGAGCGAGGGTGAGATCAGCCCGGATAGCCTGGTAGCCGATATCCCGACCCATTTTGGTGGCTATACACCGCAGAACTATGATCGCGATTATCGCGGCGCTGTACCTGCCCACCAGGCCCTGGCCCATTCACTGAATATTCCCGCCGTGCGGCTGCTGCGTACCTATGGGGTCGGTCGCCTCCAGCAGCAATTGCAACGCATGGGGATGACGACCCTGTTTCGCCCGGCGGATGCCTATGGCCTGACGCTGATCCTCGGCGGTGCGGAGGGAACCCTGTGGGAATTAACATCGATCTACGCGCGCATGGCAGCCAGCGCGCGCGCTGGCACCGGAGCCTGGCAGGGGGAACCTGCGCTGTTGGTCGACCAGCCTGCGACGGGCAAGGGCCGGGATGTGATGGGGCAGGGCGCGGCCTGGCTCACCCTGCAGGCACTGATCGAAGTGGCGCGTCCAGGACGGGATAACTACTGGCGTGATTTCGCCGGTAGTCAAACCATCGCCTGGAAGACGGGCACCAGTTATGGCCTGCGCGATGCCTGGGCAATCGGCAGTAATGGTCGCTATACCATTGGCGTCTGGGCGGGTAATGCCGATGGTGAGGCGGCTAATTTCCTGAGCGGACAAACCAGCGCGGCTCCTGTGCTGTTTGACCTGTTCGATACGCTGCCTAAAATCTCCTGGTTTGCCAAACCTGAAGCGGCGCTCAAGGCGATTAGCGTTTGCCGGGATGATGGTTTCCTGGCGGGAGGGCAGTGTAATGCCAACACGGTGGAGGTTCCCCGCAATAGCCACTTCGAACGTATCACTCCCTATCACCGACGTATCCATCTGGATGAACAGGGCCAGTTCCGGGTTCATGATGGTTGCGAGCAAGTGAGTCGTATGCAAACCCGGGACTGGTTTGTATTGCCGCCAGTTCAGGAGTTTTACTGGCGGCGTTATCACGCCAACTACAAACCGCTTCCACCCTGGCGCGCTGACTGCCGGCAAGGCGCCCAGGCGCAGGAGGTGGATAGCCCGATTGCACTGATCTACCCCAATGACACCAGTCGTGTGTACATTCCCGTTGACCTGGATGGCAGGCGCAGCCGGGTTGTGCTCAAGGCTATCCATCGCGATCCTGCTGCCAGCCTGTATTGGCATCTCGATGATCAATACCTTGGTGAAACAAACGTCTTCCACGATCAGGCGGTGAGCCTGGAGCCTGGGCAACACACACTGTTGTTGCTGGACCAGGATGGCAATCGTTTGGAGCGGCGTTTCCGGGTATTGGGACAATCAGCAGATGAGTGAATAGGCGCACCACCTTTGAGGAAGCCGCCGCTTTGGTATTTAATGGGTGTTTTATGACGACGTTTACAGCGACCGCTTATAAGTAACGTGGGCAGCAATCATGGTGGCAAGGTTGATGGGACAAAAAACAGAAACACATATTTGGGGTGTGTTCACCCTGGCAGCAATCCTATTGGGGTTAAACGGCTGTGCCTCCATGAGCGAACAGGAGTGCCTGGCAGCTGACTGGCGTCTGGTTGGTTACGAAGACGCGACCCAGGGGCGTAATGCGTCGACGATCAGTGCACATCGCAAGGCTTGTGCTCGAATCAATGTTGTCCCGGACCTGGATCGCTACCAGCAAGGGTATCGCGAGGGTGCGCGTCAGTACTGCGTGCGTCCAACGGCTTATCAATTGGGTATAAACGGTGGCAAGTACGAAGGTATTTGTCCGGCGGATCTGGAACCCGCCTTTTTACGCGCGTATCGCGATGGACAGGCACTTTATGCCATTACCCGTAACATTGAAGACCAGCAGGATAGTCTGCGCAGCTATCAAAGCGATATCGCCGGCTACCAACAGGAAATTGCACAGCACGAGCTGGATATTATTGATCCGGCCAGCACCGCCAATGAGCGGCGAGACCATTTGCGTGCCCTGGAAAAGCTGCGCAGGAAAATTGCCGATGCTGAAATCGAAATAACCCACATCGAGCGCAACATCAACAATTTGCAATTCGACTATCGCGATTTGCAGCAACACCACCAGCGCTTGGGGTATTAAACATGGCAAAAGGTTTTTCCTGGCCCAGCTTGAATGTACAGATTTTCCTGGCAGCCTTACTTGGGTTGGCCATAGGCTATGGTTTGCAGGGCTTGCAACAGGAGCATGAAGTTCGTGTCACAGTGCTGTATTTTTCCAACCTGGCGGGCAACCTGTTTATCGATTTGCTCAAGATGGTGCTGGTGCCCCTGATCTTTGCATCGATTGTAGTGGGCATTTCCAGTTTGCAGCGCCACCATCAAGCGCGCCGTGTGTGGCAACTAACCCTGGTATTTTTCGTATGCACCATGGCGCTGGCCATAGTGCTGGCATTGGTGATGACCAACCTGGTTAAGCCGGGGCAGGGAATTACCCTGGCTATGTTTTCCCAGTACACCGAAGCCTTTGCAGTCCAGAGTTTTTCTCCCGGTGATTTTGCGTCGCAATTTTTGCGCAGCCTGTTCCAGAATCCTTTTGCGGCACTGGCGCAGGGCAATATCCTGGCAGTGGTAACCTTTGCCATTATCCTGGGTGTAGCCCTGGTGATGGGCGGTGAAAACTGCCAGACAGTGGTTCGTTTACTAGAGGAATTATTGTCGTTACTGATGCGCATTGTGGGTTGGATTATGTGGCTGGCCCCTCTGGGTATAGTGGCGTTGTTAACGCGATTGGTTGCCACACAAGACAGCGAATTACTGGGCAGCCTGGGTGGATTTATTGTATTGATTTTTGCAACCACACTGATCCATGGTGTCGTGGTATTACCTCTTATCCTTTACCTGTTTACGCGCAAATCCCCGCTCTGGTTTTGGCGCGGTGCGCGCCCGGCACTTATCACCGCCTTTGCGACCAGCTCCAGCTCGGCGACCTTGCCGATCACCTTGCAATGTACCGATCAAATGGGGGTAAGCCAGCGCGTATCGCGTTTTGTCGTGCCGCTCGGTGCAACCATCAATATGGACGGTACGGCACTTTATGAAGCGGCGGCGGCGCTCTTTGTTGCCAATTTGGTCGGTGTCGACCTGAGCCTGGGACAGCAATTGGTGGTGATGCTAATGGCGATGGTTGCCTCCCTGGGCGCGCCGGGAATTCCCAGCGCCGGGATGGTCACCATGGTTATGGTATTGCAAGCGGTAGGGTTGCCGGCTGAGGCCATTGCCATCCTCCTGCCCATTGACCGCTTGCTCGATACCATACGCACCTCGGTGAATGTGCAGGGCGATATGATTGGCAGTGTATTGGTCGATCATTGGGTAGCAGCGGAATCGAACCCGCAAACCGAACGCTAAGCTGTTTTTCGCAATCCGGATGGAGTTATACCAGTGAGCTGGGTAGAACATAAAGGTGTGGATTTCTCCCGGCGAGGCCAGCTCTGGAAAAGCATTCTGGTATTAGCCATTCCGGTAGCTGCCCAGATGATCCTGCAATCCCTGTTGGGAATGGCCGATGTGATCATGGTCGGTGTGCTGGGCTCTGCTGCGATTGCAGCGGTTGGGCTTGCTGCAAAAATGCACTTTTTGTTGTTAGTGTTGATGAGTGGCCTGGCAACAGGCTGCAGTATTTTGCTGGCGCAATATCTCGGCGCACGGGATTACCATCGCTGCCAGCGCACCCTGGCAGTCACCCTGGTCGTGGGTAGTGCCATCATGATCCCGTTGATGCTGGTGTTTGGTGTCGCGGCCCATACCTGGGTGGGATGGATAAATCCGGACCCGGAGGTGGTCGACCTGGCCGCGCAGTATCTGGTTATCACCGCACCGGTATTAATTATTACGCAGTGGATTGTTATCTACGAAGCTGCGTTGCGCACCCAGGGCCAGACAGCATTGCCACTCTTGGCCGGCGTTGTCGCTGCCATTGTGAATATCCTGCTCAATTACGCACTGATCAGTGGCAACTGGGGTTTTCCCGCCATGGGGGTTGCCGGTGCTGCCTGGGCAACGGTGATTGCGCGTGCCTTGCAATTGATGGTGCTGCTGGGATGGGTATACGGCAAAAAACACAATTACGCACTGAGCCTTGCGCAATTGCGCGAAGGTTTTGATCGCCAGCAAGTGGCACGCTATCTTGGATTCTCCCTGCCGCTGGTTGCCAACTATGCTATCTGGGCTATTGGCAACTCCACCTATCACTTTGTAACCGGCTTTGCCGGAACCCAGGCATTAGCCGTGATGGGCGTTATCGTTCCCATCGAAAGTGCATTCTTCGCATTATTTGTGGGGCTTGCCAATGCCTCTGCGGTTTTAGTGGGAAGGGAATTAGGTGCAGGCAATAACGACAATGCCTGGAGGCTGCATCAATTTTTTGATCGCTTGACGATAGTGTTGTTGGTCGTTTTTAGCCTATCCCTGTGGTTTTTGCGGCCCTGGATTGCCAGCATCTTCGATCAACTGGACGCAGCTGCGACCCAGCTTTTACTCAACACCCTCGCCGTGTTCTGTTTATTGGTATGGGTAAAAATTATTAACATGATGCGCATTATCGGTGTACTGCGCGCCGGAGGAGACAATCGTTTCACACTGATTACGGACACCATCGTCATGTGGGTATTTGGCCTGCCTATCTACATGGCTGCCGTTTTCCTCAGCCAGCTATCGTTCGTCTATCTCTATGCATTCATGTTCCTGGAAGACGGACTCAAATTTATTCCGGTAATCCGGCGGGTTATCAGCCGTAAGTGGATGAATAATTTGAGTGAACGGTGATTCAGTCGTTGACTAAACCATTAAAAGGGAAAAATATGATTCACAAAAGTAATAGAAAACCTTCACTGGTTAATTTATTAGTTGGTATTGCTGAGCGTTTTTCTGAGAGACTCTGGGTTCGTATTCCTATTGTGTTATGGCGAGCTGTTTTTGTCGATTTGGCTCCAAATCTACCTAGAACAAAGCTCTTTGTTCTTACATCCAAAGGTCGGTTTTATATCGCTGTTTATGCAGTCTTAATCTCTTGGATTCTATGCCTTGTTATTCCTGGTATATGGTCCTATCTATTAGGGACTCATTTGGGAGATGATCCTAGTAGAGTTTATTTTTTTACTGATGTACATAATTTATGGATTTATATTGTTTTTGTTCCTGCGTATGTGGCTGGAGGGACGATGGTTATATCATCAGTAATTGGTGGTTTCTATCATATAAGGGAGTTAGAGGAGATACTTGGTTGTAAACCAATAGAAATATCCTCTATTCATTGGAAAGTACCACTGTTGGTTTTGTTCTTGCTTGCTGTGGCGTTCATACTTACTTCAACCTATATTAGTGATGTCAGTAATATAGAAAGAGTAGGCTTTACATACTGGTTTTTGGAAAAGCTTCCGTCAGGTGATGTCAAGCTTAGTTCTCTTGGTGTCTATTACTTTCTTTTGAATTTCTTGCTTTTGCTTTTTACTCTTATTTCATTGACTTTTTTTATGAGTGTTTTTTCTGGTACTATCAGGATTGCAAAGGCACTTAAAAGTGTTGCTCCAAATGCTCTGAGTGAATTGAAGTTTGATGTGTTTGCTGTGAAGCTCCAAGTCTATGTAAGTGCCTATTTAGCTGCTAAATTTCAGGTTGCAGCTTATATCTGTAATTTTTGGTTATGGGAAAAATCTCCACTGGGTAATACAGGTAATGTGATGGTTGCCCATATTTTTTTATTTGTTGTATGTGCTATTTTTCTTGCCATTCCTCGGTCATTTTTTGAATTGCAATGGAGTAATCTTCAAAGAAAATCAGGATTTAAGGATGTTGAGGATTTTGAACTGGATTCATTGATGGCTGAGTGGCAGAGCTGGGCTTCATGGGGGGTAGATGTTTTATTTATCTCTACAATTCTTGTAATCCCATACTTGAGTCAATATATGAGTTACAGTAAATAAGTAACTTTAATTTTTTGGCAATTTTTTATTTGGCTGATATAGGAAGGGATTTAATAGAGGTTACTTGCAAATTCTATCCACCAAGTGCTATTGTTTGTAAATGAACACCATTTCCCTCTTCATCACCCCTCAATTTTCTATCTTCGCGCAGGAGAGCCTTGCTCTTTGCGTTTTTCACGCATAGGGCGATTAGGCAGCTTGGTTTTTGCTTAATCGCCGGATCATCCAAAAAACCTGCCAGATCTTTTGTTAAGTTTCGTTGGGATGCTGTTGTTTGCAGCGTCATGTCGTTCTATTTTTTGGAGAAATTAAAGATGGTTGCTACTACAGAGACCTCATTGGTGATCAGTAACAGTGATTATCAGCGCCTGGTTCAGTTGATTGAGGATAATGACTCCCCGGCTGCGGAGGCGCTTGATATTGAAATAGGGCGCGCTACCCTCGTTGCCGATGCGCAATTGCCTGCGGATGTGGTGGCGATGGATTCCGAGGTGACATTTGAGGATCTGGATTCCGGTGAACAGAAGACGATTCAGCTGGTGTTTCCGGCACAGGCTAATGTCGACCAGTTGAAGATTTCAATCTTGTCACCGGTGGGCAGTGCGCTGATCGGTTTGCGCATTGGGTCCAGTATCGACTGGCCTGTGCCTCAGGGAAAAGTGCGGCGCTTGAAAGTGATTGCGGTAAAACAAGTGAACTGACCCGGGCCGCGGGTGCCCGGATGTTACCGGGTGGGAATCATCAGGATGGCTTTTGGGGTTTGAGCATTCTCACCAGTGTTTTGTCCTTGCGCCAGACGTGGTGTACCAGGGCGGCGCCGGCGTGGATGGCCACCAGGGCGATGAGTGCCCAGGCCAGGTATTTGTGGCCCAGGCTGGCGATATTCAGTTGTTCGTTTTCAAGTAGCACCAGCGAGGGAACCTGGAACCAGCCAAACACCTGGATGCTTTGACCTTCGGCAGTACAGATCAGGTAGCCGCTGACTAAAATGGCCAATAGCATGACATAAAGCCCCAGTTTGCTGAGCGCTATGCCGATACGCATTCCGATAGTGGGAGCCAGGCTGGTCGGATTTTTACTGGTGAGGCGCCATAGCAGGCGTAGCGGCACAATCATTAACAGCAATATACCCAGGGCGTAATGCAGGTGTGCAATTTGCAGGTAATTGCTTTGGTAGTAGCCATAGGCGGTGAGATAAGCTCCGAGGCCAAATAGAAACAGCGTGAGCAGGGCGCTGATCCAGTGCAATACAATACTGATAAGGCCAAAGCCTTGGGTTGAATCTCTAAGCATCGTTATTCTCGATTATTAAAATGGTATCGGCTTAAACGGTTGGTAAGCCCGGGTGCATAAATCGCTGAGGGGCTTAACGCGACAATAAAAACGCCTTGCAGAATTTTATGCAAGGCGTTTTTTTAGGGACCTGGTGTGAATGAGAAGGGGTTCTAACCAGCCCTGTTCCGTATAACAAGGCTTGGTTTGTGCCGGATCAGGATTTGTCTTTTATCCAGGTAAGCCAGAAGTGTTTGGCATCGGCGACGGGCATGGGCCTTGCCCAGTAATAGCCCTGGGCGTAAGTACAACCGAGGCCGCGCAGGAGGGCAGCGGTGCTGGCATCTTCCACCCCTTCGGCAATGGTTTTTAGCCCCAGGCTGCTGGCCATCTGGATAATGGCGCGGACAATGGCGGCATCGCCGCTGTGGTTATCCATTTTGCGCACGAAGGATTGGTCAATCTTGAGCGCTTCCACTTCAAATTTTTTCAAATAGCCCAGGTTGGAGTAGCCGGTACCGAAATCATCAATGGAGAAATGCACACCTTCGCTACGCAAATTGGCGAGGGTGTTGGCGAGACGTTCACTGTCTTCAATCAACAGGGATTCAGTGAGTTCCAGTTCGAGGTATTGCGGCGGCAATTGGTTGCGGGTGAGTGCGTTGAAAACCAGGGTATCTATATTGCCGCGCTTGAACTGGATGGACGAGATATTGATGGCAATGCTGAAGTCCGGCATACCTTCATCGATCCAGGCGCGCGCTTGTCGGCAGGCTTCATTAATGACCCATTCGCCCAGTTGGATAATGAGCCCGGAAGATTCTGCCAGCGGAATAAACGTAGCCGGGGAAATATATCCCTGTTCGGGATGGTTCCAGCGCAAGAGCGCCTCAAAGCCGCAAATGCGATGGCTCTGCAAATCAATTTTGGGTTGATAGTGCAAGGAAAACTGCTGTTCCTGCAGGCCGCGCCGCATACCGGAGATCAGGCTGATGTGCTCCAGCATGTTGTGGCTGATGGAGGAATTGAAAAAGCGGAAGCTGTTGCGGCCCGAATCCTTGGAGTGATACATGGCGATATCGGCTTTTTTGATCAGCTCGTCGAGGTTATCGCCGTCTTGCGGTGCCAGGGCAATGCCGATGGAGCAGGTGCAAAAGATATCGATATTGCGATACAGGTAGGTTTGGGAGATCAATTGCAGTATGTCGACACTGGCATCGGAGGCGTCGTCTGCCGATTGGATATTGGGCAGGAAGACCAGGAATTCATCGCCGCCGTAACGGCAGACGAGGGTTTCATCCCGGGTATAGCTGATCAGGCGCTGGGCGACTTCCTTGAGGATGTGGTCGCCCGCCTGGTGGCCGAGGGAGTCATTGATGGGTTTAAGGTTATCCAGGTCGATAAAAATGATGCCGAACAGCTGTTGCTGGCGCTTGGTGCGCGCGTAGATCTCACGGAAGCCAGCTTGGGCCATGCTGCGGTTGGGCAGGTTGGTCAGGGGATCGTGCAGGGCCAGGTGTTCGATGTGGTCCTTGGCACTTTTAACCAGTTGGTTCTCCCGCTCCAGTTCGGTCAGGGCCTGGCGGTAATCCTCGGCCAGCATCAGCGCACTGAAGCCGATCACACCCAATACCACGGCGGCGATAGCGCCTGTGGCAAGGGTGGTCGGCAGGACCTGGTTAACGTGTATACCGGCCTGGTTGAGGTAGCCGATCAGGAGGCAGATGCAAATCGCGAGGCTCATCAGGATGAGCAATTGACGCCGACTGCCAAGCAGGGCTGCAAACAGCAGGATACCGCTAAAACCGAGCGGGACGCTGCCGCGGATGCCATTGCCGGTCCAGGCCAGGTAGAACAGCATCAGGCTGAGGCTGATAAACAGGATCCAGGTACCCAGGTCGATTTTCTTATGGGCTACGGCCCAGTCCACGCTGAATAGCAGCAGGCCCGTTGCGACTATGACCACCATATCGCGGTAGAGGCCCAGGGCGATGAAAATCAGGGTAACGGTCAATAGGGCAATCTGGGTGACACGCAAAATCTGCAACAGGCGCCGGGCTTTTTGCCGGGCGAAATCCTGGTGTATTGACCCGGCACCATTGGGTGTGGGCAGGGAATCTGGTGGTTGGTTCATGCGCTGTGACCGGGTTGATAGTAAAACGTGACCGAGTCTGGGCGCTGCTTTTGGCGACCCCGGGTCACCTTTAGTTATAGCCGAACTGTTTCAATATGCCCGAATTAACTGTGTAATTTATCGCGAAACATAAAAAAGACCGCGCCCAGCAGGCACAGCCCCGCCCAGAGATAGTCGAGTTTGAGCGGTTCTTTCATGTAAAAGATGGCAAAGGGGACGAAGACCGACAGGGTGATCACCTCCTGCAGGATTTTGAGCTGCCCCACGCTCATCACGGTATAGCCGATGCGGTTGGCAGGTACTTGTAGCAAGTATTCAAACAGGGCAATTCCCCAGCTGACCAGCGCAGCGATGATCCAGGGTTTCTGGTTCAGCTCCTTGAGGTGGGCGTACCAGGCGAAGGTCATAAAGATATTGCTGCAAAACAACAGGCCTATGGCGATCAGGCTGGGGTGCATGGTGTTACTCCTTGGGGGCGGGGGGAGTGTCGGGAGATGTACCCTGCTGCTCTTGCAGGCGGCCTACGGCATAGCTGCTGAAGATACTGATCAGCCAGGCGGCCACAAAGAACCACTGGGCCTGTTCCAGGCTGGGGTCGGCTGCCGTGGCCTGGCGAACCTGGAGCAGTATCTCACCCAGGTTCAGGTTGAACTGGCCAGTGGCCAGGATGTCGCGCGACAGGTCCTCTGCAATGCGCTGGGCAATACGCCAGGCGCCGACAAACAGGTAGATCACGGCAAGCAGGGCGGGGATACCAAACACCAGGGCGCGACTATGATGCTTGAGGTACCAGAGCCCGGCACCGGGAAAGATAAATGCCGAGTAGAGGGCTGCCTTGGTGGAGATTTTCATAGGTCGGCTCCTGTCATGGTTTATTCCTCGACCAATTGTTCAAGGCGATAGCCGGCTCCGGTAGCGGCATCACCCAGGTGGTCGACCAGCCAGGGCAGGGCTTCCTCCATGGCCTGCCAGAGTGTCCAGGGGGGATTGATCAGGATCATGCCACTGGCCGTCATGCCCTGCTCGTGGCCATCGGCACGCACAGCCAATTCGTACAATTGGATATTGCGGATACCGGATTTTTTCAGGGATTTCTCCAGTTCATCAATGCGCGCGCGCGCCACGACCGGATACCAGAGTGCATAGGTTCCGGTTGCAAAGCGTTTGTGGGCCTGGATGATCTGCTTGGCCACCCGTTGGTAATCACTTTTGACTTCGTAGGAGGGGTCAATCAGTACCAGCCCGCGCCGCTCGGGCGGTGGCAGGAGTGCCAGCATTCCGGCCAGGCCATCTTCATCGGCAATTTTGACGCGATTGTCCTGCCCCAGATGCTCCTTGAGGATTTGGACATCGGTGGGGTGCAGCTCGTGCAGGAAGAGCCGATCCTGGGGGCGCAACTGCTGATGCACCAGGCATGGGGAACCGGGGTAGCGAGTCAGCTGTCCTGAAGGGTTAGTCTGGCCTATCCTTTCCAGGTAATGCGCAATAGCGGCAGGTAGCGGTTCGCCGGCTTTGGCCAGCTCCCAGATTTTGCCGACACCGGCAGTGAACTCACCGGTTTTCCGGGCCTGGATTCCGTTGAGTTTGTAGAGGCCGGCGCCGGCATGGGTATCAATAATGCGCAGGGGTTTTTCTTTTTGTTGCAGGTAATCAAGGCTGTGGATCAGCACAGCATGTTTAAGGACGTCGGCGTAATTGCCGGCATGAAAGGCGTGTCGATAACTGAGCATAACGCGTGGGGCTCCCCTGGGGGCGGCAGACAAAAGTCGGGCATTATAGCCACGGCAGTTTGCGGGCGGCATAGCGGGTTCTTTCTCGCCCATGGTTTGTCAGGTTAAAGTACCCGCCTTCTGGCGCAATGGGAATGGAATGTTGACTGTATTAAACCGTTTTCGGGTGTGGTGGTGGTTGCCCCTTTGTGCTGTCGGGCAAGCCTTGGCTGCAACACCTGAAATAGAAATCAGTGGCGGTATTAAAAGCCTGCGCGAAAACATTCGCCATTACCTGAGTATCGCTGAAGAAAGCTGCACTACCCAGCCCTGGCGCCTGAATGCCTTGCTCGGCTCCAGCGAGGCGGAAATCCGGTCGGCGTCTCAGGCACTGGGATATTACGAGCTGCAATACGAAGCCAAACTGACGCGCGGCGATAACTGTTGGGGGTTGGAAATCAAGCTGACGCCCGGCGAGCCTGTACGGGTGACAGAGCTGCGCATCGAGGTGTTGGGGCCGGGAGAGGCCGATCCGGTTTTCCAGCCGCTGTTTGAAAATCCCGGTATCAAGATAGGCAATCGCCTTAACCACGATAATTACGAAAAACTCAAAGCCCGCTTTGGTACTTATGCGGCTGCCCATGGTTATTTTGACGGCGAATTTGCCCTGTCGCGCGTAGAGGTCAACCGTGCCGAACGATCGGCGCGTATTGCCCTTGTCTACCACACCGGGCCGCGCTACAAGATCGGCGCCATCAACCTGCAACACAAGATACTGTCGGAAGCATTTCTGCGCCGCTACCTTACCTTTTCCGAAGGCGACCCCTACGACAGCGATAAATTGCTGGATTTGCGCACCCAGCTAAATGCCAGTAATTATTTCGCCGTGACCACCGCATCGCCCAATTTGCAGGAGCTGGAAAATGGCGAGGTAGCGATTGATATCGTGCTGGAAGAGCGCAAACGCCGCGAATACTCCGTGGGTGCCGGTGTGGCGACCGATACCGGGCCGCGCCTGCTGCTGGGCTATGAGGATCGCTATATCAACCAGCGCGGCCATCGCCTGAGCGCCGACCTCAATACCTCGGAAATTAAAACCACGGCGGAAGTGGCCTATACCATCCCCATGCAGAAACCGGCGCAGGAGTTCCTGCGCATCTACACCCGCTACCTGGATGAAAATAGCGATACCAAGAACACCACCAAGCATGTCTACGGTACCAGCTACAGCTTTTTACAGCGCAATCGCTGGTTGCAAACCTATGCGCTGGATTATGAGCAGGAGTCATCGCTGATCCAGGGGCGCACCGTCAGCACTGATCTGATTGTGCCTTCGGTATCCTTCACTCGTACCCGCACCGATGGCAATCCCTATCCATTAAGCGGCTGGTCACTGCTGGGGAAACTCTCGGGGTCGCCCCAGTCTTTAGGTTCCGATTTCAGTTTTGTGCAGTTCTACGGGCGCGCCAAATGGATTACCGCCCTGGGGCCCGGGCGGCTTTTATGGCGCTCGGAGCTGGGGACTACCTCGACCGTGGATTTCGACGAACTGCCCGCGTCGGTGCGCTTTTTTGCCGGTGGTGACCAGAGTGTGCGCGGTTACGCTTATGAGTCGCTTGGCCCTACCGGGATTGTCAATGGCGAGGAAGAGGTCATCGGCGGTAAACACCTGCTGACGACGAGTGTCGAATACGATTACCGCCTGCCGGAAAAGGATTGGGTATTGGCTGCATTTTACGACCTGGGTAATGCGGCAGATACCCTGGAAAATGTTGAGTTCCAGCGCGGCGTCGGGTTGGGGGTGCGCTGGATTTCGCCCATAGGCCCGGTGCGCCTGGATTTTGCCAGGGCATTGGATGGCGATGAAGGGTGGCGGATACACATCAGTATGGGACCGGATTTATAAGCATGTTCCTGAGGCGATTGCGCAATTGGCTATTAGGCCTGCTGGCAACGGTATTGATCCTGCTCGCCAGCCTGAGTGCCCTGGTGGAAACCCAGACGGGCAGCCGCTGGGTGCTGCAATGGGTGGCGCGCCTGGTACCGCTGGAACTGGGTGATGTGCAGGGCAACCTGCGCACCGGGCTGGATATCCGCTATCTGGGGTATCGCCAGGGCGAGTTGTACATCCGTATCGAGCAGGCCAGTTTTCGCTGGCGCCCCGTGGATTTACTCTACGGCGCCCTGGCGGTGCAATCGTTGCGCGCCCAGCGGGTGCTCATCCAGCTACCTCCCGCGCAACCCGATCCCGAACCCAAGCCGCCGTTTAGCCATTGGCCTTATCTGGGAATTGGCCTGCGCATCCAGCTCGGCGGCCTGGATGTGCGCCAGATCCAGTTCCGCCAGGGCGATACGGCCCTGGAATGGGAGTCGCTCAGCGGTTCCCTCAGCCTGGGCACATTCCATTTGCGCTACCGCGACCTGGCCCTGGAGCACCGGGGGTATGGCGTGCGCCTGAGCGGGATGACTGACCTGACTTTCCCCTACGACACCCAGGCAGAACTGGAGTGGCGGGTAGGTGCACGCGATGCAGACCCGGCCAGTGGTGCGGCGTTTCCCTACCTGGGGCGCGGACAGTTGCGCGGCGACCTGAACCGGTTGCAACTGGATGCGACCAGCCGGCAACCGGTCGTACTGAATGCCAGTGCGCGCCTGGCCCTGGTGGATGGGCAGCGCCAGCTGGTGCTGGAACCGCAAATCCAGCTGCAAGCCGACTGGGCACAACAGACCCTGCCTGCTCCCTGGTGGATACCTGAGCGCCAGCCACCAGTGACCAGCGCGCGCCTGGAAGCAGAGGGCAACTGGCTGGGCTATAGCGCAAACCTCAAGGGCAATATGCAACTGCCGGAATTGCCGGGTGTTGACCTGGATCTCAAGCTCCAGGGCGATACCCGCCAGGTGCGTATCGAACACCTGCATCTGCGCGAGCAGTTACTGCTAAACCAGGCGGGTTCCAGTTCAACGGCGTTGGCAAAGCAAGCTTCTTCCCCAACCAGCGAGGGCACACAGGGTAGCGCCACCCCGTCTGCCCAGGTTAGCGCCAGCGCTGGCGCAGCGGATCCCAATACCGTCCCCGTCAATGCCCAATATCTCTCCCTGTCCGGTGAATTGGCCTGGCTGCCGCGCCTGGAGTGGAAACTGGATACCGATGCCCGTTACCTCAATATCGCTACCCTGGTGGAGGACTGGCCCAGTAACCTCAAGCTGGCGTTTGCCAGCCATGGATACCTGGATTACGGCAGCAAGGACTGGCAATTGACGATAGATCAACTCCAGGCCAATGGCAGCCTGCGCGACCTCAACCTGGAAGCGGGCGGGCAAGTCGATGCCAATCCCCGCCGCTGGCGCAGCAATGGCTTAAAGCTGGTGTTGGGGGCCAATCTGGTGGAGTTGAAAGGCGGCCTGAGTGACCAGGTCTATCTCCAGTGGGATCTGCGCGCGCCCCTGCTCAACCAACTGGATACCCGCCTGTCGGGCAGTGTGCAGAGCCAGGGGCAGTTACAAGGCAGCCTGGGGTTGCCGCAACTCAGTATGGCCCTGGACGCCAGCCAGGTTCGCTGGGGGGATTACCAGGTAGAGCAGCTTAAGTTGAGCATGCAGCCGACAGTGGCCGCCGGGTCAACCGCTGCTGGTTTGTTGGAGGAGGCGTCGGTGCCATCCTCCCAGGCAAGGCCGCTGGCGAGCCTGCTGGCAGAGAGTCGCAACCAGGCCCTGGACGAAGCTGCCTTGCGCCGCGCGCGCTATAACCTCAGCCTCGCCGGGAGCAAAATCTATATCGGCGATGAGTACCTGAGCAGCCTGAGCCTGGCAGGTGAGGGCTCTGCTGAGCAGCACAACCTCAAGGCCAGCGTAAAAAGCGCGACCTATGGCAGCCTGGATATAGGCCTGAATGGTCGCTACGACGGGCAAAACTGGGTTGGCCGACTGGAGGAAACCTCCATGAAAATCAAGCAGGTGCCGCGCTGGTGGCTGGTTAGTAGCAAGCCCATACATCTGGGGGGGGAGCGGGTATCGGTCGGAGCCCAATGCTTTACCACCCGCACCAACCTGACGAGCGCTGTCGAGCGCGATCCAACGGCGGCGCAATACCTGGGTGAATCGTATAACCCCAACCAGTCGCCGGTTGATAGCAGCGATTGGATATCAGCCATGGCACTGCAAGCCAGCCCTGTGGAAAAGTTGCCGCCACCGCGTTTGTGTATTCATGGCGAATGGAAGCCGGATGCCGGCTTGGCGCTTAAGGCACTGCTGGATGCCGTGCCCCTGCGTCAGTTCTATGCCCTGTTTAAGCCCGAGGTTTACTTTGCCGGGGTGATGGATGGCAGCCTGCAAGTCAGTGGGCCCAGCCTGGCACTGGACCAATTAAAGGCCAGTATGGGAGTCAGCACCCGCAATGCTGAATTGCGCTACCAGTTTCCCGGCGGTGAAACGGAAATCTATCCCTGGCGCGAAGTCTATTTCCGGGCCAGCCTCGATAAGGGGCAACTGGCTGGTGATATGCGTATGCAGTGGGATGGCTATGGCAGCCTGGATGCAGAAACCCGGATCAACCTGCTTACCAGTCAAATCAACAGTGCCCGCGTGAAAGCCGCTTTCCATAACCTGGCGCCGCTGGAAACCCTGATGACGCCAATCAATAACGCCACCGGCGACTTCCGGGTTGATATTACTGCTGCCGGGCCGCTCGCCAGTCCGCAGGTATCGGGCGATGTTAGCCTGCGCGACGGGACCGCCAATATCCCCAGGTTGGGGCTGGACCTGCAACAGATACAGTTGCACCTCACCGCTGATCGCAGCGAGCGGATGAGCCTGGTGGGCCAGATGCATTCTGAGCAGGGCGCAGTCAGTCTGGAAGGTCAGTTGAGCCAGTTGGGTTCGGCGGACTGGCAGGCGCGTGCCAGCCTGCGCGGTAGCGATTTCCGGGTTATCAACCTGCCGCAGCTGCGCGCCAACCTCACCCCGGATGTGCAATTGGAAGCCAATGCCGAGGCCGTGCGTGTCTCCGGGACGGCGGCTATCCCCTGGGCGCGCGCCAACATCAAGACCTTGCCGCCCAGTACAACCAAGGTCTCCAGCGACGTTGTGGTGGTTGATGATCGCCTGCCCCAGACACACGCAGACGCTATGGCTTTTTACACCAATATCCGCCTGACCCTGGGCGATGATGTGCGCTTTAAGGGCTTTGGCCTGGATAGCCAGTTGGGCGGTGATATGCGCTTGTTTAAGGATGCCCATCGGCAGTTGATGACCGATGGCTTTGTCGCTGTGCGCAAGGGAACCTATAAGGCCTATGGCCAGAACCTTACCATTGACCGTGGTCGCCTGATCTTCCAGGGGCCCTACGATAACCCCGGCCTGGATATCCGCGCCTCGCGGGTGATTGAGGATGACGAGGACATTGAGGTGGGACTGGAAATCGGCGGCACCCTGCAGCGCCCCAGTGCCAAGGTCTACTCCTCTCCCTCGCGCTCGGAAAGTGAAGCCATGATGATGCTCCTTACCGGCAAGCCATTGCGTGACAGCTCGGGTGCGGATGCCAGCTTGCTGCTCGGTGCCCTCAGCGGCCTGGGGGATGACTCGGCGGGTATCACCCAGGGGATTGCCAATTTCTTCCGGGTCGATGAACTGGCCATCAACTCCGATAAGGGTATCGACCAGAGTGAATTGCTGATCGGCAAGCAGGTGACGCCGCGCCTGATGGTACGTTATATGGTTGGCCTTTTTGATCAGCTGACCAGCCTGGGTGTGGAGTATCGCCTCAGCGAGCGCCTGCGCCTGGAAGCGGAATCGGGCGAGACCCAGAGTGTCGATATCATCTACAAAATTGAACGCTAGGTGCCAGCTCCAATACCCGACCGGGTAAATTAGCGCAAACCCCGTGGATTCAGCGGCTGTTATCGGTTACATAGTGCCTCCCCTACAATAACTCACAGGAGATACTCAGAATGATGATGGGAACCATACAGCGACTCGTGCGCATCGCCGCACTCGTCCTGGCACCCCTGATGGCCAGTTCGGCACTGGCGGATAACGCCTGGCAAAATACCAGTGGCTGGTGGAACGCCGGCGACGTCCCCGCGTTTGACAAGCGCCAGCTCTCGCGCCAGTTGCCGCTGATCCGTGTCGATGGCAATCGCTTTGTCGATGAGCAGGGCAACGTCCAGATATTTCGCGGTGTCAGCATCTCGGACCCGAACAAATTGGCCAAAGACCAGCATTTCAATAAAAAACACTTTGACGTGATCCGCTCCTGGGGAACCAATGTGGTGCGGATTCCGGTGCATCCCAGCGCCTGGCGGGAGCGTGGCGTGAAAGGCTACCTGGAACTGCTCGACCAGGCGATTACCTGGAACAACGAGTTGGGTATGTACACCATCATCGATTGGCACTCCATGGGTAACCTCAAATCCGAAATGTTCCAGAACAGCATGTATCACACCTCTAAGGGGGAGACCTTTGACTTCTGGCGCCGGGTATCGGAGCGCTACAACGGTATCAACTCGGTTGCCTTTTATGAGATTTTCAATGAGCCCACCGTATTCAGTGGCCGTTTGGGGATTGTGAGTTGGGCGGAGTGGAAAGCGATCAACGAAGAGGCGATTACGATTATCCAGGCCCACAACCCCAACGCGATTTCACTCGTTGCCGGTTTTAACTGGGCCTACGATCTGCGCGAAGCAGCGGCCAATCCTATCGAGCGTAACAACGTGGCCTATGTCAGCCATCCCTATCCCCAAAAAGTGGGTGCACCCTACCAGGCTAACTGGGAGCGCGACTTTGGTTTTATGGCCGACAAGTACCCGGTGTTCGCCACCGAAATCGGCTACCAACTGGCGAGTGACAAAGGGGCGCATATCCCGGTCATCGACGATGGCAGCTATGGCCCGCGTATCACCGATTACTTTGCCAAAAAAGGTATTAGTTGGGTGGCCTGGGTATTTGATCCGGACTGGTCACCGCAAATGATCAAAAGCTGGGATTACGAACCCACCATGCAGGGCGAGCATTTCCGCAAGGTGATGTTGAAGGAAAACAAGTAGTTTCCCTCCATTCCAAAACACCAAACCCGCCAACTGGCGGGTTTGTACTTGCTGACGCATTGCCTGGAACCCTAGTGTAGCGGCGTAATTGCCGTCGCCTGGGAATCGGGCAAATCCCATTGGAGGTCGATGTTTTCCCACAGGGTGACATAAACCAGCTTGGTGGAGTTTGAATAGGCTACATAGCTGAGTGTGTTGTCGTAGGCCCAGAGCGAGCCCTTGCCGTAGGGCACACCTAAGCCGGTGGGCAGGACAAAGTGCTGCACCGCCCCGTGTTCAGGGGCGTATACCATTAAATGGGTTTTGCTCAGGCTGCCCAAAAAGCCCTCAAAATACATGAGGTATACATGGCCTGTCAGCGGGTCTATCGTCACCGGGGCAAAATTGCCTGTGATACTTTCCGTCACTACCGGCAGGCGCAATAACTCGTCAAATGTACCCTCGGCACTTAGCCTTGCCATGTAGAAGGCGTAATCGCCCTCTTCGGTATCGGTTTCTGTTTTGTCCCTCAACCAGATCGCGTAGGTATTGCCTTCACCGTCGCTGACGGCTTGCACATCGGTCACATTGGTGTAGCCGCCATAGCCTGTTAAGGAGCTGTAGCTGTTATCCGTAAAGGCATGGATATGGTAATCACTGATGTCCATGCGGATAAACGGCCCGCTGGTGCTGGCATAGTGGGTGACCTGGTATTCGTGGTCTGGCGATACGGTTTTTTTCAGCAGTTCGCCGGCGTTAAATAGCTGTGCCGGTTGCCAGCCGGAGGATGCCGATGCAAGCGCGGCATATCGTTTATAAGACGTTGCCGAGTTGGAGGCCACATCGTAAATGATATGCGGGTTGTCACCGGCATCCAGGAAGATGTCGGGGCGGCCATTCACATAGGCATCGTACAGGCCGGCCGTTTTCAGGGTTTCAGTTTCCGGATTACTGGACACCTTGGTGGCGCTGAAATCCGGGCCGACATAATAAATGCCCAGATTGCCGCTGTTGGATGAGCTGATGCTGGTATCGCGGCGTCCCTGGAATACCATATGCGGGCTGCCGGCTTCACTGACCGCCATATTCACCGACCAGATCAGGTCAAAGTGAGGGTGGGTTGCAGGTGTTGAGTCCAGGGTCCCGGACGCATCCACCTTGCCGTAGTGCAGCCTTTGCCCTGCATCCTCGCTGGCTCCAACCCAGGCGAGGTGCACCTGTTGGCTGATATCCAGGAACGAGGTCAGGGTTTGTGTGGGAATACCACTGTTAGTGCCCAGGGTAATGGGGAATGTAAAGGTTGAACGCTTACCGACTTCCACCAGGCCGGCACTGGACGCCGGGGATGAAACCGACACACTCGAATTCGCTGCACTGGTGGTAATCGATGAGGCAACCGATGAGGCAATACTGCTGGCGCTTGCCGAACTGGTAGCAACCGGGGCAAGGCTGCTGGTACTGGCTTCGCTGGACACCGAGGATGACAGGGACGCCGCACTGGATAACACAGGGGCTACACTGGTCTGCACACTACTGGCCGAAGATGCACTGCCCGCCACCGGCTGGGTGCGCGTACCGCTGAACTGGGTGGTGCCGCTACAGGTGAAGTCATCTTCACCGTCGCTGCCCGCTAAAACGTAAGTCCAACTGCTGGAACCGGTGATTGCATCGCCATTGATCGTCGCTGTCACGTTCAAATTAGTGATGCCGCCATCTTCCTGGATGATGCCGGACCAGTTCAGGGTGCTGCCATCCAGGGTGCCCTGGTAAGTCTCTTCACCCTCCATCACACTCAGGGCGCTGCCGGTTTGCACCACAACATAAGTGGTGGTGTAACTATAGGTTTCCTCCTCCCCACATTCAGTGCCATCTTCGATGGCATCGATAGTCCAGGTGCCGGAAACACCGGGGGAAGAGGCAGCGGATGAAACAGGCGATGAAACAGACAGGGACGAGACTGACGAACTCGACATGGAACTGGCCGATGACGGATTTGCCCCGGCAGAGGACGGTGTGATCGAACTGGCGGCCCCTGAACTGGGCGCAATGCTGCTGATCCCAGCCGATGATGGATTATCCCCAACGGAAGACAGTGTCACCGAGCTGGCGGCTTCTGAGCCGGGCGCAATACTACTGACCGGTGTAACTGGCTTACTGTCCCCGCCGCCGCCCCCACCACCGCAGGCGCTTAACGCTGCCAGGCTGAGGGTCAGGCACAGGGACAACAATACTTTCTGGATATGCTGATACATAAAAGCCTCAACGTAATTGATCAGCCGCCAGTCTAAAAAAAACACCCGGGCTTGCCATCGCCCAAATAGGGGATAAAAACCCGGAAAGACGTGCATGAAAAAGCCAGCGCTTTATGGGCGCTGGCTTAAACAAAAACCATTAACGTATTTTAGGAGAGGATTACATTACAGTGGTGGGATCATTTTGAATGAAGACTCCCAGAGCGAGCTTTCCTCTTCAGACTCCAGTGATAACAGGATTTTGGATTCTGTATCACTGTTGTTACCCACCAACTTGGCAATGGCCATGGTGAATGACTCATTGTCGTTAGTGAACGTCACTATTACTGTACCGGTTGAGTTAATTGTCCAATTGATATCAATCGTTGGCTCTTCCTCATCTTCTCCTGTTGCGACGAGAGTTCCGCTCGCTATATCGTCATCGTTGAAATCATCGCCAAACACGAAGGTGAAAATCGTGCTGCTGCCATCTGCCAGAGGGACTTCAGTAGAAAAACTGTTGCCCGCAATATAGCTCTCGCTAAATCCACCTGGGTAACGGGTGATTGAAATGGTGCCGAGGGGATGATCGCTATCGTAATCCTGCAGGTTGGCGGCAAAACTGCCCAAACGAGCGAAGGAGAAACTACCTTCATTATCATCGCCAAACAAGAGGTCTCCCCAAGGGGTGATTTCCATCGTTTCATTCTGTTGGTCATTTTCATTTTCGCGATTGTACAAACCACCCTCACCATCAGTATCTACGGTGATGCCGGTGACCAGGAACTGGTTATTGGTGAGGGTATAACTTCCGAATTCGCCAGAGAGCGGTTGAGCCGGCTCATTAATGTAGTTGCTCTCGTTATTGGTGTGCGCAATCGCATATTCCGTTGCAGATAAAAAGGTCAGGATATGCAGGTCGCCATCTATATTGATCATGCCCCAGCCACCAATAAAGGGGTTGGTGTTATCCCTTACGCGTGTGAATACCGCTTGGCCATCACTGGGGGTGCCGAGTGTCAGCCTGGTGCCATCGACTGCTATTGTGTGGGTGACTACACCTGCGGTTTCACTGTTTTCACTATAGAGGCCGCCATTCTCATCTGATTGGCCGATGAGTTGAACGCGAAGTTCACCCGTGGCCAGATCCCACGCGTAGGAGCCGTATTCGACCGAGCCAGCACGCTGTGATTCCTCATCATCATGTTCATGGATGATGAGATAGGTATTGCCATCAATGAAGGTCAGTACATTACGCTTGCCTTCGCCTTCGCTATACATCCAACTGCCGAGCAGTTGTGCTTGCAATGTGCTCTCGAAGTGCGCAAGGGCATCGGCCTCACTGACCAGTGTGGTGCCTTGGGGCAGAAGGCTGGCGACGGCAGTATCAAATTCGACGGTAGTAATATCGGGCACATTGGCGCCAGCAAAGAGGCTACTGGCGGTATCGGTAATTTGAATGCCGTTGGTTGGGTCGCCGTCTTTATCCAGCGTCTGTAGCAATTGCAGGATATTGGTTTTGGTGATTGCTGCGATGGTGCTGTCGCTAGAGTGCGCTGCTGCTATATCGGCCGGTGTTACAACACCTTTGGCCGGAACTGCGGGCAATTCCAGATCACCGATAAAAAAGACAACCGTTTCGCCCTCCAGATATTCATATTCGCCCAGTGCAGTGGTAGTGCCTGTTTTGGTTGCTGTGCGATAGTCGATACCCGCAACCACGCTATCCACAAATACACCGGTGAGTGTCGGGGTGGGAGTGACACTACTGGAACTACTGGAACTACTGGAACTACTGGAACTACTGGAACTGCTAGTGCCAACTGAGCTTGAGGCATCATCAGATGATGGGGTAGAGCTGGCGGGTTCGGATGAAGACGTGTCTGCTGATGAACTGGTTTCAGTCTCGCTGGATGACGACTCGGCAATGCTGGACGCAGCAACCGACGCCGGTGTACTGGTGGGCGTGGAGGATTTATTGCTACCACTACTGCCGCTACCGCCACAGGCCACAAGGCTGAGGATGATGGAGGACAGCAGCCCCTGCTGAAGATATTTATTTATAGCCATAGACACACCTTATGTTGGGTTAACGAAAGCTCAGATGACACCGTTTAGAGGGATATCCGCCCAAAAAACAGGATTCCAGTGCCATTGATATTGAATGAGCTAGGTTAGGGTTATTGGATAGGCTTGCCATCACCCATATTGGGGATGAACGGGTGCTGGGAAATCAGCCACAATGATGCGGCTGTTTTTGTGGCGGTTTATTTGATATTCAAAATGCCGGATAACAGGATACGAATAACATCCTGTTGTTTTTTAACGCCCATCTTGATGTAAATACTTTTTAATTGGCTGCGCACCGTTTCAATGGAAACGCCATTGGATTCGCTGATTTGTGATGGTGACAGGCCATTAGCCAGGGCAATGGCAACGTTGGATTCTGCTGGTGTTATGCCATACAACTTATGCAGGGTTTCCGCAGACAGGTTAAAGGACGAATTGGGAACGGATATATACAGTGCAATCTTTCCCTGCGGGTTTTGGTTGTGCGAGTCATCCAGTATGGTCAGCATAATATGGATGACATGCTCCTGGTCCGGGTGATGCAGGGCAATCGCCTGGTTGTGGTGAACCTGTTTTTGCTTGCTGGCGAGGGTTAACTGGTCAATCAGGCTGTGCAGTTGTTTATTCTCCGCGTAAACGTGGGCCTGCAATGTGTTCCTGGCGGTGATTTTCAGCCCCTGGTGGTGTGTGAGCAGGGTCTCGGCGATAGGGTTGCAATAGTCCACGCTGCCATTCGGGTTAAGGATAATTAAACCGAGGGTGATATGCCCAAGGGCGGCTTGCAGGGATTGCTGCTGGCTGCGCAGTTTGTAAAACTCCTTATAAATTCGCAGTGCCCGTTTAAAGTGCGGATAAAGCAATTGCAGTGTTTGTAACTCTTCAGCAGAAAACGGCTCGGCATTAAAGGAGCGATGCAGGGCTATCCCGACATGCCATTCTTCATTTCTGTAAATTCCCATCGTACTTAAAAAGCCGACATCATTGGGTTTTAACAGCAGGCGATAGTAAAACGGATGGGTTGTTTTAAATTCCCGCGCATCGACAAGCTGTTGTGCCTGACCGGGTGCGCTGGCGGCCTGTAGCTGGAAGGTGTAGTCGTATTTTGAAAGGCCGAGGCGATAGGCCAGGGTGACGGTCCGTGGAAAACCGCAAGAACCGATAATATCGCGGTGCTCGTATTCATAATCCTCCATAAAAATGCCGCTGGAATGTGCGTTAAACAATCGGCACAGTTCGCTGGCAACCTTATTCCAGTGCTGGGGGACGAAAGACGCCTCGTAAATATCGCCAATAACATCTAATAGGGCATTCATTGATAACGTCTATGCAGTGACTAAGGTCGGGGTGAAATGAATGTGCATGTCAGCGTTAGGCCCCTATCGGGGATGCGCTACTGCCAGCCTGGGGGTGTTTGCCCCTCATTGAGCAACGCCAGTAATGCCTGCCGGAAGCGTTCGGGCTGCTCAAATTGCAGGAAGTGGTGGCAGCCGGCCAGGACCCGGGCCTTCACAAACGGGGCGCAGCGATCCTGGGCAGCGGGGGCGATGTGCTCGCCGTTGATGGCGTGGATAGGGCATTGGATCCGGCTGAAGGCACTGTCGGGCGACCAGCGCAGCAGGTTGTGCCAAATGGGGAGCATTTTCTCCGGTGCGGCACCGGACATGCGGGTTTTAATCCAGTCGCGGGTGTGGCTGTCCAGGGTGCTGGGGGTGGTGTTGTCCACCAGGTACGCCATGGCCGCGACAAAATCCTCGCGGAACGGGGTTTCAATACTGTCGATTGTGGCGGTGTCCATATCGCCATAGGGCAGGCTGAAGGTATCGACCAGGATCACCTGGCGGGCGCGCTCGCCCAATTGCGCGGCCGCCTCCAGGGCAACGCAGCCGCCCATGGAATGGCCAACCAGCTGGATAGTGGCGCTTTCTGGCAATTGGTCGACAACAAACCGGGCCAGGCCGGCAATGGACCAATCGGACCAGGGCAGATGTTCGTGTTGGCCGTGTCCGGGCAGTTCGATGGCCAGGCATTTAGGCAGTGCAGCGGAGGATGCGAGGGCGGAGAGGGTTGCGTCCCAATCGCTGGCGCGACAGCTCCAGCCGTGAATCAAGACAATCAGGTCAGCAGTGGGATGGGGGCTAGACGACATGGGGCAATCATTCCTGTGTAACGGTATTTATAGGGACCCCGAGTTGTGGGATTCCGGGGGCTCAATTATGATCCCAATCGATATTTGGACGCCATAGTGGGCATGGGGGTAATGGGGTTTCCTGCCTTCTGGTTAGATCAGCAGTGCGGTCTGTTTTCCGGTTAATTGTCTATGCAAGATTCCCGTGTATTTCCCGGCTTTGCCAAACACCAGGTCGCGCTGCTGGATAGCCTTTATAGCGAGCCGGGGCAGGGGGTGGATTGGGCCGGTTTTTTGGCCCGGATGGTCGAGGCCACAGGCTCGCGCTCGGCGCGCATGTTGCTGACCAATGCGCGTGCCGACCGCGTGATTTCCAGTATCAAATTGAATATCGATGACAGCGAACACCAGCGCTATGTCGATTACTACGTGAATACCTGTCCCTGGCGCCTGGAACTGGCAGAAAAGCCCAAAGGCCAGTTGTATTCGTCCTACCTGGATTTCCGTTGCCGCCAACCGGAGTTCTACCGCACCGAGTTTTTTAATGACTGGGCGCGCGACCAGGATATCCACCACGGCATTTGCGGTACGGTGTTTAGCCAGGGCGCCAGCAAGGTGCAATTGCTGGTGCAGCGCACCCGGGGGCAGGGGCACTACACCCGGGCCGAGGTAGAGCAGGTCAACCAGTTTCTGCCCCATGTGCGCCAAGCGCTGCGCCTTGAACAGATCCATGCCGATATGCAGGGGCGTGCCAATGCCAGTGTGATGGCCAGTGAAGCCCGGCCTATGCCATTCCTGCTGCTCGACCAACAGGGAAAACTGGTCTATGTCTCGCCGCGTTGTGAGCCGCTGTTGCGGCAGCCGGATATGGGCTGCCACAAGGGCCAACTCAAATTCCGCGAGCCGGCGGTACAACAGCGTTTCCAGGCTGCCTTTGACAGGGTATTGTGCGCCGGCCAATCGCTGGTTGCGCGCGAGCAACTGGTGCATATCCGCCGTGACAGGCGCGTTAGCTTTAGCTGTTTCCTTAGCCCTATTTATCCGGCCTTTAACGACGCGGCCTTATGGGCGGGAACCGCCTATGTGGCGGTGCATATCTACGATCCGGAACAGGTGATGGCGGTAGACCACAACTGCCTGATGCAGCTGTTTGCACTGACGGAAAGTGAGGCGCGGGTTGCCGGGGATATAGCCTTGGGCCTGGACCCGCAGATGATTGCCCTGCGCGATGGTCGCTCTGCCCACACGGTGCGGGCGCAATTGAAAGCCGTATTTACCAAGATGCGCTGCAATCGCCAGAACCAGCTGGCTGCATTGGTCTTGCAGTCGCCCGCGGTGCGCTGGCGTTAATCAGCGCTGGTCGCGCTGGAACAGGCGCTGCTTTTCCCGCTCCCAATCGCGCTCTTTTTCGGTCTGGCGTTTGTCGTGCAGCTGTTTGCCCTTGGCGATAGCAATTTCGCATTTCACCATGTGGGCCTTCCAGTAGAGTGCGATAGGCACCACGGTATAGCCCTTCTGTTCCACTGCTTCCTGCAGGCGATTTATCTCGCGCCGGTTGAGCAGCAGCTTGCGATTGCGGAACGGGTCGGTGACAAAATGGGTAGAGGCACTGAGCAGCGGCTGGATTTGACAGGCCTGCAACCAGGCTTCGTTGTTTTTGAAGATCACATAGCAGTCGGTGATATTGCCTTTGCCGGCGCGCAGGCTTTTTACTTCCCAACCGGTAAGGGCAAGCCCCGCTTCGAAGCGCTCGTGCAGCTCGTAATCGAACTTGGCTTTTTTGTTCAGGGCGATGGTATTGCTGCCGCTTTTCTGGTTTTTCTTGGCCATGGATCAAACAAACCTGCGTAGCCGTGGGGAATCGATAGGGATAAAGGGGCCGCATTATATCGGCAAAACCCTACCCTGTGGCCAGCCCTTCCGGTTGTCGAGGTTTCGGCCAGGGAGCCAGACAGGTACAATCGCTACCCTGTTTTGGTATGGCGTAAGCCCTGTGTGGAGTCTGTATTGGCCCATCGAGTTGAAAGATCTGCGCTGGTCAATTTCTCGGCGCAGCAAATGTACGATCTGGTGAACGATATTGAAGCCTATCCGCAATTTATGGATGGCTGCAGTGGTGCGACCATCCTCACCCGCGGTGACGATTGGGTCGAGGCGCGCCTCACCCTGCATAAGGCCGGTGTCCAGCAGAGTTTTGTCACCCGCAACCAGTTGCAGCCGCCACATGCGATGGTGATGAACCTGGTTGACGGCCCGTTTAAATACCTGCGCGGTGTGTGGCGTTTTACGCCGTTGGGGGAGCTGGCCTGCAAGGTGAGTTTCGAGCTGGAATTCGAGTTGCAAAATCGCCTGTTGGGTATGGCCTTGGGCAAGGTATTTGAATCCATCGGCAACCAGCAGGTAGATGCACTTTGTGCGCGTGCAAAGCACGTATATGGTTGAGTTTTTGGATACACAGGTAATGCGTAATGGCTGATTTTGATTTGATTACCGTGGAGGTGGCTTACGCCCTGCCGCACAAGCAAAAAATTATTGCCTTGTTGGTGGAGCCTGGCACTACTGCCATGGATGCGGTTCTCCGCTCGAAAATTACCGAGCATTTTCCCGGCCTGGATGTCGCAACGGCCAAAATGGGGATTTTCGGCCAATCCCTGGGCACCAAGGGGTTGGACCCTGCTGATAAATACATCCTGCACGAAGGCGATCGGGTAGAAATCTATCGCCCGCTCACCTCCGACCCCAAGGATGCCCGCCGCAAACGCGCGGAAAAGTCGGAGTCCGCCGAGGGTTAACCCCGCTATCCGCCGTCCCGGCGTGCTGCCGTTTTTTGCACTACACTGGATTTAGCGATAATCGACGACAAGAAGCCCCGGCCCCAGTGGACGGGGTTTCTTGTCTTTGCCTGTCCGGTTTCCCTTGCCTGCGAGAATCTGCATGTCGGTCAATGTCAAACGCTGGTATTCCTGGCTGTCCTGGTTGGCAGCGCTTGTCCTGGCATTGGGCTTCCTGTGGCTACTGATGATGGATTGGCGCTCGCACCAGCATGACTGGCACGACTGGCAGGATTGGCAGCAGCGCGACCAGGGCCAGCAACTGGCCAATCTCAGTCGCGATTTAACCCATCAATCCATGTTGCTGGCGCAGGTAATCTTGCGCGATCAGGTGTTTATCGACCGTGTGCGTGAAGCCCATGGTATTTATTTACAAGACTTATCCCAGGGTACCGCTGAGCGCACCGCACAACAGCGCCAGCGGTTGGAGCGGTACCTGGCGTCTTATTGGGAAAACGTGCGCGGGCATGGCGTTATCCAGCTCAACGTGTTTTTCAATCCCGCTGCGGTGGGCTTTTTGCGTATGCAGCGCCCGCAGCGTTATGGCGATAGCCTGGCGGGGCTGCGCCCGCAGTTAACGCAGGTGTTTGCTACCGGAATGCCTGTGTGGGGCATGGACCTCAGCCGAGAGGGCAGTGGTTACAGTGCGCTGGTGCCGATTTTTGCCGATACGGAGCATCAAGGCAGTGTTATTGCCGTATTGGAAGTCACCCTCGATAGCCTGCCGGATTTTTACCGCGACGACTCGCTCAATATGGCGATCTTCCTGCGCAAATCAGCAACTGAACCACTACTGTGGGCAGAGACCCAGCGCAAATTGAACAGCCTTAGCCATATCACCCTGAATGACTGGCGGCTGGAGAGCTATAGCCGACCCATGGTAATAGAGTGGTGGAACCAGAGCCTCATACCTATCCAGTACAACCTGCGTGTCCTGTCCGCTAGCGATGGGCGCATGTTCCTGTTGTCCTGGTGGCCCCTGTTACAGGGGGAACAGGGCTCGGGGCCTGTTATTGCCGCCGCGGTCTGGACAGATATTTCCCAGCCCTATAGCGATTATCTCGCCGATGGTCGGCGTATTTTGGCCAAGTGGTTGTTGGCATTGCTGGCAGCAGAACTCTTATTGATTACCTTTATTCAATTAAACCGGCAGCGGATGCGGCAACTCATGGCTGAGCACAGCGCAGAGTTGCAAAAAGAGATTGCCGCCAGTGAGCAATCGCGCCAGCACCTGGCGTTGGCATTGCGCTCCAGTGACTCCGGTTTTTGGGAGTGGGACATAGTGCATGAGCGCGCCAGCTTTTCGCCTGAATGGCGCAGGCTGTGCGGCCTGCCTCCTGATGAAACCGGCTCTTTCGAGTTGGATGAATGGCTCGGGCGTGTGCACCCGGCGGACAAACGCGCCAGTTACAGTGAAATGTTGCGTCACATCAAGGGCGAGACGCCCATGTATGAAAGTGAATACCGCCTGCGTGTAGCGGATGGCAGTTACAAATGGATACTGTCGCGCGGCAAGGTAGTGGAGTGGAGTGCAAACGGCAGCGCGAGTTTAATGCTGGGCGTCTATAGCGATATTACCCAGCGGAAAAATATGGAGCTGATTGCGATTCGCCAACAGGCAGCTTTGCATGCACTGAACGAAATTGCCTCGCTGCCAGCGACAGAAAGCGATGAATTATTAACGCAGGCCCTGTCCCTGGCTGTGCGCTATCTGGGGGTGGGCACGGGGGTTGTCAGTGAGGTAAATGCCGGGCGGTACCAGGTGCGTATCTGTTTTTCCATGCGCGATGAATGGTTACCGGCAGATAAAGAATTACCACTTGGACAAACCTATGCAGGCTTGGTCATCAGCGCCCGGGATGTGGTGGCAGAAGACGATATCCCCGGCAGTGTTTTGGCCGATCATCCCGCCTATCGCCACTCCGCTGATGAGTCCTATATCGGGGCGCCGCTGTGGGTGCAGGGCCAGCTCTACGGTACCTTGTGTTTCAGCTCGCGCAAAAGTCGCCAGCATGAGTACGATCGCCTGGACAAGGATTTTGTGCGTTTGCTGGGGCGTTGGGTCAGCTCCGTGGTGGAGCGCTGGCACCAGGAGCGGGAGAAAAAAACCATTCTCGATCGCTTCCAGAAGCTCAGCCAGCGTGTGCCCGGATTCCTGTACCAATATCAACTCCGCCCCGATGGAAGCACCTTTTTCCCCTATGCCAGCCCCGGTATTTACGCTGTTTACGGCGTCCATCCCCAGGATGTGGGTGAAGATGCCGCGTGCATGCTTGACGTATTGTATCCAGAGGACCTGGACTGGATTCGGGAAAGTATCAGCTGGTCTGCCCTTCACCTGACGCCCTGGGTTGCCACGGTGCGGGTGAATCACCCCGAGCGGGGATTAATCTGGACCCATGTGCAGTCCGTACCTGAGCGTTTGCCCGATGGCAGTGTGTTATGGAATGGCTATGTCTCCGACATTACGCCACTCAAGCAAACTGAGTTGGAATTGGCCCAGACCAATGCACTGAACCAGGCCATTTTTGATGCGGCAACGGTTTCTATTATTGCTACCGATGTCAATGGCATGATCAAAACGTTTAACCGCGGTGCCGAAGTTTTGTTGGGCTATAACGCGGTAGAAATGATCGACAAAAGAACACCGGAAATTATTCATGACCCCGATGAAATGGCCGCGCGTGCGCAGCAGCTTAAACGCGAGCTGGGGCAGGATATCCAGGCGGGTTTTGAGGTACTGGTTGCACGTGCGCGGGCCGGTTGGGATGACGAAAGCGAGTGGACCTATATTCGCTATGATGGCAGTCGCATCCCGGTATTACTGGCGATCTCGGCCCTGCGTGACCTTGAGGGCAATATTTTTGGTTACCTGGGGATTGCGCAGGACATTTCCGAATCCAAGCGTGTCGATAAGATGAAAGCGGAATTTATTTCCACGGTCAGCCATGAGCTGCGCACGCCCCTGACCGCGATCAGCGGCGCCCTGGGAATCCTGACCGCCGGTGGCGCAGGTACGCTACCCGAGGCGGCAACACGTATGTTGCAGATTGCACACAATAATGCCCTGCGCTTGATCCATTTGGTCAACGATTTACTCGATATGGAAAAGCTGGTTGCGGGCAAAATGCAATTTGAAATCCACATGCAGTCGCTGTTGCCCATTGTGCGTCAGAGCCTGGAAACCAACGCCAGTTACGCCGCGCAATTCCATGTGCATTATGTGTTGGATCCTGACAGCGATGATGCCATGGTGTCGGTGGATAGTTTGCGCCTGGAGCAGGTGTTAGCCAATTACCTGTCCAATGCCGCCAAGTTTTCACCGCCGAATGGGCAAGTCTGGGTCAATATCCGTCGGCGCATGGGCTCTGTGCGCGTTACGGTCACCGATCATGGACGCGGCATTCCGGAGGCGTTTCGCGCGCGTATTTTCCACAAATTCTCCCAGGCAGACTCATCCGATAGCCGACAAAAAGGTGGCACCGGATTGGGGTTGGCAATCTGCAAGGAATTGATTGAGCGCATGGGGGGCAAAGTAGGATTTGACTCTGCCGAAGGGCAGGGCGCGAGTTTTTATTTTGAATTACCCTGTGAAGATAGTGCGCAGTCCCTTGAGCATCAGGGGGCTGAATCCCACCCGCGGGTGCTTATCCTGGAGGATGACACCTCGGTATGCCAGGTATGGGCCTCACTGCTCAGCCAGGCTGATTGCTGGTGCGACTCCACCACCCGTGGAGCTATCGCGCTGGAGTACCTGGCCGCACATCCTTACCACCTGCTGATCCTGGATTTGAAACTGCCGGATATGGACGGCGCCGATGTTATCCGCTGGCTGGATGAGCGTGAAATACGCGAACAATTACCGGCGTTACCGATCCTGGTGGTGACAGCATCGACCGATAAAACGCAATTGCCCGGCGCGGGGCGGGACAGGCCTTTGCGCTGGTTGCAAAAAACCGCGAGCAATCAGGCGCTGCTGGAGGCAGCCAGGGAACTGTTATTCCCCGCGGGCTCGACAGGGACCTCAGCACCGGATACTCGCAGCGACAATGGAGGGAATCTCCCATGATAGGTGCACCCCAGCCCGCCAATGAAACCGAGCGGTTGATGCTGTTGCATCACCTGGCCATCCTGGATACGCCGCGGGAGCAAAAGTTCGACAATATTGCACAGCTGGCCATGATGGTGTGCGAAGCACCGATTGCGGTAATCAGCCTGATTGATGCCCAGCGACAATGGTTTAAATCCTGTATCGGGCTGGGGGGCGAAGAAACCGAGCGCGACCTCGCATTCTGTGCCCATGCAATTTTGCAGCCGGACACCCTGATGGAAGTTCGGGATGCCCATCTCGATCCGCGTTTTGCCGATCACCCTTTCGTGTTGGGAGAACCGCGTCTGCGTTTTTATGCAGGTATGCCTTTGGAAATAACACCCGGTATTGCACTGGGGACACTGTGTATTATCGATTATGTGCCGCGCCAGCTGACGCCACACCAGCGACAAGCGTTGATGTTGCTGGCAAACCAGGTCGTACAATTATTGCAATTGCACGAGTCCAATCAGCGTGTAAAGCAGCAAAGTATCCAGTTAGAGCGCGAGCGCAAAAACCTGGATCTGGTGATTCGCGGTGCCAACATGGGCACCTGGCAATGGAATGTGCAGACCGGTGAGGTAATCCTGAACGAGCGCTGGGCTTCGATCCTCGGTTTTACCCTGGCGGAGTTGTCGCCCATGTCGATCCAGGCCTGGGAGCACATGATTCATCCTGACGATTTGCCTGCGGCACGCCAGTCACTGGAGCAACACTTCGCGGAGGAAATGGATTTTTACGATAGTAAATTCCGCATGTGCCACAAGGATGGCACTTGGGTTTGGGTCTATACCCGTGGGCGGGTGTTGAGTCGCACGGACCAGGGCGAACCGCTATGGATGTTTGGCACCCATGCCGACATTACCGAATTACAGGTGTACCAGGAGCGTTTGCAGGCCAGTGAGGAGCGCTTGCAAAGCATGATCCGCAATTTTCCCGGTGCGGTTTACCGCTGCGAAAATAATCCGCTTTGGACTATGCATTACATCAGCCCGGCCATTGAACGGCTCAGTGGATACTTGCCTGAATCGTTTATGGGCGATGGTGCCATCAGCCTGACACAGATTACCCATCCTGAAGATATCGCACGCCATTACTATCGGGTGCAAATGGCTGTCAATCGCCGGGAACCTTTCGATGTGGTGTATCGCCTGTTGCATCGCGACGGCAGCTGGCGCTATGTGCAGGAAGTGGGTACGGGTATTTATGATGAGCAGGGCCAATTGCAATTCCTCGATGGCTTTATCTGGGATATTACCCAGGCCGAAGAAGCGCGCAATGCGATCCAGCTGAATGAGCAAAAGCTTTCCAGTCTCTACCAGCTGTCTCCTGTGGCAATTGCATTGCATCGCCTGGCGGATGGTGCGTTTGTGGAAGGAAATCCCGAGTTTTATCGCATGCTGGGCTATACCGCCGAGGAATTTCCTGGGCTGAGTTATTGGGACATAACGCCAACAGAATATGCCGCCGCTGAAATGGAACAGCTGGAATCTTTGCATATCACCGGGCGCTACGGACCTTATGAAAAGCATTATCTACATAAAGATGGGCATCAAATTCCGGTATTACTCAATGGCGTGTTGATCGAAAACTCCCATAGGGAAAAACAAATATGGTCGATTATCCAGGACATTACCGAGCGCAAGCGCATTGAGCAGATGAAAAATGAGTTTGTGTCAGCCGTGAGCCATGAGTTGCGCACACCACTCACCTCGATTTCCGGTTCCCTGGGGTTGATCCTCAACGGTATGCTGGGAGAGGTACCGGTGCGCGCGCGCGACATGCTGGTTATCGCCCACAAAAATGCCCTGCGCCTGGCGCACCTGATCAACGATTTGCTGGATATGGAAAAACTGGCGGCAGGTAAACTGGATTTTTACATGCAACCGCAAGCCGTTTTACCGATTGTGGAACAATCGATCGAGTCGATGCGCGGCTATGCGGAAAATTACGGTGTCAGCCTGGTGTTTGACGCGGTTGCAGGCGATGCCAGTGTGAATATCGATGCCCAGCGCTTGCAGCAAGTGCTGACGAATTTTTTATCCAATGCGGTGAAATTCTCGCCGGAAGGCTCCAGGGTGATCCTGCGGATGAGGGTGCAAGGGCGCGAACTGTGCCTCGCGGTTACCGACCAGGGGCCGGGTATTAGCGACGAATTCCGCACGCGCATTTTCCAAAAGTTTTCCCAGGCTGATGCGTCCTCTTCGCGCCAGCGTGGAGGAACCGGTTTGGGGCTGGCCATCAGCAAGGAACTGGTGGAACGTATGGGAGGTAATATCGGATTTGATTCTATACCCGGTGAAGGTGCCACCTTTTATGCCTGCTTTCCGCTGCTAACGGACGGCAGGATGCAATCCACTGTTGGAGAAGGTTCATGAGCAAACCCCTTGAGCGGATTTTGTATGTGGAAGATGATCCGGATATCCAGGCCATTGCGTTAATGGTGTTGGACTCCATCAGCGGTTTTACTGTCGAGCCCTGTTCATCGGGCAGTGAAGCCCTGGAAAAGGCCGAGGCATTTGGCCCGGATTTGATTTTGCTGGATGTGATGATGCCGGGTATGGACGGCCCTGAAACCCTGCGTGCCCTGCGTCAGTTTCCCTCGCTGCAACCGGTGCCGGTGGTGTTTATGACAGCCAAGGTACAGCCGCAGGAGGTGCGGGAATATTTGAACCTGGGCGCCTCGGGTGTCATTGCCAAACCCTTTGATCCGATGACCCTGAGCCAGCAACTGATCGACATCTGGGCCCATGCGCGTCAGTAGTCCAACCAGAGGTTATCGAGGTTTTTAAAGCCCCAATCGTCCGGGGACTCGCGGCCGGTAATTTTATCCTTGCCTGCCAGGCGGGACAGGTCGATGGTCTCCTGGACAATCGGGCTGCGCGTTTTGGCTGAGAAGAAAATTTTTACTTTGGGCTGTAACAGGGACTTTTCGTTCTGCTCTACCACCACGCCGAGTCGGTCGCTCTCCAGGCGCACCAGTGAGCCGGTAGGATAAATTCCCACAGTTTTTACAAAGGCCTGGAATACCCGCTCATCGAAATGCCCCTTGCTCCACTCGGCCATCTTGCGAATGGATTCCGCCGGTGCCCAGCCTTTTTTGTACGGGCGGTTGGAGGTAATGGCATCGTAGACGTCGCATACCGCGCCCATTTTGGCGAACAGGGTAATGTTGTCGCCCTTGAGCTGGTGCGGGTAGCCGGTGCCATCCACTTTTTCGTGGTGGTGCAGGATGACATCCAGCACCAGCGGACTCACCAGTGGATTATTGAGCAGGATATCGGCTCCGATTTGCGGATGGGATTTGATAATCGTGAACTCTCCCAGGGTGAGCTTGCCTGGCTTGTTAAGGATTTTTGCCGGTATGCCCATTTTCCCCAGGTCGTGCAGCAAACCGGCGAGCCCCGCTTCCTGTACCAGTGGCTCCTCCAGCTTGAGCTGGCGCGCGAGGGCGATCATCAATGCACACACGGCAACTGAATGCATATAGGTATATTCATCGGCATTTTTCAGGCGCGCCAGGCTAATGAGGGCGTGGGGATGGCGCATCACCGATTGGGAAATTTCCTCCACCATGGCCTGGGCCTGTTCTACTTCGATGGCTTTGCCCATGCGTGCATCGTTAAACATCTCCATGACCGCCGTTTTGGTTTTAGCGCAGAGTTTTGCCGCAATTTTTATTTCCTCATCGAACGCGACCCGCTCCGGCAGCTGAGATTTCCCCGCTTGCAGCAACAGGTTTTCCGCCTCCTGTTCTACCTCTTCGCGCGACTTTCCCTGCCCGGGCGTATCGACATCGAGTCCCAGGCCAACATCAATCCACAGTTCCTTGATGCCACTGGATTGGATGTTGTGCAGGTCGCGAGGATCGTCGAGCAGGAATTTGGTTTTCCAAAAGGGATGCTCCATCCAGGAACCGCAGAACTCGCAGATAAACATACCCAGTTTTACGTCTTTGACGGCAATTCGCTTAAGCATATAGGTGCCGCCCTCTGGCTGGCATGGCGATCGATGGAAATCTTTGTTGAGTATAGCCAGCGTTAGCGTGGGATATGGGGCGGTACATGGCTTTTCGAGCGTGGGCTATGGCTGCTGCTGGTAGCGGCGACAGAACTCATCCAGCGCATGGCCGGGCACCGGTGCTGCGTAGAGGTAGCCCTGTCCCAGGCGGCAGCCCGTATCGCGCAACATAGCTGCCTCCTGTGGAGACTCTATGCCTTCGGCAACGGTTTCCAGGTCCAGGGCATTGGCAAGTTGGATAATGCCCGAGACGATAGCGCGTGCGCTGGCATCCTGTTGCAGGGCCGTGACAAAGCTGCGGTCGATCTTGAGCTGGTCGAGCGGAAAACTGCGCAGGTAGGCCAGCGAGCAATAGCCGGTGCCAAAGTCGTCCAGGGCGACGCGCACACCCAGGGTGCGCAATTCACCGAGGATCTGGCGGGTGGAGTGGGCATCCTGGATCAAGAGGGATTCGGTGATTTCCAGTTCCAGTCGGGTGGGCGCCAGGCCACTTAACTGCAAGGCGCGTTTCACCACGGGCACCAGGCTGCCGTGGCTGAACTGGCTGGCGGAAATATTTACTGCCAGGCGCCACCCGGCAGGCCAGTGTGACGCGGTGCGGCAGGCTTCGACCAATACCCAGATACCCAGGGGAATAATCATGTTGGACTCTTCTGCCAGCGGGATAAATTCAACGGGCGGGATAGTGCCCCGCTCCGGGTGATGCCAGCGGGTCAGCACCTCAAAGCCGGTAATCCGGCCATCCGCCAGGGAGATCTGGGGTTGGTAGTGCAATTCAAATTCCGGCAGGAGTGGTTGATCCTGCCAGCGAAAATGCGGATCCACATAGGTACATAGCGGTTTGATACAGGGCACAGATTCCAGCGCCCGGCGCATATCATTGAGCAGGTTGAGGCGCCGCTGGGCGGAATCGCCCATGCCCCTTTCGTAAAACTGGAAGGTATTGCGCCCGGCAGATTTGGCAGCGTACAGGGCCATATCGGCATTTTTCAGCAGTGTCTCGGGCTGGTCGGCATGCTCGGGGGCCAGCACAATGCCGATGCTGCAGCCGATTTGCAGGTTAAGCCCATCGATCTGGCAGGGTTCATGGAAACAGCGGAGCAGGCGCTGGGCTATTTGTCCGGCCTGGCTGACCGCATCTTCACCCCAACTGATCAGGGCAAATTCATCGCCGCCCAGGCGCGCCAGCAGGTCATCTTTGCGTATCGCCTTTTGCAGGCGTTTGGCGACTGCCTGCAGTACCTTGTCACCCACACCGTGGCCAAGTGAATCATTGACGGTCTTGAAGTTGTCGAGGTCGAGGAATAACAGGGCGAAGAGCTTGTCCTCTGCACGCAGGGAGGTTTTTGCCTGCTGCAAGCGGTTATTGAACTGGTAGCGGTTTGCCAATCCCGTTAGGGCATCAAAGTTGGCCAGGCGATTCATCTCGCGGTGGGCATTGCGCTGCTCGGTCACATCCGAGCCAACCCCGCGCCAACCGATCAAATGGCCCCGGCGATCGAGCAGGGGCTTGGCACTCAGCTGCCACCAGCAAGCCTTGTTATGAGCCTGTACCGGGACGACCAGATGGCGAAAAGCCTGGCCCTGGCGCAGGCGTTCGCGCAATAGCGACAGGGCTTCACCGCCCAGCCCGTCTTCGGGATGCATCTGGAAGAGTGTGGTGAAGGGGATTTCATGTAATTCCTCCAGGCTTCGTCCCAACAGGCTGGCGAGGCGTGGCGAGGGATCGCGCAATTGGCCATTGGCATCCAGTTCCCACAGCCAATCGCTGGCGTGGGTTTCAAAGTCATGCAGCAGCAGGCTGACCAATTGCTGCTGCTGCGCCGCTTCCGCCTCAGCCATCAGACGCGCACCAAAGGTGCGCGCACTGGTGATCACCGCCGCGATCACTGTGGAGCAATAGACGAGCAGCAACAACGCCAGGTCCCAGCGCTGCAGCAGGGGATTGAATAACAGCGAAAGTTCGCTGCCTATTCCCACCAGTAAGCAAAAGAGGATCGCCGCTTTGGGGACGGTGGCCAGGGCAAATCCCCCCGCGCAGAGCATACCCACGCAGACAACGCTGATGATCAGGGTATTGGCTGCATTGCTGTGGATTGCGCATATCAGCGGCACAATCCCCCAAAGGAAGCCCAGCAGGCCCGCGTGGGTCACTGCCCGGCGCAGGGAGCGTTCAGATACCTGGTTGCGCCAATGGCCGCGGATCAGGATGAGCCAGGGGCGGGCGCCGAGGAAGATTAAACCCAGTAACAAACAGCCCCACACCACCAATAGTGGGTGGATAGCACTATCGCGGTAGCTATAGACGATCATGCTGACATTGATCAGGTTGGCGATAACGGTCAGCGGCGTCAGGCGGATAATGGCGCTGATTTGCTCCGAGCGGAAACGCCCCCCGACTGTCTCGTCCAGGGTATAGATTTGTAACAGCTGATCAAGGCGGCGCAGGAAAGCTTGCCAGTATTGGACGATGATTCGCATGGATAAGGTGGCCGGTGGCCCAGGGTTAATAGCGCGGTCGATACCTGTTCGTTATGGTTCGGGTTGCCTGCTAACGCGGCCCGAAGTGGCTAAATCCTCATCGGCCACCTATGATTCAGAGACTAGTAGAGACTGAATGTGTGTCAAGGCGCCAAATTCGTCATCAGGCTGTGACGAATGCCCCCGGTAATAAAACGTCCTCATGAATAAAAATGCTGAAATAGCTGTTCGCCTACAGGCACTCAAAGATGCCTATCTCGCCCGCCTACCCGATGACCTGGCACAACTTAACGTGCTCAGTGTCCAGTTGCAGGATGCCGCCAGCCAGGAACAGGCCCTGGTGCAACTCAACCAGCGCCTGCACAAACTTGCCGGTTCTGCGGGCAGCTTTGGGCTGGCGGAACTGGGCAAGTTGGCCAAGCAGCTGGAGTTGCAAACCCAGCAGTGGAGCGAGGCCGGGCAACTGGATACGGGCAAGCTGCGCTTGTTTGCTGTTGCCATCAACTCCCTTGAGGGATTGGTTGATCCGGGCAGGCCCCTGTCAGCCCCTATGGCACACCGCAGTATCCAGGCCAAAAGTCCCAACCTGATTTATGTATTGGAAGACGACCCGGTATTGGCCGAAGAAATCTGCGTTACCCTGGGCCACTTTGGCCACGAAGTGCGACATTTCAACAACCTTGCACGGGCCGAGCAGGCCATACTTGCGCAGCCACCGGATTTCATGATCTGCGACATCATGTTCGATGAAGAGGGACGCGAAGCACCGGCTGCTATTGCCCGCTTGCAGCAGCAACTCTCCCTGCCTGTCCCGGTGATTTTCATGTCCACCCGCGAGGACTTCCAGGCCTACCTCGATGCGGTGCGGGCGGG
Organism: Cellvibrio japonicus Ueda107; assembly: GCF_000019225.1. Classification (NCBI taxonomy): domain Bacteria; kingdom Pseudomonadati; phylum Pseudomonadota; class Gammaproteobacteria; order Cellvibrionales; family Cellvibrionaceae; genus Cellvibrio; species Cellvibrio japonicus. The sequence continues at coordinate 4,017,650 of NC_010995.1, read as the reverse complement.
TGCCGTGGGCTACTTCGTTAAGCCGCTGGATATCATCCGCCTGGTGGATTGCTTTGAATACTACCTGGATCGCAATCGCAGTAGCCCTTATCGCGTCTTGATTGTCGATGATGATGTGGTGCTCAGCGAACACTACAAACTGGTACTCAATGCGGCCGGTATCCGCGCCGAAGTCCTGCACACCCCGGAGCGTATTTTCGACATGTTGCAGGAGTTCCACCCGGAACTGGTGTTACTCGACCTGAATATGCCCGGGTGCACTGGCCCGGAGCTGGCCCAGGTCATTCGGCTCAACAGCGATTGGTTAAAGATTCCGATTACCTACCTTTCCTCTGAATTGGATGTCGATAAGCGTATCCTCGCCATGGGCCGGGCCGGGGATGACTTCCTGACCAAGCCATTAACCGATCGCGAACTGGTATCGGCCGTTTCTGTACGCGCTGCTCGTTGTCGCCAGTTAAGTGATGCCCTGGATCGCGACAGCCTGACGGGCCTGTTGAAACATTCACGCATTAAGGAATTGGTGGATCTGGAACTGAGCCGCGCCCAGCGCAGCGGAGAGCCACTCAGCCTGGTTATGCTCGATTTGGACCATTTCAAGCACATCAATGACTCTTATGGGCACAGTGCCGGTGACAAGGTAATCCGTGCCATGGCGCATTTGTTGCGCCAGCGGTTGCGCAAAACGGATTCACTGGGGCGATACGGCGGCGAGGAATTCCTCATTGTGCTGCCGCGCTGCGGCCCGGACGAGGCCTTTAAATTGGTAGATAAGGTGCGCCGCCATTTCCAGGAAATTCCCTTCCAGCACCAGGGCTGTCATTTCCGGGTCACGACCAGCGCAGGTATTGCCTCTTGCGGTGCATCGGGAGCTATGGCCGCCGACACTTTATTGCAAGCAGCCGATGAAGCCCTTTATGAAGCCAAGCATCAGGGGCGCGACCGGGTATGCATTTATCAAAAACAACCTTGAGATATGATCGACGTGCCCCTGAAAACAACAATGCCCGGTATTACCGGGCATTATTCGTGGTTGTAGCAGGTATTTACTCTACGGGTACTTCCGGTGGCGGAAGGTCTTCATCGTTGGAAGGCAAAGGCATATCGCGCTTGGTATCCTCAAGGTAGCGGTCAGAATTTTCACCGCTCATGGGGGCTTTACCCGGCAGGTAATCGCCGTCATAACGCGCTAACTTGTCGTTTTCAAAGTAAACCGTAAACAGGTAGGAAGTAATATCGCCATCGGAACCCTTGCGGATGCTGTAAGGGTAATCCCAGCGATCATCATTGAAGGTATCGGGCAGCAGGCTATTACCTAACACAAAGCGCACCTGGCGTTTGGTCATACCGATTTTCAACTGGCTGACCATGTCCTGGGTAACGATATGGCCTTGCTGGACATTGATTTTGTGCACCCAGGGGAAGCGGAAGTTCGAACAGCCCGCCAGGCTCATGGTAAGGATGAGAGCGAGGAGCGAGCGACTTGCTAATTTCATACGAGGGCTTCCACTAGCGAAAATGAACGCGGATAATACCCGAACCACAGGAACACTGAGAAGACTTTGGGGGAAATAATGGCTGATGAAAACCAGGAACTGCGTAAGGCGGGACTTAAAGTAACGCTGCCGCGTGTGAAAATTTTGCAGATGCTGGAGTCCTCTGAACAGCATCACATGAGTGCGGAAGATGTTTACAAGGCGCTGATGGAGCAAGGCGATGATGTGGGCTTGGCAACGGTGTATCGGGTGCTGACTCAATTTGAAAGTGCTGGTTTGGTAGTTCGTCATAATTTTGATAGTGGCCATTCGGTCTTTGAAGTATCGCGCGGTGATCACCACGATCACATGGTCGATATAGATACTGGCAGCATCATTGAGTTCCATAACGAAGAGATCGAAGCCTTGCAAAAGCGCATCGCCGCCGAATATGGCTATGACCTCACCGACCACAGCCTTGTGCTTTATGTGAAAAAGAAGCGCAATTGATCTGCCCGATCAGCGAGGTAAAAAAAGCGGCTCAAGGCCGCTTTTTTTACCTGTGCTAAGGCCAGCGCTTGGGATCAAGTGCTGCCGAGCATTTCGCGCGCATGGGCCAGGGACTGCTCGGTGACCTTGATACCGCCCAACATGCGGGCAATTTCTTCCACCTTGGCGTCACCGACCAATTCCACCAGGGTGGATTCGGCGGTTTTTTTGCTGGCGGTTTTGATCACCTGTAAATGTTGATGCCCCTGGCTGGCTACCTGGGCCAGGTGTGTGACGCAGATAACCTGCCCCTTGTCCCCCAATTGGCGCAACAGGCGCCCCACCACTTCTCCGGTTGCACCGCCGATACCCACATCCACCTCGTCGAATACCAGGGTCGGGATGGCCGAGGTCTGTGCAGTAACCACCTGGATGGCCAGGCTGATGCGCGATAGCTCACCACCGGAGGCAACCTTGGCCAGTGCGCGCGGCGCCTGTCCGGGGTTGGTACTGATCAGGAATTCCACCTCTTCCAGTCCCGGGGCGCCGGGTTTGTCCAGGGGGATCAGGCTGACACTAAATTTGGCATTGTCCATTGCCAGGGCTTTGAGCTGTTCATTGACCTGTTTTGCCAGGCTGGTTCCGGCCTTGTTGCGCTTGGCGGACAGTTGTTCCGCCACCTGGCGATAGCTGCGCTCGGCCTGCTCCACCTGCTGTGCCAGTTGATCCAGCCGGGCATCCCCGCTATCCAGTTGCTCCAGCTCGGCATTGAGTTTGGCGATAAATTCGGGCAGTTCCTCGGCGTGAATACGATGCTTGCGCGCCAGGTCGTAAATAGCCGACAAGCGCTCTTCCACCTGGACCAGGCGCTCGGGGTCGAGGTTGAACTGGTCGATATGGCGCTCAATCTCGTGTTGGGCCTCTTCCACCTGGATTTGTGCGCTGGTCAGTAAGTCCTCGGCGCTGCTGAGCGCGGCGGATTTTTCCGGCAGGTTGCGCAGTATGTGCAGGGCGCGGTGCAGGTTAACGCTCAGTCCCTGTTCCTCATCGCCACAAAAAGCGGCTAATTGCTGGCTGCCGCGCAGTATGTCCTCGGCATTGGCCAGGCTGCGCTGTTCGCTTTCGAGCTTGGCCAGTTCGCCCGGTTGCAGGTTGAGTTGCTCCAGTTCATTGGCCTGGTAACTGAGTAACTGGAAGCGCGCGCTGACCTCGGCGGCGTTATCGCGCAGGTGGAGATAGTGTTCCAAACGGCTTTGCCATTCGCGCCAGGCCTGGCGTACCTGTCTGGCCAATTCTGTCTGTCCGGCGAATTCATCCACCAGGCGGCGATGGGTATCTTTAACCAGCAGTGATTGATGCTCGTGCTGGCTGTGGATGTCGATCAATATTTCCCCCAGGGTGCGCAACTGCTGCAAGGTGGCCGGCTGGCCGTTGATATAGGCCTTGGATTTGCCGTCGGCGCCTATAACGCGCCGCAGCAGGCATTCCTGCGGATTCTCTTCCTGCAACAGGTCGTGGCTGGCGAGCCATTCGCGCGCCGGGGGAATCTGGCGGATATCGAAACTGGCGCTGATGTCAGCTTTACTGGCACCGGTGCGCACCCGTTCGGCCTCGGCGCGATCGCCCAGGGTCTGCCCCAGGGCATCGAGCAGGATGGACTTGCCCGCACCGGTCTCCCCGGTAATCACGGTCATGCCCGGCTTGAGCTCCAGCTCCAGGTGATCTACCAGGGTGAAATTGTGGATGGTCAGATGGGTGAGCATGGCGATGGCTCCGGCATCACAAGAAAAAGATCTGTCTGTTTATACAGTATTTGTGATGTCGGAGCTAGGGGCTGTGTGCCTAAAGGGTGAAACCTTCCAATTGATGACTGAGCGAATCCGAGGCTGCACGTATTTGCTGGGATGCCACCAGGGTGCCATGGGCGGCTTCCTTGGTGCCCAGTGAGGAGCGCTCCACGTGGGTGACATAGTCGAGGATCAGGCTGGAGGCGGTGACATGCTCGATCAGGGCATTGCCAATGTGGGCAACTATCTTAGCTACCTCCTCGGTTTCATGGCGTACGGTTTCAACGATAGCACCACCCTGGCGGGTTTGGGTGATGCCCTGTTTCAATTGGTCAACCATGTCATCCATATTTTGCTTGGCAACCCGGCTGGAGCTCTGGACCGCAGTAATGGTGTCGCTGATTTCCTGGGTGGCCTGGGTGGTGCGCAGGGCTAATTGGCGAACCTCGTCGGCGACTACCGCGAAGCCCCGCCCCTGGTCTCCGGCGCGAGCGGCTTCAATGGCGGCGTTGAGGGCGAGCAGGTTGGTTTGGTTGGCAACTTCGCTGATGACCGAAATAACGGCAGAAATACTGTTAATCCGCTGTGCCAGATCATCGATACTGCCCTGGGTTTGCACCACGCTCTGGTCAATTTCCTCGAAGCGCTTCACCGCGCTGGAAATCAATTGCTGGCCCTGGAGGGCGGTGCGTGAAGCGGCATCAGTCTGGCTGGTGGCCGCTTTGGCCTGGACCATGGCATCTTTGGTTTGCAGGTTAAATTCTTCAGCGGCCGAGGCGATCTTGATGGTGTTTTCGCTTTGGTCTTCCGCCATGGCATTACTGGTTTCCGCCTTGTGGACTATATCGTCGCTGATGCGGTGCAACTGGCCCACGGCCTGGGAGATGCTGCCGATCATACCGCGCAGGGCGTAGCGCATGCGCAGGGCCGACCCAAAGATACTTTCTTCATCGACAGAGTGCTGCTGGCGCTCAGTCAGGTCGCCGTTGGCCACGGCGCGCACCAGGCTCAGCACATCGCGCAATTCCGCCCCCAGGCCGCGCTCCAGGCGACGGGAGAAAACCACAACGGGGATCACAATGACCAGCATCACCAGCAGGCAGATCATCATTTGCCAGCGCGCCGTATCCCAGAAGCGGGCGTTTACCTCGTTAAAGCCGATACCTGTGCCCACGACCCAGTTCCAGCGAGGGGAGAGTTTGGCAACAGAGAGTTTGTCTTCGATGGAGCCATCCGCCTGCCTTTGCGTCCAGGTATAACTGGCTAGCTGGCCTTTGGCTTTTTCTACGGCGCGCAGGAGGATGTCGCCTACACTGCGGCCTTGTCCATCCTTAAATTCGTGGAAGCTGGTGCCGTGCAATTGGGGATCGAGGGGGGTAGCGATAAAGTTGAGTTTCTCATCGGCCACATAGACATATTCGGACTTGTGGTAGACGTTATTGCGCAACAGCTCGGTCGCTATCTGTTTTGCAGTCGCGTCATCCAAAACGTTAGTGGCAGCCAGTTGCTCCATTTTTACCACGGTGGCATAGGTGCTATTCAACAACTGCTCTACGCGAGCGTGGTTATCCAGGTTGCTGGAGTAACGCAGGGTCAGGAGTCCTATCAACATCATTCCCAGCAGGCCAACAAGAATCAGGCTGGACAGAATCCAGATTTTTATACGCAAGGACATCAACAACCCCCTCTAACACTTCCGCCATTTTTTTATCGTGCGAAAGTTGTTTAACAAATAGACAACGTTAGTAGACATTAGACTGTTGAGACAACGTTGTCAAATTAATTTGGCGACGTCGAAAAAATAGATAATTCCTTGCGATATCCCCTTAAATTGCACCAAAAATGCAAGAAAAATCACCAAGATGCTCACTTGTGGTGCGTCCGATAGGCGCTCATACCCGGACTGGCGGTTAAATCACCATTGCGTTGATTTTTGTGCCAAGTTTCATGCCAACCTGCCAGAAGGGGGGGAGTGCTAATCGGTGCTTGGCGCAGGCTTGAATCCGGTCGCCCCAACCCCATATAGGGGAGTCTGATTTTCGGGCCAGGCTGTAAGGCTCGTGGACTCATCATTTTTGGCGTTGTACCCGAGGCGATGGCGCCGGTACGACTATCTAGTCAGCAGGAGAAGACCCGTGTCCCACCAAGACTACACCGATACCCAGAAGGCCACTGATCCCGATGTGGAAGCTATGCAGGCTGCCGAAGGCGCCGAGCCACAAGCCCAGGGTGAAGTGACTATCGAAAGTTTACAGGCGCAGCTGGCTACGCTGGCCGCTGCCTATGAAGCGGCCAAGGACCAATCGCTGCGCACCCAGGCCGAAGCCCAGAATATCCGCCGTCGCGCGGAACAGGATGTGGAAAAAGCCCACAAGTTTGGCCTGGAAAGAATCGTCAGCGATTTGCTGCCCGTTGTGGACAACCTGGAGCGTGCCCTGGCATCCATCGATGCCAACGATGAAGCACTTAAGGCCGCGGCAGAGGGTATTCAGCTCACGCACAAAACCTTTGTCGATGCACTGGCCCGTCACCAAGTGTTGGTCGTCGATCCGGTGGGGGCCCCCTTTGATCCCAATCTGCATCAAGCGGTTTCCGCGGTGCCCAATCCCGATGTTGAACCCAATACCGTACTGAATTGTTTCCAGCGCGGTTATACCCTGCACGGTCGCCTGGTGCGCCCGGCGATGGTGGTGGTCTCCAAGGCTCCGTGAGGACGGCAAACCAGTGTACATACAAGGATTTTTTCGGTATCGGCCTTGAATTCCCAAACCCGGTGCCAATATAGAAACCAACCGTCGAACAACGCGCGCTGCGCGCTCAACGACTAACTACCGCGCGTCAGGCGCAGCAACTTGTAAAGATATTCAGCGAATTTCAGGAGCAATGCCATGGGCAAAATTATCGGTATCGACTTGGGTACCACCAACTCTTGCGTATCTATTTTGGAAGGCGGCGCACCTAAGGTCATCGAAAACGCCGAAGGTGATCGCACCACGCCCTCCATTATCGCGTTCACTAACGATGGCGAAATCCTGGTTGGCCAATCCGCCAAGCGCCAGGCTGTCACCAATCCGCACAATACCCTGTTTGCGGTTAAGCGCTTAATCGGCCGCAAATTTAAAGACGATGTGGTGCAAAAAGACATCTCCATGGTGCCCTACAAAATTGTGGCGGCCGACAACGGCGATGCCTGGGTGGAAGTGAAAGGCGAGAAGAAAGCGCCACCGCAAATTTCTGCCGAAGTGCTGAAGAAAATGAAGAAAACCGCCGAGGATTATCTCGGTGAGAAAGTGACCGAAGCGGTCATCACCGTACCGGCTTACTTCAACGACTCCCAGCGTCAAGCCACCAAGGACGCCGGTAAAATTGCCGGCCTCGATGTAAAACGTATCATCAATGAGCCCACCGCAGCGGCCCTGGCCTATGGCCTGGATAAAGGCAAGGGCGATCACACCATCGCTGTGTATGACCTGGGTGGTGGTACCTTCGATATTTCCATTATCGAAATCGCCGATGTTGATGGCGAGCACCAGTTTGAAGTCTTGTCCACCAATGGTGACACCTTCCTCGGCGGTGAAGATTTCGATATGCGCTTGATCGAATTCCTGGCGGATTCCTTCAAGAAAGATACCGGTATAGATCTGCACAACGATCCGCTGGCATTGCAACGCCTGAAAGAAGCGGCAGAAAAAGCCAAGATCGAATTGTCTTCCAGCCAGCAAACCGAAGTGAACCTGCCTTACATCACGGCCGATGCGACAGGTCCCAAGCACCTGGTGGTCAAACTTACCCGCGCCAAACTGGAGTCGCTGGTAGAAGATCTGGTCAACAAGTCCCTGGAGCCGGTAAAACAGGCGATCAAGGATTCGGGCAAATCGATCAGTGATATTGACGATGTGATTCTGGTCGGTGGCCAGACCCGTATGCCGCTGGTGCAAAAAGCAGTAGCCGATTATTTCGGTAAAGAGCCACGCAAAGACGTTAACCCTGACGAAGCTGTAGCGATTGGTGCGGCGATCCAGGGCGCGGTATTGGCTGGCGATGTGAAAGACGTGTTGCTGCTGGACGTCACCCCACTCACCCTGGGTATCGAAACCATGGGCGGTGTAGCGACGCCGCTGATTGAGAAAAACACCACGATTCCCACCAAGAAATCGCAGGTTTTCTCGACGGCGGATGACAACCAAACGGCGGTAACCATCCATGTGGTCCAGGGTGAGCGCAAGCAGGCGTCACAGAACAAGTCACTGGGTCGTTTTGACCTGGCAGACATTCCGCCTGCACCGCGCGGTATGCCGCAAATTGAAGTGACCTTCGACATCGACGCTAACGGTATTTTGAACGTGAGTGCGAAAGACAAGGCTACGGGTAAAGAGCAGTCTATCGTGATCAAGGCTTCTTCCGGCCTGAGCGATGACGAAATCCAGAAAATGGTGAAGGACGCTGAGGCCAATGCCGAAGCTGACCGCAAGTTCGCCGAGCTGGTGGGGGCGCGCAATACCCTTGAAGGTTTGATCCACGCTACCCAGAAAACCGTGAAAGAAGCCGGTGATAAAGCCACGGCTGATGAAAAGGCTGCTATTGATGCCGCGGTCAAAGAAGCAGAAGAGGCGGTGAAGGGCGATGATCTGGCCAGGATCGAAGCTGCCACGACCAAGCTCACCGAAGCTTCCAGCTCTCTGGCACAAAAGCTTTACGCTGAACAGCAAGCGGCAGGTGCGGGTGCGCAACAAGCGGATGGCACGGGTAAAGCGGCGGATGATGGTGTCGTGGATGCCGAGTTCGAGGAAGTGAAAGAAGACAACAAATAAGTCTTCGATCATTGACTACCCTGGCCGCAAACACCGGGCACGGGATGTAAAAACGACAAATGCGGGCTTGCCCGCATTTGTCATGTAAGCAGAGTTGAATTTTTATCACTGGTACCAGCATGGCAAAGCGTGATTACTACGAAGTGCTCGGCGTCGAAAAAGATGTCGATGCCGCCGATTTGAAAAAAGCCTACCGCCGCGTGGCAATGAAATATCACCCGGATCGCAACCCGGATGATCCATCGGCAGAGGAAAAATTCAAAGAGGCCAACGAAGCCTACGAAGTGCTCTCGGATGAAAACAAGCGCGCGGCCTATGATCGCTTCGGCCACGCCGGTGTGGATGGTCAGGGTGGCATGGGAGGAGGCACCGGTGGCGCTGGCTTTGGTAGCTTCAGCGATATTTTTGGCGATGTCTTCGGCGATATCTTTGGTGGCGGACGCGGTGGCCGCGGCGGCCCCAGCCGCGGCTCCGACCTGCGCTATAACCTTGAATTAAGCCTGGAAGAAGCCGTAAAAGGCACCAGCGTACAAATCAAGGTACCGACACTGGTGAGCTGTAAAACCTGTGATGGTTCAGGTGCAAAACCCGGCAGCAAACCTGTCACCTGTACCACCTGTGGCGGTCATGGCCAGGTGCGTATGCAACAGGGCTTCTTCTCGGTGCAGCAAACCTGTCCGAGCTGTCGCGGGCGTGGCACTATCATTGCTGACCCTTGTAAGTCCTGCCATGGCCAGGGGCGCCTGGAAGAAACCAAAACCCTGCAGGTTAAAGTCCCGGCGGGTGTGGATACCGGTGATCGTATCCGCTTGTCGGGCGAGGGAGAAGCCGGTGCTGATGGCGGCCCAAGCGGTGATTTGTATGTGCAGGTGAATGTGCGCAAACACCCGATCTTCCAGCGCGATGGCGCCGACCTCTATTGCGAAGTGCCTATCGATTTTGTGGATGCCGCCCTCGGTGGCGAATTGGAAGTGCCCACATTGGATGGCCGGGTAAAACTCAAGGTGCCACCCGAAACCCAAACCGGCAAGCTCTTCAAGTTGCGTGGCAAGGGGGTAACCCCGGTGCGTGGCGGTGGGGTTGGGGACTTGCTCTGTCGTGTCGTCGTGGAAACCCCGGTCAACCTCACTGCCAGGCAGAAAGAGTTATTAAAGGAATTCCAGGCAACCATGAAAGGCGGGAAGTTCTCGCCGAAAAAGGATTCCTGGTTTGATGGGGTAAAGAAGTTTTTTAACGAGTAGCAGCAATAAAAGCGGGTCGATTGGACGCCTTCGCAAAAATCGGCCCGCTTTCTTATACACCATGAATCGGGGGCTAACCCTTATATAACAATGCCCGGATTTTTCCTCGTTTTCTTACTTATCCTCGTTGCAATTTCCGGTAGCTGGATTCCCACGCCAAATGCCAAGGCGTTGATCATGCTGCTGTTAGTTGCGGCGGTTTATCGCTACAGGCCTATGCCTGTCTGGCAGCGCGTGCTGTGCTGGTTGGCAATGGTACCCTTGGCGTTTTGGGCGGCGACTCATCGACCCGAGGATTTTTCCTATCCGCTGTTGTTGCAATTAACCAATACAGATGGCGCGGTGACTTTTTCGTTGTATGCCAACCTGGCCAAGGGTTTGGTAGGAATACTCTTGCTGGCCCTGCTTTGGCCGGCGCGCCGTGAGGTGGATTTTCGCGCGCCGGTATCTCTACGATGGTTAGTGCTATTGGCCTCACCGCTATTGATTGTGGGTGTTGCTGCGCCTTTACTGGGGCTGCAATGGCAGCCAAAGCTGATTGAGCAGATTGCCATTTTTGCCTGGGCGAATTTGTTGCTGACGTGTGTGGCGGAAGAAGCGTTTTTACGTTTGCTGTTACAACTGCCAATGATTCGGGTATTGCAAGCCTGGACGCAACATCGATGGTTGCAAGAGGCCCTGCCCCTGCTATTGGTAACGGTTATTTTTGTACTGATTCATTCCGGCCTATCCGGGGCTGCTATCTGGGTGTATGGATTGGCGGGTTTTCTGTATGGATTGAGTTATACCCTGAGTAAGAATGTTTTTTTTCCCATCGCTGTGCATTGCGCGGTAAATCTGCTGCACTTTTCCCTGTTGAGCTATCCCGGTAATTAGATCATTCCGGTTTTACTGGCATCCCGGCTGCGATGGGCTAAACCCATAGAAGCGGTCGTTGAGGCTTTACTATTCTTTGGCTGTTTAACAAAAATTAACTCCAGTAAACCGGTTACAAGGGGTACCTTGCCCCGACGGCAATAACATCGGTGATGACAATAACTGTTCAGGAGAACCCCCCATGAAAACCCTGAAAGGGCCCGCCATTTTTTTAGCCCAATTCCTCGGCGATGAAGCGCCATTCAATACCCTCGATTCGATTGCCGCCTGGGCGGCGGGTTTGGGTTTTAAGGGGGTTCAGGTTCCCACCTGGGATAAGCGGGTATTCGACCTGGAGCAGGCGGCAACCAGCCCGGAATACTGTGCGCAATTCCAGGCAACCCTGGCGCAACACGGCCTGGAAGTGACAGAGTTGTCCACCCATTTGCAAGGCCAGTTGGTAGCTGTGCACCCGGCCTATGACGATATGTTTGATGGTTTTGCGCCCGAGTCCCTGCGTGCCAATCCCAAGGCGCGCCAAGCCTGGGCGGTGGAGCAATTGTTGTTAGCGGCCAAGGCCAGTAAAAACCTTGGCCTCAAGGCCCATGCGACCTTTTCCGGCGCCTTGTTGTGGCCCTATCTCTATCCCTGGCCACAGCGCCCGGCGGGTTTGGTGGAAAGCGGTTTCGCCGAATTGGCCAAGCGCTGGCTACCGATTCTCGATGCCTTTGATGCTGCCGGTGTGGATGTCTGCTATGAAATCCACCCCGGTGAAGACCTGCACGATGGCGCGACCTTTGAGCGCTTTCTCGCGGCGGTGAATCATCACCCGCGCGCGAACATTTTGTTTGACCCCTCGCACTTTGTATTGCAGCAACTGGATTATGTAGCCTTTATTGATCGCTATCACGCGCGCATCAAAATGTTCCATGTGAAGGATGCGGAATTTAATCCCAGTGCCCAACAGGGCGTCTATGGCGGTTATGAGAATTGGGTGGATCGCGCCGGGCGTTTTCGCTCATTGGGCGATGGCCAGGTGGACTTTAAGCAAATTTTTTCCAAGTTCGCGGCCTACGATTACAGCGGTTGGGCGGTGCTTGAGTGGGAGTGCTGCCTGAAGCACCCTGAAGAGGGCGCCAAAGAGGGCGCGCTATTTATCCGCGAGCATATTATCCGTGTAACGGAGCGCGCGTTTGATGACTTTGCCAAGAGCGGTATCGACGACGCTAAAAACCGTAAGATTCTGGGGCTGTGATCATGAGTGCTGCAAAAATTCGTTATGCCATGGTCGGTGGTGGCCGCGGCGCATTTATCGGTGCAGTGCATCGTATTGCCGCGCGTATGGATGATCGCTTTGAACTGGTTGCCGGTGCGCTCTCCTCGAATCCCGATAATGCCAGGGCGTCGGCGGCGGATTTACATATCGCCCCCGAGCGCGCCTACACCTCTTACGATGACATGCTGCGCGCCGAAAAAGCGCGCGCTGATGGTATCCAGGCGGTGGTGATTGTGACGCCTAACCATATGCACTTCCCGGTTGCCAAAGCCTGCCTGGAGGCGGGCGTTGCGGTTATCTGCGATAAACCGGTAACGCGCACGCTGGAGGAGGCGCTGGCCTTGGCGCAAATCGTTAATGACACCGGCGGTTTTTTCGCACTGACACACAATTATTCCGCTTATCCCCTGGTGCGTTACGCGCGCGAGTTAGTGGCAGCGGGGAAGCTGGGTAAGTTGCGTGTGGTGCAGGTGGAATATCCGCAGGAGTGGCTGACCGAAGCGGCAGCCGCTGACAATAAACAGGCGGCCTGGCGCACCGATCCGGCGCGCTCGGGCGCGGCGGGTTGCCTGGGGGATATCGGCACCCATGCGTTCCAGCTTGCGCAATTTATTGCGCAGCAAAACGTCAGTGCAGTGAGCGCCGACCTGGCCAGTTTTGTGGAGGGGCGCGCGGTGGATGATAACGTCCATGCGCTCTTGCGTTTTGACGGTGGAGCCAAGGGGATGTTGTGGAGCAGCCAGGTTGCGCCCGGCTGTGAAAACGGTTTGCGCATTCGCCTGTTTGGCGATAAGGCCGGGCTTGAGTGGGCACAGGAGTCACCTAACGAATTGTGGTTTGGCGAGTTGAATAAACCGCGCCAGCGCATTACCCGCCGCGGCGACCTGGGCAGTGATATGGTCGCGCGCGGTATGCGGGTTCCCGGTGGGCATCCCGAGGGCTACCTCGAAGGCTTTGCCAATTTGTATAAGGATATTGCCGATATTCTGCTGGCGCGCCAGCAGGGTGAGCGCCATTTCCTGCAAGACTGGGTACCGGATATTACGACCGGTGTGGAGGGGATGCGTTTTATCCAGGCCGTTCTTGATTCGTCAAAACAGGATGGCGTTTGGACTACATTGTAGTTTTGCTACACCAGATTTCTGGTGATGGTTTCCGCTGCTTCCAGCGGGACCGTCGGAGACAGGATGTCGACGTCGAGCCTACAGGGATGTATTTACGGCGTGTCCTGATGGAAGCAGCGGAAACCATCTGGCACCCATGCAAAAACCAATAACAACAGGACAATAATATGAACCTCGCAATTCGGCTCAAACTCTCGACCATGATGTTCCTCGAATTTTTTATCTGGGGCGCCTGGTTCGTCACTATGGGAACATTCCTGGCACAGGCATTCAGCGCGACCGGTGTGCAAACCGGTATGGCCTATAACACCCAGGCCATAGGGGCGATAGTGGCGCCTTTTATTATTGGTTTGATTGCCGACCGTTTTTTTGCGGCGCAAAAAATCCTCGCTGTACTGCATATCCTCGGTGGAGTGTTGCTGTGGTTTGCGGCCAGTTCGGCGGACTTTGATAGCTTTTATCCCTATATCCTGCTGTATATGCTGCTCTACATGCCGACCCTGGCATTGGTGAACTCGGTAGCATTCCGCCATCTGCCTGATCCAACCAGCCAATTTGCGCAGATTCGTGTGCTGGGTACGGTGGGCTGGATTGTCGCGGGGGTGGTGATCGGCAATTTCGGCTGGGAATCGAAAAACGCCTTGCACTATACCTTCCAGATGGCGGCTGTCGCCTCTTTTGGTTTAGGGGTGTTGAGTTTCTTTTTACCGCACACGCCACCGGCGGCGAACCAGGGACCTGCCAGCCTGCGTTCGATCCTCGGGCTGGATGCCCTGGCCCTGCTTAAAGATACCCGCTACCTGGTCTTTTTTATCGCCTCGATTTTGATTTGTATCCCGCTCGCGTTTTACTACCAAAACGCCAACCTGTTTTTAAATGCGGTGGGTGTGGAAAGTGCAGCTACCAAGATGTCCTACGGCCAGGTGTCCGAAGTATTGTTCATGCTGTTGCTGCCGATGTTTATCGTGCGTTTCGGCATCAAGATTTCACTGCTGGTCGGCATGGCTGCCTGGGTATTGCGCTATGTGCTGTTTGCCTATGGCGACGCGGGCGATCAACTGTGGATGCTGATCCTCGGTATTGTGCTGCACGGTATTTGCTATGACTTTTTCTTTGTTACCGGCCAGATCTACACCAACTACAAAGCCAGTGCGCAAATCAAAAGTGCGGCCCAGGGGCTGATCACACTGGCCACCTATGGTGTGGGCATGCTGATTGGCTTTACCCTCGCCGGTGTTATCAGCGACAAATACACCGTTGAGGGTGCCCATGCCTGGTTCAATATCTGGATTATTCCGGCTGCCATTGCCCTGGCGGTGATGGTGTTGTTCCTGCTCAGCTTTAAGGACGAAAAAGTGCGCGCGGACCAGATCCAGCATTAATCCGCCGTGGCCATGGAGGGCCAATGATGACTTCAGGGCGGCGGCAAGACGTCACTAATTCCTCCCGCAAAACGCTCCACCAGGAAATCAATAAACAGTCGTACCTTGGGGGCCAGGTGGCGCTGTTGCGGATAGACTACCCACACCCCGGTATCGCTATAGCGGTGTTGTTCCAGTACAGACTGCAAGCGCCCATCGCCGAGGAATTCATCCACGTAATAATCCGGCAACTGCGCCAGGCCTATGCCTTTGAGGGCTGCATCCAGCAGTGCCGGGCCGGAGTTGGCCTGCCAGTTGCCGCGCACGACCAGATCCTTGCGCTGGCCTTTATCGCTCAAGAGCCAATAGCCGCGAGTCCCCACCAGGCAGTTGTGGCTGTCCAGTTCCGCGAGTGATTGGGGTGCCGGACTGCGCCGGAAATAGGCGGGCGAGCCGACGATATATTCGCGCCGGTCGCACAGGCGTTTGGCCACCAGGGTGGATTCGCGCAATACCCCCATGCGTATGCCCACATCAAAGCCTTCTTCAATCAACTCCACCTGGCGGTTGCTGAAATACATGCTCACCTTGAGCTGCGGGTAGCGCAGTTGGAAATCGTTGACCACTGGCGCGATAAATTTGTCGCCAAAGGTGGTCGCGGCGGTAATTTTCAAAAGCCCGGAGGGTTGGTCGCGGTAGTGATGGAGCAGCAGCTCTGCTTCGCGCAGGCCATCAAACAGATGGCAGCAGTGGTCGAAATACACTTGCCCGGCGTCGGTCAGGCGGATCTGGCGGGTGGTGCGGTAGAGCAATTGGGTGCCCAATTGCAGCTCCAACTGGCTCACCAGGCGGCTGACGTGGGAGTTGGAGACCTGGAGCTGGCGCGCTGCGCCGGCAAAGCTGCCCTGGCGAATCACCTGGATAAAGGCTTCGACGCTTTCCCAATGTTGCATTGTTGCTCCATGGCAATAATTAAGTGAGTTTTAGTTGGTTTATTGCTGAATGGTGAATAGTCTACACTTTTGTCCGACCTAAAATCCCCTGCTTGCCCTCATGCCTGGCGAGCGGTTCCTGTCCTGCTGATTCCCAAGGAGCACCCCCCCATGAAATCCCGTGCCGCCATTGCGCTCGCCCCCGGTAAACCCCTGGAGCTGGTTGATATCGATGTTGAAGGCCCCAAAGCCGGTGAAGTGCTGGTGCGCATAGTCGCGACCAGTGTGTGCCATACCGATGCCTATACCCTGTCGGGGGCTGACCCGGAAGGTGTTTTCCCGGCGGTGCTCGGCCACGAAGGAGCCGGTATTGTCGAAGCCGTGGGGCCGGGGGTGACCAGCCTGGCGGTGGGCGACCATGTGATTCCGCTGTACACCGCTGAGTGTGGCAAGTGCAAATTCTGCCTGTCCGGCAAAACCAACCTCTGTGGTGCGGTGCGTGCAACCCAGGGTAAGGGTCTAATGCCCGATGGCACCACCCGTTTCTCGCTCGATGGCAAACCGCTGTACCACTACATGGGTACCTCGACCTTTTCGGAATATACCGTATTGCCCGAAGTCTCACTGGCCAGGGTATCCAAAGAGGCGCCGCTCGATAAAATCTGCCTGCTCGGCTGTGGGGTTACCACGGGCATAGGCGCGGTGATCAATACGGCGAAAGTCACTCCCGGTTCAACCGTCGCTGTCTTTGGCCTGGGAGCGATTGGCCTGGCGGTGATCCAGGGCGCACAGATGGTGAAGGCCGCACGCATTATCGCGATTGATGTCAATCCCGATAAGTTCGAGCTGGCGCGCCAATTCGGCGCTACGGATTTCGTAAATCCCAAAGATCACAGCGCACCCATCCAGCAGGTAATTGTGGATATGACCGATGGCGGCGTGGACTACTCGTTTGAATGTATCGGCAATGTCAATGTGATGCGCTCTGCGCTGGAGTGCTGCCACAAGGGCTGGGGTGAGTCGATCATCATTGGTGTGGCCGGTGCCGGCCAGGAAATTTCCACGCGCCCCTTCCAGTTGGTCACGGGTCGCGTGTGGCGGGGCTCTGCCTTTGGTGGGGTAAAAGGTCGCAGCCAGTTGCCCGGCTATGTCGAGCGCTATATGAATGGTGAGATCAAAATTGACGAATTTATTACCCACGATATGCCCTTCGACCAAATCAACCAGGCGTTTGATTTGCTGCACGAAGGTAAAAGCATTCGCACCGTTTTGCATTATTAGGCAGGAGACCCTTGCATGAGTGCAGATTCCGCATTGACCCTAGTGTCTGCAACACGCACCTTTGATGGTTGGTTGAAGCGATACAAACACCGATCGCAGGTACTCAACTGCGATATGGTTTTTGCCATCTACCTGCCGCCCCAGGCTGATACAGCCGCGGTGCCGGTGCTCTGGTGGCTCTCCGGCCTGACCTGTACCGACGAAAACTTTTCGCAAAAAGCGGGGGCCCATCGCGTTGCGGCAGAGTTGGGCATTGCGCTGGTGTGCCCGGATACCAGCCCGCGCGGTCTGGAACTGCCGGGTGAACACGACAGCTATGACTTTGGCAGTGGCGCCGGTTTTTATGTCAATGCAACCCAGGCTCCCTGGAACCGGCATTACCGCATGTACGACTACGTCAATGAGGAATTGCCGCAACTGGTGCGCGAACATTTTCCGGTCAATGGCCGCGAAGCCATCAGCGGCCATTCCATGGGGGGACACGGTGCATTGGTATTGGCACTGCGAAATCCAGGGCGTTTTACTTCGGTGTCTGCGTTTGCCCCCATAGTGGCGCCCAGCCAGTGTCCCTGGGGCGAGAAAGCGCTGGCGGGTTATTTAGGTAGTGACCGCGAAAGTTGGAAAGCCTATGACGCCTGTGAGCTCATTGCCCAGGGCGACAGTAAGCAGGCGCTATTTATCGACCAGGGCGACGCTGATAATTTTTTGCAGGAACAATTAAAACCCGAGCTGCTGGAGCAGGCCTGTTGGAAACACAAACACCCGCTGGTATTGCGTCGTCAACCGGGCTATGACCACAGCTATTTTTTCATCGCCAGTTTTATCGAGGAACACCTGCGCTATCACGCCGGTTATTTGTTTGAAACGCACCGCTGATGGCTGGCATGAATTTGTACGCAGTGATTTTGTGCGCCGTCACCGAGTGATACCGGCACTGATGCGCCAATAATCAGGACGTGGTTCACATTTGCGGATTTGGCACTTGGGCAATATTGCAATCCGGGTGTATAAATTTACCTGCATGACTATGCATGAGTGAGTGGTTTTAGTGAACTCAAAAGGAATTGAGTTCCGTCCACGGATCTCCTTCACACAACCGCCCGTTATTCCCATCTGCTGAATTTCCCACAATTTTCCTTTGGTGTTCTGCCAGTAAAATTGCGCGTTGCAGTTATGTATCGCGCGAGGAAAACGGAGCGTTTATTGATGGCCGCACTTGTATCACAGGCGCGGCCTTTTTCATGGGAATTACTGCGCTGCGCAGGTGCTGGCTGCAATACAGCTGCGGTTATTTTCCCAACCCCAACCGCTGCTGGTATTCACACAGATGGGATAGCTGGTGCCATACCAATTACAGCTGGTACTGGTGGTGGCCACCACGCAACTCCGGTTGTTCTCCCAGCCCCAACCGTTGCCGGTTGCAGAGGAAGCGTTACAGCAGTAGGGATAACCGTTAGGCGCCGTGCCGCAGCTGCCGGCACTGCTGCTCGAACTACCGCTGCCGCCAAAGATGGTGGCTTTGCGCGACGTGTTGCGAATACCGTTGGTGTTATTGATCAACAGGTTGCCCCAGGTGGTAAGGCTGCCTGCATTAAAGTTGGTGACCACATCCAGTGCTGACAAGTTGCTGCTGTTGCCCGACCAGGACCAGCCGAGGTAACCAAAACCGTATTGCTGCGCGCGCGCCATAATGGAGCCGGCATCCACATAGCTGCCGAAATGGTTAGCGGCAAATTCACCTACCACCAAAGGTAAATTCATACTGTTAAATGCCGACATGTAATTATTGACGGCGGTGTCGTTGGGGTACACCTCGTACATATGCACACTGAAAATAACATTGCGGCGCGGGTCGCTATTGAACAGGCTGGAGGCGTTATTGCGCATGATGTTTTCCCAGTCCTGTCCCCAGTTGGCGGCGTCCACCATCAGGGTGTGGGTAAAACCGGCATTGCGCAGGCGGTTGATGGCATCGCGGTGGAGGTTGAGCCAGGTGCTGGCCGACTGGCCGTTGCCGAACGGCTCATTGCCAATATTAATGATCACGTAATCCTCCTGACCGATCAGCGCATTGCGGATTGCGATCCAGTAATCCACGGCCTCACTCAGGGTGGCAGCGGTTTGTTCACCGTAACCGGTGGTGTCATGGACCTCCAATACCGTAATCAATTGGCGTGCCTTGGCCTGGCTGATAATGCTGGCCACTTGTGACTCGGGGGTGCGCGACCAGAGCCGGCCATTGCTTAATACCACCCGCACACTATTGGCGCCGGTCGCGGAGATATCTGCCAGGGCCTGGTTGGTGCGATCCGGGAACCAGGCGTGGGGCAGGTTAACGCCGCGCATAATGAAGTTGTTGCCATTGCCTTCGCGCAGCTGTTTGCCGGACACATAAAACCCGGCAGATGCTGATACAGCGGCCAGCATCAGGCCCAGGGCAGTAAGGCCAGCGACCAGTGTTTTTATCCGGCGGCAAAATACAGAGGATGTGTTGGTGTGTGACCTGACGTTAGTCTCTGATAGAGGGGTAAAGAGCGACATAGCGTTACCTTTATCATTATTGTGTTGTTGATGCGGAGGACGTTGAAAAGACAACACCTCCCGTTTGAACTTGCTGTCAAAACCCTGCCTCCTGCCTTCCTTCTCCCTGTTGTTGGCTTGTCGCGCTCTTGTGTTTGTAATCGGTTACTTTTTTTGGCTGTAAATTGCGATATGCCTGGTTGTGACTACAGGCAGATCAATTGGGTAAGTAGTGATAAAAATAACGAATAAATCAGGTTTTATGCGGTTTCATTGGCGCTATCAGCCACGCTTGAATAATGGATGCATTCGCTATTATTTTTGTAATCGATTACAAATTAGAGGAAAAAAGAGGATATGGCAAGGCTGCCTTGTTGGCGGTAGTGCACATTTTGATAAACCTCCATGATTTGTTTTTATATATAAAAATAATTCCTCCTGTGAATTGCTTCTCAAATCTCACTTAATGGCACGCCAAGTGGCATTTACGACAGACTCTGGCGCCTGCCGGCAATTCAAGTCGTTAGTATTTAGTCAAGCGGACTATTTCTCTGGGGCTCCCGGGCAGTGTGTGGTCCGCGTGGGTCGGTGTTGCCCGCACAGGGCGCACCTTGGGGGGGCGCAATGGCCTCCCGCTAATCCTGGGTGTCAACGGAGAATAACGCTAATGATGAACCATAAACTCAAAGCTATAGGCCTGGCCGCGCTGCTCGGCCTTGGGCTGACTGGCGGGGCCTGGGCCCAAACAGCCAGTTGTAAGTATGTTGTGACCAACAGTTGGGGCAGTGGCGCTACTGCCGCTATCGAAATCACCAATACGGGCACTAGCGCCATTAACGGTTGGTCGGTGAGTTGGCAATACACCAATAACCGTGTCACAAATAGCTGGAATGCGACCGTATCGGGCTCAAACCCCTACTCAGCAACCAACCTGGGTTGGAACGCGGGAATCCAGCCGGGGCAAACAGTTTCCTTTGGATTGCAGGTCAATGCCAACGGCAGTGTCGAGACGCCAGCCGTCACTGGCAGTATTTGTGGCGGGACGACTTCCAGCGTGTCATCGTCCCGCTCCTCCTCAAGCCAGCCTTCATCGTCTTCCAGTAGTTCTGTCAGCAGTTCTGTGGTGCCGAGCAGCATATCGTCCCGCTCCTCTTCCAGCAGCCTTGCCAGCTCCAGCCAGGCGAGTGCCTGTGCGCAGCAGTGCAACTGGTATGGCACTCGCTATCCCCTGTGTAATACCACGACCAGCGGTTGGGGCTGGGAAAATTCACAAAGCTGTATTGCGCCCAGTACCTGTAGCGGTCAGCCGTCGCCTTTCGGCATAGTTGCCGGCAATAACTGCCCGACCTCCAGCTCATCCAGCAGCCTGGTGGTGTCCAGCAGCAGTTCCTCCAGCAGTGTGCGCTCCAGCAGTTCCAGCAGCAGCTCCAGTGTGAACAGCTCATCCGGCAGCAGCCTGACCAGTGTGGAGTTAACGCGCCTGATGGGGGTGGGTTGGAACGTAGGAAATACCCTGGATGCGATTGGTGGCGAAACCAATTGGGGCAACCCGCTGATTACCCAGCAACTGATTTCCTCGGTAAAAGCCGCGGGCTTTAAAACCCTGCGTGTGCCGGTGGCCTGGAGTAAGTTTACCAACGCGGCCACTTTCACCATTGACCCGGCCTGGTTAAACCGCGTTGAACAGGTGGTGAATTACGCCCTTAACGAAGATATGTACGTGATGATCAATATCCACTGGGATGGTGGCTGGATGCAGCCCACCTATGCACAGCAGGCCTATGTAAATAATCGACTGTCGATTATGTGGACCCAGATTGCCAATCATTTCCGCAATTACGGCGATAAGTTGTTGTTTGCGGGTACCAACGAAGTCATGGTTGAGGGCGACTATGGCACGCCGACAGTGGAGTACTACACGGTACAAAACAGCTTCAACCAAACCTTCGTGGATACCGTGCGTGCGACGGGCGGTAATAACGCCAATCGCTTCCTGGTGGTGCAGGGTTTTAATACCAATATCGATCACACCGTGAATTTTGCGCGCATCCCGACCGACAGTGCGAGCAATCGCTTGCTGATGGAAGTGCATTATTACGATCCCTATAACTTCACCCTCAACACCAGCAGCAATATCACCCAGTGGGGCGCTATTGCAACCAATCCTGCGGTGACCGAAACCTGGGCCAATGAAGCCTATGCCGATGCACAGTTTGAAAAGATGCGCACCAACTTTATCAACAGGGGCGTCGGGGTCATCCTGGGTGAATACGGTGTGGTATCCCGCCTGAATGTGTCTGGTCACGAAACCTTCCGGGTTTACTACAACCAGTACATTACCAAGTCCGCCTATCAGCGTGGCCTGGTACCTGTCTATTGGGATAATGGTTATTCAGGCGATGGCGGCTTCGCGCTGTTTGATCGCAATTCGGGCAACCAGTTGTATCCGGATATTATCCGCGCGATTGTAAACGCAACCTTCTGACAGGGCATTTGCCAGCGCCAGAAACACAATACCCCCGAGTTTGCTCGGGGGTATTTTTTTGTGGAAAGGGTGTGGAAATAAACCGGAAGATTAGCCGGCCACCGCTTTGGTGGCAGCGGCCATCATTGCCAGGTGCTGGGTAATAGCGGTTTCTATGCCTTTGGCGTCGAGTCCCTGTTGGGCGAGTTGCTGTTTCTGGCTGTTGTGATCGATAAACTCATCGGCAAAACCCAGCTGCAACAGGGGAATCGCAATACCCTGGCTGTTCAGGTATTCACTGACCGCACTGCCTGCTCCACCCGCCAGGGCGTTTTCTTCCAGGGTGACTAACAGGCTGTGGCTGGCAGCCATGCGCGCAATTAATTCACTGTCCAGGGGTTTTACAAAACGCATGTCGCACAGGCTGGCACCGAGTTTTTCAGCAACCTGTGCCGCCGTGGGCAAGAGTGTACCGAAGCAGAGCAGCGCAACCTGTTTGCCCTCGCGCCGGACCACGCCTTTACCGATGGGCAGGGCCGTCATGGCCTGCTCAATAACAGCACCTGCACCAGTGCCGCGCGGGTAGCGCACAGCGGCAGGGCCGGGATATTGGTAGGCGGTATACAGCAACTGGCGGCATTCGTTTTCGTCGCTGGGGGTGGCGAGAAGCATCTGCGGTATACAGCGCAGGTAGCTGATATCAAAACTGCCGGAATGGGTTGGGCCATCTTCGCCCACCAGGCCGGCGCGGTCGATTGCGAAGGTGACATCCAGGTTTTGCAGGGCGACGTCGTGGATCAGTTGATCGTAGGCGCGCTGTAAAAAGGTGGAGTAAATCGCCACCACCGGCTTTTGTCCCTCGCAGGCCATACCGGCGGCGAGTGTGACTGCGTGTTGCTCGGCAATCGCCACATCGTAGAAGCGCTCGGGAAACTGCTGCGCAAATCCCACCATGCCTGAACCTTCACACATGGCCGGGGTGATGCCGATCAGTTTGTCATCCCGGGCGGCCATATCGCACAGCCATTGGCCAAAGACATCCTGGAATTTAACTTTTTTAGGGGCGTCAACTGCACCTATAGCGGCTTTTTTCGGTTCGATTTTATTCAGGGCGTGATAGCCCACCGGGTCCAGCTCGGCAGGCTCAAAGCCTTTGCCTTTCTGGGTGATCACATGCAGCAGCTTGGGGCCCTTGATCTCGCGCAGGTTGCGCAGGCAGCGCACCAGGTCGCCCAGGTCATGGCCGTTGATCGGGCCGACGTAGTTAAAACCCATTTCCTCAAACAGGGTGCCGGGCGACATAAACCCCTTGAAGTGTTCTTCGGTGCGCCGTGCAAACTCCCAGGCGGGTGGGATCTTGCCCAATACCTGCTTGCTGCCTTCACGCAGGGAGTTGTAAAACTTGCTGGCCCAGATTTTGGAGAGGTAGGTGGACAGGCCGCCGACATTGGGTGAGATGGACATATTGTTGTCATTCAGCACCACTAACATATCCGTTTCGGTGTGGGCCGCGTGGTTAAGGGCTTCGAAGGCCATACCGGCGGTCATGGCGCCATCGCCAATAATCGCTGCCACCTTGCGCTCTGTACCGGCCATTTTGGCGCCTATGGCCATACCCTGGGCGGCACTGATAGAGGTACTGGAGTGGCCGACACCAAAGGTGTCGTAGGGGCTTTCCTCGCGTTTGGGAAAACCGGACAAGCCTCCGCCCTGGCGAATACTGTGCATGCGCTCGCGGCGGCTGGTGAGGATTTTATGCGGGTAAGTCTGGTGGCCCACGTCCCACACCAGGCGATCTTCCGGTGTGTCGTACACATAATGCAGGGCGATGGTCAGCTCCACCACACCCAGTCCTGCACCGAAATGACCGCCGGTCTGACCCACGGTATACAACAGGAACGCGCGCAGCTCATCGGCGAGCTGGGGCAGTTGCTTTTCGCTCAGGGCGCGCAGCTCGGCTGGGCTGTCAATGCTGTCCAGCAGGGGGGTTGCCGGGCGATTGGTGGGGATTTCGTTGTACATGCGGTTGCTGGATCGTCATCGTTTTTGTGGGCGGCCGGCCATTGTAGGCGTCGAAAGCACAAATGCCTAGCCAGCGCTGGCTGGGCCGGTCAGCCAGGACACAATCAATGCGTCCTTTCTACTATATAGCTGGCCAACTGGCGCAGTGGATCAGCGCTGGAGCCAAAACCGTCCAGCGCCTTTTGGGCCTGCCGGTACAGGTCATCCGCCTTGGTACGGGCGGCATCCAGTCCCAACAGGGATACATAGGTCGGCTTGTTGCGGGCAATATCGGCGCCTTGCTGTTTGCCCAGCGTCTGGGTATCGGAAATGACATCGAGGATGTCGTCCTGTACCTGGAACGCCAGGCCTATAGCGCTGGCATACTGGTCCAGGGCGGCGAGCTGGGTGTTGTTTGCGCCGGCGAACAGGGCGCCCATGGTCACACTGGCGCGGATCAGTGCACCGGTCTTGTAGCGGTGCATGGTTTCCAGTTGCTCCAGGGTGAGTTGCTGCTCAACGGCAGCCAGGTCGATGGCCTGGCCCAATACCATACCCTCTACGCCTGAGCCTTTAGCCAGCACCTGGATGAGTTGGATGCGGATATCGGCGGGTGCTTCGATGCTGCCAAGCAACTCGAAAGCGAGTGTCTGCAAGCCATCGCCCGCGAGGATAGCAGTGGCCTCATTAAAGGCGATATGGCAGGTGGGTTTGCCGCGGCGCAGGTCGTCATCGTCCATGGCGGGGAGGTCGTCGTGCACCAGGCTGTAGGCGTGCAGGCACTCAACTGCCGCCGCAATAGGATCAACCTGCTTGAGGGAAATATGAGGGTTAATGGCCAGGGCCGAGGCATAAGCCAGGATCGGGCGGACACGTTTGCCGCCATTGAACAGGCTATAGCGCATGGCCGCGCGCAATTGGGTCGGGTCATCACCCAGGGGGAATCGTTGATCGAGGGCGGTGTCGACCTGTTGTCGGCAATGGCTGGCAAAGTCGCGAAACGTCCAGGTCATAGTGCATCATCCTGATCCTGGTCGAACCCGGTCAGGCTGATATTGCCCTGTTCTTCAATCAACTTGGTGACCTGCAGTTCCGCAGCGGCCAGGCGGGCCTGGCACTCGCGCGTCAGGGCAATCCCGGACTCAAAGGCTTGCAGCGACTCTTCCAGGGGCATGTCACCCTGCTCCATGCGGTTAACCAGTGCCTCCAGGGCATTGAGGGACTGTTCGAAATCGATAGGTTTCTTTTTTGGGGGCATGCTTATCGCTCGTTACGGGTAGATGGTGTGGAGGCATGGGTGGGGTTGCAATAAAGTGGGATTATAAACTGCCTGGATGTAACCTGCCGATACGCTATGGGCGTCCCGGGTTATTTTTTGGTTGTGAGATATTTCCTACAAAAGTTACAGAGATACGCCACTGGTGACTGGCACAATACTCAACAATAATGGCTAGGTTGACGGATTGGTTGCAGGGAGCAGCCGCTTTAGCAGGGACACTCACGGAGGCGCTAGGTATATCCAAGGTATGGCCCGAACATCCTGTAAAAACCCCGCTGGTGTCCCTGCGCCGCGGGGTTTTTTTGTGATTTCCGCGCAACTTGTTAACAAACTTTGCCTCAAACGAGAACTGCTCGTGGGGGTAGTGGAGAGCTGTTTGGCGCGCCTTGCGTAGGTTGGGTCTCAGTCTTGCCGCCTGATTTCGCATTTGCGCTGGCTATAGAGTACAATCCGGCAGCTTTTATAACCATAACGCACTAAGCTTTCGGGTAGTATGGGTGCATTGACCGGTATCAGGCCGGAAACCCGCTTCCCTCCAACGCTATCTTTCAACAGTGCCAAGGATTTAACCCAGTTCATGTCCGAATCCATGCATCAGTCGCACTCTTCCAGCCGCGCCGCGCTAGCACAGCGCAGCGCGCAATTGGAGCAGCATCTCAACCAGTTGCTGGCCGGGGCAAAGCGTATCCCCCTGCGTACCTGGCAATGGATCATTACCTTCTTCCTGGTGTTATGGCTGAGCCATACACTGGCCCAACTCTTCTGGCTGTTAATGCCAAGTCCGCAAATCCCTCCGGCCAGTATTGCCCTGGTAGCAACCGGGGGCGCTGGTTCAACCGGCCAGGCGGCAGAATCCTCGATCAATATCAACCAGCTAAAAACCCTGACACCGTTTGGCAATGCGCCGGTTGCGGCCCCCGAGCCGGAGCAGCCCCAGGCAGCAGCGACAACCGGTATTGAAGATGATGCCGCGGATACCCAGCTCAACCTGGTGTTGCGCGGTGTGCTGGCCAGTAACCACGAACAGGCGGCGCGCGCTGTGATTTCCTCGGGCGACCGCCAGGAAGTCTACGCGATAGGCGACAAGTTACCTGTGGGCAATAATGTGACCCTCGCTAAAGTGCTCGATTTGCGCGTGATCATCAGCAATAACGGTAAGTATGAGTCCCTTTGGCTCTTTAAAGATGATCCCAATGCGCCCAAGATTGCCTCGCCCATGGCCCGTCCTCCGGCGGGCAATCCCCAGCGCGATTCCGGTTATGCCCAGGCACCTTTCCAGCAGCGTCCTGTCCATGTAGATCCGCAGCCTGAGCAGCGCCAGTTTGGTCCTGACCCGGCGGGCGATCCGCGTATGGCCGCGATGGGCAATACCCTGGCCGATGTGGTTGCTATGAGTATCCATCGCGAAGGTGGACAAGTGGTTGGTTACAAAATCCGCCCCGGCCGCAATGCCGAAATGTTTAATTCCCTGGGCTTGCAGACGGACGACATAGTCACCGCCGTTAACGGTGTGCCTTTAACCAGTCCGGGGAAAATCATGGAAATCTACAAAAACATGAGCAATGCCACCTCCGCCAACCTGGAAATAAAACGCGGCGGCAGCGTGATCAATCTCGATATAGTGCTTAATTAAAAATGAGGTCGCCCAGTGAACCGCGTTAATGCTCACAACACTAGTTTCTTCAAGGGCCTGTTGCTGGCTACCCTGGTAGCAGCAGGCAGCGCTGTCTGGGCGCAGGATCCAACCTCTACCAATGCACAGGGCGAGCAGACCTGGACGGTCAACTTTAACGATACCGATATCCAGGAAGTGATTAAATTCATTGCCGGTGCTACCGGCAAAACGATCATTATCGACCCCAAGGTGCGCGGCCCGATCAAGGTCATCAACAGCAAGCCGCTTACGTCCAAGGAAGTCTATGAACTCTTCCTCGCCTCCCTGGATGTCTACGGATTTACCGCGGTGGAAAGCGGCAACATCGTGCGTATCGTTGCCAACCGCGATGCGCGCAACCTGCCGATTCCAACAGAAAAAAACGTTAATGTTCGCGATGACTTATACATTACCCAGGTCATTCCGCTGAAAAATACCAGCGCTGCAAAAATCCTGGCGGCATTGCGTCCACTGGTACCGCAGTATGGTCACCTGACGACCTACGAACCCAGTAATGCACTGATTATCACCGACACCCGCGCCAACGTCGCGCGTATGAATGAGTTGGTGGTGCAGCTGGATAAAATTGGTATAACCCAGACGGATGTCATTCCCTTGCGCTACGCCAATGCCACTGAAGTGGTCAATATGCTGACCCAGTTGGAAAAGCCCGATCCCAACCGCGGTATGACAACCTCCCCGCCGGTGATTGTGGCGGACAAGCGTATTAACGCAGTGGTGATCAGTGGCGATGACATGTCGCGCCAGCGCCTCAAATTCCTGATTGATGATCTGGATCGCCCGCAGACCAAGAATGCCAATGTGCGCGTGGTTTATCTGCGCTATGCCAAGGCGGAAGATGTTGCCAAGGTACTGACCGGCATGATGCAAAGCTTCACCCAAAGCCGCCAGGCCGAGGGCGCTGCACCCAACACGCAGCAGCCGGGTGTGCAGGCTGACCCGGCGACCAACTCAGTCTTGCTGACAGCGGACGTGGATACCATGGACACCATGCTATCGATTGTTGACAGCCTTGATATCCGTCGCGCACAAGTATTGGTTGAAGCCATTATCGCCGAAGTATCAGACGAAGACGGTAAGGAATTGGGCATTGAGTGGATGTACCGCGATGATAAATATGGCTTTGGCGCCTCTGCCAATGGTTCACGCGGATCTATCGGCGGTATTGGCTCCGCGGTATTAGCCGCGAGCGATAAAAATGCGAGCCAGGATGATAAGGATACCGCGCTGGCCAACCTTGCTTCCGGTTTATCCGGCTTGTCCGGGCAGATGTTTGGCTTTGGTCGCCTGGGTGAGCGCACCGACTTCCTGGCGGTGTTAAAACTGATGCAGTCCAGCAGTAAAACCAACATTCTTTCTACCCCCAGCCTGTTAACCACGGATAACAACCAGGCGGTTATATCGGTTGGTCGCCAGGTGCCTTTCCGCACCGGTTCCTACAGCGCAGTCGGCACCGGCGGGAACAGTACGATCGGCAGCCCGTTCACCACCATTAACCGTGAAGATGTCGGCCTTAAGCTGGAAGTGACGCCGCACATCAATGAAGGCGACAGTATTGTGCTCGATATCAAGCAGGAAGTATCAAGCTTGTCTGATGTCAGCAGTGAAGACGGCATTATTACCAACAAGCGTGAAATCCAAACCCAGATACTTTCTTCCGATGGTGAGACGATTGTCCTGGGGGGCTTGATTACCGATGAAGTCCAAACGGGTGAGCGTCGAGTCCCTGTGCTTGGCAGCATTCCTGTGCTGGGCCAATTATTCCGTAGCCAGACATCGTCAAAATCCAAAACCAACCTGCTGGTATTTATCCGCGCAACCGTTGTACGCGATGACAAGGTGCTTACCGGCTCAACCGCTGAAAAATACCGCCTGATTCGCGAAGAGCAGCTGAACCATGTGCGCAACCGTGGATTGCTGGTGAGGAAAAGTGAAATCCCGGTATTACCCGAGTGGGAGAGCCGCCAGCCAGTCATTGATCTCCGCCAGGATCCAGAACCTGCCAAGGCTGAGGAATAAGCTGTGACCGAGCATGCCTTGAGCGATTCACCGGTTGTTCTGGTCGCCGAACCAGGCCTGCCGGTGGTTGTGGATTCTGATGTTGTTGATGAGGCCGCTGTGCCTGTCTACGAGCGCCTGCCTTTCAGTTTTGCCTCAACCCATGGGGTGATGCTGGATACGCTGGAGTCCGGGCAAAAGCCGCGCGTGCTGTTTCGCGCCGGATTAACGCTGGATGTATTCCTCGAATTGCAACGGGTATTGGGCGCGGATTTTGAGCTGGAAGAGCTGCCCTCGGAAGATTTCCAGAAGCGCCTGACACGGGAGTACCAGAGCGGTGACGGCGCCGCGCAACGCGCCGCAGAAGACCTGGGCAATGAGTTTGACCTGTCTTCCATGGCCGATGATTTGGCGGATCGAACCGACCTGCTTGCCGGTGATGATGATGCGCCGATTATCCGTCTGATTAACGCCATTTTGTCCCAGGCAGTGCGCGAGGGGGCGTCGGATATTCACCTGGAACCTTTTGAAGATCGGGTATCGGTGCGTTTCCGTATCGATGGCGTACTGACCGAGGTGCTTTCGCCCAAACCCGAACTGGCGCCGGTACTGGTATCGCGTTTGAAGGTAATGGCGCGCCTGGATATCGCTGAAAAACGCCTGCCCCAGGATGGCCGTATTACGGTTCGCCTCGCTGGCCATGCGGTGGATATTCGCGTATCTACCATTCCCTCGGCGTTTGGTGAGCGTATCGTACTGCGTCTGCTCGATCAGGCCGCCGGCCAGCTGAAACTTGAACAGCTGAATATGCCGCGCCATGTGATGGAGCGCTTCGCCAAAAACCTGCTGAAACCTCACGGCATTATCTTGGTGACCGGTCCTACCGGTTCCGGTAAAACCACCACCCTCTATGCCGGCCTCAGTCATATCAACACCCGCAGTCGCAATATCCTCACCATCGAAGACCCGGTGGAATATCTGTTGCCCGGTATCGGTCAAACCCAGGTTAACACCAAGGTCGATATGACCTTTGCACGCGGTTTGCGCGCCATCCTGCGCCAGGACCCGGATGTGGTGATGGTGGGTGAGATCCGTGACGGTGAAACGGCGGAAATCGCTATCCAGGCATCGTTGACCGGTCACCTGGTGTTATCAACATTGCACACCAATACCGCCATCGGTGCAGTGCTGCGTTTGAAAGACATGGGGGTTGAGCCCTTCCTGCTGGCATCGAGTTTGGAAGTGGTCATGGCGCAGCGCCTGGTGCGTTTGCTGTGCAGCCACTGTAAGGAACAATACGTCCCCAGCGACGCCGAGCGCGATATGCTCAAGTTGCCGGCAAATACCTCGATTTATCGCCCGGCGGCCTCCGGTTGCAAACATTGCAACCATCAGGGCTATCGCGGTCGTAAGGGTATCTACGAATTAATTGAAATCAATGAGCGCCTGCGCCACCTGATCCACGAGCAGGCGGGCGAGCAAGAGCTGCTCACGGAGGCGCGCAAACACAGTCCATCGATCAGCGACGATGGGCGCCAGTGTGTGCTTGACGGTATTACCAGCATTGAAGAAGTGCTGCGTGTAACCACCCAGCTGTAACCGCGGAGTAAAGCCATGGGTGCCTACAGCTACAAAGCGCTGAATGAAGATGGAAAAACCGTTAAGGGCATCCTTGAAGGGGATTCCGAGCGTCATATCCGCGCGCAGCTGCGCGCTAAAAAACTCAAACCGCTGGAAGTCCTGAGCAGTAGCGCGGAGTCTGCGGCCAATAGTGAAAATACGGGGCTTGGCGGCTGGGGGCGTCGCCGTGCAGGCAAATTGAGCGTGCGCGACCTGAGCCTGATTACCCGCCAATTGGCATCCCTGGTGCGCTCCGGCTTACCCCTGGATGAGGCTCTGCAGGCAACGGCGAAACAATCGCAAAAAGCCAATGTAAAACGGGTGGTGTTACAAGTGCGTACCCGTGTACTGGAGGGGTTCAGCCTTGCCCAGGCCATGGGGGACAACCCGGGTGCCTTCAACGATATGTACCGCGCGCTGGTGCGCGCGGGTGAAGGCTCGGGCTATCTCAGTCCGGTGCTGGAACGCCTGGCGGATTACACCCAAACCAGCCAGCAGTTGCAGCAGCGCATCAAGATGGCAATGATCTACCCGGTCGTGATGCTCATGGTTAGTATCGGGGTAATTGTGGCGCTGATGGTGTGGGTCGTCCCCAAGCTGGTCAAAATCTTTGAGCAGGGCGGACGCGAGCTGCCGATGCTGACCCAGGCATTGATCGCCTGTAGTGAGTTTTTGCAAAACTATGGTGTTGTGCTCTTTATCGCCATTATTGCTGTTTATTTTGGTATCCAGCATTTGTTGCGCGACCCCAAGCGTTTGCGCGCCTGGCATGTTATGCAATTAAAACTGCCGGTAATTGGTGAATTGGTTAAACAGATTAACTCATCGCGTTTTGCCGCCACCCTGAGTTTATTGTCAGCCAGCGGTGTGCCGCTGTTGCAGGCGCTCAATATTTCCGGCCAGGTCATGACCAACAAGGTGATGCAGGAAGCCTGCGACTCTGTCGCGGCGGCGGTGCGTGAAGGGACCAGCCTGAATCGCGCCATGGAAAACAGCGGTGCATTCCCGCCGCTGTTGGTGCAGCTGGTGGCTTCGGGCGAAACCAATGGCACCTTGCCGCAGCAACTGGACAACGCCGCGCGCGACCAGGAGCGGGAACTGGAAATGATGCTTGGTGTTGCTATGGGCCTGTTGGAACCGGCAACCATTATTTTTATGGGTGGCGCTGTGTGTTTGATCGTCTTGGCGATACTCACGCCCATCTTTGAAATGACCCAGATGGCCTCCTAAGGCCATTCTTTGTTTGAGTGACTGGAGAAGAATAGTATGAATAACATTCGTGCAATGAAACATCGCGTCCAGCGCGGTTTTACCCTGATCGAAATCATGGTGGTGGTGATCATCATCGGTTTGCTCGCCGGTATTGTCGTGCCCAACGTCATGGAAAGCCTGGACAAGGCTAACGTGCAAAAAGCCCGTGCCGACTTTAAAGCTCTGCAGACGGCACTCAAGCTGTACCGCATCGATAATTTTAACTACCCGACAACCGAACAGGGCCTTGAGTCGCTGGTGACCAAGCCTACGATTGCGCCCTTGCCGCGCAACTACAAGGCAAATGGTTACCTGGAAACCCTGCCCAAAGATCCATGGGGCAATGATTACCAATATATGAGCCCGGGTCAGGGACATGAATATGACATCTACAGCCTTGGCGCCGATGGTGTAAATGGCGGCGATGGCCAGAATGCCGATCTTTCTGTGTGGGATGATGGCACTCAGTAAACCCCGGTTGTCGCGCGCGCGCCACCTGCAACAGCAGGGTTTTACCCTGATTGAAATCATGGTGGTGGTGATTGTGATCGGTGTGGTCATTGGTATGGTGACGATTGCCGTCGGAGCCAATGACCCGCGCACCATAGCCCGCAAGGCTGCCGAAGATTTCATGCTGCGCACGGTATATCTCTCGGAGCAGTCGGTGCTCAAGGGGGAGACCTACGGTTTTTTCCTCGAAGAGCGCCCCCTCGCCGAGGTTAGCACCGAGGCGAGTAGTGAATGGTGCTATTACTGGCGCCGGGTGCGCGACAGGAATTGGGATGCGCTCCCCGAGTTTCCCGACGATACCTGCTTACCGGAAGGTGTAACCATTGAAGTGATGGTGGATGAACGCCTGTGGAAATACGATCCGGAGCTGGAGTTCCAGGATCCGGTATTTGGTTTGTATCCCAGTGGCGATACCTCGGGCGAAATAGAAATTGCACTTTTCAAAGCCGATGCCATGAGCGCGCGCGAGGACGATATAGAGCGTATTACGCTCAACCTCATGGGCGAATTGCACTGGATAACCGAAGAGGATCGCCTGGGTATTAAGCGCGATGATCGCTACGAGTCATCCGGCAGGAGAATGTTCCGCTAATGGCTACCAGCAGATTAACCAGAGGCAGGCGGAGCGTTGCCAAGGCGTTGGGGTTTACCCTGATTGAAACCATGATTGCCCTGATGATTGCAGCCGTTGCTCTTCCCGCGTTGGTAACCCTGGTCATGACGCAACTGGACGGGGCCGCCAGTATCCGCGATAAAACCTATGCCTACTGGGTGGCAGAAAACCAGATGGCACGGATCAAATTACTGCAGCA
Organism: Cellvibrio japonicus Ueda107; assembly: GCF_000019225.1. Classification (NCBI taxonomy): domain Bacteria; kingdom Pseudomonadati; phylum Pseudomonadota; class Gammaproteobacteria; order Cellvibrionales; family Cellvibrionaceae; genus Cellvibrio; species Cellvibrio japonicus. The sequence continues at coordinate 3,984,888 of NC_010995.1, read as the reverse complement.
GCAAAAGTTGCAAAACAAGATTGGCAACTACCAGCTGCCGGAAAAAGAATCCGGTGTGACGGTGATGTTGGGATTGCGCTGGCAGTGGCAAATGAAAACAATTGAATTGGATGGTTTACCCGTTAAAGGCTTCAAGCGCGTGGAGATTGATGTGCGTTTGCTGGGCCTGGCGGAGGGGGTCAGTCTGGGCGGGACGATTGTCGATGAAAATTCACCGCCACTGGCCAGCCTGATGGGGTATATAAATGATCCCGAAGCCTTTTAATCCGCGCGCTGCGCAGCAGGGCTTCACACTGCTGGAAGTCGTGATTGCCACGGTAATTGCAGCGCTGATTGGTATTATGGCATTCGGTGCACTGGATGGTGCCAGTCGCGGGGCGGAGCGTACCAACACGGTACTGGATGAAATCAATCGCCTGGACCGCACCTGGCAGATTATCGCCAATGATTTGCGCCATGTGTTGCCACCCGATGGGCGCAATACCATTTTTCAGGCCCAGACATTGCAAACACCCGGCGAGCATGCCGAACAGTTATTGATGTTATTCAAGCGACGTGCCTGGGTAAACTTTTCCAACCAACCGCGCAGCGATTTGCAGATGGTGGGGTACCGGCTTGATGAGGGGATACTCTGGCGCGATTTCCTGCCGGAGTTTAATCGCGATGTCTCCCAGATTGATATGGAGCGCGAAGCCTTCCACCAGCGCCTGCTGGAAAATGTTGAAGATGTGCAGCTGCGTTTCCTGCACCAGAATTTGCTGAGCCTGAATGGCAAAAGTGTTCTGGAGGGGCAGGGCTACAGCGATAACTGGTTGCAACAGTGGCCTGATCCGGCCCAGGCGGGGGCAACAGGCCTGCCGATTGCCGTTGAAATTACGCTCAAGATTAAAGGAGTTGGTGCCAGTGTGCGTCTATTCGTCTTTCCTGAGCAGTAACCCGGCCCATGGCAAGCGCCGCTCGCCGATTGCGCGGGAGCGAGGCGTTATTTTGATCGCAGTGCTGTTGATCGTGGCCATAGTGGCAGGATTGGGGATCAAGTTTGCCAGTCAGTATCAACTGGGCTTGGCTCGCGCCGAGAGCCGTTGGCACGGTACCCAGGCGCGCCAGTTCCTGGAGGGCACAGAAGAAGTTGCGAAACTGTTGTTTCCCGAGGCGGACCTCGACCCCAATACCGACTATCTGGGTGAGCCCTGGAATAACCCGGTGCCGATTGAGGAAGAAGGCGTGACAGGGGTTGCCCAATTAATGGATGCAACCAGCCAGCTCAACCTGAATGATCTGGGTGATGCATTAGTGGGAGACAAGCCCATAGGCTCTCCAGAGCGCTATAAGGAGCCGCAGCGGCGTTTCATCCGCTTGCTGCAATCATTTCCGGAATTACCGATTTCGCAGCAGGATGCAGAAGGCTTACTGGAAGCTATTGTTGACTGGATAGATCCGGACGATAACGAATCGGGGATGTACGGTGCGGAATCCAATTACTACCAGGGTTTGGCAGATCCCTACCTGGCGGCCAATGCCCTGTTCAAATCCGTGGATGAGTTGCGCCTGGTGCGTGGTTTTAATGAAAACCCGGAACTGGTAAATGTATTGCTACCGTTTATTACCGTGTTACCGGGTAATGCGGTGGGGATCAATATCAACACCATTGAGGCGACCATCAACCAGGAGACGGCCAACGGTATACAGCAGCGGGCCAACAATTTGATTCGCAGCCTGGGTGGGGTTAATGACCTGACGCCATTGAGTGATGAAGATGCCGTGCAATTTATGTCCATGCGCCCTGAAACCGGCTTTCCGGATAATGGGGTCCTGATTGAGGAGTGGACCAAGATTTTTGGCGATCGCAATCTGGACGGCACCGGCTTGAATCTCAAGTCGGGATTTTTCTGGCTCAATGCCAGTGTCCAAATGGGTGATCAGCGTCGCAGCATGCGCAGCCTGATGTTGCGCGGCGAAGAAAACAAACTGAAAGTCATTCAGCGGGAAGATGTGTATGAATTACCGCGAGTGGTCAATACGAAGGAAAAAAAGAAAAGCTCATCACTGTTTTCAAATTAAGGTGATGGACTTGGTTTTGGCAAGGGGGTGGGCAAATCCCTTTGGCGGAATAGAATCGTTAACAATTCTGATAACAAGGTAAGCAGAGCCGATTATGTCTATGCAACTGGTGCTCTCGATAACAACCTCGGAGGATGGTAAAGGCCTCGGGGACTTCTTTCGCTGGTGTTGGCTGGGGGCAGATGGCCAGGCCAATGCGGACAGTGGTGACCGCGACGCGCTGCGCACGGCCATCCTGCAGGATGCCAATCCCAAATCGGCCTGGCTCATTGTGCCGGGGTCGCGTGTCGCAACGCGCGCGCTTGAATATTCGGATAAAGAGAAAAAACACCTGCGCAACCTTTTGCCTTATCAATTGGAAGACACCGTAATTGGCGATGTCGAGGATTTTCACTTCGCCTTGTCAACACCGCGCGATGGCCATGTCACCCTGGCCTATACCGATAAAAACTGGTTGCACATGGTATTTGCTGAACTGGCCTCTCTGGGGCTGGAAATTACGCGCTGCTGGTCGGCTCCTATGACCCTGCCACTGGTGAAAGCAGAAGACACCGACAGCGGTGCACCAGACCAGGCGATTGCCGAGCATTGGACACTGGGACTTTACCAGGGCCAATTGCTATTGCGTCACAATGCCTACCAAGGGTTCAGCGCCAGTTCGTCCTACGCCCCCCTGGCGTTGCAACTCCTGCTAAACCAGCGCGAGTCCAGCGATTTACCCGCATTGCATTTGCGTGCAGCCAGTGAGGCTGAGCTGGATAGCTTGCGCGGCTTATTGCCCTCCATGTTGCAAGGGCAGATCGCCAGCCAGCAAATTGCCGATGAATGGGCCCTGGATTTCGGCACCAATACCATTGACCTGTGCCAGGCCGATTTCTCCCAGCGTTTACCGGTTGAGCGCTGGTGGAAGCTGTGGAAATCCGTTGCTATTTTCGCCGGTGTTTGCCTGCTGGTGTATTTCAGTACAGCGTTGTTTGAGATTCGTAAACTGGGCAAGGAAAACCTGGCCATTCGCCAGGACATTGAAGCGGCTGCACGCCTGGCAATTCCACAGGGGCGAATTGTGGATGCGGAAAAACAACTCACTGGCTTATTGCGCCAAATGGAACCTGCCCAGGCATCGGGCAGTGTCATGACCCTGTTGGCCAAAACCCTGCCGCAAATTGCAGCACTGTCCAGCGTACAAATTAAAGGTGTTGCCTATAGCAGTGAAACCGGCGAGCTGAATATTAATATTCAGGCAGATAGTTTCAGTACCTTTGAAACCCTCAGTTCAAATATCCAGGCCCAGGGCCTGGCTGCCGAATTACTGAGTGCCAACGTTCAGGGCAATGTGCAGACTGCGCGCCTGAAAGTCAGTAAGCAGTGAGGATAATGTGATGAATCAGCTTTTCGCCTTTCTCAACCGCTACCAGCGCCGCGAACAAATTGCCCTGTTGGCACTGGGTATTGCTGTAGTGATTTTTTTATTGTGGATATTGATATTGGCTCCCCTGCAGAAAAAGCGTGAACAGCTGCAAACCGCCAATACGGCTGCGACCCAAACGCTGGGAAAGGTGCGCATTATGGCGGCACAAATTCAGCAGGCCCGCGACCAGGGCGGCCAGGCGCGCTCCGGCGAAAATATCAGCGGTTTAATTGATTCAAGCTTGCGCGGCAATGGACTCACCATGAGCGGATTTCAGCCGGGGGTTGCCGGTGAAGTTCGGGTTCGTCTCGATCGCGCCGCCTATGAGCCGCTTATGCAATGGCTGTACGAGTTGGAGTTTAAACACGGTGTCAGCGTGCGCGACCTGTCCCTGGCCGCTACCAATGATCCCGGTTTAGTCACTGTGAACCTGCGCCTGCAAAAAGCCCAATAGCTTTTAGCGTTCAGGGTTCTTAATTTGGACACAAGGTTTTTATGAATCAATTGCTGGCTCGTTTTTCTGCCGATCGTTTGCCCACCAGTAATCGCTGGTGGATTTTATTGGGCGTTGGCTTGTTTGTTTTTTTCCTGTTGCGCCAGATTCCGGCAACCTGGGGTGCTTATGCACTGACACGTGGTACTGGCCTGGCCTTGTCGGGTATCACCGGTACCCTGTGGGAAGGGCGAGCCAGCCTCGCCAGTGTGCGCTTGCCCCAAGGGCAGGAGCAGTCCTTGGGACAACTGTCCTGGGATCTCAATCCTCTGTCATTGCTGTTACTCAAGCCCTGTGCTGATATTGCCACCAAGCTGGATCGGCAGAGCTTTACCGGTTATGTCTGTGCGTCCAGTAATGGCAGCCTGCGTGTGAGCGATGCCGATTTATCCATGCCTATTGCCCTGGTGCAATCTATGCTGCCTATCCCCGTCAATGGCCAGCTTTTAGTGCATATTGATGAACTCCAACTGCGCGGCAATGTGCTGGGCAAACTTAACGGCAACCTCAGTTGGAATGGTGCGCAGGTTAACAATGGCGCTAACTGGATGGATGTCGGTAACTATGCTGCACAGCTGAAGGATGATGGCAGCAATGGTGTACTGGCCAAAGTATTCCAGTTGTCCGGACCGGTAGAGCTGGATCTTACGGTTGAGTTGAAGGCGCCATCCGGTGGTCGGGTGCATGGACAACTGCTGATGGACAAGGCGTTTGTCGACGCCAGTAATGCCGCAGGTTTACTGGCGATGATTGCACAGCCGGGCGAAGCCGATCCCAATGGCAAAAGCCGCTACCAGGTGGACATGTCACTCTGATAATTATCCCGTTGCATCGCAGGAGCAGGCGCTGTTGAGCCCATTTGTGTTTATGTGCCGCCCGCTTTTTGGAGGGCTGGCACTGTTGATATTATCCTCCCATGCCATGGCTGCCTGGCACGGCGATACCCAGGATATTATGGGAACCCGTGTCAGTGCGGTGCTTTGGCATGACGATCCGCTCCAGGCCGAAGCAGCCCTGGCTGCGGTGATGGAAGAAATGCGGCGCATTGATCGCGAATTCAGTCCCTATATCGAATCCAGCCAATTATCCCGCGCAAACCAGCTTGCACCTGCTGCCAATGCCCAAAAGCCGTTGGTGATTTCTCCTGAGCTGGCGCTATTGATCGAAAGGTCACTGCATTACGGTGAACTTACCGGTGGAGCCTTTGATATTACCTATGCCTCCCTGGGGCGTTACTATGACTATCGCGCAAAACTGAAGCCTGATGAGGCCGAGCGCGAGGCAGTGATGCCTGCGATTAATTACCGTTATGTGCATCTGGATAAACATTCCCATAAGCTTTGGTTTGAGCATCCGCGTGTTTACATCGACTTGGGGGGAATCGCCAAAGGCTACGCCGTAGATAGGGCCATTGCGATCTTGCAGGCGCGGGGGGTTAAGCATGCCACCGTCAGTGCAGGTGGCGATAGTCGCTTGTTAGGGGATAAGCGTGGTCGTCCCTGGGTGGTCGGCATTAAAAATCCTCGTGCCGAAGAGGGGGTGGTTATCAGTTTGCCCCTGGAAAACTGTGCTATTTCCACCTCGGGAGATTATGAGCGCTATTTTATTGATGAGCAGGGCGAGCGTGTGCACCATATTATGAACCCTCGTACGGGCAAATCTGCCAGGGGAATCATGAGTGTCACCATCATTGGTCCGCTGGGATTCGATACCGATGCACTGTCTACCTCCGTGTTTGTGATGGGGGTTGAAAAAGGGTTGGCGCTTATCGAGGGTATGCCCGGCTATGATGCTGTTGTTATCACCGAGGCAGGCAAGGTTCACTATAGTAAAGGGCTCACTCCACCGGAATAGCGGGTGGTTAGCGGAAATTTAGGCCGGGACAAAACTTGTTATTGAGTGACAAATTTTGTTGTTAGTGTTATCGCAGCGTCATTTATTACAACCATAAATCAAAAAAGAACTAGGCTTTCATGGGGTGTAGTTCACAGATACCCATCATGCTCCGAGAGCCCATTCGGATATTCTGGTTGATTCTTAATCCATCGCGTTCGAAAACATTTTTGATGACAGGTTAACTGTGCAGGCTGTCACATTTTGTGCCCGTTCCGGCTCCTAGAATTGGCACATTAATTGAGTATCCAAAGGGCTTTGAGCCGCCGAGTGAGAGGAAACAATAATGTCTGTTTTTGTGCGCAAGTTCTGGGCAAGCCTGATGCTCTTGCTGGCGGTTGCTGTTCCATCCGCTGCCCAGGACGAGGCGGTTGCACCCAAGGTGGAGGCGCTTAAGGAATCGGTGCTGACCCTCAATCGGGATCTGCTGATCCTTGAGGAGGAATTACTTTATCCCGCCAGCAGCCAGATTGCCGTTTATGTTTCCATGGATCTGGGCACGTATTTCACTCTCGATGCCATCAAACTGGAAATCAACAATAAATTGGTCGCCAGTGAGCTGTATACCGAAAAGCAAACCAGGGCTTTGTATCGCGGTGGTGTACAGCGGTTGTACATCGGCAACCTCAAAACCGGCGAGCATGAAATCAGTGCCTTCTTCACCGGTAAAGGGCCCCAGCAGGATTACAAGCGCGGTGCCAAGCTGGTTGTTACCAAGGGACAGGAACCGCTGGTTCTGGAATTGCGCATTGTGGACTCTACTGCACAGTTGCAACCTGTCTTTGATATCAAGCAATGGCAGATGTGATGCCCCCCCGCCTCCGTCAATTCTCTGCCTGCCGACTGTGCGCCGGTCGGATGGTGCGTATTGCCCTGGTATCACTTACCGGGTTGTGTGGTTTTCTCCCCGCCTTTGCCGATCAACCTAAGACTGCAGTTGCCGACCTGCGCTACGGTGTTGCGCTCTACCACTACTATCAACAGGATTACCTGGCTGCGCTCAGCGAATTGATGGTGGCCGATGCCAAAGAGGGGATTCAAGGCCACGGCGATAATCCCGAATTGATTGCCGGTGGTGTCAGCCTTGCCTTTGGGATGCAACGCCATGCCGAGCAGGTATTTCGTAGCATTCTGCAAGATGAGCGCCGTCCGCAATCTGTGCGTGATGCCGCCTGGTTTTATTTGGGCAAATTGCATTACTTGCACGGTGATTGGGACGCAGCCAGTGAAAGTTTCGCCCGTGTTAGTCGATCCTTTGATCCGGATTTGCGAGCGCAAATGGAATCATTACAAATCAGTATTGCTATCCATCAGCAAGTGTTCAGTGATTATTCCATCAAGCAGCTCAAACGGGATGAAAAAGGACAATGGCTTCCCTATGTGTATTACAACCTGGGGGCGGCCCATGCCCGCGCTGGCGACTTTAAACAGGCGCAGGCTTTTTTCCGTGAACTCTCACAGCAGGATGCCGGCAAAGGTGTTGCGGCCCAACGTGAGCATTGGGCGCTGCAGGACAAAGCCCATACTGCTATGGGATATTCCTATCTGGCACAGCAGAGTTATGCGGCGGCTATCCGCGAATTTACCCAGGTGCGACTCAATGGATCCTTTGCCAACCAGGCGTTGCTGGGGTATGGCTGGGCAGCCGTCGCCCAGGAGGAATATTCCAAAGCCCTGCAGCCCTGGCAGTTGCTGCGCACCCGCAGCCTGATTTATCCGGCGGTACAGGAATCCCTGTTGGCATTGCCGTTTGCCTATGAAAAACTGGACGCGCCCGGTGAGGCAATGGCTGCCTATCAACAGGCAGAAGTATTGCTGGAGCGTGAAATACAACTGGTGCGCGATATGCGCGCAACACTGACAGAAGAAGAATTGCTGACCTTGGTGGGTGGGGAGCCGCTCTCTGCGCAAGCCTTACAGGAATGGTCCAAACAATCGGTACAGGATGAGCCGGGAATTGTGGCCGCCGCAGTAACCGATGATGGCCAAAACTGGCTTCGATTAGACCAGACCAGCATTATCAAAACCCGCTCTGCCTATCTCGCTGAGTTATTTTCACAAAACCAATTTCAAACGGCGGTCTTGCAATTACGCGACTTGTTGCGCCTGCAAAAATTGCTGGAAGCCTGGCAGCCAAAACTGGATGTATACCGCGAGCTGCTGTTACAAAAACAGGCTGAACGCAATCGCCAGGAACGCCAATTAGCGAGTCAGCAATTAACACAAAAAGAGCAACAGCTGGGTGTGGCCCGAGATCAATTGCGGGCGCGGATAGAGGCCATTGAAAGCAGCGATGATTACATGGCCCTGGCCGATGATGACAGTCGCGAACTCTACCAATTGGTTATGCGTGGCGAGCAAACGATTAAACGCATGAATGCAGCCGGACAAGATGCCAGTGAAGCGGCGACACGCTTACGTATGTTCCGGGGGATTTTGTTGTGGCAGGCAGCACAGGAATTTCCGGGGCGCCTGGCAGATCTTAATGCCCGGCAACAACAGGCAGAGGTTACTTTGCAACAGCTGGCTGAAACCCGCGAGCGTATCCAGGCCATACTGGCAACCAGTCTGGATGTCCAGCCCATGTTAGTGCGTATCCAGCAATCAGAGCGGGAAAACAATGCTTTACTGGCGCGTACCCGCGATTTGATTCACGCCCAGGGAACCATCCTGCGCCAGCAGGTTGATGCGCAATTACTGGCCCATGAAAAGCGCCTCAATACCTATCTGGCGCAATCACATTTGGCTGTAGCCCGTCTGTATGACACCGAGTTGAGGAAGCAGCCGTGATCCCGTCGCGTTGTCCTCATGTATCCCGCATTCCTCTGGTACTGGTATTTGCCAGCTTGTTAAGTTGTACCGCGTGCAGCTGGTTCTCATCCAGTGATGATGGCCGTGGTCGCACCCTGGCAGACCTGCCGGAATCGCGTCTGCCGGATGTGAAAACCAAAGTGGATGTGGTCGATATCGACCGGATTGAACAAAGTTATCGGCGCGCCCTGGCGGCGGCAGAAGAGCCGCAGTTGCGCCAGCAAATTATGCAGCGCATTGCCGATCTGGAAATGATGCGCAGTGAGCGAGCGCAGCTCGATGCCACCGATGTACGTCGCTTTTATGACAAACCTGTCACCATGTATCGCGAGTTGCTGGAGCTGCAACGCAATAACCCGCAACCGGTGAAAGGTATAGAGGCGGATCAGTTGCGTTACAAGCTTGCCAAAGCCCTGTCGCTCGATGGGCGCAACGACGAAGCCGCACAAGTATTGGATCAATTGGCCGCCGCGGATACACAATCGCCTTTTTTGGCTGAGACACAATTTCGCCGCGCGGAAAAAGCCTTTTCTGAAGGTAATTACGCTGCCGCTGAGGCCGCTTATAGCGCTGCAATGACCAGTGGAGATAACCCGCAGCTAAAACAAAACGCGCTCTACATGAAAGGCTGGACCCAGTTCAAGCGCGGCGACTACGATCTGTCATTGCTCTCTTTTGCACAGGTGATGGATCAATTGTTAGGAAGCAGCGGTGCACCGGAGGCGATGGAGCAGGCGCTGATCGATTTGGGCGCGGCCAAAACCAATCTGGTGTCGGATACCCTGCGTGTTATGGGCTTGTCGCTTTCGTATCTGGAGGGCCCCAAGTCTATTACCGACCTGCAAGCCAAACTCGGTGGCAAGCGTCCTTACGAATACATGCTGTATCAGCAACTGGGACAGTTGTACCTCGAACAAAAACGCTTTACGGACAGTGCAGAAACCTATCAGCACTTTGTGCAGCATAATTCCGATTCGGATTTTGCCCCCAGCTTCAGTATTAAAACCATTGAGGTCTACCAACAGGGAAATTTTCCCAGCCTGATTCTCCCGGCGAAGCAGGAGTTTGTTCAGCGCTATGGTATCCGCAGCAATTTCTGGACGGCGCGCAAGGGCGTGATTGGCAGTATCGCCACGATGTATCTGCATCAATCCCTGCAGGAGCTGGCGCAATATGAGCACGCCCAGGCCCAGGGCCTGAAAGCGGCCAAGCCGGCGGATGCAGCAGCGGCCTATGCCCGCGCTGCCAACTGGTATCGCGAATTTGTGCAGACCTTTGAAAAAGATCCGCAAGCGGCTGAGATGACCTTTTTGCTGGCTGAATGTCTGAATGAAGCGGGGGATTTGCCGGGTGCGATGGAGGCCTTTGAGCGAGTTGCCTATGAGTACCGCGATCCGATCCGCGGTGCTGATGCGGCCTATGCCGCGGTACTCTTGCCGCAAACACTCATTAGTCGCGCGCAAGAGTTTCCCGATGCAAAGCTCATGGAGTGGCAGGAGCGAAAAATTGAAAATGCCTTGCGTTTTGCTGAGGTCTATAGCGCCGATACGCGCGCATTACCGGTCCTTGCTGATGCAGGCTCGGATCTGTTGGCGCAACAGCGTTTCAGCGAGGCCAGGATTGTGGCGGAGCGCGTTATTGCCTGGCAGCCGCCTGCCGATGGCAAGCTGTTGTTCAGTGCATGGCTGATACTGGGTCACAGTTTGTTTGAGCTGAAAGATTACAGCCAGGCGGAGCAGGCCTATACCCAGGTGCTTGCCTTGCATCCGGCCCATGGCAACAAGCCGGGCGCACCCAGTGCACAACAAGTGCGCGAGCGTATCGCTGCCAGTATCTATCGCCAGGCAGAGGCAAGCCTGGAGTTTGGCGATAAGGACACAGCCATCAGCCAGTTGCTGCGCATTACCCAGGTAACGCCCGATACCGATATCGCGATTAAGGCACAGTACGATGCCGGGCTTTACCTGATGGAACAGGAAAAGTGGTCGCAGGCAGAGAATGTATACCTCGGTTTCCGCCAAAAATATCCCCAGCACAGTCTGACGGCGACCCTGCCCGCCAAAATGGTATTGATCTACCAAAGCCAGGAAAAATGGCAGTTGGCCGCCGATGAACTGGTGGTGATGGAGCGCTCCAGCTCTGATCCGGAGGTCAAACGCCAATCGCTGTATATGGGTGCTGAGCTGTACGAAAAATCCGGTCGTCGCACCCAGGCGATCGAGCAATATCGTCGCTACGCTTTGGAGTATCCGCGTCCTTTCGCCAATAACCTGGAAGCGCAGCACAAGCTAACCGAGCTCTATCAAGCGACAGGTGAGCAGGATAAAAGGCTCTACTGGCTGCAAAAAATTATCGACTCCCATCGCTCGGCAGGCGCAGCCCAGACAGAGCGCTCGGCCTATCTGGCTGCCAGTGCCCAAATGGAGTTGGTTCAACCGTCACTGGATGAATTTAATCGTATTAAATTAACCCTGCCGATTAAAAACAGTTTGCAGCGTAAGCGCGCTGCGATGGAAAAGGCCCTGAAAGGCCAGGAGCAGGTGCTGGGCTATGGCATTGCGGAATTTACCACCCAGGCCAGTTTCCAGATCGGTGAAATCTACGCGCAACTGAGTCGCGACCTGATGGACTCCCAGCGCCCCAGGGAACTGGATGAGCTGGCGTTAGAACAGTATGACATCTTGCTGGAAGAGCAAGCCTATCCCTTTGAAGAAAAAGCGATTGAGATTCACCAGGCCAACGCCCAGCGCAGTTGGACAGGTACTTATGATACCTGGGTGAAGCGCAGTTTTGATGCGCTCGCCAAACTCTTGCCCGCCCGTTATAACAAGCAGGAATCGCGTCTGGAGGTGAGCAATGAAATCCATTAAGGCCCTCAGTGCGCTACTGTTGCTGGCGCTGTTGTTAGGTGCCTGTTCATCCACACCGGGTAACAAGCCATCGCGCACAAAAACGGCAGCAGACGAGGGGCCTGTCGCTGCGGCCGGTGCCAGTATTTTGCCGCCCGGCCCTGTGTTACCTAATCCCTATATGCACAATAAACCCGCATTAGGTCGTCAGCTTGTCCAGCGTTTCGAGCAGGCGACAAGCGCTATGCGCAACAAACAATGGGCGCAGGCAGAGACATTGTTACAGCAGGTTATTGCGGAAAATCCCAAGCTATCCGGTGCCTATTTGAATCTGGGATTTGTCTATCGCGCGCAAAATGATACTGCGCGCGCCGAACAGGCATTTACCCGGGCAATTGAAGTTAATCACACCAATCTTGATGCCTATAATGCCCTGGCGCTTTTGCAACGGGAGAAAGGGGAATTTGCGGCCGCAGAAAGCAATTACCGCAAAGCGTTGAGTGTGTGGCCCTGGCATCCGGAAAGCCACAAAAATATCGCCATCTTGTACGATCTCTACATGGGTAAGCAGCAGGAGGCCTTGCCCCATTACGAGGCTTACCAGCAATTGGTTGGCGATAATGATAAACAGGTGAATTCCTGGATTGCGGATTTGCAGCGTCGCCTTGGGATTACGCCAAAGCCTAAAGCGGCGCCGACAGTCGCCGAGCCTGTAGCGGAGGAGCCGGTGGATGAAAACTGATAGGCTTATTTTCCCAGGGCTGTTATCCATCATGCTGTCGGTCCCTGTGTTGGCACAGCCATCGTCAGCCTCATCGGCTGCGGCACAAGCGCCTGCAGCAGAGTCCTCCCCAAAAACGATTGACTCGGCAACGATTAACCTGCGCACCACAGTGACCGGAAACCAGGAACAGCCGCGCGTGCTGTATATCATGCCCTGGCAATCACCTGCGACGCCCGAGCTGGATATGGAAATGCTGGGTTCGCAACAGGATGCTGTGTTTGGCCATGTAGAGCGCGAAGAATTACTGCGCAATCTGGAAGCCGCTGGCGAACTGGATAGCGATAAATCGCCTGAGTAGGGCATCAATTTTTACATCACCATGAATATTTGTTGAGGCAACGTGTTATGGATACCTTGATTCGTTTTTTCCAAGACGGCGGCAGCTTTATGTACCCTATTGCCATTGTGCTGGTTGTGGGGATTGCGATTGCAATAGAGCGCTGGTTAGTGCTCACTGCCGCTAAAAGTGCTAACCGCCAGGCATTCAATCGCATCCTGCCGCTGTTGCATAAAAAAGATTACGCCGGGGTGATCAACCTGAGCAAATCCACGGGTGCACCCATTGCCCGAATTATTGCTGCAGGTGTGGTGCGCATGTCGCAATCACCGCGTCGCGATGATATTGAACTGGCGATGGAGGAAGGTGTTATGGAGGCCATGCCGCGCCTGGAAAAACGCACCGCTTACCTGGCCACCCTGGCCAACATTTCCACCCTGCTTGGGTTACTCGGTACCATTATTGGTTTGATTGCCGCCTTTACCGCTGTAGCCAATGCCGATCCGGCAGAAAAGGCAGCACTGTTGTCCTCCTCTATCGCGGTTGCGATGAATACTACCGCCTTTGGTTTGATTTCGGCGATTCCCCTGTTGTTAATCCATTCCATGCTGCAAAGTAAAACAACAGAAATTATCGACAGCCTGGAAATGGCCGGCGTGAAATGCCTGAATATCATCGCCCATGTACAAGAGGTGACTCCCCGTACCCGTACACAAGATACCGCTGCTAGCTCTGCACCCAAGCCATAAGTTCCCTGGGAAAGGTTGGGTTTACGCTCTGTAAATTGGTCAGAGGACTAGAAGTTATGCGTATTAAACGGCGATACAAAGAAGAGCAGGATCTCGACATCACCTCCTTTATGAATCTGATGATCATTCTGGTGCCGGTGTTGTTGATGAGCATGGTGCTCTCGCGCACGACAGTGCTGGATTTAAAACTGCCCGACCTGGCAGATTCCAGTACCCCGGCAACGGAAGAACCTCCCCAGCAGTTGGAGGTGATCATTCGTGCAGACAAGTTTGAGGTGAACTATCCGGCAGGCATTAAGCTGAAGTGGATAGAAAAAAACTCCGAGGGCGATTATGACTACAAAATGCTATCCAGTGTTTTGCAGGAAACCAAACGCCTGTTACAAGATAAGGGGGTGGATAAAAAAGATATCTACATCCTTTCCGAAAAAGACACAGACTACCAAACCCTGGTCAGCACTATGGATACGGCGCGCTCATTCAAAGCGGTGGTCGCCGCCAATGTGGTAAATGCAGAATTGTTTCCTGAAATTGCATTGGGCGATGCGCCTGCCCCCGGTGGTTCTACATCGGCAGTGGGTTCCGCGGGAGGTGTGCAATGAAACAATCCCTGCGTGCCAAACGCATGGCCAAGCATCACCGCCGCCTGAACCAGGTACCCAAGCTTAACCTGGTTTCGCTGATGGATATTTTCACCATCCTGGTATTTTTCCTATTGGTAAATTCCGGCGATGTCGAAGTATTGCAAACGGATAAAAGTATCAAGCTGCCCGCCTCCGTTTCCGACCAGCTCCCGGAAGATAACCTGGTGGTGTTGGTCAGCGCAACGGATGTCATTGTTGGCGGCCGCAGTGTGGGCAGTATCGCGGCATTGACAGCAGACACCGCCGATCAATTTGCTCCCCTGACGGAAGAGCTGAAATACCAGGCACAAAAGGCCGGCCCGCTAAAAGCCGATCAACAAATTACCGGGCGTCCGGTGACGATCATGGCGGATCAAAAAGTCCCCTACCATCTTTTGAAAAAAATCATGGCGACCTGTGCCGGGGCGGAATATCGCGATATCTCTTTGGCCGTTACCCAAAAAGAGGTAAGCGCCGATGAAGCAGGGGAGGGCTAGTATGGCGATGCTAATCATGCCCCAACTGGAATTGCCCTGGAGTTCATCGATTGATGATGATCGGCGCTACAACAAAATCCTGGGTATTTGCGCGGTTGTTATGTTAGTGGCCAGTGTGATTGTGACGCTGGTAGATCTGCCGGAAATTTCACGCGATGAAAAGGAAAAACTACCGCCACAGTTGGCGCGGGTCATCCTGGAAAAGCAGGAGTTACCTCCGCCCAAGCCGGTAGAGCCGCCCAAAGTGGAAGAGAAAAAGCCGGAGCCCAAACCAGTCGAAGAAAAAAAGCCTGAGCCAAAACCCGTCGAAAAACCCAGGGAGCCGGTTAAGCAGCCACCGAAAGAAGCCATCGAAAAAGCGCGTGAGCAGGCACAAAGTGCCGGTGTCATGCAATTTAAGGATGACTTGGCCGAAATGCGGGAGATGCTGCAAACCTCTGCAATCGAGACAGCGGCAACCACGGTGACTAACAGCACCGGCGAAGCAGCACAGGTTGATCGCAGCATGATTAACAGTGGTGCCAAGGTCGCCAGTGGCGGCATCAACAGCGCTGCCCTGAGCCGCGATACCGGCGGTACGGCATTGTCCGGTCGGGAAAATACCAAGGTCACCAGCACCCTGGCGGAATCTGCCAAGCAGGCGGCGCAGGCAAAACCGGGTAACAGCGATGGCGGTGGTGGCGCCGGGCGCAGCGAGGAAGAAATCCGTAAAATCATGGAGCAGCATAAAGGCGCTATCTATTCAATCTACAATCGCGCGCTGCGCCAAAATGCTGCGCTTCAGGGAAAAATGGTGGTCAAGATTGTCATCGATCCCAATGGCCGCATTGTCGAAGCCAGCCTGGTATCCAGCGAATTGGGCGATGCCGATTTGGAATCAAGAATCCTGAGCCGTATTAAATTGATTACCTTCCCCGCATCCAATGTAATACGCACAACGATCAACCAGACATTTGATTTCCTGCCGCAATAAGTGATAATTCACGCCCTTCCCGCAAGGACTCATGGTCCTTGTGGGAAGTTATTAGATCCTGTGTGGTTCCAATGGTAGTTATCAGTACTGATTTTTATCGGCTAGATAAGCCCTCTTTGAGTTAATTCAATATTGAGCTTTTTTATATTTAATAGAGTATTGAATATAAAAATGGAGCACCAGTTAAAAAATGGACAAAAAATGAAAAAATTGTATCCACTATTAATACTAAGTTTTACTTCTGCTTACCTTTCTGCAGCAGAATTTACACCGAACCGCTATGACGTTTATATCGGTGATTTGAATAATGATGGTTTTGCCGATTATTACTTCCATGGTAAAAACCAATTTGTACTCTTACACGGTGATGTAATAACGCCATTATTGATTGCCGGTACTCCCAGCTATTCTATCTATCGTGAGGGTAATGGTTATTCGCCTGCTGCTGCACTCAAGCTCACTGATGCTCAGTTAATGAATATGATTACTCTGGGTAAATTACGTTTAGCGACTGCTAGTAATAGTGGCCTGGGAATCTCGACGGATGTGCTGTATTGGCGTGATAACCTAAATGGCTTTACCAGTGTACTGTTGCGCGGTGCCGATAATTATGCCCCGGCTTTGTTATTGGCATCGGGGAGTGCTGATTTACCATTGGTTGCAGCGATATATGCATATGAAACAGGTAAGCCCAACTTTAGTGATCGTTCTTTTTCTTTCAGCCTGCAGGATGTTAATGCTGATGGCAGAGCTGATGTAGTGGTTAATGCGCAGGTGTATTTATCTAATTACAATGGCCTGCTAAGTGATAAACCATACAATTTAAATCAAGTGAGTGGGCCGGTAACGGAAAATTTTTTCTATGATGATCTTGGTCGTTTAATTCGCATGGAATCTTCAGATGGCGTAGTGCAATCCTATACATTGGATGCAGAGGATAATCGTCGCCAGTCAGGAGAAGTTAAAGGTGTTGATTAATTATTAATGTTGCAGGTAACTCCTGGTAGATAGGATATCCAAAAGCTGCTGTATGTGCATGGCAGATATATTTAAATAGTCATAATGAATTGGGATGGCGCACATGGTGTTGTCAAGTTATTTTGCTTTTCTGAAAAAAATCTGTTCTTTTTTAAAAGTTACAATGGGTGCGTTATTCCTGTTTGCGTTGTGTAGTGCAACATGGGCGGGTGGAGTCAAGTTGGGGCAAGGAAAACTGGTTTCTCTGGCAGAGGGGACTTTATTATATTCCTCACCAGGCAGTGCTAATCGGGGTGATTTCGGTCGAGCAGAAATTTCCCGAGATATTATTGCATTAGCAGATAGTATTGAGTTGATGGCAGAACGTAATAGTTCTGGCTTGGTTAATGCCAGTTATATTGCCCATGCTTATGCTTATGTGAAAAGTGAGATCGCACCGGAGTTCCGTTTTGGATTGAGTAAAGGAGGTTTTGGAGCATTACTGGATAAATCAGGAACACCTTTTGATCAAGCACAGTTGTTGCGTGATTTGCTGGCTGCAAAATCTATCAGTGCTAATTATGTATTGGGCAAGGCTACCTTGACCGGGGAACAGTTTCAGGTATGGACTGGGATTAATACGGCGCGTGAGGCATGCCGTTTATTGGCTAATGGCGGTATTCCGGCAGAGGTCAATGGTACATTCTCGGCAGATTGTGATTATGCCGGCGCTGTATCCAGTGTGGCATTTTTACATGTCTGGTTAAGTGTGAATGTTGCAGGAACAGTGCAACTGCTGGATCCATCATTTAAGAAAATGACCCATAAAAATCCACTGGATCTAGTGGCACTTACAAACTATAGCCGTTCAGCGTTAGCGATATCAGCTAAAAACAGTAATGGTTCCTGGAATATTTCCGGTCTTAATAATGCACTGAATGGAATTGCCCAGACTTATTATCAGAATGTAAAAAATAATTATCCGAATCAATCCAGTCTGGATGTGCTGGGGGGAAATACCATCACTGAAAAAATCGTTAATGCTACGGCCGGTGATTTGACTGGCCTTGCGTATTCTGGTCAGCAGATCAATTCTGTTGAGTCTATTCCTGATCGTTTGCGAACAAAGCTAACCCTTTCACAACTATCTACGCCCAACAATACTGTTTCGCCTAAAGTGTTCAATTTTTTTGCAGATGAAACTTATGGCGCTACGATTTCATTTGCACCGCCAGCTCATGCCAACGCTTACGATTATGACAATATCTATTGTCATATGGTGTTTGATGGCCTCACAGAGGTTCATCGCAGTTATCTACAATTTGCATCCATGGTTGTTGAGGTTAAGGTCGACCACCCTTACCTGTCTGCGAATGAGGCGGGAACGACCAGCAGCTATATGGATAACACCTCCAGGTTTTTACTCAATTGCAGGATGCCCAATACGCTCGTTCTCGGGCTTGGAAATGCGGGTAAGGCATTGGCTGAACGCCATCAACAACAAGCTAAAGAAACCCGTTATACCAGTAGCTTCGGTGCGGAGAATGGAAATCCTATCCTGTCAGATTTTGCAATGGGGTGGCAGCAGATCATACCTGTCGCCAGTGAGTATCTGTATGAACAAACACAACGTACGCAATTTGTTGCTGCGCTGGGTAAAGCCAATATTGAACATCATCATACAGTCGGTTTGGCATCAACGCTGGTCAAGATTGATAAGCCTGCAGGAGGTGTTGCCAGTGTTTCTCAGCAGTCACTGGAATTAAGCCTTGATGCGGCCATGAGTTATACGCCCAAAGAGCCAATTAATGTGTTGTATCCGGATGATATTCAAAATATTCCTCCCCAAGTAGTGAGTACCTCGGGTTGTACATGGAACCTGGTGCATTCACAGTCCGGTGTTGTGGCAGTTTATCAATTAAGTTGCTATGGAATCATAAAAACTATTACCTACAGCGGGTCAACACAAAACTGTAGTTTGACGGCTGGAGCAGGTTACAACGTTAGTGGCAACTGTAACAATTTTGTGGTGACCCAAAATACAACACTACAGGCGTCCCAGGCTTATCCCGCAAACCCAATTCGCTCCGGTGTTGGCCGGGCCTTGTCCTGGTTGCTGGCAAGCCTGGAGGGTGAGGTTACCCAACGTATTAATGGAGGTGTTGATGCTTATTCAACAACACATCGTTTTGCCTGGGGCGTAGCGAATGATGTTTCCTTCGGACAATACTCAGGGGGAGCAACTATTCCACGTCCGAATGTGACGATCTTTACTGCACCTGAGACCAGCGCAGGCACGACTATCAGTATTAATTTGGAGCAAAGCGGTGGGGTTATCGCCGATAAAATGGTTGAGGTTGCTACCGCCTATAAAAATAAAGGCTACAAAATTATTATGCCAGGCGTTGCCGTTATGGGACCAGGCGAGTTTGTATGGTCGAGATTTTACAACAGTTGTACAGGATGTGTAGCTGGTTATAACTACGTGGCTGACCTGGGTATGCAATACGGCAGTGCTATGTATGCCGAAAATAACCAAACCGGTGATTACGTTCACTATATGGTGGATTATTTCGGTATGAATCGCGGTGGAGGTTCCGGTACCCGTGCTGCACCAACCTTGGATGGCGGCAAATTGGAAGCCCCTAAACCCGATAGCCGTCAAAAGATAGAGCATGGAGTACAGAAGAATACTGGCGATGTTGCCTATAACTTTAATTCAATTATTTCTGTCGGGCCGGAATTTCCGTATGGGCTGTCGGCGGACATTGCCATCAAAACCAAACGAGGTGAGCCTGAGTTTACCGCCACCTTAACACCGGGTACGAATACTGGACTCTGGAAGCGTATTGAGCGTCAATTCGAAGTAACCAATGCCGGTAGTGCCAGCTTTGTGAGTGACAGTATTAATTTGCTGGGCAAGAGAACCCCTCTGGAAGCCTCCTATGCTGTTGCTGCAGTAATGGCACTGTTGGATATTAGCCACTCGGGCCGGCAAGACCTGCATGTGTTTAATGCACTTATTGCAAAATGGTTGGCAGATCAAGTACTGGAGAGTACCGTTAATATCAGCAGCCCTAATGGCTCTGATGAATATGTTCGTCATGCCGATGGTTATTTCTATGCCAAACCGGGCTCACCAGAGTCAGTGACTGTATCACTTACCCGGAATCTGGCGCCGTCGGGCGTAGGCCAAAGTTGTAATCTTAGTACATCCTCCCCGCCGAACCCGAATGATATTGAGTGGTTAAGATCGGGATATTCACGAATAATTATTGGTGATGTTGTTCGAACACTTAAGAATGGTGATAAGGAAAAATACAATGCACGTAGCTATGTGACCTCACGGTTTGATTGCTCAGCTAAAAATCCGTGGCATCCGCTTGTGCAATATTCTAATAATAAAGGGGTGGAGGTTAATTATACGTACAATGGTTTCAAACAATTAACAGCTATAAGCAATAATCTGGGGCGAACACTCTCATTTGTTCATGGTGGACATCCAGATACAGGCTACAACCTTACCATTAATAGTGGCTCTCGCAGTGCATCTGTCAGTGAGAACATCAGTGAAAACAGCATAGCTATAACCAAATCTGATGGAAAGCAGTGGATTGCAAAGCTGGCAAATCCTGCCCAGGCTGGCAAATTGATATTGCATGGCCAGGCATTGGAGGCGATCTATTCTCCGGAAGATACCGATAACCCAATTGTCCAATATCATTACAATAATTTGTGGCAAGTTACAGCCGTTGACTTGCGCAAAAATGAAAGTTCAAATTGGAATAATGCATATCGCTGGGGTGTGTTACCCGGTTATGCCAATATTGAAGTTGATATCGCTGACTCAAAAACTATCGATTATTTTGATAATACGGGGAATACCGTCTATCAAAAAGATGCCATGAATCACTTTACGGTGACTGCGCACGATAATACTCATCGTGCTGTAGATCGACGTATTTTCGAGTCTTCAGTAGCGCTACGAGCGATTAGTAACCTCGCACATCCATGGCCATCCGATCTGCCTGGATATACTGCTTATAATGGGAGTTTTTCGAAACGTGAGGTTTTCCAATATGACGCCAGCTCTAATATTACCAAAGAAATGTTGTACCCCAAGATTGGGGCGCCCGATGCAGATCAACCCTTAGTTATTAGTCGAACCTGGCAACCTGTTTACAACCTCCTGAAAACAGAAACCTTTCGTTATGCAGAGGGAACCACTTCTCAAGTATCGGTAACAAACCAGTACAATGTTACGACAGGTGTCCTGGAGCAATCGACGAATCATGCAACAGGTCTGACAACAAACTATGAAAACTACTGGATGGGGCTGCCTAAATTAATTAAAGAGAGCAGCGTCAGGCACATAGCGCTGACTTATGACAGCTATGGTAACCTCACCAATTATACCGTCCAAAAGCCAGACGGCTCTGGAAAGATTACAACAACGGCAGAATATAATGATGCCGTTTATGGAAACATCGGTAATGTCAGTAAGTTGACTGATCCAAATGGTAATGTCACCCGTGCGCAATACAATGCTGATCGAAGTTTGAAATTCCGCTGGGATGCACAAAATACCAAAACTACTTTTGGTTATACCCTGGGGGGACAGCTCAATTCTATTCTTGTGGATGGCAATGCGCGCACCAGTGAGGTTACAGCTGGTTACAATCCTTTGGGCTGGATGGTATGGCTAAAAGACGCTGATGGTGATACCCAATATTTTGATTACGATGCACGAGGATTACTGGAAAAAAGTACAGACCCCATGGGGCGGGCTAGGCGTTACGATTACAATCGTGCTGGCCAGCTTATTTGCCAGCGTGATGGTTGGGGTACAGGCTTGCAGCGTACCTATAAACATTTGCAATACAATGCTTTGGGGCTGGTGACTGCATACAACAGTGCAGATTCAGATCCTAATAGTGATTGCGTGTTGGATAACACAAACAAGCAGACAACGGTTCAATACAATGCCTATGGGCAGCTCTGGAAGACTACTTTCCCCAACGAATCTCCCCATGGTATTACCTACGAGCAATTTGAGTACTGGCCTGGCGGAGGTGTAAAAACCAAGGTTAATCGCCGTGGTGAAACGGTTAGCTATACCTATAAAAACTCGAATGCCAATCCTTCTCTGGTTGATGTCAAAACGGTGGGGGCTGGCAGTTCTTTATATACCGTCAATTACACCAGTTATGATGTGTTTGGTAAACCGACAGCCATTAGCCAAACAGGCCTGAATCCAAATACCTTAACCTTTACCTACGATTATGCAGATCGCGGTGTTACAGAGTCTAGCCAGAAAATTGGATCCTCTGGTGTGGTGCGTAAGGTTATTAATCGTTATGACGCTGCTGGCAATCGTAGCGAAATAGTTTGGCCCGATAATTACACAGTTAAATATGTATACGATGCATTAAATCGCATTGATCAGGTCAATGCCGGCTCGCTCAAACTGGCAGATTATGATTACGACGATCTGGGTAACCTTGATAAGGTTACCTACGGTAATGGCGCTGTATCGGATTATCAAATCCAGAAAGATGGTGATTTGGATTTTATCGAGCATAAATTTGTCGGTGGAAGTAATAATGTTAAATACACCTATAGTTTTAATACAGCGGCGCAACTCATCAGCACCTCGCTCAGTAATCGCAGTTTTCATTGGCGTGCACCGTCAACTACTGAAAAGTTATATGGTGTCAATAAGCTAAACCAATACACCAGTGTTGGTGGTGTTGCCTTTAATTATGACAAGGCTGGCAACCTGACAACTGGACAGCTGGGGACGTTCCAGTACGATGCGGAAAATCGCTTATTGCAAGCGAATATTGGTGCTGCTGGTCCACAGGGTGCATTGGTGGCAAATTATACGTACGATGCTAACGGACGCCGTACACAAAAAACGGTTGTTAAGGGAGGTGTTAGCACTATTACGGATTATTTGTCCGATGGCGATCACGAAATTGCGGAATATGCCGCCAACACCAGTACACCCAGTAAGCGGTTTATTTATGGAAAGAATGTAGATGAAATTATTGCCATGCAAGATGTGGCTGCCAATACCTATAGCTATGCCCACCGCAATCACCAAGGCTCGGTTATTGCGGTATCCAATGCCAGCGGGCAGGTTACATCGAATAATATTTACACCTATAGCCCTTATGGTGAGGTAAATAGTGCAGCAGGTTTTCCATTCCGTTATACCGGAAGGCGCTTAGATCCAGAGACTGGATTGTATTATTATCGTGCACGGTACTATGATCCCGGCTTAGGGCGTTTCTTGCAGACGGATCCTATCGGGTATAAAGATCAGATGAATCTTTATGCTTATGTGGGAAATGATCCGCTTAATAAGATCGACCCAACAGGAAAAAATGCAAAAAAACCATTTTTAAAAGAGGCTGCGAAAGAGCTTCGTAAAGAAGCAAAACGACAAATAAAAAATGCTAAAGCTCAGGGGCGCCGTGAAGCGTTAAAGCAGGAAAGACAACAACTCAAGGAGACTGGAGAGAGCAAATCCAATTTGTCGGATGATAGAAAGACAGAGCTTTTAGAAACTGGTAAGTTGAAAAATATGGATGGTCATCATGAGCCATCTGTTAGCTCAGGAAAAACTCTTGAAGAAAAGATTGACATTGCTAAAAATCCAGACAACATTACCTTCATGGAGAAAGCCGATCATCAGGCAAAACATGCCGAAAATGGCGGCACTCAAGTCCCTATTGGTGCTATAGCGCTTGGTGTTATCGCTGATGGACTGGACCTCCTTTCACAAATTCCCGATCCGACAATTATATTTTCGGTTCCTAAGGTTGGTTGTGCAGAGTTAAATTGTCCAAGCGAATAATTTAAAAGTGCTTGTTTTTTAAATGTCAAAAACAGGATTAATATGGATAAGATTTTTTTTAATGAGAAAATATTGGGCCCATTGAAAGGATGGGCTCATCTCGGTGAAACTCAAAATGATATGGGAACCCAATTAATTGGACACGCTCCCCATATAGCACCTAGAGCTTACGTTAATGTGGTTTATCCGCCATTGAATAATCGTGATTTTGATGAGCTTACTCAAATATTGGGTCGTGAAATTCCTGAACAGTTTAAAGCTTTTCTTTCTTTTGCTAATGGCTTAATGATTTTTTCGGGTTCGCTCCGTGTTATGGGGTACACACCTATCAAAAAAAAATCTAATGCAGATGTTTATGATTATCCATCCTCGGTAACCATTCCCAATGTAAGCGCTCGTATTAATGGTACTCAAGGAACTGATGTCGTTGTCGCGTGGTATAAATCAGATGGCTCTTATGTATTGTTAAATGAGGTGGGAAAAGCTATTCGCTTTTCTGCAAAGGATGGAGTTCATGTGATTAAGGAATGGCCAGATTTTGATACGTGGCTATCTTCAGAAATTGCTGTGTTAAATGAAAAATACAAAGCTGGTGAAATATCTGTATTTATTCCGTCGAAAATAAAGGGATCATAGCTTGTTCATTTAAAATCATATTCTCCAGCTAGTTCGCTACCCGGGGTTTTGTTTTTAAAAGGTGTGGTTTGTTCGTTACTCTGCCGTCAACACCAAACACCTTACTCCACAATAAATCCCCAGTTGGAAAATTGTCGTGGTGTGGGTGTAGCTATGAGTAAATGCATGATCGAAATGTGTTGACTTCATGGATATTTTTGCAGAACGGATGGGAGGGTATATGTCTTTAATTGAGAGTGTTGATGCGTATACCTTGGATGAGATTGGTGATGAGTGTAAGGTGTGGTTGAGCAATATAAGAAATAGGCTTATTGGCAGAATGAATTCTAATTATTGACTTTTTAAGGATTTTTTATGATGAAGAAACTAATATTAGCCTTCTGTTTATTGTTTTCTATATCGACCTATGCCGTTGATGCCACACCTTGGACTAAAGTTAGGCAGATTGAGTCTCGTAGTGTGGATGTTCACGATATTTATGTTGAAGCAACTATCCCCAGTCAAAATTGTACCCATAACGACAGGGCGTTAATTGATGTTTCAACTGCCGGTGGCAAAGCTATGTTGAGTGTTGCATTGGCTGCTTTAATGTCGGGAAAAGAGGTTATGGTAAAAGTGAGTGGGTGTTTGGGGTATGCCCCCAGAGCAATAACTATCCTGATTCGCCCCTAGTTAAATTTAGGATTTTGTTATTCATTCCGACCGGATAGAGCCTTGCTACTCTATCCGTTAGGTCGTTGTCATTGGATGATGTAAATATTCTCCTCACCTGTCCCGCTGTCAGATAGTCCTTGATATGACTCCCATACCCACCAGCCACAGCGCCATTCTGCGTATGGCAATACCTATTATCCTGGCCAATGCGGCTACGCCTTTATTGGGCCTGGTTGATACGGCAGTGATTAGTCACGGTGGTTCGCTGGTGGATCTTGGTGGTATTGCCCTGGGCGCGCTGGTGTTCAGTTTTGTGTATTGGGGCTTTGGTTTCCTGCGCATGGGCACCAGCGGTTTTACGGCGCAGGCAGCGGGTGCCGGTGATGATGAAGAGGTTCGTGCGGCTTTTGCCCGGGCGCTGTTTATGGGGGTTGCCATCGGGGTATTGCTGCTGTTCCTGCAAGTGCCGCTGCGTTATTTCGCGCTCTGGTTATTGAGTGCCAGCGAAAGCGTAGAGCAGCAGTTTGTGCTTTATTGGGATTGGCGAATCTGGGGTGCGCCAGCCGTACTGGCCAATTATGCCGTGATGGGGGCACTGATCGGGCTGGGAAAAACCCGTGTGCTCCTGGGGCTGCAGTTGCTCCTGAACGGGGTGAACCTGGGCCTGGATGTGCTTTTTGTGATGGGCTTCGGTTGGGGTATCCAGGGGATTGCCCTGGGTACCCTGATTGCGGAATGGCTGTGTTTCCTGGTGGGGTTTAAGGTGTTATTGGATGTGCTGGGCATCGGGCTAAGGGAGTCATCCTGGCCCTGGGCGCGTATCCGGCATGCCAGGGCGCTGCTCGATACCCTGAATACCAATACTGACATCATGTGGCGAACCCTGTGCCTGTTGGCCGGCTTTGGCTGGTTTGTGAATCAAAGTGCGGTCTTTGGCGATGTCACCCTCGCTGCCAATCATGTGTTGCTGCAATTTATTTCCCTGTCGGCATTTTTCCTGGATGGCTATGCCTTTGCCCTTGAGTCCCTGGTGGGGCGAGCTATCGGGGCACGCAATCGCACTTTGTTTGATCGGGTGATCCGTGTCGCGACGGAATTGTCGGCGATCACCGCACTGGGGCTGGCGGCCTTGGTGTTCTTCGTGGGGCCTTATGCGATAGGTTGGCTGACCCCGGATGCCCAGGTTCAGGCGGCAGCGCAACGGTTCCTGCCTTTGGCGGCACTCTATGTACTCTGTTCGTTTGTGGCCTTCCAGTTGGATGGCATTTTTATCGGGGCCACCCAAAGCCGGGCGATGCGCAATACCGCGGTGTATTCCCTGTTGGTATTTTTGGGATTGAGCTATTGGTGGGTGGCCATTGGCGCTAACCAGGGGCTCTGGTGCGCCTTTATTGCGTATGTGATTGCCAGGGCCGTATTTATGGGGTTGTACCTGCCCCGCTTGCGCCAGGCGAAAACCTGAGATGGGTTTAACCCGGGAGATTTTGCAGACGGGTCATCAAAATTGTCACTTGATGTTGTAATCGGTTACATTTTTTGCCATACTGCATCCCGCTAAGGCCTTCCAGCTTTGATTTTTTATCAGTAATCGGTTACAGGTTCGGTGCCGAGTTTATCCCCGACCTAACTGTGATAGTCAGGCTTGAAAGCCATAGCCCGCTGTTGTGTTTTTTCTCCCCCCGGTTTTCCGGGGTTTTTTTTGTGGCCGCCATCCATGGCAGCCACCCCTGCGGGGCCGCCGTTTCCGGCGTCAAAAATTGCTCCTGGCAATTTTTTGTGGCCTGCTGTTCCCGGCAGTCACCTTGTGGGTCGTCGCGTGGCGACGTTAAAAATTTCTCCCGATATTTTTTGTTTGCGAAAAGCGGTTGGTCTCCGCAGAATGCACCGTTTTCGTTGCGGCGGTACGGGTGTTGCATTCTCTACGCCTAAGAGCCACTGCTGAAGGACCTGAGTTTATGTCACATGCATTGCGCGCGGCTGCCAGCCGCCTTGAACACTGGATCAGACAGGATGCCCTGCCTCTGTGGCTGGAGCGGGGTATAGCCCCGCAGACCCGCGCTCACTATGAGCGTCTGACCCCTGAAGGTGTCCCCGACCTGGCTGCCAGTACCCGTGTCCGTGTGCAGGCGCGCCAGGCGTTTTTCTTTGCTGCGGCCTATCACCGCGGCTGGTGCCCGGAAGGCAAGGCAACCGCCAAGGCCCTGCTGGAATTTGTACATCAGCATGCGGCCCATCCGACCGCCGGTGCCGGTTATACCCACCTGCTGAATCCGGAATTTGTGGTGGTGGATACCCGGCAGGATCTCTACGACCACGCCTTTTTCCTGCTCGCCAATGCCTGGTGCTATCGCGCGTTTGGCGAGCAGCAGTACCTGGATGAGGCCAACACACTGGTGGCTCACCTGGACGAAAAATTTGGTTCCAGTGTAGGTGGCTGGATTGAAGGGGATTACGCTTATCCCTACCGCCGCCAGAATCCGCACATGCACTTGTTTGAGGCGTTTCTGGCGCTTCATGATGCCACCGGTGATGCAAAATGGCTGGCCCGTGTCGGCGAATTATTTGCGCTGTTTCAAACCCGTTTTTTCGATGCGCCGTTGGGTGTGCTGTTTGAATTTTTCGACGATAACTGGGTGCGCCTGCCCAATGCCAAGGGCGATACGGTCGAGCCCGGCCATATGATGGAGTGGGTGTGGCTGTTGGATTGGTACGGCCGCCGCAGCGGCCGCCCGGTAGCGCGCTATATTGATACGCTGTACAAGCGCGGCCTGGCCATCGGCCTGGCGCCTTCGGGGCTGTTGTACGATGCGGTGGCGGCGGATGGCCGCATTATCGATCCCAACAAGCGCTGCTGGGGCATTACTGAATTAATCAAGGCGAGCCTGGTGCAGATCCGCGCGGGCAATCCCGCAGCCGAAGCGATTGCCATTAAAGGGGTGGAGGATTTGTTTACCTACTATCTCTGCGCGTCTACGCCCGGTTCCTATGTTGACCAGCGCGGCCCACAGGATGAAGTGGTGGTGGATGTTGCACCGGCCAGTACGCTTTACCATTTGATCGTTGCAGCGATGGAATTGCTTGATCATTTCGAGCTGGTTGCGTCCGCTCGATAACAATCCTGTTGCAATAAAAAATGGCCGGGAGCCATTTTCAACGTCGCGTAGCGACGGCCCGAAGGGTGTAGGCCATGGATGGCACGCAATAAAAAACGCAGGCTGTGGGAGCGACCTGCGTTTTTTTGTGGCGCTGTAAAAATTTAACGCTTAATACACCAGCGTTTGGATGGCGCGCGCGGGGATAGTAACGGTGGTTTCCTGTGTGCCTATATAAAAGCGATAGGTCACGGCGGCATCGCTTAAATTCAAGACCACCGTTGCCAGTTGGTTATCGGCGTTGATAAACGACGTGGTTTGCAGCACGCTGCGGCTGCTGACCGCACTGACCCGCTGCGCCTCAGGGCGGATAAAGCGCGAGAAGTGGCCGAGGTAGTAATAGGTCGGGGTGTAAATCAGCTTGCCGGTTTTGCTGTCGGCGTGAATGGGGGCGAAGCAGAAATTGCTGACATGGTTGGGGCCGCCTTTATCGTCCAGCAGCATATTCCAGTCGGTCCAGCCTGCCGCGCCGGCGTTGAAGTCATTGACGATGGAGTTGCCGTAGCGTTCGGCATTGGGCCAGTGGTGGTAGCGCGCCGCATCAAATTTTTCCACCGTGGCTTCGGTGAGCAGCAGGTTGATATGCGGGAATGCCTGCTTGACTTCGGCCACGTTGCCGAACATGGGTTGGCCGCCGGTCCAGGTTTCGTACCAGTGGAAGCCCACGCCCCAGACATATTTAGCCGCTTCGGGATCGCTGAGGATGGTGTTGGCGCGGTGCGTGATCAGGTCGCGGTTGTGATCCCACACGATGATTTTTTTATCGCCCAGGCCGGATGTGTGCATGATCGGGCCCAGGTGGTTTTTGAGGAAATCGCGCTCTTCTTCCGCGGTGAAAATCATCGATTCCCAGGTTTGCTTGGCCATGGGTTCGTTTTGTACGGTAATCCCCCAAATCGGAATGCCTTCCTGCTCATAGGCGCGGATAAATTTGGTGAAGTAGGTGGCCCAGGTGTCGCGGTATTCGGGCAGCAGCTTGCCGCCTTGCAGCATATTGTTGGTGTCTTTCATAAACGCCGGTGCGCTCCAGGGGCTGGCGTAGGTGGTGATGCTGCCGCCGGCGGCCCGGATGGCCTGCTTGATCATGGGGATGCGGTGTTTTTTATCCGGCGTTATATCAAAGGTGTTAAGCGCTTTGTCGCCCTCTTCGATATAGGTGTAGCTGCTGCTGGCAAAGTCGGAGCTGTGGATGGTGGTGCGCAGCAGGCTGTAGCCCAGACCCTTGTCCTGGTCATAGTAAGCCTGCATAAATTCCCGCTGCGTTTTTTGATCGAGTGTTGCATACACCTCGGCGCTGGCATCGGTGATAGCGCCGCCAATACCGAGCAGGGTTTGGTAGCGCTTGTCCGGGTTGACGAAAATGGCGGTGTCGGTTTCCGGCGCCTGTTGCGCGGGTTTGAGCGAGAGTTTATCGCTCAAGGTGAGACGCAATTTTGTGTCTTTGGCGGTGGTGTAGACCTGCAAGGTTTTTTGCGGGCCGGTGTCCACGGCCTGGGTAACATTGGCGCTGATAAGCGCGCTGGCCAAAAAGGCGGTGCGAAAAATAAGATTCATAACCTAAGACTCGTAGTAAATAATTTTTTGAAGTTGGCTCAGTGTCAGTTTGGTGTCGGGGTTCAGGTTTCGAAACCCTCAAGTCAGGATGACTTGCGGGAGCTACAGGGATGTATTCATGCGTTTTCGAAACCTGAACACCGATGCCAGACGGGCTACAAGGTGCTTACTGCTGTTTCACCTCAAACCAATTGATATTCCACTCCTGGCCGATGGAGCGGAAACGCAGGGTGTGATTGCCTGCGCTCAAGGGGAAGCTGGCGCCGGTTTTGGTGATATAGGTCTGCCAGCCGCCGGTGGCGGCCAGGGTTTGGGTGTCCACCACTTCGCCGTCGATCAGCGCCTCGAACCCTGTGCTGCCGGTTTGCGAGGCCAGGCGATAGTCGATGGTGAAGGTGCCGGCGCTGGCGACGCTGATTTTGAATTCAATAAAATCATTGGGATGGAAATGGCCGACGTTAAGGCCGCCACCGGTATCGCCGCAATTTTCCGTTTGTATACCGCTCATGGCGGTGTAATTTTCCGCCTGGATCCGCGCCGGTACGGGCACATATTGCAGGGCAGTGTGCACTTCGTTGCTGCGGTAGCTTTCGGCGATATGGTTGCGTGCCGTGACTGTGTAGAAGTAAGTCTGGTCTGCGTCGGGGCGTGTGTCGCTGTAGGTGTTTTGCGTCAGCTCTTCAGCGATAGGCTCACCCTTGGCACCGGGCGTAGTGGCGCGGTAGACACTGTAGGAAACCGTGTCGCCATTGGCTGGGCTCCAACTGAGCGAAACACTGTTGCCGCTCTCGGTTAATTGCAGGTTGGTCGGGCGCGGCGGGTAGTCGAATACATCATTGTGCTCGTCGGTTACCAGCCAGTGGGCGAGGCCGCTGTGCACGTCGTAGTCCATGTCACCGTAGCGGGTAAACAGCGCCTCGATCTCTTCGATGCTGGCAGTGGTGAAATCCACCTTGCCGGCATTGTCGACCACATCCACGCCGGCAACCGGTTCGTCTTCCACCAGGTAGATTTCCGCCCAGGTGTTGCTGCTGCCGTTGTCCTTAAACACGCCGCTGAAGTGATAGGTCTGGCCTGCTTGCAGGGTTACCGCCTGGTAAATCGCGCCGTTGATTTCACCGCTGACGCCGTCCGGGCGGGTGATCCTCAGCACGGCACCTTCACTGCCGCCGGGCTGTTTGCCGGTGTCGGTATTGTTGTAATCGAACTGGAGTGAACCGGCGATGCTCAGGCTGGTCCAGCCGGCGCCGCTGCCGAAGTTGCCGTTCACCAGCCGCTCTTCGCCGGTTTCGCTGTGTTTTAGGCTGATGCTGTCGTAGCTCACATCGGGATCGGCACCGCCGTTGGCGCCGGTTTTGATCACCAGGTAATAGGTTTTTTCACCCTCGCCCCCGGGGTTGATGCTGGTTGCCTTGCGCGCGCAGGCATCGGCAAAGCTGCTGTCCCAGCCGGCGCAATCCCAGGTGCTGGCTTTGGTGATCAGGCCGGTGCCGACATCCAGTTGGGTATTGATGGCATTGGTCACCATGCCCCAGGTGCCCTGGCCCTGGCTGCCGGCGATGCTGACCAGTTTGTAGGCCCAACTGGTGGAGGCCCAGCCATAGCTGGCATAGGTGTCATAGGTGGCGCGGCCCAGTTTGCCGCCCAGTTCCAGGCCGGCGGATTGCCAGGGCTGGAATTCGCCCATCAGCATGGGCGTGTCGAGCGCGCTCAGGCGGGTGTTCCACTCGCACACGCCGCCCGTGCCGCTGTCACCGCAGCGCAGCCAGTCGCGCTGGATATCGTAGTGGCTGTCACCGGGGCGGTCGCCGAACAGGCCGGGGTAGGGGTGGAGCTGGAAGGCGACATTGGTCAGGCCCGCTTCGGCGGGCTTGCCGTATACATCAATGCTGCCGTAATGGCTGTGCAGGAGGATGATGTGCCGGTCGTCGATGGCGCGGATGGTGTCGTAGAGTTCCAGCACCCGCTCGGCCATGGCTTCGGCACTGGAGCCCCAGGGTTCGTTGAGCGGGTCATAGGCGGCCACCGCGGGTTCGTCTTTGTAGCGCTCGGCGATTTGCTGCCAGAGCCAGAGGGTGCGCTCCTGGTAGTCGCGGTTGGTCCAGTAGTGGTTCTGGCCGGAGCAGCCGGTGTGGTCATTGGGGGTCTGGCCGCCGAGGGCGCCGTGCAGGTCGAGGATGACATACATGCCGCGCTTTTTGGCTTCGGCGATGGTCCAGTCGATGTAATGCCAGGCGTCCTCGCGCAGGGTTTTGGGCTGGGTTTCGTCCTCGATGACATTCCACAGGATCGGCAGGCGCACCAGGTTGAAGCCAAAGGCCTGCAATTGGTCGAAATCCCGCTCCTTGATCCAGTTATCGCGGAACAGCTTGATCAGCCGCTCCTTTTCCTCGTAGCCAAAGCGCTCGGTCAGTTCGGCTTCGAGGGTGCATTGGTCGTGCACGCCGTTGCCGCCCTGGCCCATCATCCAGAATTCCTGTACCAGCCAGTTGCCCAGGTTGGTGCCCTTGAGCAGCACCGGCTCGCCCGCGGCATTGACCCAGTGGGTACCCTGGGCTTTAAGCAGGCTCAGCTCGGCCGGGCCGGAGGAGGAGCTGGAGGAGGACTGGCCCTGGGATGACTCGCTGCTCGACGACAAGCTGCTGGAAACCTGGCTTGAGGATGAGGCACTGGAACTGCCGGGTTTACCGCCGCCGCTGCCGCTGCCGCCACAGCCGATGGCGGCCAGGAGTGCGCCGAGCAGCAGGCATTGGCCGAGCCTTGTGGCCCGCGCCGGGTATTGGGTAAGGGAAAACATTATCTGGACTCCACGTGTTGTTATAGGGGTTGCCGTTCGGGGCCGATGCTGAAAAAGGCCCCGCCGGGGGCGGGGCAAAGGGCATCAGACTCGTGTGTGTCGGGATCAAAAGTTGTAGTTGGCACGCACACCGTAGAAGCGCGGCATGGAGACTGGGCCTTTGATATAGCCATCGCCGCTGCCGCCCCAGTAGAAGTCGATCTCGTTGGTGGCGTTGTTGACAAAGGCTTCGAGGCTCCACTGCTCATCCGGCGCGGTGTACTTGACGCCCAGGTTGACGTTGGTAACCGCCGCGCGGGTGTCGTAGAAGGCTTCCGGGGTGTCGCTGGCAAAGCGGTCCAGGTGCTTGTCCACGTTGAAGATGCTGTAGTAGCTTTCATCGCGCCAGTTAACACCGATCCAGGGCAGGATGCTGGAACCATCGCGCAACATCAGGTTGTAGCTGTAATTGAGGTTGATGGAAAACTCCGGTGAGGCCGGCAGTTCGTTGCCCTTGAGGTTGGTGGTGAGCAGGGTGTTTTCCGGGTTGACCGAATCGCCGTGGTCGATCTCGTAGAGGTCGACGGTGGCGTAGTTCCACTGCTGGATAAAGTCACTCACGATCTTGGTTTTAAGCCAGGTGACATAACCGCTCAAACGGCCGTTCTCGCTGACCGCCCAATCGAACTCGATTTCAACCCCCTTGATTTCCGCTTCGCCCACGTTGTCGGTCTGGAACACAGTGAAGGGGTTCTGTTCTATCTCGCCGGTCAGCTCACCGGTTTGCGGATCGCGCTCAAAGGCATAGGTGACAAACAGCGG
The DNA here is from genome assembly GCF_000019225.1 of Cellvibrio japonicus Ueda107. NCBI lineage: Bacteria > Pseudomonadati > Pseudomonadota > Gammaproteobacteria > Cellvibrionales > Cellvibrionaceae > Cellvibrio > Cellvibrio japonicus. The sequence goes on along the minus strand of NC_010995.1, from coordinate 3,952,057 downwards.
GCGCGCTACCGCAATCTGCATATCGGAGTAGTCGCTGTAGAAGACGGTGGCACTCAGGCGCAGGGAGTTATTGAACAGGTCGGATTTTACCCCCAGCTCCCAGGTCACCACCTCTTCCGGGTCGTAGGTGTTTTCGTGGCGCTGTTTCACGATGCGGTCGCCGTTGTCGTCCACCGGGTATTCGGTGGTGAGCGGGTCCTGCTCGTATTGCACCACCACATCGCCGATACCGCCGGCCTTGGTGCCGTTGGCCACATAGGCAAATACCATGGTGTCATCACTAATGTCGTAATCCAGGCCCAGGCGGTAGTTGTTGTAATCCCACTTGCCCTTGATGTCGTTATTGCTGGAGACCACATAGATATCCGGGTTCCAGAAGTAGTCGCGTGGCAGGTTGTTGTACGCGGCCCTGTCCCAGGCCGGGAAGCACTTGCCGTCGTTGAGTGTCGGGTCGAGCTGGTTGGGGTTGGCGTCGTTACAGTCCATATTGTGGCCGCCCACGTCCTCTTTGGTATCGCGGGTGTGGCGGAAACCCAGGGTCAGGGTCAGGTCATCGGTAAGCTCATAGGTGCCCTGGGCAAAGATGGCCTCGGAGGACAGGGTGCGATCGGGCTGGTTCCAGTAGCTGGCGCTGGCCATGGAGTTCATCCAGCCGCCCTGCATATCGTTGTTCTCCTTAAAGAAAAACAGGCCGGTAATCCACTGGAGCCGGCCGTCGCCGGTGGATTGCAGTTGCAGCTCGTGGGATTGGGATTTAAACGCCGCGTCGCGGAAGAAAATCGACATATCCCAGTCGGTAATACCGCGATCCTGGTCAGACATCTGGGTGCGGGTCTGCTTGGCCCAGCCGGCGTTGTACACAAACGCCAGGTCATCGCTCAGATCCCAGCGCAGGTTGGAGCGGATATTTTCGATGCTCAGGTCGAGCATGCCGGGCACGCTGACCAGGACGGTGTATTCATCGGCGCCCGGGCCATAGGCGTATTCGCAGCCTTGCAGGGGCGCGGGCTCATCGTTCTCCATAAACACGCGCTTTTTGGCCTTGGAGCAGTCGAGGGTATCGGTACCGCCGGCACTGGAGTCCTGGAAACGCTCATAGGCGAGCATCCACGACAGCGAATCGCCGGGCTCCCAGAGGCCGGCAACGCGGAAGGCGTATTGGTCGGCGTTGTTATAGAAATCACTGGCGTCGGCTTTGACGATCTGCTGGATGCCATCGCCACCACCCTCCCACCAGCGGCGGCGCTGTATCAGGGTGCGTTCTTCCGCCGGGCCTTCGTACAAGGGGGCATTGCGCACCTCATCGGGCAGGTAGCGGGTATCCCACTGGTTGGGGTCGTAGTAGCCCTTGAGGTAGGAGTCGCGCTGCTCGGTCATAAAGGAGCCGCGCAGGGCAAAGGTCTCGGACACGGGGATATTCACCATGCCGCGCAGTTGCTGGTGGTTCCAGCGGCCCAGTTCCAGGCCCAGGCTGGCATCAAACTCTTCCATATTGGGGCGTTTGGAAATGATATTCACGTTGCCCACGGTGGAGTTGCGCCCGAACAGGGTGCCCTGCGGGCCGCGCTGGGCTTCCACCCGCTCCACGTCAAACATCAGCGCCATGGCGCCCTGCGGGCGGGGGGAGTAGATACCGTCCAGGTGCAGCCCCACCGCCGGGTCGCCCAGCTCGGTGATATTGGTCGAGCGCACGCCGCGCATGGTGATTACCGGCGCGGTTTGCGAGGAGTCTATGGCGATATCCATATTGGGAACCAGTTTAGCCATGTCCTTCACATTGGCGATCCCCTCGCGCACCAGGGTTTCCTCGCCGAATACGGTAATGGCAATAGGCGTTTCCATCAGGTTGGTTTCGCGTTTGGTGGCAGTGACTATCACCTCTTCCAGCATACCGGCCTGCCGTTCGCTGCTGTTATTCTGGGCATAGGCGGTGGTGGCCAGTCCCGCATTGAGCAGGGCAATGGCCAGCGCCAGGGGAGTAGGGAATTTTTTCGGGAATGCGTTCATCGAGTGATCCTCGTCATTTTTATTAGCTTTTGGGTGTTGTTATGGTTAGTACAGTTGCGGATTGCCGATAACTGCGAGACTGAATCTAGAACTGGCCTCCACGGCCGTCGTCCGACTCGGTGCAGTCGAACGCACTGGAATGCAAACTGGGAGGTTCGATTGTGGCTGGAAAAGTCGAACTTTTTGTTTTTTCTTTTAAATCAATGAATTATGGTTTTTCACATAGCAAGTGATTTCCGCTGGGAATCCGCCTTTGAAACCCTGGTGCTGGCACTGGCATCAGCCACTGGCTATAGTGGGCGCATTACCTGCGTGTGCGCAGGTGTTGATCCGGGAGGTTTTTATGAATGCACAGCAACTGATTGTCGAGGCGAACGAGCTGCCGGTAGAAGAGCGCGCGCGGATCGTGGATTCCCTCCTGTATAGCCTGAATCCCCCTTCATCAGCCATCGATCAGCAATGGCTTGAACTTGCCCATCGGCGCTTGGCGGAAATACATCAGGCAGCGGTTGAACCGGTAGCAGCCGACGGAGTTTTCAACAAACTCTGGAGCCGCCTGGGTAAATGAAGGTTGCTTTCCACCCGGATGCCGAAGCCGAACTGAATGCTGCCGTCGATTACTATGAAAGCTGCGAACCGGGCTTGGGATTGGCGTTTGCGCTGGAGGCCAGTCTGGCGTTGGGTAGGGTTGTGAAATGAATAGTGCTGAGCAGTACCCAATAGCCTGGGCACCTTTGGATGATGTTTTTCGCCGCTCCCTGTTGCGGCGTTTTCCCTATGGGCTTATCTATACATTGCGCAATGATGAACTCTTGGTAATGGCCGTGATGAACCTGCATCGCGAGCCGGACTACTGGAAACAGCGATAGTTATAACGCCTGTCGTTAAAAGCAAAAAGCCGATGCCAGCGCATCGGCTTTTTGTTTTTCCAACCCGCCGTTACTGCCGGGTCAACTGCCACCAATTGATATTCCAACCGCCCTGGCGCACATAGATTGCCAGTTCCTGCCGCCCGGCTGAGGTAGACGCTGTTGGTGATGGTCTGCCAGTGCTGGTATTGGGCACGTTGGTATTGGCGGTGATATCGGTGGCGTTTTGGCTAAGCACGAATACACCGTTAGGGGCAGGTGAGGCAACCCGGGCCTCCGCGGGCTTGTGGCCAAATCATGGTGCAGCGGTAGCCTATGGCGGGTAAGTCTTATAGTATCCTGCTGCCAGTTAGTTCTCTAACCGTTGCCGGCGGTCATAAAACCATCATAAAAACACCAAAGAATAATGAATAAAGGGGCGTGGGATGAATCAGGTTGTATTTAATTTTCACGATGTCATTTTGCTGATGACAGCCATGCTGTGCATATTTTTTGCGCTCCTGCTGGTGATTACCAATCCACCCAATAACACCAGTAATTATTTTCTGGCCGCCTTTCTGGTGGCGCATGCGTTTATTCCCCTGCATGAGTTGATGCAGTGGGGAGCAGAATTCAAATTACATGCACGTGCGCATTTGAGCAGTGTGTATTTCCTCGGAGGTTCGGCCTACTTTGTCGATGCCATGCTCTTGTATTTCTATGTGAAGTCCCTGGTGTTTCGCGATTTCCACCTGCGTCCGCGCGATGCCTGGCACCTATTGCCCGTTGGGTTGTTTTTGCTGTTTATCCTATTGGCTTTCTACCGCTATCCACTCGCCATCCGCCTCGATTGGATTCACCGCGAAATATTTGTCTACAGCCCGGCCTATATCAGTGTTGATATGTTGTGCAAATTGCTGCGTGTGGCCTACTGCGTCGCCTGCCTGCAACTGATCGTGAAATACCGCGACCTGCTCAAGGCCACTCACTCCAATATTGAAAAGGTCGATATTGTCTGGCTGCGCCTGTTGGTGATCGGTTTTCTGGTAGTGACGGTCATGGAGTCCATCCTGGGGCTTGCCAAATTAATTGGTGTATTCATGAATTATGATTTCCAGCATTACGACCTCTGGATTTTTGAATTTATTGGCCTCAGTGGTTATTACGTCCTGTTTATGCTGGTGTGTACCCTGGTATTCACCAGCATGCGCTATTTCAGCAACTTCGAGGCGGTGCGCCAAAAAGAGGCAAATAAAAAGCCGGGCCCGGAAAAACTGCTCAATCCAGAGCTTGCCGACAAGATCGACAGCACCATGCGTGCGCAAAAGCCCTATCTGGAGCCGGACCTGACATTGGACATGCTCGCTGAAACGCTGGCTATGCCCGCCAAGGATTTATCCATGGTGATCAATCGCCACTTCAACCATAACTTTTATGAGTTTATTAATGGCTATCGTATCGAAGAGGCAAAAAAACGCTTGGCCGATGTGCAAAACAAAGCTAAAACTATTACCGATATTTATTTGGAAGTTGGTTTTAACAGCAAATCTGTATTTAATACCTTTTTCAAAAAGCTCGTGGGGATGACTCCCAGCGAATACCGTCAACGCCAAACGGATCATTAAAACAGCGCCTATGAACACCATACCATCACACCGCCACCCCTTTTCTCATTCACTGCGCCCCCTGGCCCTGCTGGTTCCGCTGTTGGCTATAGCCACATCTGCTGTGGCCAATGAGGTGGAAGAAGTGGTTGTTACCGCCACCAAGCGCGACCAGCGACTACAGGACGTTGCTGGTTCCGTCACCGTGATTACCCGCCTGGATGCAATCAATAACCTGTCGGATATTGCTGCGCAGGTTCCCGGATTCACGGTATTGGATGCAGGTTCTCGCAATCCCTCATCGCTTACCATTCGCGGCCTGCGTTTTGATGAGGTTGGCGATAATGATTTTGGGGGTGATGGCGGCAGTGTGGCCACCTATGTCGATAATATTCCGCTGCAGGGCTTTTTTGTCCCGCCGCAATTTACGCTCAAGGATTTACAGCAGGTAGAAGTGTTGCGTGGACCTCAGGGAACCTTGTACGGCAATGCCTCCACCGGCGGTTTAGTGCGCTATGTCACCGCCAAGCCTGACCTGAGCCAATCCTATGTACGCCTGGGTGCCGGTATCTCCCAAACGGCAGAAAGTGATGACCTGAACTACGATACGGACCTGGTTGTGAACAGCCCGCTCACCGACACTGTTGGCCTGCGGTTATTGTTGAGCCAAACAGAGAACCAGGGTTTTATCGATAACCCCTATGCCTTGACCGGGCCGACAAAAGACATCAATGACGATAAAACCGAAGCTGTGCGCTTGAGTGCCCTGTGGCAGGCCACGGATGCGTTTTCCCTGGCGGGTAGTTATCACTACCAGAAAGTGAATGTGGATGATCGCCAGGCAGCCAATGAGGCGTTTACCGGCGATGAATACCAGGCTTCCCATCGCTTCCCCCAATTTATGGAGGGAAAATGGCATTTGTACGGTATTGATGCCGAGTATCAATTTGACACGGCCACATTAACCGCCAGTGTGAATCGATACGATTATGAAACTGTCACGGCCTCTGACCAGACAGATCTTTTCCTATCCTATTACGACGCCGGTAGTGGTTATTTCTCCAGTTATGATGATTTTATTGGCGTAGGTGCCGGTAATGTCGAGGTGAAAAAAGACAGTGCGGAAATCCGTTTGGCATCGGATAACGATCAACCCCTGCGCTGGTTGATCGGCGGTTTCTACAGCCAGGATGACCTGGATGTGCTGATAGCGGATTTCCTGCCGGGCTTTGCTGACTTTTGGGAGGAAAATCGCCCGCTGGATCTGGACTACATTGCGACCCAGTCAGAAACACTGAAAGAATTTTCAACCTTCGGCGAACTGTCCTATGACCTCACCGCGCAATGGGAGGTGACGCTGGGGGCGCGCCATTTCCGCTATGACGATAAGCTGGACTCCTGTTACGCCTTGTTTCCACTGGAGGAGGGCGAGACTGAAATTCCGCTCGACTGCAGCGCCAGCGATGATGTGCAAACCGGTACCCTGGGTAAATTCAGTACGCGCTACCGGTTTACCGAGCAGCACCAGGCCTATTTCCTGGTTAGTGAAGGTTATCGTCGCGGTGGGGCCAACCTGGTTCCGGCAGGTGCAGAGGATTATGCCGCTTACGATCCTGACACCGCCCTCAATTATGAGTTGGGTACCAAAACCGCGTGGTTTAACCAGCGCCTGCTGGTAAATGCCGCAGTGTTCTATATGGATTGGAAGGATATCCAGGTACAAAGCTATATCGAGGATTTCCGAGCCACAGTTAATGCCGGTGATGCACGCAGCCAGGGTGTGGAGTTGGAAACTAAGGCAATCCTCAGCGATCGCTGGAGCGTCAATCTCGGCTATTCCTTTACCGAGGCAGAGCTGACAGAAACTGTGGAGTCCATTACCGGTAGCTATGAAAATGCCTATTCCGGTGATCGCTTGCCGGGCTCGCCGAAGCAGCAGTGGAATCTCGGCGTGAGCTACGCGCAACCCATTGGCGAAGCAGCGCTGGATGCCTCGCTGCAACTGAGCCATATCGGTGATGTGTATACGGCGCTGAATGACGAATTCTACAATTACAGTCGCCTGGATGCTTACACCACGGCCAATGCCCGTATCAATGTAAGTCTGCGTAATTGGCACTTTGGTGCATTCGTGACTAATATCGCTAACGAGCGAGGCGTTACTGGTATCCGTACCGATGAGTTTTACGGTGAAAGAGGGCAGTTTGAATATGTCACTCGCCCGCGCACTGTTGGTGTTTCTGCGCGTTACCAGTTTTAAGCCCCCATCGACTACTGCAGGCTCCCGGGATGAAACCTGCTGCCCTGTACCCGTGGTTTGGTCATCACACGGGTGTAGTGCTTATAACCAGGAACATTACCCACATTAGTAACAGGAATAGTCACTATGGCAGCAGACAAAAAGAAGGCTGGCGAAAAAAAAGCAAGTACCAAAAAGGCTCCCAAAACCTCCAAGCTTGTTTTGAAAAAGTCCAAGAAGAAATTGGGTGATCCCAGTGATAGTTTGATTATTGATGTGCCCCAGGGCGGTCAGGTTATTCGCTACTTTAATTTGAAGCCTGCTCTGGCAACCCCTATTGGTCCCGGTGATTGGATATTTGCTGAGCGTGGTACCACTACGGATATTTCCTCCCTGACGGTGACTTTTCCGGATAACCAATCAGCTCTGGAGCGTGAGCTGGAACGTGCAGTGCTGGTGATTTCCATTGAACAGGATGAGCAAGCTGGAGGTACTTGGCGTTTTGCGCTTGGTGGGGTAGCTACAGATCAGCAGGATGAGGATCCCAATAACGATATCGTGTTGGACATCATTGATAATGGCTTTGGCATGCTCGTTTATATCCATGCATTGCAGGATTCCTACGAGTCTGTGCCCTTTGGTTTTGTAGCCTCATTCACTGATGCTACTACGGGTGTGGTGTCGATTTACGAGTCGCAAGATCCGAGCGTGATTATCACTCGTCCGCGTTAACAGTTCGCTCATTAGTAGCGATCCTTTACGGATCATCAAATGGGGCACCGTTGAGGTGCCCCGTTGTTTTTCATCAGACTAATAAATTTGGGTTGGTCGCATAGCGAGTCAAACCAGGGAATATCAAACCACTTGGCGTTGAGCTTTTTATCCAATGCCTCTTCAATATTGGTTAGTGCGGAGATTTCTTCATTGGCAAGGGTATAGACAATTGTGGCTGTATAGAGGGTGTCTATATTTTGTTGATCAAGTTTCTGCAATTGTTTTAATAATCGTATAGCATCCGAAAATTCACCCAAATGGGCATGAGCGAGTACCTTGCTACGCAATTCATTAGCGTCCAGTGTATCGGCATTAACCCGTGTAGTGATAGCCAGGTATTTTTCGGTAGCTTGCTGCTTTTCTCCTCGCAGGTTTTCCGCGTCAGCCCAGTTCAACAAAATTACGATATTATTGGGAGCCAGTTGGTGCGCTTGTGCCAGGTACAAAGCAGCGGCGTCCAGATTGCCGGCCAGTAGGTGGGCAATTCCCAGGTTGCTAATGTCGGTGGGATTTTTGCGCTTATCCGTAATCTTGCCAAACGAGACAATGGCACTTTGCGTATCACCCTCTGAAAGGGCAATAGCTCCGCGGATCTGGTTAGCTTTGTAAGACAATGGGGAGAGTGAAAGGGCTTTGGTCAGGTTGGTTTTGGCGCTGTCGAGTTTACCTGAGTACCAGTAGGCAATCGCCAGGTTTTGGTAATTGATGGCAGTCGGTTTGAGCTTCACAAGAATGCGATAAGTTTCAATTGCTTTCTGATAATCATTTTTGGCCTGGTATAGGTTGGCTTTGAGGAATAGTTGTAGCGCGTCATCGGTCTGTCGAGCATAAATGGATGCAATCGTGTTGTCTGCATCGTTAAAACGCTGCTCGGCTAGCTGCAAGTAATACTGATTGATTAGGGCCGGTATTTGTGTGGGATTCTGTGTATTGTCATTGAGGAAGCGTGTCAGCTTTTCTATGTAGATGGCCTCGGTATTTTCGTAATGTAAATCCAGGGCAATGTCCCGATAGAGAGTACTTATCTCCTCCAGGGATTTACGGTTACCAACCTGTTCCAGTTTTTCCAGCAAGTTATCAGATGCCCCCTGAAGCACATATTCTTGAGATACTTCCAGAAACCCCCGGTAGTCTTGGTTCTGCGTCTGGGTGTAGCTGGAGATGTCGCCTGCTGAATAGAACCATCCTATGTTTTTTTGAACAGCATTGGCAATCCACAAATAGTCTTCGGTCAGTACGTCGAAACTTTTTGTGTCCTCCACTTTGAGGCGTGTTTGCTCACTTCCAGATTCCGGGCTTAAGCGCGAAAGGTTGATGGAACAAGCATCAATCTGACAACGGATATCGGCGGTAATCAGCTCGTCGGCTGCTGTTGCTTTTTGTACTGCCAGGAGGTCGCCATTTACGTCGGCAACTTCAATGCGCGGGATCAGATAATACCCATCTAACTGAATCACACTCTGCTGGATCGCATCATACACCGCGCCTTTTACCAGCTCTTGCTGCGATTCCTGCATACCGTCTGCGCTTAATGTCGGTGGAATAACCGCGACATATTGGGGTGGTTTTGGCTGCAATTGCCAGGCGGTGATGGCCCCGACCAATACCAGTGCCAACCCCAGCATGGAGAGGCTGGCTGCATTGGCTTTGCAGTAGGTTTTCAGGCGTGAGCCAAGGCCGGGTTTGAGCGCTGCCTGGTTGATGTAGACCGTATCAAATGTCGGATGTTCCTGGGTATTGCGCAAAGGACTGCGGGTATAGCCGGTTCCCGAGGTTGGTACTGCGAGAGCCGGTGCTGTGAGAGCCAGGGTATCGTCCAGGGTAAGCGGTTGTTCCTGGTGTTGTTTATTTAATTGTTCAAATTGCGCCGCAACCCAGTGGGTGTTATCCGGGCGGTTGTCAGGGTTTTTGCTGAGCAATTGTCCGAGCAGGTTGATGATATCCGGTGCAAGGTCCGGGTTGTGTTTGGTGGGTGGAACCGGTGGATGGGAAATAATCCGCTGCATAACCTGCAGTTTATTGCTGGTGTCGCCAAAGGGATGGGCGCCGCACAGCAATTGGTAAGCCAGGATACCCAGCGAAAACAGGTCGCTTTTGAAACTAATCGATTCTCCCATCGCCTGTTCGGGCGACATGGAGCAATAGCTGCCGGCAACGTGATCGGTCAGGGTGGCGTTGTAGTCCTGTGATTTGGCAATGCCCAGGTCGGAGATTTTGGCATCGCCACGCTTATTGATCAGGATATTTTCCGGCTTGAGGTCGCGGTGAATAATCCCCGCGTCGTGGGCGATGGCTAAGCCCTGGGCGATTTGGGTCAGCCATTGCAGGCGCTGGCTAAAGGGCACCAGTTGCTCGCGCAATTGCTTTTGCAGGTTTTGCCCGTCGACATACTCCATCACCAGTGCCAGCTGGTCGGGTGATTCCACAAAGTCGTAGATTTGCACGATGTGTGGATGGTTGAGCTTGGCGAGCAGCATCGCCTCGCGCTTGAAACGCTCGCGGTAATGCTCTTCGAACAGGTCGGTGCGCAGGCATTTGATGGCAACTTGCCGGCCCAGCCGGGTATCGCGCGCCAGGTACACCAACCCCATACCACCACGACCAAGGGTGGCGCCTATTTCATAGTGGCCTATATGGCTGGGTTGGGCATTGCTGGCGCTATAGCTGTTCATGCATTGGTGGGGGTTGTATGGCTGACAGGCGGAGATTCTAGCGTGAGTTTCTCACCTTTGTAGATTTTAAAGCGGTCACAGCCAAAACGAATCTTGCCGCCGCGCCGTTCGAGCAGCCCCTGTTGCAGCGGAACCTGGGGCAGGCTGTCGGCCATTTGCTTGCGTGCGCGGAAAATCTGGATGTTCATGTGGGTGCCATCCAGGCCTAGTTCCGAGGCCAGGGTATCGGCATAGACCCAGCCGCGGGTTTTGCTGTCCAGTCCGCGTTCGGCGTCCTCCACGCGGTGGCGAGCGAGTTGCAGCAGCAGATAGTGGTGGGTGCGCACGCCCAAATCGATCACCTGTGAACCCAGGTGCAGGGCCAGTTCGGTCGTCTCTTCATCCAGGCTCAGGGTAAAGACAAAATCATAATCGCCCAGCTGGCGTGTGGTATGCAGGCGCGCTTCCGTAGGCCCATAGATCTGGGCGCTGATAAATTGCCACTGGCTGTTGTTGAATTCGAGCAAATCGCCATTGGCAAGCGGAATACGCGGGTCATCGCGGTCGATCTGTTCCCGGTACCACTGCTGGTCTATTTCGTCGAAGTAAACCGCTAATTCAGGGTGGTGGGTGTCTGGCAGCAGGTGGTAGCGCACCAGCGGCATTGGCTGTGCCTGGTCTTCGGACTGGTCTAATGGCCAGAGCATATCCATGGGTGGGTTGAGGTCGCGTACTTCAAATCCGGGATCGCTTTGCTCGGCGATATGGATGATGTCGCCCTGGTTTAAGGGATGGGTTTCCCCCTGGTTAATCGCAACACCATTGACCCAGGTACCGTTTAATCCCAGGTGTTTGATTTGCCAGTGGCTACCGTTCCATTCAATGGCGGCATGCAGTTTGGATACATAGGGTCTGTCAATGCAGGTATCCACACTGGCAGCGAGACGCCCAAAAGTGTGGTGAGCGGCAAGGGGGAAAAGCCGGTTGCTTGCTAGATCCAGTAAATAAGCCATGAAGTATCCGTAATCAGCAGATGTTCTTGTTAATTGTGCAGCGCAGCGGATCCTTCTCGTGCCTTGCCATAAGTTCATTTTGCCTGCCGTGTAATTCACTGTAATGGGCAAGGGCGCGGGCGGCTTATAGATTGCCATAGGTTGCGTCGGGATTCACCCGTTGGATGGTTTGGATTAAGCGGTGGTTATATCCATGGGCTCTGCGTTTTACTCTTCTGCTGGTCATAAACCGGTAGCCAAGGCTGTTCACACCTTGAACCAGGCTGGCGCACGTTGGGTTCCGGTCAATAAAAGTTTTATTGCACTGACCAAAATTGTGCTGCGCTCCGGGGCGGAGCGTTTGGGCCTGGCGACCCTCGCGGTCACCCTGCGCTGTGTCACCCACCAGGGATATCGCCATCTGGTGTTGGTGAATGATGACCAGTATATCCAGATTGCAGCGGCCGGGCGGGTTGAGGAGTTCATCATCTCATCACAGGATCTGATGTGTGTGCCCGATAACAGCCTGGATGTGTGTCGTGCAATGACGCTACCTGTGGATTACCAGCAACAGCGTTTGGGCTATTTGCTCGCGCAACCACGGACAGACTACTCACATGTCGGTGATGCTGCGCTGGATGCGCGGCTGAGCCAAGGTTTACAGGCGGTAGCGGATGAAATAGTGCGCACTATCAAGCGCTATCAAACCCGCTATCGCGCCATCTACGTTTATGGCGACCAGGCTTACTGGATTGGTAACAGTAGGGTGCTGCGCCAACTGGATCAGCGTATCGAAAAGCTGGCGCATCTCAATGTTCCGGTTGTTATCCGCGGTGATAAGGGCACGGGGAAAGTGATCGCGGCGCGCAGCCTCCACTGCCAGCGCTTTAGCGATATAGTGCCTTTCATTGAGTCCGATTGCCGCGAATGGCAGGACGCCGCAGTGCTGAGTATTCTCCAGTCGCTCTATACCTATGCCAAAGGCGGTACTTTGTTTCTGCGCAACCTGGATGCGCTCAGTGAGCAGGGGTTTGCGGTGGTGCGCGATTATGTGGCGCGCCGCCGCCGCTATTCCGGCGATCCCCAGGGCGATGTGCGCCTGTTATTCAGCCTCAGCCGCCGCGAAGCGGTGGGTGCGCCGGGTATGGTAGCCTGGCTTGCCGATAATGCAGCTGACTTGCTGTTGCCGGGTTTGCAGGAGCGGCGCGATGATGTGCGCGATCTCGTGCGCTTCTTTATTCATGAACTTGGGCATGGTATTGAATTTGATTTCACTGCCGATGCCTGGCAGTTGCTGGAAATGCTCTACTGGGAAGAAAACGTAGAGCAACTCAAGCGCCTGGTCCAAACGCTCACCCTGGTCAGCCAGGAACCCATGATTGGCATCGACCTGCTCGAAAACTACCTGCCGCCGCAGGATTTTTACCTGCGATGATCGCCTGGTGGCTGTAGCGCGCATAGTGTCGGGTTTATTGTGACCCGGCAGGTGCGCGGTTATACTGCCCCGCTTTCCACCTTCAGAATTTGTTCCCGGGAGCCGGCCATGAAGCCCCTGATCCTGTTGTTGTCCCTGTGTGCGCTCCTGCTGGCCTGCGGTCAAAAAGGTCCGCTGTATCTGCCCCAATCGGATAAACCGGCACCGGAACAAGTATCCCCTGACGATGAAGATTAACCGCCGCACTGCGGCTTTTGTGCAGGATTCCCATGAGTAACCCCATGCAGTATTTCACCGAGCGTAACGGTGAACTCTACGCCGAAGATTTACCGCTGCGCGATGTGGCTGAACGCTTTGGCACGCCCTGTTATGTCTACAGCCGTGCGGCGTTTACACAACAGTATTTGTCCTACGCGCAAGCCCTGGGCAGTCACCCCGGCATGATTTGCTATGCCATCAAAGCCAACTCCAACCTGGCAATCCTCAATATGCTGGCAAAGTTGGGGGCGGGTTTTGACATAGTGTCTGGCGGTGAATTGGAGCGCGTACTGTACGCGGGTGGCAATCCATCGCGCATCGTTTTTTCCGGTGTGGGTAAAAGTGTGCAGGAAATGGCGCGGGCGCTGGACGTAGGGATTTTCTGCTTTAACGTGGAATCCGAAGCCGAGCTGGAATTATTGGCCCAGGTCGCCGCCGACAAAGGCAAGGTGGCCAATGTTTCCCTGCGTGTCAATCCCGATGTGGACGCCAATACCCATCCCTATATTTCCACCGGCCTCAAGGAAAATAAATTCGGTATTGCTATTGAGCGCGCCCCTGCCGTCTATGCGCGCGCTGCCCAATTGCCCAGCCTGGCGATCAAGGGGTTGGATTGCCATATCGGCTCCCAGTTGACCCAGCTGACCCCTTTCCTGGATGCGCTGGAGCGCCTGCTGCTGCTGATTGATGAGCTGGCGGCCAAGGGGATTCATATCTCCCACCTGGATTTAGGGGGGGGATTGGGGGTGACCTATCGCGACGAGACTCCGCCACCGGTAGCGGAATACATGGCGGCGATCAAAGCCAAACTGGGCGATCGCCCGCTGGCACTGATGTTTGAGCCGGGGCGCTCTATCTCGGCCAATGCCGGTGTTCTGCTCACCCAGGTGATGTTCCTCAAACCGACCGAGCACAAGAATTTTGCAGTGATTGATGCGGCCATGAATGACAACATCCGCCCTTCACTCTATCAGGCCTGGCAGGATATCCGCCCACTCCAGCAGCGCGGCCAGGCTCCGAAAACCTGGGATTTGGTGGGCCCGATTTGTGAAACAGGTGACTTCCTGGGCAAGGGCCGCGAGTTGGCCATTGAGCCGGGGGACTTGCTGGCGGTGATGTCGGCAGGCGCCTATGGTTTCAGTATGAGTTCCAATTACAACACCCGTGGTCGTGCTGCCGAAGTGGTAGTCGATGGCGACCAAATGCATCTGGTGCGCGCACGCGAAACCTTCGAGGATTTGATTCGCGGCGAAGCCCTGTTGCCCGAATAAGGGTGGAGGCAAAAGAGTCATGCGCATACGTTTTAGCAAAATGCACGGTTTGGGGAATGATTTCGTCGTCATCGACGGCATTAGCCAAACCGTGCGCCTGACGCCGGAGAAAATCCGCAAGCTCGCTGACCGCCACTTCGGTGTCGGTTGCGACCAGGTATTGCTGGTGGAAATTCCCGAGCAGCCGAATGTGGATTTTCGCTACCGGATTTTTAATTGCGATGGCAGCGAAGTCGAAAACTGCGGTAACGGCGCGCGCTGTTTCGCCGTGTTCGTGCGCGAGCGCCGGCTCACCGGCAAGCGTGTGATCCGGGTGGAAACCGCCGGCGGTATTATCGAACTGCGGGTGCAGGATGACGAGCAGGTCAGTGTCGATATGGGCGTGCCGCGCCTGCTGCCGGAAAAGATTCCCTTTGTGGCTGATCAGCAAGCTGTTACCTATCCGCTCGATGTGGCGGGGCAAGTGTGCAGTATTTCCGCTGTTTCCATGGGCAACCCCCATGCGGTGATGCTGGTGGATGATGTGAAAAGCGCACCGGTCGGGCAATTGGGGCCGCTGGTGGAAAACCACCCGCGTTTTCCCGCGCGCGTCAACGCCGGTTTTTTGCAGGTGGTATCGCGCGATGAAATCAACCTGCGGGTTTACGAGCGCGGCGCAGGCGAAACCCTGGCCTGTGGTACTGGCGCCTGTGCGGCAGTCGTAACAGGCCGTTTGCGCGGCCTGCTCAACGACACGGTTAAAGTAAACCTGCCCGGTGGCAGTTTGCGGATCAGCTGGCCAGGTGAAGGGCACTCGGTGATCATGACCGGCCCGGCAGTGACCGTATTCCATGGACAAATAAAACTATAAGACCTGTGTTATGACCGATACCAAGCTCCCCACCCTGGCTGACCCCCTTGAACCGGAACAGGTTGCTGCCTACCTGCAAGCCCACCCGGACTTTTTTGCGCAGCATCCAGAGTTGCTGGCGGAGTTGAGCCTGCCCCACGAAAGCGGGGCGGCCGTTTCCCTGGTAGAGCGGCAGGTGGCGATCCTGCGCGAGCGCAACATGGACATGCGCCATCGCCTGAGCAAATTGCTCGACAATGCGCGCGAAAACGACAAGCTGTTTGATAAAACCAAGCGCCTGGTGCTGAGCCTGCTTGAAGGCCAGGATATGGGCGATGTGCTGGACGCGCTCTACTACAGTTTTGATAAGGATTTTGGCATTCACTTCACCAGTGTGCTGCTGTTTGGTAATCCCGACAAAATCCCCAGCAGCCAGGCGCGGATAGTGAGCATGGGCGAAGCGCGCGAGCATATTGCACCGCTGATTAAAAACAGTCGCGCCATGTGCGGCACCCTGGGCAGTGCCGAGCTGGCATTTATTTTTGGGGCGCACGCCGGTGAGATCGGATCGGTTGCCACCGTACCGCTGATGCACGGCAGTGCCTTTGGTTTGCTCGCCATCGGCAATCGCGATCCGCATTACTATCGCTCCAGCATGGGAACGCTGTTTCTGGGCTATATTGCGGAAGTGCTTAACCGTTTATTGCCACCGCATTTACCACGCTAATCGCTTTTGCCTGGAGGCCTTGTGAACGAGACTCCACTGCCTTTTGCTGAACCGCTCGCTGCCTTTTATACCTACATGCGCAGCGAGAAGCAGTTTTCGCCCCATACCCAAAGCAATTACGCCCGCGACCTGGAAAAATTCCAGCGCTATTGTCGCGATGCCGGTATTCAACAATTAACCGAGGTGGATGCACGCGCTGTGCGTATGGCCGTTGCCAGTTTGCATCGCCAGGGATTGGCGGGCAAAAGTTTGCAGCGCTGGTTGTCATCGCTGCGCGGGTTTTTCCAATACGCGATCAGGCATCACTGGATGAGCATCAACCCTGCTGATGGTATAGCAGCGCCCAAAACGCCGAAGAAACTTCCCAAAACACTCGACGTGGATCAAACCGCACAGTTTGTGGCAGTAGAGGGTGATGACTTTATTCACAAGCGCGACCGCGCCCTGCTGGAATTAATTTACTCGTCCGGGCTGCGCCTGGCCGAAGTGACCAGCCTTAACCTCGGTGATATCGACTGGGGTGATGCCATGGTGACTGTCACGGGTAAGGGCAGTAAAACACGCACCTTACCGGTTGGCTCGGTCGCCATCGCGGCATTAAAAGACTGGTTATCCCAGCGTGAGCAATACGCTCCTGCCAGTGAACCGGCGCTGTTCATCACCCAGCGCGGCAAACGTATCAGCCATCGCGCCGTGCAATTGCGCCTGCAGCAATTGAGTGTGCAGCAGGGTATGGATAATCCGGTGCATCCCCACATGCTGCGCCATTCCTTTGCGAGCCATATGCTGGAATCCAGTGGTGACCTGCGCCTGGTGCAAGAGCTGCTGGGGCACGCCAATATTTCCACCACGCAAATCTATACCCACCTCGATTTCCAACACCTGGCAAAAGTCTACGACAAGGCGCACCCACGTGCAGGGCGAAAAAAATCCAGTGACGGAGACTTGTCGCTCAACGAATGAGTCGCCCGTAAATATAAAAAAGCCCGGTCATAAACCGGGCAATGTCACTGGTGGGAATATATCGGTAACCGTTATTTCAATGAGGTTGTTACTTGCAGAACTCGCAAGATAAGCACAGCTGTATTAAAACTGTGTAAAAAACTTCCAGGCCTCATCCGCAAGCCAGGTATAGCCTTTCTGGCCCACACCATTATCCAGTGGTGACGCATCATGTCCCCCATCAAATGCACACCAACGCACCGGGTATTGCCTGTTAGGGCAAACGTAAGAAGTGCAAGTGTGCAACCGGCTACCCACAGAGGGTTCGGGTGGTGTCATTGCGGTACACGCGTTATTTCTGACAAAGCGATCGCGCATGCTCCGGCCACCGGAAATGCCCAGCACTGAATCTCCCAATCCATGTGCACCGAAGTAGGCAATTGGGCTGTTGCCTCCGCTACAACCGCTGATAACCCCTGCCGAATAGACTGCTACGGCTTTGAAAACATTTGCCCGGGCACAGGCAATAGCGTAGGACATGCCACCGCCGAAGCTAAATCCATTGGCAAAAACGCGGCTCTCGTCGATACACAATTCTGTTTTTAATTGCGCAAGAATATTATCGGTAAACGTGACATCTGCACCGCCACCATTGCCCCACCCGTTACCTATACCCTGTGGCGCCACAAAAATCGTGGAGTCACCTGCCAATTTTTTCATGCCGTAATGTGCCCATGCATCGCGTTGAACGGTTTGTCCGGTATGTACATCTTGCGCTGTGCCTCCCCGCCAGTGATAACCAATAACCAGACGATAAGGCTTGTTGTTATTGTAGTTACCGGGCGCGTCCAGAATGTAAGAACGTTGTGTTCCGCCACTTTGAATATTGACGGTACCATTTTGCAGTGTGCGCGGTTTACCGCAACCGGCACTGGGTACTGCTGCACCTGCACTGCTGTTCGATGACGATGACGATTGCACGGAACTGCTGCTGCTCACACTGCCGCAATTACCTGCCCTGACCGTACCACCCACAACACTTAACGAATCTATATTGGGTAAGCCTTCGGCTGTTGTTGCAGACAACTGCACAATATTATTGCCCTGTACCAAATCCACATCGATAGTTGCGGTTTGCCAGGTGGTCCAGGCGCCGGTCGTGGGCAAACTCACCGTATAGTTACCGTTGCTGCCGCCGTTAATCACCAGTGAGCCATTGCGATTGGCGGTTCCACCATTGGCATAGCGGATAGTCAGGGTGCGACGGCCACTGCTGGTAGCATCTATCGCCCAGACTACCGCTGCCCCCTGGGCATTGTTGGTGTTGGCAAAGCCACTGCCGGTAAAGCCGGTGTGGTTATTATCGATGGTGCCATCCACACGGCAGAAACCGGCTTGTGCTTCTTGCAACAGCAGTGCGGAGGCCACACTGGATGCAGAAGATGAACTGGTGGTGGGTGTTGAAGAGCTGGAAGCCACAGAGCTGGTGGTTGCACTGTTACAAGCGGCGCCGGTGACGGTTGGTCGCTCGGCGGTGCTGCCATTTTTTTCGCCCTGGAGGCCGAAGGAGATGGATTGTCCTGGCGCGATGCTGCCGTTCCAGCTCATGTTGGTGGCGTTGTAGGGGTTGGTGCCGGAGAAGTTGGCATTCCAGCCGCTGGTCATGCGATTGCTGGAGTATTGCCAATTCACGTTCCAGTTATTGATGGCGGCACCGGTATCGTTTTTGAGGGTGATATTGGCGGTAAAGCCGGTGGACCATTCGCTATCGATGGTGTAGGTACAAGCGGCGGACGCTGCTTGGGATAAGGCAATTAAAGCGAGGCCGGCACCCATCGAGCCGTACTTGAGTATTTTCATTAATGAGTTGAGTGGGTATTTTCCATTATTCATTGTTAGAACTCCGCTAGTTACACATAAAGTTATGTAGTGCTGTATTAATAAAAAATGCCCGGCTTGTGGGCCGGGCAAACCGAAGTATTTACCTCGTAATAACGATATTGTCGAAGTAAATAATGCTCGACCTTGCTGCTGTTGCACGGAACTCAATCGTATTGCTACCGGCATTCAGATTGATGGTTTGCTGGTTGATTGCCCAGTTACTGGTGGATGAGGTTTGTGTAAAGACGGGGGTTGCTACACGAGCGCCATTGACATACACATCAATTGAACTGATGTTGGCACCGGTCAGTGAATAGCGGGTGCGCAACTGGTAAGTACCTGCAGAAGAAACACTAACATGATCGCGGACACTGGCCGAGGCACTGGTACCAAAGTTCAGGTAACCCAAGCCCTGGTAGTTGCGAATCGCACCATTGATGCCATTTGTTACCTGGCCACCAATACTTCTGAAATCAAAGTGTTCGGCCTCATATTGGCGAGCACCGGTGTAAAGGGGTGGTGCTGCGGGTGGTTGCAGTGTGGCAGTCTTGTAGCTGGTCAGGCGGCCACTGGCAGAACCGGAGCAGTTCACTGTAATTTCAAGTGGGCCATTGTGATTCACATTCAGTGTGAGTACGCCATTTGTCCAATTACTGGTGACATTGCTGGCCTGGTGTTCGCCCCGATCCCTGAAGGTAAAGGTCGGCTGTGACGATGCCCCGGTAATCCGAATCACATTGGTTTTAAGCGCCGTATTGTCAATGTCGTAGTTGGTCAGGTAGAAGTCCAGTCTATTGGTATATTCCTTCACAACACCGGTTGTGAATTGTGAGTAAGTCACACTCATGGCATCACAGGTATTGTATTTGAAGGGAATGGTGCCGCTGGCAGTTCGATTGGTTTTATAGGGGTTGTAAGTCACCCAGGTATTTTCCTGGCGTCCAGCGTAAATGTCCCCCGTATATTCCTGTGGGAAAACGCTATTAAATTCGTTGACCTTGGCGGTGATATTTGGCCAGCGCGCGTTATAGCCCGATCTGTTTACTTGCACCTGGAAAGAGTTGGCGATGCTGTCATTCAGTTTCCATACCGTGGGAATGGCTGGATAGCGTCCGGTTTTTTTGTACCAGCTTTTTTGGTTCAAATAAGTACCATCGTCATCCAGCAGATAGAGTCCCGTGAAGAGTGTTTCGGGGGAGGCATAGCGCACGCGGTCATCACCGGTATTCATATCGTTGACGATAACAACCTTGGTGCGATCGATAACTTCTTTGCGATCCAGGATCCGTAATGAACCGTCGAGAATTTTGCGATAAATATCCAGTTGAATATTTTTAAACTGCGGGAAAAGCTCCCAGCGTCTGGTGGTGTAACCATCCGAGGTACTGCCATTGGATAAGCCCCTGATGGTATCCAGCCAAATCAACTCAGGTCCGTCGAAAACAGTTTGCCCGGTAAAGGTCAGGTGTTCTATCAGGTGTGGTGAACCAGCAGCTACGGGGTATTTATCGCTGCCATCCACATTTTGCCAGCCGGTTCTGTCAGTACGAATACCGTAGTGGCCCGCAAAACCGGACAGGTACATCCCTAAACTCACACTCTCTATGTCATGGAAACCATAGGGCATGGTGAATTTTTCCTGGATGATGAAATGGTTCGAATAAGACTTGAGTGCAGACTCAAAGGTTGAATTGCGTTTGGCCATGGCCATAGGGTTAATGCTGGCACCCCAGAATCCCCCGGTGAAACTAACGGCCAGGTAACCACCATATTTATTGGAGAGTTTTAACAAGTTTGCCCAATGTTCCCAGCGTTGCTGTGGGGAAGGTGAGCAGTCTTCATCAAAGCCCCAGAATTGCTCTGCGTAATTGATGCCAAGGAAATTGGGATAGTCGCGGAACAGTTCGCCATAAATTGTCGATTCAAGATCGGCATTAGGGCCGTAGTCGGGGAAATGGGTAAAGCCGCCGCTAGAGGGTTGCACCATCGCCCAGATGTTATTTTCTGCGGCGGTTTTTATCCAGGACCTTGCAGTCTCTATACCATTTTCTACCTGGAGCCACCGGCACTGATTGCCATTTGCACCTTCATGGTAAATAGACATGGAAATGACCATTACCACATAAGGTCGGATGTCGGCGGGAATCAGGTCGATAATTTTCTGGGGATCAGCAGAATTCCAGGTATCGATATGCACCATAAACATCGGCTGGCTCGGTGAGAGTGGGCGGCGCATAGTCACGCCTGTTGCCGAGCTGGATGAGCTGCTGTTGGAAGAGACACTACTGGAAGAGACCGAGGCACAGTTTGCTGCGCTGGCATTAGCCCCGGTCAGTGCCAGTGAGTCAATATTGGCGAGGCCTTCACCGGTGGTTGCCTGCAGGCGAATACGATGTACACCGGCAGTCAAGGTGATGTTTGCACCGGCAGTCGTCCAGGTGGCCCAGCCGCCGGAGGGATCAAAACTGGCTGTTCCCACCGCATTGCCGTTGAGAAGAATCGAGCCGGGTCTTGCGTTGGCACCGCCATTGGCGAAACGCCATTCCAGCCTATAGGTGCCGGCCGTGATTATATTGACGCTCCATTCAATAGACGCACCGGCGGTATTGGGTGTATTGGCAAAACCTGGCCCTGTGTAACCGCTATGGTCATTGTCGATGGTGCCGTCAGCGCGACAAAAGCCGGTGGCATTTTCCTGGATCAGGATAGTCGTTGCATTATTGGCTGCACTGGATGAGCTACTACTGGACGACAGGCTGGTGCTGCTGTTCGACGGGCTGCACAGACTACCGGTGAGCGCGGGAATTTCTGCCGCCCCTGTGCCCTGAATACCAAATTCAACGGTTTGTCCCGGCGCGATGCTGGCGTTCCAGCTGACGCCTGTTGCACTGTAGGGGTTTGAACCGGAGACATTGGCATTCCACGAACTACTGACACGGCTGCTGCCATTGTAGGTCCAGTTAACATTCCAGTTATTGACCGTTGTATTGGTGTCATTGGTGATGCGGATGCTGGCAACAAAACCGCTCCCCCATTCGCTGCTCACCTGATATTGGCAGGCCGCCATACTCTGTGGTGCAAAAGTTGCCAGGGCTATTGAAACGCCGGTAGCCGCTGTGGCCAATCGGAGGTTGCGCCGCAGGTTGCGCATCAGCGCTAATGCATTAGGCATAGAAAATATCCTCATGATGGTGTGTTGACCAATAATTCCCTGAAGATGGTTGACTTGTCCGGCTGGTAGTAGCCCGCCCGCTGGCCATTGTCTGTTTGTCGCAGATACATCGTGTCTTTGCATCAATCCGGAACCTGTTATCACTTTTGTACGTGGATCAGCGGCAGGGCGTGATGGAAATGTTGTGATTGATCGGGACAGGTGAAATCAGGCAATTGGTTCAGGAGAGAAGATGGGCCAATCGTGAGCAACTCTTCGGGGTAAATTTTTTATAGTTGCCTGGCAAGTATCGAAAAGATACTGCAAAGCAATCTCAGAGTAGGGGTGAAGTTATTCGTGATCTAAAAGAAAATGCTAAAAGATTTGATTCAGGCAGTTTGTGCAAGAATTTAATCTATTTTTATTATTTTATTTCTGGATGTGGCACTGAAAAATGAGACGAAGTTATCAGTCATTATGTGAGCAACATGCGGCGCTGCACCAGGCTTTTGTTATTCGGAGACTATGTCTTTATTCACTGTCAGTGATCGAAAAACCTTGGGAGTACAGCGGTATTCGCTTTTAAATAGCCGATTAAAATAAGACACATTGTTATAGCCTACCGAATAAGCAACTTCGGCGACATTGATATTAGCATTATTACTTAATAAACGCGCGGCTTCGGTCAGGCGCAGTTTGTTCAGATAGGTATTGAAGGTAAGGCCAACTTCGCTTTTTAAAATATCATTAATCTTGGAGCGATTAATACCCAACTGTTTGATCGCAAGATCCATGCCCAAATCAGGATTTGGATATTCGGTGACCATAAACTTTAATAAGGCGTTACGCTCTTTATCTTTGTGTGGTTCTATGGACAGTTGTTGGTAAGCGACAAATGGAGTGTCTTTGGCAATTCGCTCTTGCACATGTTTCATCAATGCCCCGGTATATTCTTTAATCACCCACCAGGCAAAAATGCCCCAGATAATACTTACACCAATGATGCCGATAAGAATAGGGGTCCAGTTTCTTCCTTCCAGTACCAGATTGCTGATAAGCACATGGGATGATGTACCCAGTGGGCTTTGTGTTGAATTACCAAATGTGATTGACGAGGTTTTTTTCAGGGAGTAATTGCGATTGGCCAGATTGGTATTGAGTGCGAGCCACCATTCGGGTGTTTCCAGTTGGCCAAGTTGTATTTCAATTGCATCTTGTTGCGGTGTGCAGGCAAAGTAGGTCGAGAGGATTCGCAAGCTGGATAGATCCGCTTCCCTGCTGATTGCCTCATCAAAACTGTAGATTGTGAATGATAAAATATTAGCAGGATTGCATGTGATATAAAACTTTGCTCGGGTATAGGCGGATAAGTCTACATATTGCTGTGAGTCCTGCTCCTGCTGGACAAAGCGTAATGCAAAAGAGGTAAAGGGATATTTGGTGTTGTCGGTGAGAAAAAAATCATATTCAATATTATATGATGAGTCTCGCGCCCTAAGTGTTGAGCTGCCGCCATGGTCAATGTCTGTACTGATCACAGCGCGCCAGGGGATGGCACTATCATTCTGTGGCAACAATGATACCTGGGCTTTACTCAAATAAAAAAGTTCAAAAACCACCCCAGCGCTGATGGACAATAGTATCAGTACTGCCAAGATCACTTTTCGATAAAATAAGAACATAGAAAGTTACAGCTTTTATAAAAGCCTTGTATTTTGCCCATGGGCAACAGCCTGATGATTGGTACGCCGATATTGTGTATGCCATAGTGCTTGTGATGTATTGGATATATTGAATCCAATCACCCGTCCAATAACCTATCGCCACTCCATTATTTTTATGCCAGGGAGGTATTCAGGAATTTAACGGTGATCTGCCTTTTGTGCAAGCACAGCTTGTTGTCTTTGTCAAAAATAGTGAGGTAGTTAGCCCGGTACGCTGTGATTAAAAAAACCGCGATTAAAAAAGGCCCGGTATTGAACCGGGCCAAAGGGTTGGCTATCACCCTGAAACCGGAAAGGCGCTGGTCGACGCTTGCGACCAGGCACCTTTCAATGAGGATTAATTATCAACGAGCACGTAATCAGAATTGTGTGAAGAATTGCCAGGCTTCTTCGGCAAGCCAGGTATTGCCACTATCGCCAGTCGAGCCATCATGGGGTGCTGCAATATGGCCGGCATCATAGGCACACCAGCGTACAGGATAGTTTTTATTGGGGCATTGATAGCTGGTACAGGTGTGACGCAGGCTGCCGATGGAGGGTTCGGGTGGGTTGATGACGGTACAGCTATTGTTTCTGACAAACCGATCGCGCAATGCGCGACCGCGATCCGGGGTAAACACATTGTCGCGAATCCCATGGCCGCCGAAATAAGCGATAGGGCTATTGCCTCCGGAGCAACCGCTGATTGAGCCTGCACCGTAGGCGGCAACACCGCGGAATACATTGGCCCGGGCGCAGGCAATAGCATAGGTCATTGATCCGCCGAAGCTAAAACCGTTGGCAAAAATGCGGCTCTCGTCGATACACAATTCTGTTTTTAATTGCGCAAGAATATTATCGGTAAACGTGACATCTGCACCGCCACCATTGCCCCACCCGTTACCTATACCCTGTGGCGCCACAAAAATCGTGGAGTCACCAGACAACTTTTTCATCCCGTAGTGAGCCCAGGTATTGCGTTGAACCGTTTGGCCGGTCGCTACATCATCGGCGGTACCACCGACCCAGTGATAACCGAAGATCACCCGATAGGGACGAGTATTGTTGTAGTTAGTCGGTGCATCCAGGATGTAGCTGCGCTGTGTACCGCCGCTTTGCAATGTAATCCTGCCGTTTTGCAGTGTGCGCGGTTTACCGCAACCGGCACTGGGTACTGCTGCACCTGCACTGCTGTTCGATGACGATGACGATTGCACGGAACTGCTGCTGCTCACACTGCCGCAATTACCTGCCCTGACCGTACCACCCACAACACTTAACGAATCTATATTGGGTAAGCCTTCGGCTGTCGTTGCAGACAACTGCACAATATTATTGCCCTGTACCAAATCCACATCGATAGTTGCGGTTTGCCAGGTGGTCCAGGCGCCGGTCGTGGGCAAACTCACCGTATAGTTACCGTTGCTGCCGCCGTTAATCACCAGTGAGCCATTGCGATTGGCGGTTCCACCATTGGCATAGCGGATAGTCAGGGTGCGACGGCCACTGCTGGTAGCATCTATCGCCCAGACTACCGCTGCCCCCTGGGCATTGTTGGTGTTGGCAAAGCCACTGCCGGTAAAGCCGGTGTGGTTATTATCGATGGTGCCATCCACACGGCAGAAACCGGCTTGTGCTTCTTGCAACAGCAGTGCGGAGGCCACACTGGATGCAGAAGATGAACTGGTGGTGGGTGTTGAAGAGCTGGAAGCCACAGAGCTGGTGGTTGCACTGTTACAAGCGGCGCCGGTGACGGTTGGTCGCTCGGCGGTGCTGCCATTTTTTTCGCCCTGGAGGCCGAAGGAGATGGATTGTCCTGGCGCGATGCTGCCGTTCCAGCTCATGTTGGTGGCGTTGTAGGGGTTGGTGCCGGAGAAGTTGGCATTCCAGCCGCTGGTCATGCGATTGCTGGAGTATTGCCAATTCACGTTCCAGTTATTGATGGCGGCACCGGTATCGTTTTTGAGGGTGATATTGGCGGTAAAGCCGGTGGACCATTCGCTATCGATGGTGTAGGTGCAGGCTGCCATGGCAGCGGATGCTGACAGGCAGGTAAGCGCGCTGGCTCCGGCAATGGCGATCAGGTTTCTCCAATTAACCCGATGCATATCCGGGATGATGTTTTGTTTCACGATGGCTTCCTCATTAAAGGTTTACACCTGTTATTAATGTACGGAGGAAAGCATCAGCAGCACCCCGACGGGCGTCGGGATGTTGCTGATGCAATCAAAACAATGATTGGAAGGGATAGCGACTTTATTTTTTAAGTCGCAATAGCCCCAACTTGTAAGGAATCGTGTTGTACGTAGAGCCGGGGCCGGATGCGCCTTGGTAGAGGAACTCCAGGTTGCAAGGATCTACCGTCATTTTTTCATCGTGACCGGAGCGGATCAGTTCGCCGTGGCTAATACCATCAGCCCATTTTCCGGTGGACCATTCCACATTGTTGTTGCCGGCAAAGGGATTGGCTTCTGTGTCAGCCAAGGGCGTCCATGGGCCATCCAGGCTGGTCGCTGTCCAGGAGCGGAAAAAGCGCGGGCCGCTGATATAGGCTTCCACCATTAACAGATATCGGTTTTGTCCATCCAGCTTGTACACATTGGCTGCTTCAAACAGATAGCTGTTGCCATTGCCGCGGTGATCTTCCATCACAATCGAATAGCCTGAGAAATTCGGGAAGTTGGCAAGGGTTGTCTTGGATACATACAACACACCATCGTCGCGCGAGAAATACAAATAACAATGGGTATCGTTACAAATTACCCAGAAATCCAGCGCGCCATTAGGCTCACCCTGTAGCAGTTTTTGTTTGGCTGACCAGTTGGGGTTACGGATATCGTCAGTGGTTGCATAAGCACCTGCCCACTGGGTAATCAAATACCATTTGTTATGCGGGCGGAAATAAAACACCTGTGGTGCAACGGTATTGCCGACACGGCTGCCGTTCATGGAAATATGCGGTGCCTGCTGTGCCGTGTTCCAGTCGGTAAAGCTGGTATACATGGATCGGTAGGCAGTGTCATAGTAGGTTGCATACACATGGTAGGTGTCGTTGTATTTCACGATGGACGGATCCTTGATGGATATCCAGCCTGGATTTTTAGGGCTGATCAAGGGGCCGGTCGAGGTCCAGCGCAAGGGGGCTTTTAACTCACAGGTTTGTGATGGGGTACTTGATGAGGAGGATGACGATTGCACGGAACTGCTGCTGCTCACACTGCCGCAATTACCCGCCCTGACCGTACCACCCACAACACTTAACGAATCTATATTGGGTAAGCCTTCGGCTGTCGTTGCAGACAACTGCACAATATTATTGCCCTGTACCAAATCCACATCGATAGTTGCGGTTTGCCAGGTGGTCCAGGCGCCGGTCGTGGGCAAACTCACCGTATAGTTACCGTTGCTGCCGCCGTTAATCACCAGTGAGCCATTGCGATTGGCGGTTCCACCATTGGCATAGCGGATAGTCAGGGTGCGACGGCCACTGCTGGTAGCATCTATCGCCCAGACTACCGCTGCCCCCTGGGCATTGTTGGTGTTGGCAAAGCCACTGCCGGTAAAGCCGGTGTGGTTATTATCGATGGTGCCATCCACACGGCAGAAACCGGCTTGTGCTTCTTGCAACAGCAGTGCGGAGGCCACACTGGATGCAGAAGATGAACTGGTGGTGGGTGTTGAAGAGCTGGAAGCCACAGAGCTGGTGGTTGCACTGTTACAAGCGGCGCCGGTGACGGTTGGTCGCTCGGCGGTGCTGCCATTTTTTTCGCCCTGGAGGCCGAAGGAGATGGATTGTCCTGGCGCGATGCTGCCGTTCCAGCTCATGTTGGTGGCGTTGTAGGGGTTGGTGCCGGAGAAGTTGGCATTCCAGCCGCTGGTCATGCGATTGCTGGAGTATTGCCAATTCACGTTCCAGTTATTGATGGCGGCACCGGTATCGTTTTTGAGGGTGATATTGGCGGTAAAGCCGGTGGACCATTCGCTATCGATGGTGTAGGTACAAGCGGCGGACGCAGCCTGGGATAAGATCGCCAGGGCTGCACCAGTACTCACCAGGCCGCAGGTACGTTTAAATACCTTGGCGAGGATGTTGGGAGTCTTGTTGTGGTTAATCATCATAATCTCCGTTACAAAAGTGGTTTCATCGCTATTGTTTAATAGCCCGTTCACGAAAAACGGGTGATGTTTACTCAGCGGCTGTTGCTCATAAAATCCTGTTTATGAGCAACAGGGAGGCGCTTTTATTGATTGAGGTAATTGTTAATCAACCACGTCATTGCCGGGCGCGGTGTGCCATTGTCCTGGATCAAACCGGAGCCTTCGATCCAGGTCCTGCCCACCACATATCCCCAGAGGGTAATGCCATGCACATGTGGATGGTTGTAGAACACGGGGAAGTGAGCCTGGAAGTTCTGCAATTGAACCTGGTCATTGGTGTCACCAATGTCGTATTCGGAAATGTAAATGGGCTTGCCCACCTGGTTCCAAATATTGTCGATGGCGGTTTTAACTTGCGCTGCGGTCATGCCTTTCAATTCGTGAGCCTGCAGACCGACTGCATCAATATAATTGCCTTGGGCTTTAGCGAGCGCGATAAACTCGTTGTGCTGCCAGCGAATATTGTTGTAGTCGTTCAGGATCAAAATGGAGTTGGGGCAATATTGGCGCGCCAGTTGGAAAACGCGCTGGATCCAGTTATTGCCAAAAGCCCTTTGCGCATAACCTGCAGGCTGGTGGCCTGGCACCGCTTCGTTCACCACGTCGATCATGGCGGTATCCGGGTAGCGCGCACAGTAATCGCGAATCCACTGCTCAATTTCAACGGCAACTTCCGGGCCGCTCAAATTGTTCAGCCATGAAGGTGATTGTGCACCCCACACAAAGGTGTGGGCTTTTACCGGAATATTATTCTGGCGGGCATAGGCATAGATGCGATCCAATGGCGCCCAGTTGTAAACGTTACGAGTGCCTTCAACCGAACCCCACTTGCTTTCATTTTCAGGAGTAATCTGATTCCAATAGCGGGTGAAGTCGGATCTCACGGCGCCGGACGTTGTAATGTTGCCAATAAATTTTTTGGCCGATGCAGCACTTGAGCTACTGCTCGATGATGACGATTGCACGGAACTGCTGCTGCTCACACTGCCGCAATTACCTGCCCTGACCGTACCACCCACAACACTTAACGAATCTATATTGGGTAAGCCTTCGGCTGTCGTTGCAGACAACTGCACAATATTATTGCCCTGTACCAAATCCACATCGATAGTTGCGGTTTGCCAGGTGGTCCAGGCGCCGGTCGTGGGCAAACTCACCGTATAGTTACCGTTGCTGCCGCCGTTAATCACCAGTGAGCCATTGCGATTGGCGGTTCCACCATTGGCATAGCGGATAGTCAGGGTGCGACGGCCACTGCTGGTAGCATCTATCGCCCAGACTACCGCTGCCCCCTGGGCATTGTTGGTGTTGGCAAAGCCACTGCCGGTAAAGCCGGTGTGGTTATTATCGATGGTGCCATCCACACGGCAGAAACCGGCTTGTGCTTCTTGCAACAGCAGTGCGGAGGCCACACTGGATGCAGAAGATGAACTGGTGGTGGGTGTTGAAGAGCTGGAAGCCACAGAGCTGGTGGTTGCACTGTTACAAGCGGCGCCGGTGACGGTTGGTCGCTCGGCGGTGCTGCCATTTTTTTCGCCCTGGAGGCCGAAGGAGATGGATTGTCCTGGCGCGATGCTGCCGTTCCAGCTCATGTTGGTGGCGTTGTAGGGGTTGGTGCCGGAGAAGTTGGCATTCCAGCCGCTGGTCATGCGATTGCTGGAGTATTGCCAATTCACGTTCCAGTTATTGATGGCGGCACCGGTATCGTTTTTGAGGGTGATATTGGCGGTAAAGCCGGTGGACCATTCGCTATCGATGGTGTAGGTACAGGCAGCCGATGCGTTAAAGGCCAGGGCTGTTAGTGCAGTGCCGACGCACAATAGCGCTGTTGTACGTTTTAAAAAATTACCCGGGTGACGGTAATCGCTTGCGGAAATTGTCATGGTAATCTCCATGGAATTTATAGGGATGAATTGCGGGTGCTGCTTGTAAAAATACCCGGTCCGAAGACCGGGTTAATTCAGTACGGGGTACAATCGACAGCTTGCACATGAGTACTGATGCAGCATGAGTTTGGTTGATGTATTTCACAGTGCGTTAACTACCGCTGTGATTTCTTATTCTGAAGTGCTGTTGGAAAATTTTT
The DNA here is from genome assembly GCF_000019225.1 of Cellvibrio japonicus Ueda107. Classification (NCBI taxonomy): domain Bacteria; kingdom Pseudomonadati; phylum Pseudomonadota; class Gammaproteobacteria; order Cellvibrionales; family Cellvibrionaceae; genus Cellvibrio; species Cellvibrio japonicus. Next base: position 3,922,501 of record NC_010995.1, on the reverse strand, counting down.
TATCGGCAAATACTTCCTGTCACTGCCGGAGCCTGGGCCGCATTATTATTTTTTGTCCCCTGGAATCCGAATTCAACGCTCTGGCCCGGTTGGATCACCGAGTTCCAGCTCAATCCACTGGCCGCATAGGGGTTGCTGCCTGTCAGGTTGGCATTCCAGCTATTACTAATCCGGCTGCCATCGGTGTAGTTCCAACTGACATTCCAACCATTAATCGCAGTAGTACCGTTATTAGTAATGCGAATGGAGGCGGTATAGCCGTTGTTCCATTGGTTGGTCACAACATAGGTACAACTGGCATTGGCGCCGGTATTGGCAACAGAAGAACTGCTCCTGCTGGAACTGCTGACGATGCTACTGGAGCTTGAACTTGAGCTGCGTACGGAAGAACTGGAACTGCTGCTGGTTGTTGTACCTTCACTGACAAAGGTCGCAATACTTTTAGGCTCAACCCAGAAGCTGGTGGCACCATTGGTCATACGGTAGGCTCCGCCATAACTCACATTCAGGGTATCTGAGGTACTGTATTTGACGAAAGACGCTACCGTGGCATTTTGCAGATTGACATTCAGGTTGCGCGATGCGTTACCGTTGTTAACGACCACCATGACAATTTTATTGTCAGGGCCTTTATAGGCAGTCACCATCACATCGGAATAGGGATTTTCGGTGGCGCCAATACGTTTGAATCCAGGGCGTACAAAGCGTGCGTATTGAGACATGATGTAGCCGCGTTTGCTAACTTGCCCGTCCTCCTTGATAAAACTGTAGAAGCGACGGATATACCACCAAATATAAGCGTTGAAGTTAGCTGCCATACTCCTGTGCAGTTCTACACCCACATCCAATGCCAGGGGCCAGACATCCGCATCATTTTTGCTATCGGTGTAGTGCTCTGTCATCCAGACTTCCTTGCCTTTACTGCGCGCCAGTGGATAGTCCTGGGGAACTGCACCGTAGAGGTGGCCGGCAATGATATCGGCGTGCTGTACGGCGGTTGGGCTATTCAGAACCGGATCGGTAAAGCGTTTTGTGAAGCCTACGGCTTCACCGACGGCAACTTGCAAGTCGGCACCAAAGCGTGAACCCTGTGCGTTGAGGAAATTCACAAAGTCATTGCCATTCCAATCACAAGACTCATAATCCGGATGCCAATCCGGTTCGTTTTGCAAGGAGATCGCATGCAGCGGTGCGCCATTACGTGACATATGATCGGCAAAGCCGAGCAAGTGGGTGGCATAGTCACCATAATATTCAGGCAAGAGCTTTCCACCATTAATCAAGCTTTTATTGGATTTCATATGGGCCGGTGGAGACCAGGGCGATGCCAGTAAGATTGCTCCCAGTTGACGTGCACGTACAGCGGCAGGCACTTGCAGGCGCCAGTTGGCGGAGTTGGGGTCAATGCGCATGCGCATAATCGATAGTCCCAACTGACCCTGGTCGCTGCCAAATGCGGTTTCCAATTGGGATGTGGTGAGATCGTTGATCCAACCGACACCGTTCATACCGCCAAATCCGCGAATGGTTTGATACTCCGTTGCGGCATTGACATTGATGGTTTGTGCTAAAGCCTGGGTGCAGGCAAGGCATAGACCTGCAATCGACAGAAACAGGGTTTTGTAGAGACCCTTGTTCTTGTTGTTATTCATTGGTAGCTCCTTGATATTTGAGTCGGTGTTTTTATGGAATGTGCTCGAAGCAATAGACATGGCAGGTGTGTTTAACTCTGTCAGGTTTGTCGCTGTGCCGGGACGGCAGAGTAGAGAGGGAGCAAGGGAAGCAATTGCACTAATGAAAGGTTTTTTATAAAACTGTAAAAAGTTGAAGATTCTTTGCAGTTAGTTAAATGAAATCTGTGCCAGGAAAATGCAATATGTGAACTATTTATCGTTAGAGGTCAGTGCAACATGAGCAATCATTTTTTTGCACTATTCGGGTTATAGGATTGTGCAGGGTTTAATCGCTATCTGACAGGTAAAGGGACTTGAACATTTTAGGGGTACAGCCGTATTCAATTTTAAATAACTTGTTGAAATAGGACACATTGTTATAGCCAACTGAGTAGGCAATTTCAGAGACGTTCGCCTCCTCACTTTCGGATAACAGCCGGGCTGCCTCTGTCAGGCGCAACTTGTTCAGGTAGGCACTGAAGGTGAGACCTAATTCATCTTTTAAAATATCATTGATTTTGGTGCGATTAATACCAAGTGTGGTTGCGGTTATTTCCAGGCTGATATCCGGGTTGGCATATTCTGTGGCTATATGACGTAACAGCGCGCTTTTCTCTTTATCCTTTTGCGGCTCAATAGACAGTTTTTTGTAGGCGATCAAGGGTTGATCCTGTTTGACCTTTTCCCGTATTTGCTCGGTCAGGGCAACGACATATTGACGAAAGATCCACACAAAAAAGATGATCCAGCAACACAGGCTGATAACGCCTGCGGCATACAGATAACGATCCTCCCTGCCGAGCAATTTGATATCGGTCAGCTTGACATAAGAGGGGGTATCCAATGGGCTTTGTAATGAGTTCACAAATGCAAAACCCATCACCTTATCAAGCTGGTAGCCCCTGTCGCTGTATTCATAACCGTATCGCCCTAGCCACCAGTGGGGTGTGTCCAGCTCATCAAAGCCAATAGTAATCGTGTTCCAATGGTGGCTGCAGGAAAAGGCCGTTGAGGAAACCCGTCGGGTGACAGCCTGGTTGATGTCAGTAACTTTCTCATCAAAACTGAACAATACCAACAGCAAGACATTTTTAGGGTCGCATAACACTTTGAAGGAGAAACTGCTGTATCGCGTCAGATCAACCAGGCGATAAGGCTGGTCGGCCTCGATAAAGTACATAGAGTAATGGGTGTAGGGAAATGGTTTTTCCGGATCGAGTAGAAATTCGTACTCGATAGTGCCCACTTCGCTTTTCAACGACAACACGGTTTTACCAACGGGGCTTGGTGGTTCTGTCGAGGATATCCATGGCAGATCCTGATCTCGCGCAGGAAACAAGGGCGTGTTCAGTTTTGACTTGGCGACACCGGCATACACAATCATGAGTGTCAGAATAATAAGCGTTAAAAATGCGAAGGTCGCATTTCTATAAAACCTGAACATGGGAAGGTCAGTATCCTTGAACTGTATCGTGGTGCGCGTATCACTGGTTATTATGGTTATCAGTGTTTGCTGATATCGATTACATAATGTCATACCGTCTTATTGATAGACAATATGCTTTTGTTGGTATGGGCAGCAAAATGAGAACCGGCAGCAGCTTTTGCTGTGTACTAATGACAAAAATAGGCAATTAATTCTTGTTGCTTCTATTTTGGGGAATTATTTTTTCTTTTGTAATTTTATATTTTATCTATAAAAATCCACCTTTTCCTAAAGACATTATTTTTAAATATAAATAGGAGTTTGGGTGCCATTTTATAAAGCTACTCGCATCCACGCTTGTTTTTGTCTGACTTTATGGCCAGCAGGGATTGAAGGCTACTGCTTTCCAGCGCTGCATCAATCCAGATTTCCGCCGGTTGTTTTTCCTGTGTGCGCAAAATACCGATTTGGGTAAACATCCGGGCATCCTTGGCAGGCAGGGTAGGGAAGTGGTATTTGCCCATATCCTCGCCATTGACCCAGGTCTGGACAAAACCGGTAGCCGGGTTGGTTGACCAGTGGATATGCAGCGCCACTCGCTGCCATTGTCCGGGGGCAGCTCCTGCATCGAGTGTCCAAAAAGGCGTATCCTGATTGGATTGCTGGAAGCTCAGGGACTGGCCGTGGATATTAAAGCGAAACATTTGCTGCCAGCTTTTATCCGATTCCCAGTAGCCCAGTTCATGTTTGTGTTGGCTCAGGGCTTTGGGTAAATAAAAAGCGAATGCAAAAAAGGTGTCCTTGCCTTCCCGGGTCGCGCCCTCTGGCATACGGTGATGAAACTCACTGCGATTCAATTGCTTGTTACCATTCCACAGGAACATATCGTCTCCCGTCAGTTGTACCCTGCCGGCAAACCTGCCGTCGTAGCTGCATTGGTCCGTTACCGAAAGTCCCGCTGCATTGATACCGGTATGCCACTGGCTCGCATCACCGGTTTCAAAATCACCGCGCCAAAGTATGTCGGCCTGAAGTGGTGAGCTGCACAGGATAAGCAGGGTAGCGGCATAGTGTTGTAGTGTCATTGTGGAAAATCCTGTTCGTTATTGGATGGGCTGTTCAGGCGGGTGTTGCGATGGACACTATTGTAAACCGGGACGGCACGCCATAAAAAAAGCCGGTACAGGGTACCGGCTGAGCGCTAGCAAGGAGAACAACGAAATCAGGTGGGGGCGTTGCCGATGGTGCCGTTGACGATGGGGCGAAAGGCAGTGAGGCGGTCCATCATGGTGGCGTTGCCCAGGCCGTGGCCGGGGAAGCGGCTGCCAAACAGGTTTTGCTCGCCGTGCAGTGCCATGTAATTGAGCAACACGGTTTCAACCAGCAGGTTGACGTTATTGGCTGCCGGGCTGCCGGCGGTTTCCACATCGCCACTGGGGCGCATATAACCAATTTGCTTGCCGGTGAGACTGCCGTCGAGTTGTGTGGGGCGCCCTGCCGGGTTGTATACCAAAAAGAAGGAGCAGGCGGTTTGCTGGTCATCGCCCGTCCAGACGCCTTTGCCGCGGCCTGCCATAGAGTTGTCGAGCATGCCGTTGCTGAATACCGAGCCATCGCTGAACACATAAATCATCAAGGGTATGCCTTTGCGCGCGGCATATTCCAGGCAGGCGCCAATACATTTGCCTGCGCGCTCATCGCGGATTTCACCGGTGGAGCGATCGCCGGTGTGATAGTCGTAACCGCCCATGGTGATGGTGCCGGCACCGGCAAAACCGTTTACCACCAGTTTCATCACCGATGCTGTTTTGCGGAATTCGCCGTCGCTGTTGAACTCATCGAACGAGAAGACCCCATTGCTGCCGACGATATCGCTGTCCTGGATTGGGTTGATGTCGCCGGGGTTGCCGAAGCGCGCGGCCAGGTCGGCACTCTTCACATAACCGCAGCGCAGCAATTCTTTTAATTGCGCATCGCGGCTGGTGCCCAGTGCGGGAATCGAATTAATTTTGGCATCGCTGATGCGGTAGATGGATTCCATGGTTTTTACAATATCTTCCTGCGACATCAGGCTGACCAGGTCGCCCACATCGACCAGGCCTGTGACATCGTTGGGGTTGTCGATTTTGGTGGGGCGCACTTCGAGGTTGATCAGCGATGCCGGCGCCATGGAGTTGCCGCCCGAGTCGCTGTTGCGCGAGCCGATCAAATCCACCAGTGAACCGCCCGCACCGGCGCGGTAGATACCATACATGGGATTGTGCGGATTATTGCCGGTGTCATTTTCCGAGCGTGCAGCGATCACCGCGCCATTGATATTGGCTGCCGTGGATTCCTGGATCTTGGCATTGATGCCCGCCAGCAATTGCGAGTCACTGTGAAAGGCCAGGCCCAGACTGGTATCGACCAGGGTACCGGCGGTGGATGCGCTGGGCGCCATATCGGCCGGTAATCCCTGTTTGCTGTACCCCGCCGCACTGATGAAATCCAACTGGCCGCCGCGCTGGCCCACCAGGATATTGGAGCCGGCAAAGTTGGCGCCGCCCGCCAGGTCGAAACAAATGAAGGGAATCTTGCCCGCGCCCTGGGCGGCGATACCGCAGGCATCGCGCACCGCTGCTATATCCGGCGACAGGCCGACTTCAGCGGCCAGCAGCGGGTTGGCAATCAGGCTCAACAGCGAGCCGCCCACCAGGGTGCCACCGCCCACTTTAAACCCCTGGGCGATAAGTTCGCGGCGGGTGACCGGGCGACGGTGGTTGTTGAGCAACAGGGGCGCATCCGGGTGTAAAGGTTGTTTGTATTTGGCCATGGTCTTTGTCACTCCGGGAATTATTGCAACAGCATGACGGCGCTGCCGAGGGCGGCGGCGCAGCTTGCCTTGACGGTGGTCAGGGTGCGATCACTGGCGCAGCTGCCACCACAGCTGGTCATGTTGTCGATCAACTGGTTCAGCTCCAGGCGCAGCGCCGCCGGGTCCGCCTGCTCAGCGAGCGGGCTGTCGGGGTTGTCGCCATCGGCTAATTCGCTGGCCAGCAGGCGCGCCAGCAGCGGCTCGATGATTTGCTCGCGCTTGGTGGCGGTATTGAAGGCAGTACTGGCCCCGGCGCTAAAGTCGAAACCGGGGAATACCAGGGCGCGCGCTGCACTGCTATCGACCAGGGCATTGCAGTAAGCGACGGTCAATTGGGTGATGCCCATTTGCTGCGCTGCCAGGAAGCCATCGAGGTTGGTCAGGGTTGGCAGCTGTTGCTTGACCTTCTCGTAAGTCGCGGCCACCTGGGTGTGGGTCGCAAGAATACCGGTCATTTGCGCCAGGCTGGCGTTGATCTCGCCAAAGTCGCGCAGGCCCAGGCGCGGCTGGTCGGGAATATCCGCCGGATCAGCCGGTGCCGGTGCTGCGGGGATTTCGCGGTTATAGAGATTGGCGCCAATCTGGTCGAAGGTGAGGAAGAACAGGTCTTCCTCGGGGCCGGATTTGGCTTCCACCACTGTTCCCAGGGGCGAGAGCAACTGGCGGCCATCGACAATCGATGCCGCGCTGATGAGGGTGTCGATATGGCCAAAGACCTGGCCAACCGGCGCCTCGGTGCCATTCACGCCAATGCGGATGCCCTTGAGTGGGATGTCGCCGGCTGGTTCCGCATCGTTCAGGTTGGTGAAGAAGGGAGTGGCAAATTGATAGCCGAAGTCATCAATCTGCTGCACCTCAAATACGATGTAGCTGCCGGGCAGGTCAATCAGGTCGGACACGTTAAACAGCAGCAGGTACTTGGCGCCTACACCCACTTCAAAGTTGGTGGCGATGGCCTCTGCGGTGATGGCGTGTTTGTGGATAGCCAGGAAGCGCACACTGCCTTTCCAGGGACGGTTGGCGGAGACTTCGTTGCCTACCACCAGGGCATAGCCGTTATCCCAGTCGCGCAGTACCGCACCGGCAGAAGGGTCCTGGTCGCCGGTAAATTCACCATTCACGTACAGGCGACGGCCATTGACCGGGTCAAAGGTGACGACCACATGCTGCAGCGAGGCCTGCACGCGCTGGTCGTTGTCATTGGTGGCCAATACCGGCTCGCCATTGGCATTACTCTGGTTGGTGCGGTTCATCGCCACATAGTTGTAGTCGTATTGGCCGAGGGTGAAATTGCGCTCGTTGGTGCTGGCGGAGTAGCTGACGATACGCGCGGGGTTTTCGTTGTTCATCCCCTGGTCGACGTTATCGGGGATCACCCAGGTTTCAATACTGTATTCACCGGTGCCGCGCAGCAGGTCGTAGAGCTTGCGGCTGCCCGCCACGGTCGCCTGGGCGCGGCCGTTGTCGGCCAGTTTGATGCCCCAGGCACTGCTCCAGGCGACATTGCCGATCAGGCCCAGGTCGGCAACCGGATCAATCCCCGAGGTATCAAACGCCACTGTGCCCTTGCCGGTTTTGAATTCGTACTTGGCGATGATATCGCTGTCGATACGTCCGCCACTGCTGAGCACGAAGGCATCGCCCAGCCCCACCGCCTTACTCACCACCAGATCCGGATCGACTTCCACTTCCGGGATACCGTTGGCGAATGCCTGGATGGCGCTCTGCATCTCATTGGCATCGTTCGCGCAATTGCCGCTCCAGCAGTTATGGGAGTCGGCGCGCAGGCGCTGCACCAGGCGCGATTGGGATGGATTGTCCAAGCGGATTTTGCTTCTCGATGCCTGATAGGCGACAGCCACATCCTGGCTGGCCAGGTAGGGCTGCTGGCGGGTGGCGGAGGATTCGGAGTGGCAACCGGCGCAGTATTGGGTCAGCAGCGGATAAACCGTAGCCGCAAAGCCGCTGTTATCCACCGGGAAGCTGCGGGTATTGGCGATCTCGCGGTCTTCCGGTGCCTTGAGGGTGATGTCATTGGCACTGGTTTCGCGCGGGCCGGCCCAGCGGTTGATCCAGGTGGTCATATCGTCGCCACAGGCGACCGGGTCGGCGCGCCAGCAGTTATGGCCGCCGACCACCTTGGTTACCAGGCGCGATGAGCCGGGATCGGTCAGGTTCACCAGGCTGTTATCGATCACTGCCGCATAGGCGAGGTTAATGTCGTCGCCGCGCGCAAAAGTGGGCGCCTGGGTTTGGTGGCAGCCGCCGCAGCGATCCTCGCGCGCGATGTTGAGCCAGAGTTCATTCTGGAACTTGGTGATATCGCTGGTGGTAGCCGGCTTGCCGTTATAGGTAAAACCGCCGCCCGCCGGGGGCGGTGGCGGGGTGTTGGGTTTGACTTCCGAGCCGCTGCCGGAACCGCACGCGGAGAGCAGGCCGACGACAAGTAAGCTGGCGACCAGCGCCAGCGGGCGAAGCAATGGGCGGGTAGTGTTCACGATCTTCACCTTATTCACCTTTGCAGTAGTCGGCAGTGTCGATAAACACTTGCTTCAGGTTGTAACCGGCGCTGGCGAAATTCTGGGTGATCTCGCGCACCTTATCGCGGTCAGTCGCATCGGCGGGTTTGCGCAGGCAGACGTTGTGAAACACTTTTTCCACCTGGCAGCTGGCAAAGGCCTGGCTGTGGGCCAGTTCAGTATTCATGCTTTTGGCGCCTGAGCCGCTGCCCGGCAGGCTGCTGTCCCAGCCCAGGTGGCTGTTGATACCGGCGCGCCAGTAGTTTTTCCAATCGTCATTGGTGGTGACATAGCCGTAGCGGAAGGTGTTGGCGTTGATCAGGTATTTTTTCTCGACGCGGCTGTTGGTATCCGGGTCAAGGGTGCTCTCGGTGTTGTAATGGATGCTGCCGTTCTGGCCTTCGGGGTCGGTCTCCAGGTTGTACTCGTAGTCGTAATAGGCGTAGGCCTTGGCCAGGGGATCCATGCCGTTGTGGCAGCCGATACAGTTATTGAGGTAGACGCGGCTGTCGCCGCCGGGGCTGCGGCTCACATCCTGGCGGATAAAGTCGGGAACCAGGCTGGTGTCGTGCACCTGCTCCAGGTCGCGGCACAGGTGGTTGATCAGGGTAAAGCGGAACATGGCGCGGTTGGTGCCGGCGTAGAAAAAGGCCTTGGCGGCGGCACGGGTGGTGATGACACCCGAGGTCGCGGCTGCCGGCAGCCCGGTCACTTCCGTCTGGGTTCGGCGCACCAGGGTATTCTTCAGGCTGACGCCCTGGTTTTCGATGGCCTCGTAATGGGCATTGTTGCTGTTGGAGTAGGCGGGCAGGCCACCGGCGCTACTGGTGTAGAGGATGTTGTCGTAGAGCGCGGAGCGAAAATCCAGTTCATCGCGCACCATGCCAATCACCGTTGCAGTGTAGTCATTGAGCGGCGCAAAGACCGTGCGGTCGCGGTTGGTCCAGGGTGTGGCCAGGTTCTTGAGGGTAACGCTGTAGAAGGCTTCGTTATCCATGGCAACGCGCACGGCGGCGGCGACATCGTTGTTGCGGATGTGGTCGGCCATGGTTTGCAGCACGGCTTCGGTCGGCAGCACACCGGCGACGCGGTTATGGATTTGCAGGGCTTGCTCGCGCGGGCCGGCATGGCTATAGCTGCTGGCGATGGCGAGCGACAAGAGCCCGATACGGGGCAACTGTCGCAACAGGCGCTGCCAGGTAATGGCAGTCCCTGAGCTGGAGGAGGCGGATTGAGTGGTCACGGTTGCTCCCATAAAGGCGCCGCGGGGGCGCTCTGGTTTAATCGAAAATAGTTAACAGCCTGGAACGGGTGGCTTATTTCATCGTGCTTATTTTTTGTTGCTCATGCCGGTTCGTTGTGCGTGCGTAATGTGTCCATTGCTTTGGCGCTACAAGCGGATATGCGCGCAACCTGACGACTGATGGATAAATAGCCATTTTGTCGCTTATATGCAGCCGCTATGCCTAAAAGTAATGGGGTACATGGCTTCTTGCATGATTTTGAGCATAGGTCACAGTTTTTGAAAAAATGGCGCACATTTTCTGTTTCTGCTTGCCAGGGCTTGCTACACCTGTGGAACGACAGCCGGTTGTTTTGTCAGATAGGCCGCCGCCGCTGTGGGCAGGGCGGCGCAATATCCGGTGTGGCACTGCACATGGCTGATACAGGTAAAATCTATGGTTTATAAGGAAAAATCTGTAAAAAATCGCTAAAAATGCCTTTATCTTTCACATGTTTGCTTGATGCCAGCTTGCCTGGCGTCCAGGGGAATCGGGTCAGTCGGATTAACGTTGCAGGATGTCCCTGCTTATCGGGGGCGGAATCAGGCCCAAGTATAAACCTGGCGCTATAACAAAGCCTGGCTTGCGCTTACCCGGACGCATCGACCATGTCACAGATTGTCAATTTGGTACCAATAGGGGCGCAATGCGAACTGGTTCCCCGGGGTGTGTTTGACGGGGATTTGATGGCATTTTTGGCGTTTGGGTCATTCGGTAATCCCTGCCGTTATTCCGCCTGCAGTAACCGGCCATCGACTCGGGAAATGTCCTCTGGTTAAATCGAGAGGCTTTTCACAATTCCATAACCGAAATGGGTTGATGATGCGATTCCACCGCTTATACCGGCTGGCCTTGCCTGATTGGCGTGGGTTTTGTATATCAAGGTCAGTTTTGGCTATATATTGGCAATAACTGATAAGAAAACTTTATAAAACATCCCTTCACCCACTATCTAGCGACCTCGGGTCCCGGTTATGACTGACACATCCCCCTCATCTCTCTACCTGATCCGCCGCCTGGCCATCGCCTCCCTGGCGCTCTCGGGCCTGATGCTGGGCGCCTGCGGCGGTGGTTCGGGAGGGAGTTCCAATTCCGGCCAAAAGCCGGACCCGGTGGTAGTGGATATGCCCCTGGCCTATGTGCAGCGCAGCATTCCGGTCGATGAGGATGGCAATCCGGTATTTCGCGATGTGTTTGAGCCGGATGCGTTTAACCCCGGGGCCGAGTTATTCCTGAAAGACCGCGCCACGGTGCAGGCAGCGGTTGCCAATATCAGTCGCGCCGCCTTTGAGGGCGACCCCAATTTCACGCCCGAAACCCCCAATTACGATGTGAAGGATGTGACCTCCTCCCTCGATGGCAAGAAGCTGGCATTTGCCATGCGTGCGCCTGAAGATCCCGACCTGGACGAGGACGAGCAGCCCACCTGGAATATATGGGAATACGATATCGCCAGCAAAACCCTGCGGCGCATCATCGATTCCAACATCGAGGCGGAAAAGGGCAATGATGTCAGCCCGCGCTACCTGCCCGATGGGCGGATACTGTTCAGTTCCGACCGCCAGAAGCGCGCGCGTGAAATCCTGCTCGATGAGGGCAAACCGCAGTTTGGCGCGGTCAATGAGCGCGACAATGACCTGACTGCCTTTCACCTCCACAGCATGCGCGCCGATGGTACCGACATCCAGCAACTGACCTTTAACCAGAGCCACGATATCGAGCCCAGCCTGCTTGCCGATGGCCGTGTGCTCTACCTGCGCTGGGATGGCTTTGCCACGGATCGCCTGAGCTTCTACACCATGAATCCCGATGGCAGCGATGTGCAGCGCTATTTCGGCTACGCCAGCCTCAATATTGCCAATGCGGAACTGGACGAAACGGCGCGCCTGTTCCAGCCGCAAATGCTGCCCGATGGTCGTATTGCGGCCATCTACATGTACAACCAAACCCAGTTGGGGGGCGATATGGTGGTGATCAATCCGGTCGCCGATGCCGAGGGCGAACCCAGTTCCATTTCGGTCAAGCCGGTGGATATCACCCCCGGCAATGTCTCGCTCCACGGCCGCTTTGCGTCGCTCTCCCCACTGTTCGACGGCACCAACCGCCTGCTGGTGAGCTGGAGCCAATGCCGCCTGCTGGAAACCGCCACCGAACGCCTGCGCCCCTGCCTGGCCGAACTGTTCAGTGAGGGCCAGCCAATCGCCGGCTATGAAGAGGCGCCGCCCTTCTACGGCATCTGGATTTACGACATGGCCAACCAGACGCAACTGCCGGTGGTATTGGCCGAAGATGGCAAGCTGTTTACCGAAGCTATTGCGCTGGAGAACCTGGCCACACCACCGGCATATCGCCCCAGTGAACTGGATGCTGCCCTGGCGGAATTGGGGGTGGGTATAGTGCATATCCGCAGTGTCTACGACCAGGACGGCGTGTTTAATCCCCTGGGTTCCGGTGCGGCCGGCCTGGGTGAATTGGCCGCGCGTCCGGCAGAATTGCGCCCGGCGCGTTTTGTGCGTTTTATCAAGGCGGTCTCTGTGCCCGATAACGAAACCCTGGACGACCAGCCGGACGAGATTTACGCCAATACCTTTAACCAGGTGAATGGTTTGTTTGAAATCCTCGGCTATGCGCCGGTAGAGGCCGATGGCTCGGTGCTGGCGCGTGTCCCTGCCGATGTTGCCTTTACCATCGAAGTGCTGGATGCGCGCGGCCGCCGTATCCTGGCGCGCCAGAGCCAATGGACCAGCCTGCGCCCGGGTGAATGGCGCGAGAGCAATGGCCTGGCGATTTTCAGCCGTGCCGATTTAGCGCCGCCGCCGCTCAATACCGGCGCCGCAACGACCGCCAACTTTCCCAACACCCAGCGCTACGATCCCCTGGGGGCCTTGATCGCCCCGGAGATGGGCCAGACCATGGCCGAGTTTGCCGCCGAGTCCACCTACTGTGCAGAAAACAACCTGGCGCAGGTGGTGTGCTTACCCATGGCGGGTCCCGGCCAGGCGCGCAACCTGCGACCCATAACGGTTGACCTGTTATTCAACGATGAATGGAGTGCGCCCGGTATTACCCCATCGGCCAGCATCAGCCTGCGCTATAACGACCTGGAGCCCGGAGCCACCCCTGACCAGGTCACTGCGCCCACCCCGGAAGCCTGCCGCAATGCGGCAACCTGGACCGACAACTGCCGTGTGGTAATCAATTACGAGTACCACATCCAGCCGCTGTGGGAGCGCGAGCGCCAGCCGCTGACCGATGGTGTGGTGACAGCCAATACCTGTGCCGGCTGCCATGCGCCGGCCGATGCCGATGGCAATATCCAGGTGCCCCAAGGCCAGTTGGACCTGACCCGCACCAAGCTCCAGGCCAATGCGCGCATGACCTCCTACAACCAGTTGCTCAACGGCAACCAGCGCCGCATCCAGTACCTGTACGAAGGTGGTTTGGCGACGCTCTTGCCTGTGTGTGAATTGGAAGATAACTACGACTTTATCCCCGAATGCCAGGTCACCCTCGATGAAGAGGGGATTCCCACCTGTGCCGGGGTAGTCGATTGCCCGTTTGAAATCCGCGATGAAGAAACCGGTGAGTTGGAATTGGATGCGCAGGGCAATCCTATTCCCCTTATGGTGGAGACCGGCGCCCTGCCGCCGCCCATGAGTCGCGCGGGGGCCAACAGCAGCAACCGTTTCCTCGACCGCTTTGCACCCAACTGGGATGTCGCGGCCAACTATAAAACCGGTGCTATTGTCTATTACGACCCTGTCGCTGGTGATGGTATAGGAGGATATACATTCCAGGCGCGAGTGGATAATGTAGGCGCCACGCCCGATGTTAACCAGGGCCAAACTGTCCAGTGGCAGCGTTTGCGCCAGCGCCCGATGCTGGAAGGCATCTTGCAGGACAGTGTTGACCACGCCGGTTCACTCAACGAGGCGGAGCTGAAACTGCTCTCCGAGTGGCTGGATACCAACGGGCAGTACTACGCCAATCCTTTCGAGATGGTGATCCCCAATTAAACGAATAGACCGAGATCAAGGCATGACCGCCGTGTACCCCGCCGTAGTGTGGCGCCCTTATCTGCTATGGCTGGCGCTCCTGGCCACCTTGGCTGCCGGGCCTGCACAGGCCCAATGGAACTGGTTTTCCGACAAGGCACCGCTGCAAGTGACCGTCAACGATGCGTTTCTGAATGTCTATGCAGGGCCCGGCTCGGGCTATCCGATTTTCCATGTGGTCGAGCGCGATGAAGTCATCACCTTGCTTAAAAGCCGCACCGACTGGATCAAGATCGAAACCCGCCGCGGCCTGCAGGGCTGGATCAAGCGCAGCGACATGCTGCTCACCCTGTCGCCCGATGGCTCTGTGCCGGATTTCCCCGATCCGGGCCAGGTGGATTACCTGGAAGACCGCTTTGAGCTGGGGGTAGCCTACGGCGACTTTGCCGGTGCCGATGGCCTGGCGTTCAACCTGGGTTACCGCTTTACGCGCAACCTCTCGGCGGAGCTGCGCTTCGACTCCAATACCGGGCAATTCTCCGATAGCAAGATCATGGCGGCGGCGGTGCTGTTCCAACCCTTCCCGCAATGGCGCGTATCGCCTTACTTCAGTGTCGGTGCCGGCACCATCAAAACCTATCCCAGCGCAACCCTGGTCGAAGCGGAAGACCGCGATGACAACCTGCTGCAAGCCAGTCTGGGTTCCTATATCCACCTCAACGGTCGCCTGTTCCTGCGCCTTGAGTACGCCAACCACTATGTGCTGACCAGCCGTAATACCAATGAAGAGGTCAACGAATGGAAACTTGGATTCAACGTCTTTTTCTGACGCTGGCGCTTGCAAGCTGCTCCCTGGGTACCTGGGCGCAAGCGGAAGAAGACGGCGAGCTGGGCAAGATCATCGCGCCGGATATTGAGCGGCGCCAGATCAAGGAGGCGGACCTCGACAGTGAAAACTTTGAGGTTGGTGTGTTTGCCGGTTTGCTCAGCATCGAAGATTTTGGCTCTGGGGCGGTGACCGGCCTGACCCTGACTTACCACATCACCGAAAATGTATTTATTGAAGGTGCCTATGGTTTAAGTGAGGCCCAGGAAACCAGTTATGAATTGCTCAGTGGGGGTGTGGAGCTGCTCACCGAGGACGAGCGCGACTTTACCTATTACAACCTGTCGCTCGGCTACAATTTTTTCCCGGGGCAAATTTACATCGCCAAGCGCTGGACCTTTAACAGCAACTTCTACCTGATTGCCGGTGCCGGCAACACCGAATTTGCCGCCAAGGAATATTTCACCTACAACATCGGTGGCGGTTTGCGTTTTTATGGCACCGACTGGTTAGCGCTGGATATCAGCATGCGCAACCACGCGTTCAAGCACGAGATTTTTGGCGAATCCAAAGCAACCAATAACCTGGAAACGCGCTTCGGTATTTCGCTGTTTTTCTAATGTTCAACGGGCCTAGGCCCTATGACTGTTTTTCAACGGGCACATGCCCTATGACCATGGAGTTATGTCTATGTTGATACGCAAAACCATTCTCTCGCTCGGCCTGGCATTGGTTGCCAGCCTGATGGTTGGCGCGGCTAATGCACAGCCTGCCCCGGACTTCACCCTGCAATCGAGCACCGGTGAAAATGTTCGCCTGGCCGAACAGCGCGGCAAGGTGGTGATGCTCAACTTCTGGGCCTCCTGGTGCGGCCCCTGCCGCCAGGAAATGCCGCTGCTGGATGCCATGTACAAGCGCTACAGCGCGGCTGGTTTTGTGCTCTACGGCGTGAATGTGGAAGAGGACAACACCGACGCGAAAAAACTGATTAAAGAGCTGGGCGTGGATTTGCCGGTGCTGTACGACCCTGAGAGCAAAGCCAGCAGCCTCTACAAAGTCGATGCCATGCCCACCACGGTATTGATCGATAAAAAAGGCCAGATCCGCTACGTCAACCGCGGCTACAAACCCGGTGACGAAAACAAATACCGCGACCAGATCCGCGAGCTGATCAAAGAATGAAAACACAGCGCCTCCTGTTGCTGGCGTCGCTCTTTGCTATCGCCGCCTGCAGTCCGATTAAACCCTGGGTCAAACCTTATGAACGGCAGAATATCGCCGATGAAATCATGAGCTTTGATCGCGATCCGGTAGCGTCCAGCTATCTGCACCACGTCTACGATGCACGTGAAGCAGCGCGCGGTGGCGATGGCGCATCGGGAGGTGGCTGTGGCTGTAATTAATCGCCTGCTCCTACTGCTGCTGGTCTTGTCCGTGTCTGCCCGGGCCGCCGTGTTGCCCGATGAGCGTATCGATATCCTCTACCACGGTTACGATGGCGGCGGTGCGCAAATCGACGGCCCCTCAATCCTGGTGCGCAAAAATGTGGGCGCTTCGGTGTCGCTGGCGGCCAATTACTATGTAGATATGGTCAGCAGTGCGTCGATTGACGTGGAGGCCACCGCAAGCCCCTACAGCGAAGAGCGTAAGGAGCACGGTTTAAGTGCGCAGTACCTGGTGGACCGGTCCACCATCAACCTCGGCTATACCGCCAGCAAGGAAAATGATTACGACGCAAAAACCTACAGTTTTGGCATCGACCAGAGCTTTTTTGGTGACCTGACCACCCTGGGTTTTGGCGTGAGTTTTGGCCAGGATGTGGTTGGCCAAAATACCGACCCCACCTATAAGCGCGATTTGCAGCGGCGCAAATACAGCATCAATGCCTCGCAGATTGTGACTAAAAATCTGCTCGCCTCCTTCAGCTACGACGCGGCGACAGACCAGTGCCTCAACCTGACTGATGAACAAAGTTGTTTAAACAACCCCTATCGTTCGGTGCGTTTCCTGGATGCGGTATCGGGAGGGTATTCGTATCAAGCTGAGCGCTACCCGCATACGCGCAATAGTGATGCCTTTGGTATTCGGGCTATCTACCATTTGCCCTGGCGCGCGTCGATACGCGGTGAGTACCGCACCTTTGAGGACAGCTGGGGTATTGAGGCACAAAACTACGAGTTGCGTTATACCCATGCCTGGCGCGATAACTGGATATTGGAAGGCAAGGTGCGTATCTACGACCAGAAAACCGGCGCGGATTTTTACAATGATCTTTTTCCGTTCCGTGATGCCCAGAATTATCTGGCGCGCGATAAGGAGCTGAGCCCGTTTTCATCGTCTGTGATAGGTTTAGGGGCTACTTATAAACTACCCAAAGGTTTTGTCCCCTGGTTTGAAAAATCCACCGTCAACCTCTATTGGGATCACTTCAGTATTGATTACGATGATTTCCGCGATGCGCGTGTAAATCCCAGCGAATATGCCGCCGGTACTGAACCGCTCTACAGCCTTGAAGCTGACGTTATCCGCTTCTACTTCTCCTTCTGGTATTAAACGGATCGGCAGAAAATCCTGCCGATTCGCTATTCCTTAACCATTCTTCGCATCCATTTCCTGCCGGCAGGCGTATGATCAGCAGTCTTTCCCCTTTCTATCGTCAGGAGGTTTATCGTGTTGATCAAGGCTGCACACTGTTATTCCGGACTCTTATTCGGCGCCCTGCTGGCGGCTACAGGCGCCCAGGCTGCCTGCCCGGACTACCTGCAGGGTGAGTACCGCAAACTGCATTCCCAGGCGTCGGTCGATCTCTGTGAACTGACGGAAAACAAGCCGGTATTAGTGGTAAATACCGCCAGCCATTGCGGCTTTACTTCCCAGTTCAAGGAAATGGAAGCGGTCTACCAGAAGTACAAAGACAAGGGGTTGGTCGTGGTGGGTTTTGCCAGTGACGACTTTAAGCAGGAAGATAAGGACGAAGAAAAAGCGGCCGAAATTTGCTACCTGAATTACGGTGTCACCTTTACCATGTTGGCGCCCACCCATGTCACTGGCGACCAGGCGAATGATTTGTTTAAAACCCTGGCCAAAGAGTCGACGGAACCCAAGTGGAATTTCAATAAATACCTGCTGGATAAAAACGGCAAGCTGATCCAGCATTTTGGCAGCCGTGTGAAACCGGATGCCGCCGAGCTGACCAGCGCAATCGAGAAAGTCCTGTAATCCATTTTCAGACCGGCAACCTGCGTGGGCAGGTTGCCGGTACTGCGCTAATTCCCGGCTGAGAAACCAGCTAGGGAATACTCACCAGAATATCATCCAAAATTTTGGCGCTGCTATCGTTGCCGCCACCAAAATCACTTTGGCTCGCCACCGGTTTTAGTGGACGCAGGCCATCCTGGTTGCGATCCCAGGTCGTGATATAAATTTTCTTGCCGTGCCAATTGTCTACACCCAGCGCAGAAAAATCATAGGTGAAGGTAAAGGTTTTTTGTTTGCGGTCTATATCAATGACCGGTGACAGGTTAATGCGCTTACCTGGATTGTTGCGATCGCTGCCGGTGTTGAGGTAAATGTAATTGCCGGCACAGAACATATGGTGTGCGATATCCCAGCGCATGCCCGCCGGTGTTTCGGCATTCAGCATGGGCAAGTGGCGGTCGCCCTGCGCACTTACATCAAAATAAATATGGAAACCGACATGGTCAAACCCGTTGGGGTAGGCATACATGTGGGTTATTTCGGGCATTTCGATGGTCAATTCCAATGCCGGGCCGCGATGTTTGACCTGTACGGCCTTGATATCCATTTGCTGGCGGAAGGTGTGATAGCGCGGTTTGGTGTAGTTCTTGTGCAAACCGTAATCATCGCCCAGTGGATCTTCCACGCGATAGTGATTCACGCCACTCTGGGCGGACACGGTTAATTGTTGTGTGGGCGAGGCCAGGCCCAGTGTGGGCACATACAGTGAAAACTCCTGCGCTTTATTGTTAATGCCCAGGGCGGGCAGGGATACGGACCAGTAGCCTTTGTTGTCACTGCGCAGGGGCAGCGCCCGATCCAGGTTGCCATTAATCACCAGCAGCATATCGGTATTCGCCTTGGATAAGCGGCCGCTCAAATCTGTTGCCTTGCCGATTTCGTTGTTCTTCAGTTGCTGGTCGAGCGTAATCCAATGGCGACTTTTTGAGGCTGGACGCTGTTCTTTGTCATCCAGGATAAACACCAGCGTACTGCGCGCTTGCACATTAAATACCAACTCCCCGTTGGGGCCTGTTACCAACGGCTTAACGCCGGTGGAGCCTTTATCTGCAAAGAGCGGTTTTAATCGACGATTGGGCGGAAAGCTGCCCGCAGGAAGGTTTACCAGGGAGCTAAACACATCGGACGTATTAATCACCACCAGGGCTGTATCATGTTGGTAGTGGCGCGAATAAGCCAATATTCCGGGGCCTGCGGTGTTGTCCTGCAGCAGGGAAAAACTGCCGCGGGTAAACACCTTGTGCTGCCGCCTGATGTCAATCAGTTTCTGCAGGTGATTGAAAAAGTGACTGTCCTGGTCAAAATGATCCCGATCAGATCGGATACCGCCCTTAAACATGGCCTGGCGAATCGGCATAAAATTTTGCTCATCGCCCTGGTAAATAACCGGAATACCCGGAATGGTTAACAACACCGCCCAGGCTTGCTCATAACTCTGTGGGTTGCTGCTTTTCTGGAAGCGTTCGACATCGTGGTTATTAATAAAGTTGGGCACGATAAAGGGATCGGGAAACAGCGTCATCTGCGCGTTAATCCGATAGCCCAGGTAGGCTGTTGCACCGCCATCATTTAGCACACGGCGCAACTCATTGTAGAGCGGGTAACCAAACACAGTTTTAATGGTTGGCTTTTCCTCGGTGCCCAGGTTGAGCAGCGCAATTTTTTCGCCATCGTTGCGATAGGGATCAGAAAAATTGTAGGACTCGCCAAAGGTCAACAGGTTATTGCGTCCGGTGCTCCGGGCTGCCGCCAGCAAACCATCGTCACCATTCATAAACTCATACCAAAAGTCCGGTTCGACATGTTTAACCGCGTCAAAGCGGAATCCATCAACCCCCACCTCCTTGATCCAATAGGTATGGGATTCGGTCAGGGTTTTGCGCACCAATGGGTTGCTGGTGTTCAAATCGTTGACAAAGGCCACCTGGTAGCGAAATGACTGTTCGGGATCGGTGTAGTCGGTAATCTGCGGTGTCCAGTGGTAAACCGCTGCCTTTTCGTGTTCCGGATTTAATAAATCGATTTTATTAAACGGAAACTGGGTGGGAACCTTGGGAATTGACTCCTGGTCGAGTCGATAATTTTTGCGGCGATCTTCAGGATCGTATTTGCCAATATATTCGTAATAGGGGGCCACATGGTTAAGCACGGCATCCTGAATTAAATACATCTGGTTTTCATGCAGCTTGCCAGCCAGGGTTTTGTAATCCTCCAGGCTGCCGTAATGGGCATCGACTTCGCGAAAGTTTACCGGCCAATAACCGTGATAACCGGTTGACTTGAGCCAACCATTCCACCACTGGTTGGCAACCGGCGGCGAGATCAGCAAGGTTGTGACCCCCAGGCTTTTTAAATAATCAATTTTTTGGGTAATGCCGGGAATGTCTCCTCCACTATAAAAACCTTCTTCCTGGGGGCGATAAAGTCCAAAGCCCTGGTCGTTTCGATTTTTGTCGCCATCGTAAAAATGATCAATCATCAATGAGTAAATAATTTGGTCCTGCCATTCTGGTGATGGCACGTGAATCATTTTTTCTGCTGGAGCGCATACTGCCTGTCTGTCGTCGCATTCATTTTTGTTATCGTTTTTTTCAACTATCTGCGCCGCGCACAGCAGTTGGCTGTGCAATGCCAGCAAAGCACACATGCCTATTTTTTTCATGGGATCACCATTGTGAAATTGGTCAAAAAACCGCGGAAGGTGAGTTATTCATTTTTAAAAAGCAATTCGCCGGGAAATGAATACGTATGTAATTTTTTGCAATCTGATTTATGTGCTAACCCACGCATCTGAATACGTATGCACTTGCTTGTTGTGCGTAAAAAAATGCAAGTAGCATTGCCATGCCGAAATCCACTGTGTCTGACGTTGCCTTATCCTTGCTTTCGAATTTGTAAAAATCCGCCCCCGTATTTTCCTGAAAAAATGCAAGTGATTAATTGCTGTGCGTGGATGAACAGTTATTGTGCACCAATGGTAAAGCCAAAAATGGTATTTTGATTACGGAAGAAACCTGAATGAATGCAAACACCCGCTCAAATAAAACCGTATTGATTGTGGGGGGAACCTCGATTGATACCATCATTCATTTACCCGCACCGCTCACCGGTGAGCCAAAGACAATATGGGCCAAAAAAGCCTATAAAGCTGTCGGCGGTACGGGGGCCGGCAAGGCGTTAAACCTTGCGCGCCTGGGGTTTCCGGTGTTGATGCACAGTATCCTGGGGCGCGACGCCGAAGCGCAACAGATCATCAAAACCTGTGATCATCCCAATATCAAACTGGTAGTGGATTACCTGGATGAGCCCACAGAACAACATACCAATTTAATGGCTCCCACTGGCGAACGTATCTCGCTGTACACCATCCCGCCCTGTGAATCACCCGCATTGGATTGGCAGTTCCTGGAAGCGGCAATCGACACAATTGATATCGCGGCAATCTCCATCCTCAACTACACGCGCCCGTCCCTGGCGATTGCCCGCGCTGCCGGAAAAGCCGTCTGGATTGACCTGCACGACTACGATGGAAAAAATCCCTATCACCAGGCGTTTATTGATGCGGCAGATGTTATTTTTGTCGCCAGTGATAATCTTCCTGACTATAAGACATTTATGCGCGAGCAGGTTGCCGCTGGAAAGGAATTTGTGGTGTGCACCCATGGTAAAGCGGGATCAACTGCACTGGATTCACAGGGTAATTGGTATGAGTGCGGCATAGCGACCGGTTATCCCCTGGTTGATAGCAATGGTGCTGGCGATGCCTATTTCAGTGGTTTTCTGTACGCCTATGGTCGCGGAAAAACCTTGCAGGAATCTATGCAGTATGGCGCTACTGTGGCTGCCATGTGTATTAATTCCGAACACCTTTACCCTGAAAATCTTGCTCCGGAAATATTGGAACAGCATTACGCTGTGCAGCTAAAAGCCAATACATTCACAAGCGCTCCCGGTTTATGAATTCCTCCACTAACAGAGGGATTGCTGCTTCGCTAACAGGGAGGGATACTGCTGCGCAGACACCAGAATCTATCTCTGCCAGCACTTCAGCTGTTGGCCAGGAAAATGAAAAACCGGTGATGACGATTGCACAGGTTGCCCTCTTGATATGGCAAGAGGTACGCGTTTCTCCGGGAGGCTGGCAATTATGTATAGCAAGCTTGTTATCGGCGGTACTGGCAGGTCCCTTCGTCTTGTCCCTCTATACTGGCTATGCCTTCGGTGTTATGGAAACCCAACACTGGGATGGTACTGAATCGCTCAGTGTTATTGCACGGGTCAGTGCATTGGTGTTGGTACTGTTGTTATTAGGATCGCTCAGTGATTACGCCGTTAATCGCTGTGCGGCTTCCATCAATGCCCGCTTGTGGCAGCGCAATATTGGCAAGCTCTTTGGTATTGCACTGAGCGCCCGGCCTACGACCGCCAATCAGGCTGCCTTACATTCTGTCAAAAGTTTCCTGGCCGATTCGGTGGAGGTGTTCCAGCGCCACCAACTCTATGTGTTACAGAATGCACTGCGTGCTGTATTGGTTGTCGCTATCACGCTGGCTTATTTATTCGCGCATAACCCCTGGTTTATCCTGGTGGTTTTTGTCGCGTTGGCAATGACATTCTTCAGTCCTATCTGGTTGGCTGAAAAAGCCCAGCCTGCCATAGATGAAGAGCCTCATGCGCTCAATCAATTCAATCATTATCTGCTGTCTATTTTACGGCTGGGTGACTTGCTCGCCTATCAGGATAATCGCCATCTGTTCAGGCGGATACAAACTGCGTTGCAGGAATATTTTGTGGTGGAAGGACGTAAGTGGATTACCTGGAATTTTGCCTTCAACTTAAAGGTAACACTCAACATTTTAACGTCCATTGGCTTATTGGGTATTGGTGGTACGCTCTATTTTTATGGGCTAATAGGTGTTGCAGAGCTGATAGCAATTTACATCCTGGTTTCCATGACAGTTCCGCGATTAGACTCCCTGTATAAAATCTATAACTATTTACAGTCCTTAAAAGCCTATTACCAGCAAGCCCATTATCTGGAGCACCTGGAATCCCTCCAGCAGGTGGGGAATCGCCATCCGACTGGCCCGGTCACCAATACAACACTGGGTAACCCTTTAAAGAACATAGTGCTGCACTGCCAGCGTTTGCTGTTACCGGGTCATGATCATCCCCTGTTTGAGGAGGTAAGGATCGAATTGTCCCGGGGACAGCTGTATCTGCTGAGCGGAAAAAGTGGCAGTGGAAAAACCAGCCTGGTTAACCTGTTGTTGGGGTTCCAGGTTCCCGACCAGGGGGCGCTGCTTGTCAATGGCTCACCACTCGCGCCAGAGCAGTTATCGACATACTGGCAGCGCATCGCCCTGCAAGAACAGCATAACCTGCTGATATCCAGCCTGACGGCACAGGAAAATCTCCAGCTGGTAAAGCGTCCCATCCACCCGGAGCGGTTTGCCCGTGCATGCCATCGTTTGGGACTGGGCGCCTGGGGACATAAACCCGTCCACCAGTTATCCGGTGGTGAGATACAGCGCCTGTGTTTTTTGCGTGCCTATGTATATGAGGCAGATGTCTTTATTTTTGATGAGCCGACATCCGCCCTGGATGGCGTCAATGAAGACCTTATCAAGGATTTGCTGCTGGCGTTAACCGATGCCATCGTTTTGGTGATTAGCCATAGCGAAGGGTTTGCTGATATTGCCCATCGTGTATGGACCCTGGCTGGTGATGGCAGCGTACAGGATAGGCAGGGAGGTCGACAGCCATGACTCCCCTGGTGATATTTTTCAGGCAACGCAAGTTGCATATGTTATTCCTGGTGTTGCTGGTTATCGCTGTCAGTTCATTTGCTATTGTTGTGCCCTTGGCTTTTTCTGTAGTCACCGATTTTATTTTGCCCCAGGGCTATGTTGTGCATTTCTCGCTCATGATCGGTCTTTTATTGGCGATGGTGGCGGTGCGCATGCTGGCTAATTTTGCGCAGGACTACTTTTTTATGAAAAGTCGTTTCCTGTTTGAAAAGTGGGTGCTGTGGCGTGTGATGGGCAAAACCCTGCATGCCAGGGCATCGGCACCCGGCAATGCTGGTGATGATGTGGTTGCACGGTTCTCTACCTTTATTACCAATTTCCAGTTTAATTTTTCAGAGCTGTTTTATTTTTTACTCTATTCATTGTTTGTCTCGACGCTGGTGTTATTGATCCTGGCTTATGCTTCGATACCGTTTTTAGCGCTGTCATTGGTATTTTTGGGGGCGCATTACCTCAATTTGATCGCGCATCTGGGGCAGGCTAAAGCGCTGTCTGCGCGCTATGTAGACACAAAAAACCAGATGAATGCGCGCATTGGCAACCTGCTGTCCAGTAAAAAAATTATCAATGTCTTTGGCTTGAACCGCTATGTGGAAAGCCTGCTGGGTAAGGATACCGAGCCGCTGTACGCCGCCTACTATCAGCGTGAATTGGTGGTGAATCGGCAGGAGCTTATCCAGAGCTTCCTGAAAAACCTGCTGTTTGTCCTGCTGCTATTGGTGGGTATCGTCGCTGTGCTTGATGAGCAGCTAACGATGGCGCTGGTGTTGTTGTGCATTTTGCTGGTTGGTTTTGTGTATGACCCTATCTATCGGCTCAATGCCATTACCAAAGCCTATGCCGATTGCAAGGCGCAGTTGCAGGCATTATTGGGCGAGGCCTGCGCCGATAAGAATACCGCCACCGATTATCGCCTGGCGACCCTGCCGGTACAGGATCTGCAACGGATTGAATTATCTGGTGTCAGCCTGCACCGGGGACAACAGGCGCTGTTTACGGGAATCAATATCCGGCTTGAGCCGGGCAAGATTTATCTGATTGATGGCCCCAGTGGTACAGGAAAGTCCAGCCTGCTGCGACTGATTGCCGGATTGGAATCTCCCTCGCACGGCAAGGCCTTGTGGAATGGCATTGCTATTCCCGCTTTTCTGGAAAAGGCTTATCCGTCCTTACATTATTGTCCCCAGCAAATTTATTGGGCAGAGGCCAGCCTGGTCGATAACCTCGGTCTCTTTGCTGAAACCGTTAACCTGGAGTCTATACAACAGGCCCTGGATAAGGCGAGTTGCCATTTTGCCAATACCGGTTTCTCGCTTGAGGATTCCGGGGCCAGAAACTGGTCTGGTGGCCAGTTGCGTCGCCTGGGCCTGGCGCGTGCATTTTATAGTAATGCATCAGTGCTGCTGCTGGATGAGCCGACGGCAAACCTGGACGTGGTGACTGAGCGTCAGATCCTGGCGGTATTGCGCGAGGAAGCAAAGCAAAAAATTGTCGTCCTGTGCACCCATTCACCGGCGTTAAAATTGTTGGCGGATGTGTGTATTGATCTGCAAAAAGGCTCAGTATCAGAAAGAAGTGCATCAGGAAAAAGCATCGAAGGAAGGATAACCGGTGCTGCTGTGAACGGAGGCGAGACTGGCCATGGTCACTAATTTCCTTGCCTACCTTGAGCGCGATTACCTGGAGGAAACCAACCATAGCGCCTGGATATTAATTATCTTATTGGTGTTGGTTGTAGGGGCAATGGTTGAATTAATGCGTACACCCCTGGTAGAAAAAGCCAGGGTAACGCTGTTAACCGAAAAAATATTGCAGGCTATGGATGGATCAACTCGCGCATCACTCATCGCCAGTAAATCCATTCACACCGGCGAATCGCAGAAGCAAGCGTATTGGTCTTTGGTGCCTGTATCATCACAACAATCCCTATTGGTGAATTCATCCGCAGGACACTGGAGGTTATTGGCCCCCGGTGTATTTGTGATGGATGAGCCTTCATGGAAGTTGCAAGTGGCGCACTCTGGAGCGGCGCCGTTAATACTGCCGGTTGCGCGCGTCCTGCGTACAGAACAGGATGGAAAACCGATGTCTCTGGTTATCCAGGTAGCTTATTCACCCAGCGTGTCTTCCGCCCTCCTATCACCTTCTTCATTTTCAGCAGCGGCTGATCTATCGGTCATCTATCGAGAGTCATCATTGATTGACAGCTTTGCCGAGACAATCCTCCGTTCACCGGATCATCTGGGCATCAACAAGGAGCACGGGCAAACGCCATGATCAGCAATATGTTAAAGGACCTAATGACACCTGAGGAAGGTTGCCATGAAGGCATCGGGCGTATCCAGGTCTATCGGGCCTTTGATCGCAAGCAGCAGATTGAACAGGTCGACCATATTGATTTTGTTGTTGTTCCTCCGGGCGCAACAATTGGGCGGCATCGCCACGGTAACAATACCGAGTGGTACATCATTATGGCAGGGCAGGGAGAAATGATATTCCAGGGTGAGCACATCCAGGTGGCTCCCTGGGATGTACTGGTGAATCCGCCCTATGGCGAGCATGCATTAATTAACAATTCCTCCAGGGATATTCATTTGGTTGTGTTCCAACACAGCGAGCGGGTGGGTTTATGAATTCGATTCAGGTCAAGACAATAGAAGCCGACTATCTGGCTCCGGGAATCTCGGAGGAAGCACGCCTGGCAGATATGGCGTTTGTGCGTGGTGAGGGCTGCTATTTATATGATGCCGAGGGTAAAGCTTACCTGGATTTTGCCGCGGGGATTTTTACGCAAAATATCGGCCATGGTCATCCGCAATTGGTTGAACGTCTCAAGCAGCAGGTGGATCAGTTGTGGAATGTCCACGACTCCAGCCATCCGGCGCGTGCGCAACTGTGTCTGCATTTAAGTGAATGCTTTCCGGATGAGCTGCAGCGCTTTGCATTTTTTTCAACCGGTGCAGAGGCGGTGGAGGCAGCAATTCGCGCTGTATTAGCCGCCGCATCACCAAAGCGCCAACGCATGGCAGCCCTGCGTTATGGCTTCCATGGCAAAACCCAGGGCGCTCGCTCACTGGTGCATTGGGATGTGGGCTTTAGTGCTTTTTCCGGCAATTCCGTATTGGGATATTCTGCAAATTGTTATCGCTGTCCCTTGGGTCGCACCTATCCGTCCTGTGATATGCAGTGTGCCATGCTGGTCGCTAAGCATATCGCCAGTAAAGACAATATCTCTGCCTTATTTTTTGAACCTGTTCAAGGCGCCGCCGGTGTCATAGTACCACCCAAGGAATATTGGGACATTATCCAGCGCGAATGTCGTCAAAGCGGGGTTATGCTGGTCGCCGATGAAATCGTAACGGCGGGTGGCCGTTCAGGCTATTTTCTGGCGTGTGAATATTATGGCCTTAAGCCTGACCTGGTGACGGCTGCCAAGGGCTTAAGCTCCGGTTTTCCGTTCTCGGTGTTAGCAGGAAAAGAGGCCTTGATGGCGGAGGGGGCGTTTGCAGCACCGGGCGCATCCTCGTCAACCTATGGCGGTAACCCATTGAGCTGCACGGCTGCTGCCGCGACCCTGGACATATTAAAAACAGAACATGTCATTGATGACGTAACGCGCAAAGGCCGGTTGCTTGGCGATGGGCTTAAGCAATTAGCGCGGGACCATGCGGTGATCGGCGATGCGCGCGGCCTGGGGTTGCTCTGGGCACTGGAATTTGTATCCGACCCGATTGCCAAGACACCGGACAGTGACATGGCCAAGGCGTTTTATACCCGCGCCCTGGCGCTGGGGGCGCGGGTGTGTGTGGGCGGTAACATTGTGCGTATAGGGCCTCCGCTGACGATTGATGATGCAGAGATACAGGAAGCACTCCGGATTTTTGATCAGGTCCTGGGTGAGTTGCGCCAGGCGAGGATTGCCGCATGACACTCGCATCTGCCACACCTGTCTCTGTCACTCCTGCGCTATTGGATTCACTGCGCCCATTGCGTTGGTTTGCTGATAAAGAGGCCAGCTGTGAGGAGTTTCAATGCCTGGACTGGGCACTGGTTAGCCAGGATCAGGCGTGGCACTGTCTGTGGATACTCATGCAGCATCTTGCCAGCGAGCGGCGCTATTCCTTTGTCATCCGGCAGCATCCGCAATTGCATCTCTATGAAGATGCTACGTATAGCAGTGAGTTAGTCCATTGCCTGTTGGCGTGTCCGGATAAGCGCTTGCCAACAGCCAAAGGTGCATTCATAGCATTCAATGCAGCTTGCACATTAACGGCGCCCTTCCAGGTCGTACCGCTCGAAAAAAACATGACCACCAATACGCTCTTTAAATTGAGCACCCCGGATAGTGCCTGGGCGGTAAAGTTCTATCGCACCCTGACCCACAATAATGAAAATGAAGTCAGTGTACTCAAGGCCTTAGCGAAAAAAAGCAATGATTACGCTATTGCCGGTACATTAGAGTATCAAACCTGTGTGAATGGACAGGTGTCATCGACGACCCTGGCCATTGCCAACAAATTTATGCAAGGGGTTCCCGCCTATCAATTGTATAGCCGCAGTATCAAGGCGTTATTTTCACGTATTGCGGCGGGCGAGGTATTGGATTTATCCGCCTTGACCCAGGTTGAAGACTTATATCTGCTCTCTTTTTCTATTGGTGCTAATACCGCTTTCTTTCACCAGCAGGTGAATGCCCATTATGTGCAGCAGGGTGAGCAAGCGTTCGATGTGGGCAGCTATGTCCAATGCAACCGCAATCGCTGGTTACGTGTCTATGACTTGTTAAAGCAAGACCGGTCTTTGAGTTCAAGTGATAGCGACTACTTGTGCCACTTGCTACAGGAAGGCTATGAGCGTTACCTGGGTGATGCGTTTGTACAGGACAATGCGGGTATTCCCGCCAGTATTTCCCATGGTGATTTGCACCTGTCCCATCTCTTTATCGACCCGGCCCAGGTGTCCCGTTGCCTGTTGATCGACCCTGCGCCGCGCAGCCTGGATGAACATGAGCGGGAATTTGTAACCCAGAGTTGCCTGCAGGACTTAAAAAACCTGCACCGCGGACTGGATTATTTTTCCTACGATGAAATTGTCGACGACCTGGCCCTTGCCATGGGTGTTTCCCAGTTGGATGCCGCCCACTTTATATGGCGTTATCCAGCCAAAGCCCGGGAGCTTTACCCTGCGCACTTCCATCTGCTCTGTTATTGGAGCGATGTGGTATTTGATGGATTAATGCAGGGTTATAACAGTCAGGCATCGCACAGCAGTAGCAAGCAGGGTGAGGTGATGCAATTGTTTTATTTCTGTCGCCTGCTAAAGGAGATGGAATACAACTATGCCTATGAGCGCAACCTGTTTAAGTATTGTGATTATTTCTACCTGAGGAAATTCATTGATTTTCCTGCGCTCGCTAAAAACTCGCCTGCGCCCGTAACAGCACGCAAACAATCTATCCCCATAGAGGTTTAACCATGCATATTCTGGAAGTGTATCTGGAGTCCGGCGGCTACGATTACAACCTCATTAAAGGCGGTATCTCCGTCTATATGTGGAACCTGAGTAAGGCTTTTGTTGAAAAGGGGCACCAGGTTTCTTTATTAACAGCCATGCACGGTAAACAGGAATACCTGCGCGAACACTATGACTTGGAAGAACTGGATTACTGTCGTCAATGGAAAATGGACCTGGTATTGGACCCTGCCATTTGGGGGGATCAATCCAGAGTGTCCCTGGCGTTGGTAACCAAGGCCTACAGGATTCGTAAGGACGGTGTTGATATTTACCTGTTATCCAATGAATACCTGGATAGGTATCCGGATACTTTTTATCCGCCTTATTCAAGTAAGGGAAAGGATTTGGGGTTTTATAAGTCGCTTATTTTCCAGATGGAAGCCATTTTTTTCATTCGCGATTTCTTTAATAACCCCGATATAGTGGTGCATGCACACGAGCCCTATTATCAGTATTTATTGCCATGCTCCCTGTCACGCGATGGCTACAGGGTCGTGAGTACCGTACAAAGCAATATGCCTGTCAATAAAAAAGTCTACAAACCCAAGGTGGCGGCCTTGCTTGATCAGTTGGGTGTGGCCATCGACCTTAACCAGTTTGATGATCACTTGAGCGAAGACAGCTTCAATCAATGCCTGCTGGATTATATGCCGCGGACGCACCTGAATTACCCCTATCCCGATGACTACATTAATTTGTATGCCCTGACCCTGGCGTATAGCGACAAGGTGGATTTCTTATCAGAAGGGCACCTGGCGTTTTACCAGGCATTTAAAGGTACGGCATTTCGAGCCCTGTACAACCAATTGCGGATTAAATCCCTGGTTGACCAGCGACAGGCACACTTGTTTGTCGGCGGATGTGCCCTATCCGAATCCTGGCTGAAACAGGATTTTTCACCATGGAATGCCCAAAAAAATCAGGTGCTGCGCGATTTGGGATTAACACCGGAACTCCCTACGTTTTATCACAATGCCCGTTATGCACCCAACCATAAGGGGCAAGTGGAATTGGTGCAGGCAATTGCCAAGGTGCTTGCATCGGGTGCCGAGGCCAATTTTATCTTGCGCTGTGTATCCGGTAACGGCATTGCCGATCAACGATTCCATGAACTGCAAGCGCGCTATCCGAACAAGGTCGCGCTTATGTGGCAGTACCAGGCAGAGGAACAGTTGATGGCGATGGCCGCGGCTGCCGATTTTTCCTTATTCCCCTCCAAGTTTGAGATGGATACTTTTTTAATTGCCCAGGGTGAATCCATGCTGGCGGGGTGTGTACCGATTGCCTCTTCCCAGTTGGGAATGATGCATTGGAATCATTGCACGGATTTAACCGGCGACGAGAGTAAAGTAACCGGCTTCTCGGTTGTACGCTCTTTTGTTGAGGAGGACGCCCAGCTTATCCATGACCTGGCGGTAAAAATTGAGCAGGCTATCAGGCTCTATGTTGAAACACCTGCCGAGTATCAATTGCTATCGCAGCGCGCCAGGCGGCATGCACAGGAATTTACCTGGGCCAAGGTTGCCGATTTACACCTGGCGCATTTCATCAAGGACAGGGATACGCCTGCCCGGCAGCAATCAGCGGCAGACTCTTTGCCGTTAACCGCTGCGTCACTGGAAGATGCGATTGATGAGTTGGGTGAACTCATCAGCCTGCGCAGCCAGAAACAGGATTTATCGCTACAGGCACAGCTACCGCAACTGACCCGGGATCAGGTGATCCGCTACCGGTATCCCCAGGCGCAAGCGGTAGAGGCGTTTGTGGTTAATGGTCATGTCGAGCGCCACACCCTGTCGGCACAGGGCGATGAGTTTTTGCTGGCACAGCCTCCATCTGGCGATCTTTTTCTGCTGGTCACCCTGCGCAATGGCGTCCAATACTGGGATGGCCTTCTGTCTCCCTCTTCCCTTCATTAAAAGGAATCGGTTGTGAACAAATTATTGGGCATTTTGTTGGCAGGTGGTAAAGGCCAGCGCCTTAAACAATTGACGCGTGAGCTTCCCAAACCCCTGGTTCCCTATGCCGCGCAATGTCGCATGATCGATTTTAGCCTGCAAAACTGTGTTGATTCCGGTGTACAGGAAGTGATGTTGCTGTCCAAACATATGGAAACGCTGATCCACCAGTATTTATTAGCTGAGTGGACGCACAAAATAAAAATTCATTTTGGCCCTTACCAGGCGCTCCATCACCAGCCTGCAGAAACGGTTTATGCCAGCGTACAGAAACCGGATGAGCAGGGCACCGCAGATGCGTTGCTCAATGGGCGTGAATATATTTGCCGCGATGGTTATGAAGACGTATTGATCTTGCACTCAGACCATATTTATCACTACGACTTTAAGAAAATGTATGAGCTGCATCAATCCAGTAAAGCTGCATTGACCATTGGCTATCAGGAAATCCCCCTGGAATATGTCAAATTATTTGGAATGTCCAGGTTTGATACTGATGGCAATTTGGTTGAATTTGTTGAAAAGCCCGCGAACCCAACGGCCAATACAGTTTTTACTGCCGTGTGTATTTTCAATATCCGCTTGATGTACCAGTACCTGGATCAGCTTAAGCACACGGAATGGCGCCATGACATCAGTCATGATTTGATTCCAGCCATGTTGCGCAATGGTGAAATTATCAAAGGCATTTGTTTCGAGGATTATTGGGAAGATATAGGTACAACCGAGCGCTTTTATAAGGCACACCTTAACCTTGTCAATGGCAAGATCCGCTTGCTGCCACCCCAAACGTTATCCGATGCAAAAGAAGTCCGTCTGATTGACGATGAAAAACGCAATCGTGTCCTGGCTGATAGCCGGGTTATCCGTGTGGATTTCAAGGCGGAAAACAGTGTTATTTTTCCCGGTGCACGTATTGGTGAACAGTGCTTTATTAAAAACTCGGTGATTATGCCCGATGCAGAATTGCCCGCCGGCACCCACATTAGCAATGCCCTGGTAAGCCAGGGCCATATTGAATATTTTCATTAAGTGAGCACCGGTATGGATAGCATAGTGGTTGATATCGGTGGAACCAATTTGCGCTGTGGTATTTTTGCCAAGGGCCAGTTGCAGCAAGTGAGCCGAACCAAAGTCAATAATTTTATCAATGCCAGTAGTGCGGAACCGAGGGCGCTATACCAATCCTTTATGGATCAGCTCGCCTCGGCGCTGTCGCCTTATTTGCGCGATTATCCGGATTATCCCCTGGCCTTATCTTTCCCGGGGCCTATCAGTCCCCAGGGTGTTGTGTATAGCGCGCCCACACTCTGGGGCAACCATCTGCAGAATATTCCTTTCCTGGAGGATTGTTCAGCCTTGCTGGGGCGTCGTGTGCTGTTGATGAATGATATTAGTGCAGCAGTATGGCGTTACGTGGAGTCGCAACAGGATGCATTTTGCATCTTCACGATTTCATCGGGTGTGGGTAATAAAATTTTTCGCCAGGGCAATGTTCTCTTGGGTGAGTTGGGCCAGGGCGGTGAGCTGGGCCATCATCGGGTTGAATACGGTGATAGGGCATTACCTTGTGACTGCGGTGGAAAAGGACACCTGGGTGCTATGGCTTCTGGTCGGGGATTAGTGCAATTGGCAAAACACCTGGCGGGAGAGCAGGGTTCGTCATTTGCCCGCTCTTACCTGGGGAATCTTGTGCAGCATAATCCTGCCGCTATTACCAGCGAATACCTGGTAATAGCCCTGAAACAGGATGATCCATTTTGTCGGGAGGTACTTGTATCAAGCCAACAGTATTTGGTTCAGGTGATGAGCAGCCTTTATCACGCCATGGGATTGCAGCGGTTTATTTTTATTGGCGGTTTTGTCGCTGCCCTGGGCGATATCTACCTGTCGAGTCTGCGCCAATTATTGGTACAGGAATCCTGGTTTGGTTTAACTGTTGAGGACATGTCCAGGGTGTGTGAATTGGGCGCCCTGGATGATGACCATTCGTTGATTGGCCTGGGGCGCTATATGGAGGCTCACCATGGCTAAACCCGGTTTATTTATCCTGGGTGGCAGTACCTACTACACGCTCCTGCTGTTTCAGGCGATGAAGGATGTTGCGCTGGATCAACACCTGGGGCGTATCACCCTGTTTGCGCGCAACGAATCGCGATTGCGTACCCTGGTCAGTTGTGGAACAGAACTTTTTGCCGGCAGCCTGAGGGTTGATTACAGCTTGCAGCTGGAGGATTGCCTGTCTTCGGAATACGCCCTGATCTTTAACCAGATGCGTTTTGGCGGGTTAAAAAGCCGTGACCAGGACGAAAAAATAGCACTGGATGTGGGGCTGTTTGCGGATGAGACACTGGGAATTGTCGGCGCCAGTAATGCGGTCAGGACGATAACCGCCCTTAAACCTTTTTTGGAATTGATACAGCAAAAACAGGGTTCATATCAATTTATTAATTTTACCAACCCGTGTTCTATCGTCACGGAATACATAAAGCGGCACTTTGCCATTCCCGTAGTGGGTATCTGTGATTACCCGCAGATGATGCGTCATTCTATTGCACACTATTATGGTGTGGCTGTTGCCGATGTGGATGCGCGCTATTTTGGTATTAACCATTTCGGTTATCTCTATGACGTCAAAGTAAAAGGTGAGGATAAACTGGCAGAACTCTGTCGCACACCACTGCCATTCAAGCCGGATGTTAATCGCTATTTTAATAACCTGCTTAATATTTCCTGGCATTACTTATTTGAACAGGATACGGCCGTACAACAGCAGCGCCAGAAGGCCAATCGCGCCTCCCAGCTTCTGGATATAGAAGCGGAACTGGATCAGTGTGTCGAGCGGCACGGCCCCAACCTTGACAAGGTCATGGCCATTTTACATCGGCGCGAATGTCACTGGTTTGAATTGGTAGTAGCTCCTTTGTTGCGTGCATTGGTTACCGGGCTACCTCATCAGGAATATCTCAACCTGGTGTGTGAAAGTCCGCTTTCTCTAGGTGAGCCTACGGTGATCGAAGCTAATGCAAGCATTCATTCAGGTTGTTTGGTCGTTGACGATCTGCCAATACGCTTGGTGAAAGACCCGGAATTTATGTGGGTACAACAAATGAAACTGGCTGAAACGCGCATGTTACGCGCTATTTTAGCCCGGGATTTTGATGGTGTGGTTACTGCCTGCCTGATAAATCCGCTGATCGCGAATAAAAACAAAATAATAAAATACTTTGCTTGCCTCAATCA
The DNA here is from genome assembly GCF_000019225.1 of Cellvibrio japonicus Ueda107. NCBI lineage: Bacteria > Pseudomonadati > Pseudomonadota > Gammaproteobacteria > Cellvibrionales > Cellvibrionaceae > Cellvibrio > Cellvibrio japonicus. The sequence continues at coordinate 3,888,142 of NC_010995.1, read as the reverse complement.
GGTAGATGAGGCGTTTAACACTATTTTTAATTGATAAATAAACTCTTTAACTATGAGGGAATTTTTATGAGTGCCCGTTTTTTATTTGACCGAAAAAAGTTTAATGAGCAGGGGGTTGTACATCTTCCCGCTTTTTTTAAAGGTGAGTTTTTGTCCGGCATCCAGGCAGATATCCATGCCTTGATTGACGATCAATCCAAGATGGTCGATCGCACCAATTCCGAGCATTTTTTTAAGAAGTATCAGTCGACCAGTTATTGCTTTGTCAATAAATTAGGTGAGTTCGATTACCTGGCAAAACTGGCGGGTGACCCCCTGCTAAAACTCTTGCTGCAGGAAATCTTTCCCGCGGGCCATGAGTTCCACCTGTCACTGGTGCAGCACAATAAAGCCAGCGAAGGCCAGGCGATTCCCTGGCACCAGGATGTACACCATGAAAAAGTGAAAGCGGGAGAAATGTATAACTTCCTGATTTATCCCTTTGATATCGATGAGGACTCGGGGGCATTGCACTATGTGCCTGGCAGCCATGTGGCCGGCCGTTTGCCTATTGGCGAACCCCATGACCCTATTCCCGGTACGGTAAAGATTGCGCCCAAAGCTGGCGATTTGATTATTTGTGATTGCCTGACTTTCCATCGGGTTAACCATAACTTTACCAACAAGGACAGAACATCCATTAACTTGCGATTCCGCTCTGCGGCACTGGACCCATCACTGACCAGCATTGGTGTATATCGCAACGGCCAGGTTAACTACGCGGGGTAATTTTTTATGGCACATATCAATATTGTGGCGGGCGGTACACGTTCGCGCGCCGGGCGCCTGAGTGTGGATGCCTTTGCAGACTTCGGTTACCAGATCCTGAACCAGGAACATATCTTTGATGTGAAAAACGCTGTGCTCAGCGATCTGGTTGGCAACAAGCGCGCACTGTTTGTGGTTAGTCCAACGGTGTATTACCTGTATGGTGCGGATATCAATACCTATTTGGCCCATCACCTGCAACAGGGCCAGTATCGCATTGTGATTTCTCCCTCAACGGAGAAAAACAAGAATATGGATGCACTGATGATGATATGCAATGAGGCCAGGGATTTCCGCCTGGATCGCGATGGCCTGTTTGTGGCCATCGGCGGCGGCATTATCCTGGACCTGGTGGGGTTTGCGGCATCCATGTACCGTCGCGGTACTAAATATATCAAGATCCCCACGACCCTGGTTGGCCAGGTTGATGTTGCCGTTGGTGTTAAAACCGGCCTTAATTTTGGCAATGCCAAAAATATCCTGGGAACCTACTATCCGGCCTACGCTACATTGAACGACAGCAGTTTTCTGAAAACCTTGCCCTTGCGCGAACTGCGCTGTGGATTGGCCGAGGTGATTAAGATGGGGCTGGTCACGGACAAAAGTATCTTTGATCGCCTTGAAAACATTTATGCGACCAGTTCGGCGATTAACCCCGGTGAAATTGATTACGGTATTTATGTCGATGCCATGTTGCGCATGATTGAGGAGTTACAGCCCAATCTGCTGGAAGTGCAATTGGAGCGTATTGTTGATTTCGGTCATACCTTTAGCATGCGCTTTGAAACAGATACCTATCATCGCCTTGAGCATGGAGAGGCTGTGAGTATCGATATGGCTTTATCCTGTTGTATTGCCCAGCTGAAAGGCATGATGGCAAGTGATGATTGCATTCGTGCCATTACCCTGCTCAAACAAGTCGGTTTACCTATTTTTGACGAGTGCTGTACGCTTGAATCGCTCAAGGGATCGATTGATGATGTGTGCCTGCATCGCAATGCGGTAAACCTGGTATTGCCAACCCGCATGGGGCAGGGGTGTTTTATCAAGCAGCCGGAAGAATTGCCGGATGACCTCCTGGTCAATGCATTAACGATGCTGAAAAACTTTTCAGAAGAATCTGTTGAGATAAGTAAATTATCTTCCCATCAGCAAGTGATTGCCTAGATGATACCGGGCAGGGAGCAAGGGGCGAGAAGGATCTCGTTTTTTAATAAATTGTGAGATAACTCAGGTAGATAATATGTATAAAATAATGACGAAAAAATCACTATTGGCACTGGCCGCTCTGGGGCTTTTATCAAGTTGCGCATCACCCCCTTCTGCGAATAGGGACGCGACAAACCTCAACGCCTATGGAACACTCAACCCTTTTGCCAGCGAACAAATTTATTTTTTGCTGACAGATCGCTTTGTTGATGGCGACCCTGATAATAACCAGGTCAACCAGGGTGGGAAATATAAAACCTTTAATATTCCGCTGATCGGACCGGAAGGTAAGCAGGCCAATATTGGCTATATGGGTGGAGACTTCAAAGGTATTATCAATAATGCCCAATATATTAAAGATATGGGCTTTACCGCGCTGTGGACTACGCCGATTGTGGATAATCCTGATGAGGCTTTTAGTGGTGGGGAACCTACCAAATTCGGTTCTGTTGGCACCGATGGCGGTAAAACCGGTTACCATGGTTACTGGGGCGTTAATTTCTACAAGGTCGATGAACACCTGGAGTCCCCGGATCTGGCATTTGCGGACTTTACCCGCATCCTGCGTGAAGACTATGACCTGAAATACGTATTGGACATTGTGGCCAACCATGGTTCACCGTCTTACTCCATGCCGGTTAGCCAGGCGTCCATGGGCAAGCTTTATGACGAGCAGGGCAGGTTGGTGGCAGATCACCAGAACCTGTACCCCGACAAGCTCGACCCAAACAATCCCCTGCACAAATTTTTCAATACCCAACCCGGTTTGGCACAGCTTTCGGACATCAATGAGAATAATCCGGAAGTCCTGGATTATTTTGTGAATTCCTATTTCAAATGGATTGACCAGGGTGCCTATGCCCTGCGCGTCGATACCATCAAGGAAATGCCCCATCACTTCTGGAAAAAAGTAGCGGATCGCATTCGCGAACGTCATCCGGATATGTTTATGTTCGGTGAGAGCTATTCCTATGAAGCCAGCTTTATTGCACAGCACACCCGTCCGGAAAATGGTGGATACAGCGTTTTGGATTTCCCTGGGCGCCAGGCCATAACCAGTGTGTTTGAGAATGATGAAAGCGACTATGCTTCCATTTTGTCTTATCTCCACCTTAAGGATGGTATGTACCAGAACCCGTATGAACTGGTTACCTTTTATGATAACCATGATATGGCGCGTATGAATGCGTCTGATCGCGGTTTCGTGAATGCCAATAACTGGCTGTTTACCAGCCGCGGTATTCCCTGTATTTATTATGGTTCCGAAGCCAACTTCTCCACCGGCCTGAAGGAGCATGAGGGTAATCGCAATTATTTTGGACAAGCGCGTGTCAATGCCGCTAAAAACCATGTTGTTCACAACAACCTGACCCGCATTGCCCATGTGCGCAAGGATAATGTTTCCCTGCAGCGCGGATTGCAGGTTAACCTGGTGTTCGCAGGAAATATTGCCAGCTTCTATCGCATCTACCAGCAGGATGGCGTTAATCAAACGGCCCTGGTGGTATTGAATAAAGGTGAGGCCGCAGAGTCGGTTACCCTGGATAAGATGTTGAATAGCGGTCAGTGGCGCGATGCGCTCAGTGGCAAGAAACTCCAGGTCAGTAAGAAGCAAAAAAGCCTGACCCTGGATGTTCCTGCCAATGGTGTGCGTGTATTGTTGCTCGATGCACCTATCACTAACCCTGACTTGATTGCAGAAGTGAAGCACTCCATGGCTGCACTTTTTTAAGCGTGTTGGGTTATTGCGATTTAGATTGTTGGTAGCATAAAAAAGCCCCCGCCATCATGGCGGGGGCTTTTTTATTGGGTCAGATTTACCCGTGACCCGATGCTGACTTAATGCAACCTGAGGTTAAGCGCTTCTCTTCCCCAGGTAAACACCAGTTGTAACTGACGACGCTCCTGGTCGTAACACGCCAGGGCTGGTGTGCTTGCACAATCAGCCTGTGCAATGGCAATCGTTTTTCCATTGATGTCCAGATGCTGGTATTGGTCACTGGCATTATGGATAACCAGGGTTGTTGCCCGGCGCTCCGGCATGCCACGATAACCCTTGCCTGTGCGCGCCAATTGGAAATGCAGTTGGTTGTCTGTATGGGTAGCTTGCAGTGTCAACAGGTCAAACTGATTGCGTTTGATACTGTTGGGGTCTTTGCCATCGTCTTCAAAGATTTCACCCTGCGCCAGGGGAACACTGGCATCTGCATAGTAATGTATTTCAAGGCTGTCACTGCGATAGTCTTCGGTGGTTGAAACGGCAGGGACATAGGGCATAAACGCACCGGCTTTCACCAGCACCGGTATGGTGTGAAGATCGGTTGGCAGGGTCAGTGGCGCACCATCGGTTTGGTAGCGGGTGTCTTTCCAAAAATCAAACCATACACCCTTGGGGGCGGGGATGCTGACGGATTCAACTCCGGCCTGGGTTATCGGTGTGACCAGGAGTGAATCGCCCCAGAAATAACTGGTTTTGTTATCAATCAGCGCCGGATTTTTTTCATCGCTGAAAAAGAGCGGGCGCATGAGCGGCATACCGGTAAGTGTGTTTTGATAGGCGGCGGTATAAATATAGGGCAGCATGCGGTAGCGCAATTTTACCAGGGGCCGCAATATGGCTTTGGTCTCTTCATCCTGGAATACCGGTTCCGAGGGAATATGATCCTGGCCGTGCGGGCGATAAACCGGTTGGAATACACCGTATTGCAGCCAGCGAATATACATTTCCTTATCGAGGGTTTCACCATCGGCAAATCCACCTAGATCCGAGTGGATATAACCAAAGCCAAGCAGGCTCATTTGCAATGCCAGTTCCACCTGTGAGGCCAATCCGCCCCAGGTGCGACTGACATCGCCAGTCCAGGGAATCATGCCATAGCGTTGCGAGCCGACAAAACCGGCGCGCATCATAATGAATGGGCGCAATTCGGGAAATTGATCCAGCTGTTGTTGGTAGAGCATTTCGGCCCAGCGGTGACCGTAGGCATTGTGCACTGTATCGGCATCACCTATGGCGTGCTGGGTATCTTCCGGATGCATTTCCGGTTCACCCAGGTCGCCCCACCAGCCCGCGACACCTTGCTTGGATAAGTCTTTATAAATAGAGGAAAACCAGCGGCTACCTTCTTTTGAAAAAACATCAATAATGCCGCCATTGCCGAAATAGAGTTCGAAGGCTTTAGGCTGGCCTTGCGGGTCTTTGGCCAGGGCCTTGGCTTTGACCGCATCATCCCAGCGTTTTGATGAGGTGAGTACAAATGGTTCCGTGATTAAAACTGTTTTGACACCTTGCTGTTTAAAGTCAGCCATCATGTCGAGCGGCGTGGGAAAGTTTTCCTTGTCCCAATCAAGGTTGCCCATATGCCCTTTAATATCTTTGCCGAACCAATAGAGGTCCAGCACTATGGTGTCAAGCGGGAAGTCTTCGGTTTTGTATTTTTGTACTGTGGCCCGTGTTTCCGCTTCGCTGCGATAGCCAAAGCGCGATGCAAAACTGCCTAATGCCCAGCGCGGTGGCAAAGGTTGCCTTCCGGTGACCTGGGTAAAGTTTTCGATCAGTGAGGGATAGCTATTACCTGCAACAAGGATATAAGCGCTGCGCCCGCTTTTGGCTTCCAGCTGGAGTATATCGCTCTCTGTTTTACCGATATCCATAGCACCTGACGCTGAGTTATCAAACACCAGGATATATTGTTTGCTTGACATGATTGCCGGCAGGCCGAAATACATCTGGCCGGAGTGATCGCTGTAGCCGTAATGGGCGCGGTTATAAAGTGGAAAGCGTTGGCCGCGCCTGTCCATACCCAGGATGCGTTGCCCACCGCCGAGGATTTTTTCACCGGGTGACAAGTAGAAACGGAAATTAATCTTATCGGTATTGACCTGAAAACCGGATTCCTCGGCAAGCAGCAATTCACTGTCGCGATAATAGGAGATAGCGAAGGGGCGCTTTTGGATTCGGGCTGTTAAGGTCCCGCCGGAAAATTGCAGATGATTTTCGGTTTCCGTCAACTGCGCTTTTATCGCGGATTCTGGTTGGGCCAGGGCGAAGGAAGGCAATTGCTTGCTATCGGCTCTGTAGAGCACTTCAATAGCGGCCTCTGACTTGAACTGCAGGCGTATATTGCCCTGGTTTGTGGTGATAACCAGCCCGTCATTGCGCAGTTTGTGCTCTTTATAAAAAACCGCATCCGGGTGTATCTCCCGTTTGACCGGATTACCCATGGTTGGCAGGGAACTGCCAAACAACATTAAAAAAATTGGACTAAATCCTGCAATTCGTCTAAACATGAAGCTGTCCTTTGGTATGGCGCGAAAATAAAAGATGAATTAATTCCATTCTGTTTATCGGTGTTCTGCGCTATTTTGTGCGAATAGGGAACACCCTGTGCATCCAGGTAAAATGCCCGCCGAATATAGGGGATTTACCCGGCTGCTTCTCCATGAATACGTATGTAGGCAATTGAGCGGCGGCAACAGGTTTATTATCCTCTCCCTGTTTAAATGGGGCATTTTTTCGTTCGTTTTCTCTGCATAGATTTTTCTCCCGTCGAGAGAGTGGCAGTATTGAACCATGCACACCTGGCTGTGCAGGTGCCCCAATTTCTTTTTGTTAATAATAAGGGAAATAGCTATGAACCTAGCGCCGCTATGGGGGGCAATGCTATTGCCGGCCTCACTGTTGTGTACGACCTTTGCCCATTCAGCGGAAGTGCCTTCGTTGGAGGATTGTTTGCAAAAGACATCCCTGGTTGATGATGTCCATTGCAATAAACAATTAAGCCTGCAAGTTGCATCGCCGGAATGGCAAGATCAAATTATTTACTTTGTGCTGGTCGATCGCTTTTTTGATGGTGACCCATCGAATAATGACCAGGGTGCTGGAGAGTACGGCCCGCAAATTGATGGCCATTTTAGTGGTGGTGATATCAAAGGCATCATCCGCCAATTGGATTACATCCAGAACCTGGGCGCTACTGCACTGTGGACCACACCGGTAGTAGCCAATATGTGGTGGGATCCGCGCGTGAACTACGGCGGTTATCACGGTTATTGGGCGCGTGACTTTAAAGCTGTTGATGAACATTTTGGTACCCTGGCGGATTATCGTCTGTTGTCCCATCAATTACACCAGCGCGGCATGTACCTGATCCAGGATGTTGTTGTTAACCACGTTGGCAATTTTTTCAGTTACGTGGGTGGCTATGATGCGCAGGACCCAACCCGTTATTTTTCACTCAATACCGGTGCTGTGCCCGGCTCTGCCCCGACGCAATATCCCTTTAGCCTGAACAATATCAACGACCCTGCACACCGCGCTGCGGCCATTTACCATTGGACGCCGGAAATCAAGGATTTTTCGGATCGCGTGCAAGAGACAACCTTCCAGAGCGGGATGTTGAATGACCTGAATACGGAAAACCCTGTGGTGCGCGATGCGTTAAAGGATTCCTACGCCTTCTGGATTAAAGAGACCGGCGTCGATGCCATCCGGATTGATACCGTTAAATACGTGGAGCCGGATTTTTATACAGACTTTTTGTACGGCAAGGAGGGATTGACCGCGGTTGCCAAGTCCCTGGGGAAAGATCATTTTTTCAGTTTTGGCGAGGTGTATTCGACCTCATCCCCCTATGGCCTGGAAGGTGAGAAGAAAATACTGCAATACCTCGATCAGCAGGATACGCGCCTGATCGATGGCCCGATTGGCTTTCCGCTCTATAAAGATATCCATCGCGTGTTTGCCGGTAGCGCCCCTACAGCCTATATCGCCTATCGCTTAAAGGCCCAAATGGAGCATTACCCCAACCCGCATTTGGCAGTAAATTTTATTGATAACCACGATGTGGAACGCTTTTTATCCGGCGGCAGCCTGGATGGTTTTAAACAAGCCTATGCCTTGATGTTTACCGTACCGGGCCTGCCGACCATTTACCAGGGCGATGAGCAAGGATTTTCGGATGCCCGTCGCGCCCTGTTTGGCGGAGGTTATAAAAACGAAAAGGATCAATTTAATACCGCGTCTGATTTATATCTGTTTATCCAGTCGCTGGCAAAGCTGCGCAAAAGTGATCTGGTATTTTCGCGCGGTGATTTGAATATCCTGGCATCCAGCGAAAATGGCCCGGGAATCCTGGCCTATACCCGGCAGTACCAGGGTAAAAAAGTCTTTGTGGTGTTTAACTCATCGGATAACCCAACACTGCTCAACCAACTGGCAACGGGATTCTCTGCGAAGGAAACGGTGAAGCTGTTATTTGCGCATAATATTAGCGGCCAGTTTGATACGGCGGCGGACGGTACCCTGACCAAACTGATGCCGCCACGCTCTATCATGGTATTTGAAGCTGAACCCCTTGACGAGGGTAAGCAAGTCCCCGAGTCCAGTGCATCCTTAACCATAGATACGCCGGTGGCAACCTATGTGAATCAGCGGTCGGCGCATTTTGAAGGTAAGGCTTCCCGTCCATCAGCCCGTCTGCTGGCGATTGTGGATGGCCAGGTGAAAAATGCCACCGAGATCGTTACCGATGAGCAGGGCAGTTGGTCGGTTGATGTGCCCGTCAATAAATACGGTGAGCACAAACACACCCTGGAAATTTACTGGCCGGAACAAAACCTGGCGACGGAAACCCTGGTGTTCACCGCGCGTTATCACCTGGTCGATAGCCAGCGGCGTGTTAAGGATAAAAAGGGCGATGATCGCGGCCCGGATGGAAAATACCGTCGCCCCCTGCATCCCACCATTGGATGCCAGATGGATATTACCGAGGCATCGGTGATTGTCAGTGGCAAGTACATGGAGATGACCCTGGCGATGTGTGATGTCTCCGCGCTGTGGGACCCACCAAACCACTTTGACCATGTTGCCTTTAGTATTTATTTTTCCATTCCCAATACAAAGGGCGCCACTGCCTTGCCCTTATTGCAGGCAAATTTCCCGGATAAATCCGGTTGGAACTTTGCACACATTGCCTATGGTTGGGGCAATTATATTTATTTGAGCGATGGTGCCAGTGCGGCAAAAGAAGGACAAAAGATTAGTGTTGCACCGGGTATCCTTGTCGATAAGGACAAGAAAACCATCCGGTTCCAATACGATGCCGATCTTATCGGTCTGCCTTCCTGGAAGGGGGTTAAGGTATATGTCACCACCTGGGACAAGGGCGGTGAAGGGGCGTACCGCGGTTTAACCCGGGAGCCGGGTATGTGGACTTTCGGCGCACCAAAGCCGAACTCCCCGCTGATTCTGGATTCGCTGGTTATTTCCTTGTAGGTTGCCTTGCCCTTCCAGGGCAATTGACCAAATCCGTTACCCGGGTTTGGTCAATTGCTCCTGCTGCTATGTCCTGTGCTTATCCCCATCCGCCATCCTTTCTCCCTCATTGTTACCTGGATTATCTGTGTTTAGTTTTGTAATCGTATACAAATTTTGCGCTTAAAAAATGATCTTTTGGTCAATTTTTATGTGTGAATAATTGATCTGTTTTTCAGTAATTTATTGAAAATAAAGTATTTTTTATTTTTTGTTGGTTTTTTATTAATAGGGTTATGTTGATTTAAGCAGCTTTTATTCGCTAAATTTTCATACAAAATGTTGTAAACGGTTACATTTTTGGCCAGAATTGGCGCCCGTGATTATCTATCACAGCGTCCCTATAAGAATTATTGCAAGACAGGGTAGAGGGATGTCGCTACCCAATCACTAGCCGCAGTTAATCCCACTCTGGCGCCCTTTCCCAATACGGGTTTTTACCTGTAGGGATAGGCCTTGCCTAAAAAAAGGTTGCTGCGGCCTCATCACATGCGCGAGGTATTCGATGAGCTCACTGGTATTTAAAAAGAAAAAACTGTCCATTTATGTAGCTGCCCTGTCCATGGCCGCTATGGGAATGCCGGCCCTGGCTCAGGGCACGGGCGATGAAAACATTGAAGAAATTGTTGTTACCGGTATTCGCGGTTCACAAAAAGCTGCCGTGGATGTTAAGCGTAACGCAGCGAATGTTGTTGACTCGATTGTGGCAGAAGACATCGGCAAACTGCCGGACGTAACGATTGCCGACTCACTCCAGCGCGTTACCGGGGTGCAAATCCAGCGTACCGCCGGTGAGGGTTCGGTATTGAACGTCCGCGGTATGCCACAGGTATTAACCACACTGAACGGCGAGGCTTTCCTCAGCCCATGGGCGATCACCGGCGTACAGGCTAACTACTCTGACATCCCGGCCTCCATGGTGTCCGGTGTGGATGTGTTGAAGTCGCAATCGGCTTCTACCACCGCGGGAGGCATTTCCGGTGTCGTGGATCTTAAAACCCGCCGTGGCCTGGACCTGGATGAGGGCTGGACGGCTACCGCCGCTATCGAAGGTTCCGAAGGGTCTATTACCAAAGACACCAACCATGATGTTAACGGCTTTGTGGGTTGGAACAACGGTGACATCGCATTCACGTTGGGCGCCTTCCATTCCAATACCAATGCAGCCAACTATCAAATGTATGAGGATTCGCGCCTCGGGTTTGTGAATACCGGCGGCGACCCGCTGGACCTGAACGGCAATGGCAAACTGGATGATCGCTATCTGGTGCCTGCCGGTTATGGCGTTAAGGCATTTGTAATGGAGCGCGAGCGCCAGGGGCTTGCAACCTCATTCCAGGCGAACCTGTCAGACTCACTCAAGTTTACCAGTGAGCTGTTCTATACCAAGATGGATCAGTACGATCGCGGTGTAGAAACCCAATTTAACGGTAGCAACGACTCCAATTACGATGTGTTGCGCCCGGGCACCCAGGCTCGCCAGGAAGCAGTTGTTCCCGCTTCGGGCAGTACACCGGAGCGCGTTATCCATTCTGTACAGGTTGCGGTTGTCGAAGCACCGGATTTCCAGGCGACCACCAAAAGTATTCAAAACCACACCGATGCCATCAATGCGAATTTCCAGTTGGAATTTGATAACGGCGGTGCCTTTTCGGGCAGTGTGCGCTACGTACACGCCGAAGCGGAAAAAGAATTTGAGCAGGCGACTTTCCAGCAGGGCACCCCTGCCTGGTATTGGATTGATGCTGACGGGGATAATCAAAATGATCCGCGCGATCCCTTCTGGGTCACTGTGGATTACACCAAAGAGTATCCAACCTTCTCTTACAATGAAGACCTGTCCGGTATTGATCGTTTGAACCTGTTCCAGGCATTCGCCATCGGGCAAACCGACAAGGCAACTATGGATGTATTGCGCGCTGACGGCCATTATGAATTCGAATGGAATACCTTCAATTCTGTGGATTTCGGTGTGCGCCTGGATCGCCGCGATGTGGATAGTAAGAAATATGATTACCTGACGCCTACCGGTCGCTACTCTACCTGGGCGGATCCGACGGTTCCCGAGGAGGACTGGTATCAAATGCTGCCCGGTGATTATGTGTGGCAGCGCTACCCTGACTGGTACGACTTTAAAGGCAATGCCCAGCTTGGCCAGAACCCTTTCACTGACTTGCAAAGCCAGTTGATTTCGTACAGCGACTTCGGCCCCTTCAAAGGGTTCGAGTCCGGTGTTGCGGCACTGGACCCCAAATCGCTGGATGATGTGAATGGCTTTATGAACTTCATCTATCCCGGTGCGACAAAATTTGCGGACCCGGCCAAGGCCTACTCGGTCGTGGAAGATACCGCGTCTGTGTATATACAGGGCAATTTTGAAAATAGGGACGCTGCGCTTCCCTTCTCGGGCAATGTCGGTGTGCGCGTTGTCGAAACCCGTCGCGAGGTGGTTAACGCTGTATATGACGCAGGTGCAGTTCCGCAGGAAGGGACCTATTACGGTGGCGGTTACCAGGCCACACTGGGGCAGCCACAGGGCTGGCAAGTGATGTACAAAACCCTGGGAACCGAAACAACTAAGACCTCCTTTGTTGATGTATTGCCGTCAGCCAACATCAACTTCTTCCCCCATGATGATGTCATCGTTCGCTTTGGCTACAGCAAAACCATGAGCCGCAACGACCTGGTCAATGTGGGAGAAGGTGAAACCCTGTGGTACCAGGAATACAAGGTTTATACCCCCGATGGCGACCGTGAAGATGCGGATGGCAAGTACAAGGTAGTGACCAGCCCCGGCGGTGGTAATGACCAGGGTAACCCTTACGTTAAACCCTGGCGTGCCAATAACTGGAACCTGTCTACCGAATGGTACTTTGCAGATGGCGCTATCCTCGGTGTGGGTGTATTCCTGATCGATGTGGAAAGTGCAACCGAAACCCTGCAGGAAGCGCGTGCCTATCCTGACTCGGATGGTGTCGTACGCCGTACTGCCAACGTCTGGACAACCCAGAACGTATCTGCATCTGACCTCAAGGGTATCGAGTTTGGCTACAAGCAGCCGTTTGACTTCCTGCCAGGTATCTTTGGCAATACCGGTATCGAGTTCAACTACACCTACTCTGATAGTGATTCCGGTGATGAAGACCTGGAAGGTAACAGCTTCCCCCTGCAGTCCAACTCCAAGCATCAGTACAACGCCATCCTCTGGTACCAGGGCGACAAGCTCAGTACGCGTATCGCCTACAACTGGCGCAGCGAAATCTACCAGGGCCGGGTAGGGCTGAATACCAATGAAGCCCCCATCAGCCTGGGCAACTGGACAGAGGCGGCCGGTTATCTCGATGCTTCCGTCAACTACGACCTGCTCGACAACCTCACGGTTTACCTGCAGGGCACCAACCTGACGGAAACCAACTACCGCAACTATGCCCAATTTGAAAGCCAGTTCCACTCGCTTTCAGTACAGGAGCGTCGTATTGCCGTGGGATTGCGTGTACGCCTCTAAGTCCTGCTTTAGGCGTATAGGTCCAAGCAAAACCCGGCTCGCCGGGTTTTGTTTTATGGGGGCCCTAATTGTTTCTTGAGGTGACAGAATTCGCCGTATTTGTGAAACCGGTATCTTTTTTCATAGATTTTTTCATTTTTAAAAATAATATTTTTAATTTAAATAAGTTATATTTAGGAAATAAAGTTATATAGCTGTGCCAAGACTCCATCGGGTGCTTATTTATAATTCATTGATTTTAATCATAAATAACGATTTTATTTCAGTTTAGACTTCCCTCCGTAAACCCACATGGGGAGAAAACAGCGAGGCTTGGCCTCTATATCAGCATATTTATTGTGTTGAAACCGATTACATAATGTTCCATTATTGGGGCAACAAGGTGCCGGGTAACCCCCAGGTACTTGCCGCTGACGCCATTGCGATACATACCGACGGCTGGCGGCTGGAAATGTCGATTAATAACTATAAAACCCTATCGGGAGATCCACGCTATGCCAACACATGCATCTACTGCATTTTCACACGCCAGTTTCCCACGCAATCACTGTCAGGCCATGGGCTTTCTATTGGCTTGAAAATTCCAGAGCTGTTGCTCAACCCCGTTTGGCTTCCAACCAATAACAAAGCCACGGGCTAGCTATGCCTTGCCGGTTTGTATTGTTGTGCATTGACCGGTGATAACGAATAACACAAAACGATAAATGAGGAAGCAATCATGATTGAAAGACCCGGTATCTCTACCAGGAAAAAGGCACTCGCCATCGCGATTTGGGCCTTTGCCTCCGGTGCGGCTTATGCGCAGGAGCCTGCAACCACTACTACCGTTGAAGACAATGAAAATGTCGAAGAGGTGATTGTGCGTGGGGTGCGTGCATCGCAGGCCAGATCAATCGACATTAAGCGTGATAACACAAGAGTGGTTGATTCCATTGTGGCTGAAGACATTGGTAAGTTACCAGATACCACAATTACCGATTCACTGCAGCGTGTAACCGGTGTTCAAATTAAGCGTGAAGCTGGTGAAGGTACCTCGCTCAATGTGCGCGGTATGCCACAAGTGCTGACAACCCTGAATGGTGAACAATTCCTGAGTCCCTGGAGTATCAACAAACTGGAAGCCAATTTCTCGGATATTCCTGCTGGATTGATTTCTGGTGTTGATGTGTATAAGTCGCAAACTGCCTCTATGTTGGCCGGCGGTGTTTCCGGTGTGGTTGACTTGAAAACTTGGGACCCAAGTAACCTGCAGGAAGGCTTCATGGTTCGCGCCAGGGTTGAGGGTTCAACTGGTGAGTACTCTGGCAGGGAATACGATGAGAATGGTAAGAAATCCCGTCGTGATCCAGATTACAACGTTGGGTTGGTTGCCGGTTTTAATAATGGTGATAATTTTTCGGTGATAGGTTCTCTCTACACTTCGGAAAGTTACAACGCTAATTATTCCATGTGGGAAAACCAGACCTTTGCATTTCTGGATCAAACGGGGGGGACACCGCATGATCCCTATGATTTGGATGGTGATGGTGATTTGGTCAACGATTGGTACATTGTGCCGGAACAGTTCAGTGCCAATAGCCAGTTTGTAGAGCGTGAACGCTTTGGTGGCTCTCTGACAGGTATCTTTGATATCAATGAAAACTGGAGTGTCCGCGGTGATGTGTTCTACACCGAAATGGATAAATATGATCGCGGTGTGTCAGCGCAATTCAACGCCAGGCAAACGCCTGATGCCTATCAGGTCAATAATACTCAACCCAAAGATCCCTATGAAGGTACCTATAATTCACTTCAAGCGGGTTCTATCGTTTCCCCGGGTTCGGCTATTTCCTTTACGGATGTTAATGGCAATCCGCGCACAATCAACCTAAATACTATTCAGGTAGCTAATGTATGGGCCGCTGACTTTCAATCAGTGTCAGAAAATATTATTGAAAAAACGGCTGCCTATAACACCAACTTCGAAGTGCGTTATACCGATCACGAAAATTTTGAAGCCAATTTCCGTATTATTCATGCCAAGGCAGAAATGCAGCAACGTGAAGCAACATTCCAGCAGGGAACACCGGGCTGGTTGTGGGTAGATGAGGATGGCATACCGGGTAAGGACCCTGTGGATGGCTTTCATGTCACTATCGATTACCGTGGCAAATATCCCTCCTTCTCCTACGAGGGTGATGTGGCTGATGCTAACTTCCTGAAGCAATATCAGGGATTTGCAGAAGGGTTTAACTCTGATGCAGAACTCAATGTGGCGCGTGTTGATTGGAAATCCATGTTTGATCGCGATCATTTTGAGTCTATGGAGGTTGGTGTGCGTTACAGCGAGCGTAAAACCAACTACAACAAATTTTGGTATGTGACACCCACTGGACGTTATTCAAACTACAACGACTCGCGTGTTCCAGCCGATAAACAATACAGATTGTTGCCAGGCAATATGGTGTGGCAAAAATATCCCGATTGGCTCAAGTTTGTCTATTCAGAAACCGATAGCAATTTAATTGATATCGGCGGTTTGCAAGACAATGGCTTTAGTGCGGCAGATACGACTGTTTTCTATGATTTCGGACCCATTAAGGGATTTGACAAGGGGGTTGCTTCTCTATCTCCCGGTGACTGGGATAACCCCTATGAATTCATGAATCGTTTATATCCTGGTACTCGAACGGTTAATGAGCCGGGCGAAACCTATGAGGTCACCGAAGACACCATTAATAGCTATATCCAATTTAATTTTGCTAACGATAACGAAGGTCTATTTGGAGTTCCATACAATGCCAACGTTGGTGTTCAAGTTGCGCAGACTGATCGGGAAGTGCTTAAGAGTATAGTGCCTGATGTTCTCGACTCTTTTAATTCCATTGGTTATGACGATTGGCAGAAAATTGCGTATATCTACGAAACGGAAACGATTAACAACAGCTCCACAGAATTGTTGCCTTCAATCGGCCTTAATATTTTTCCTCGTGAAGATCTTATCGTTCGTTTCAGTGCTGCACGAACCATGACTCGCAATGATATGGACAACATAGGCTCGTCTGTGGTGCTTTGGTATGGCCGCTGTATCAAAACAGATGAAGATGGCAACACTGTTGTGGTGAGAGATCCAAATACCGGTGCAGATATGCCGGATACTGTGGGATGTGTTGGCGGCGGTAGTGATCGTGGTAGGCCGGACATTAAGCCCTGGCTTGCTAATGTCTATAACTTGTCAACGGAATGGTACTTCGATGAAAGTGCTATCTTGGGACTTGGTTTCTTCTTGATTGATGTCGATACCGCAGTGCAGTCCTATCAAGAGCAACGCCATTTCCTGGACATGGATGGAATGGATCGTAATCGTTTCGCCACTGTATGGTCTACACGCAACACCGGTGCAGCAGACTTGTATGGTGTGGAATTTGGTTACAAGCAGCCCTTTAACATGTTTGACAATTGGTTCGTTAACCGTACAGGTGTAGAGTTCAACTATACCTACTCTCACTCCGAATCAGAGGATATTGATATTCAGGGCAATGTCTTGCCGCTGGTGTCCAACTCTGAGCATCAAACCAACCTAATTTTATGGTATGACTACGAAGGTTTAAATGTGCGTGTTGCATACAACTGGCGCAGTGAAGAATACGCAGGCCTTGTCGGCGTGAACAATTCGGGTGGCGAAGTATTCAACCTGGCTAACTGGGCGAAACCGGTTGGCTATTTGGATCTGTCAGTTTCATACAACATTAATAGTTACGTTAACGTGTTTCTTAATGGCACTAACCTGACTGAGCAAAGTAGAAAAACCTATACACAGTATGAAAGCCAGTTCCACAGTTTGTGGGTGCAAGAGCCTCGCTATGCACTCGGCGTAAACCTAACTTTCTGATACATCAAACGGCATAACGATAAATTCGTTTGACGAGATTTGGAGAATTATATGAGAACAAAAATAAGTGTGTTGTCCGCAATGGTAGGTATGAGCCTGCTCAGTGCTTGTGGCGGCGGCAGTATGCTGAGTCAGTCAGACTCAGAAAAACATAAGCTTATTCCAGATGTGGTAGTGGAAGATCCGATGGCTGCCAGGCCATCGGAAAATGCTCCGGTGATGAAAATTGATAGCACCAACATCCTGTCAGCAGACGGTGGAAATTATGTGTTGCCGGTGGGAATAGTGCTGGATTATGGCGCTGACTCATCTTCACGCTATGATGCAATCGAAGAGATTGCCAAGGTGTCTGCAGGTGCAATTCGCCTGATCGTAACACCGGAAACGCCAGTGCAAAACTTGGAGGCCGCATTAAACCGTGCATCAACGGATGGTTTGATGGTGAACCTGACGCTGCATGATCCCGCGTTGTATTGCAAGGATAATGGTGATGAGTTGTTGCGTCTTACCAAAGAAAACTGGTTTGGTAAGTTTTTGCCAGTGATTGCCCAGGATCGTTACCAGGCTATGTTGATGATAAGCATTGCCCGTGGCTGGGGACCTGTAGGTGTATTTAATCCTGCATCGGCCGGGTATCGCTCATATATGGACTATACCAAGACCATGATCAGGGATTTCCGCAAGCGTGGCTTCAAATTGCCTTTGGTTATCGAAGCCCCCGGATGCGGTGAAGATTATAATGTCTTCGATGGCAACCGGGTGCGCGAGTTATTGGCATCGGATACCGAGAAAAACCTGATCATTGGTTTGGCTGCCAAGGGGGCCAATTATCTTTCAAGTAGTAACATTCTGAACGCAGCCAATGTGATTCGTAATCAAAGGGTTCCTGTGCTGTTTACAGAGGTTGGTGGCAGTGATGTCGTGGAAGATGGCGTTAAAGTTGAAACCCTTTTAGATACAGTGTTTGGCAATACAGCATTGGTGGTAAACCCGGAGTGGCAAGGACCGAATGAAAAAGTGGCTTACTTGTTCCCCTTTGCCCAAACCCAAAACCTGAAGAATACACAGTTAAGCTTTGATATTAATTTTGCTGAAACTTATGTGAATGCAGAATATCTGGCTATTGACGGCGTAAACCCAATGGGTTTCCAAATTTATTTGCGTGATGTCAATGATAATTATGCCAACATTAAGTGGCATAGCATTAAAGATGGCGATGTCAATAAATCCGGTTGGCAAAATATCAGCTATACCATTGGCGCCAATATGCCTAATACCGGTTGGGTATCCGATGGTTTTGATATGACCCAAGTGGTTGCCGTTGGTATTGAGTTGGCTGCGCAGGATAAGCCTGCTTCTGTTGCAGGGCCTATCAAGCTGGATAATTTCAGACTGATTGAAGGTTCTGGTCCTGCTATTGTTTACGCTAGTGATTTCTCTGCTGGAAATGATGGCTGGGTAAATTCTCAATGGCAGGGAAAAGTGGCTGAGATTTCAACAGTATCTGGCGACACGGCTGAAAAAGCCTTGTCATTAATACCTCAAGATGATGTATTTGAAATTACTCGCCCCGGTTTGAATTTGGATTTAACACAGCCTGTAACGATTAAAGCCCGCATTTATATACCTGCATCCATTACCAATTTTGGCTTGGGAATTTTTGCTGCTAATGCTGCAAATTGGGCTGGTGGTGGTTGGGCTGGAACCTGGAATCTGACTCCCGGCCAGTGGAGCGATTATAGTTATACCACCGACGCCAATGCGAGTGACTTTGCTGCGTTTGCTGCATCTGGTGGTAACGGCCTCGGGTTTCAGTTTTCACAATTTGCAGAAGATCAACAAAGTGGCGATGCTATTTTGATTGAAGATATCCAAATTATTAGTGCCGCTGGTTCTGGAGCTACTGAAACCGAGGCTGGTACACAATACCGTACCAACTTTAGTGAAAGCACGGACGGTTGGGTAAATACAGGATGGCCTGATAGTCCGCTTGCTGATCTTGTCGTTGCTACTGGAGAGATGAGTATTTCCACTCGTACCAATGGCAGTGGGCGTATCACTATTAACAAGGGAGATGTGGGAAATATTGCTAATTTAAACTTGGATGGCGATATTAAAATCACAGTTACAGCATTTTTCCCCGAGTCATTACGCAATAAGGAATTTAACTTCCAGGTATTCCTGCAAGATGCAAATTGGTCCAACCACACTGCCCCAATTAACTTGGAAGGGGATGAGATGGTTTATGGCGAATGGCATACTTACAGTGTCGATGTTGAACTTCCTGAAGGCTTTGATGTAGGTGGTAAGCCCAGATATCTTGGTATAGATATGCTGTCGACCTCCTTTGAGACAAGTGAAAAGATTATCGTATCTAGTTTGGTGGTAGAGGGGCCTGTGCCAGTAGAGGCGGAAGATGTTGTGCTTGGCGCTGTTGACTTTAATCGTGAACAGCTTGTTTTCGTCGACTTTGTGGATGGTGCAATAACACCTGAGCAAGCCTTGAAGGTTTCTTCTGAAGTTATAAGCAATCCTATCGGTTGGTTCGCTTCTACCTGGTATGCGGCGCGTTCAGAGGAGGCAGGCTATGATCTTGTACTTGATATGGCTGACTCTTCAACCCTTACCGAGCGTGGTGAAGTTGTGGTGAGTGCGCCTGGTGGATTGGCTGAAATGAGAAGCCTCTTGATGCCTGATGATACAGAAGTGTTAGACGTGCAGTGATTTTATATCTAATTTACCTGTTGTTTAGTGTGTAAAGAAAAAGCCCGGATATATTCCACTGCTGTCCCATAGTTTGTAGATAAAAGAAAAGCCTGTTTTCCAAGTTGATACAATGTAAGTGCGACCAAACATTGGTAAAACAAAGGAAAACAGGCTTTGTCACATTCTAACACCGCATTTCATCAACTACTCAAACCTTTATCGAGACATGAATTTGAAGCGGAAGCTAAAAAGCATCATGTCGGCCAAAAATTGCGCTCGGCCACCCGCTGGGATCAATTTGTCGGCATGGCCATGTCGCAGCTCTCTGGCCGCCAAAGCTTGCGTGATATTCAATCCAATCTCGAAGCACAGCAGCATAAACTTTATCATCTCGGTGCCAAGCCAATAGCCCGTTCAACGTTGGCACGAATCAACGAAGTACAGCCCGCCGAACTCTACAAACACGTATTTGCTCGTCTGCTTCACCGCTGTAAATCCATGCAGGGCAAACACAAATTCCAGTTTAAAAATCCGCTGTACTCCCTTGATGCCAGCGCGATTGATTTATCGCTGTCGGTATTTCCCTGGGCGGCGCATCGAGATGACACAGCAAATGTAAAATTAAGTGTTGGCCTGAATCATGGCACCCAAGTGCCGGAGTTTGTCGCACTCAGTGATGGCCAGGAAAACGACATGATTGAGGGACGAAAATTTGATTTTCCCAAAGGCAGCATCGTTGCGTTTGATAAAGGCTACGTGGATTACCGCTGGTTTAAGTTATTGACAGATAAAGGAGTTTTCTTTGTAACCCGCTTGCGCGCCAAAGCCGTCTATCGCGTGGAAGAACGTCGCTATGCCGACAGCAGCAAAGGTATTATCAGTGATCAGGTCATTCAATTATCCAGCGCTCATGCGATCAAACGCGGCGCACCGAAGTTGCGTCGAATTGGCTATCGTGACGCAACAACCGGCAAATTCTATGAGTTTCTCACCAACAACTTTCAGCTGGCGGCGGCCACAATTGCAGCGATTTATAAGGATCGCTGGCAGGTGGAGTTGTTCTTCAAAGCGATCAAACAAAACCTGAAGATCAAAGCGTTTGTGGGCACTTCAAGAAATGCGGTGTTAACACAAATTTGGATTGCCATGATTACGTATCTATTGTTGGCATTTTCGCGTCACAGCACTAAAGCGGGATGGACAGTTCAACGGATCATGAGGGTAATTCAGTTAAATTTGTTTGAGCGTAGGAGTCTAAAAAGCATCCTGATACCGGACCCGCCGAATCATAAAAAAAGCGAGCCTCAAATGAGGCTCGCCTTATGAGTAGAACTATGGGACAGCAGTGGGATATATTCCGGGTTTTTTTATTGTGAAGATATCCTTGTGGAATTAAGTATCGGGGTGAGGATATGTTTGGTGTTGTTATTGCCTATTGTTTAATGGTAATTATTGTTGTTAACAGTGGTTGGGCGAACTATTTCTGGGATAGGTGGAACTATGGTGGTGTCATCAAGATTGCTGATCAATGTTATGACCTTCCATTTGGTTGGACTTTTGCTCCAAATAGAAGAGAAAGTGTTGAGGACATTCGTCGCCATTTTGTAAGTGGAGGTGTTGATACTTTTGCCACTGTGCAGTCAAGTAAAAGTTTTGTGAATTTGAAAAATATGGATCTTGAACGATTCATTATAGGAGATGACTTTATAGTTTACGATTTGGGAACGGAGTCCCCATTGCGTTATATTGCATTAAATGAAGTTAAAGAGATTGGTATTGTTGCTTCTAAGGAAGAGCTGTTACAGGAGTTAGTAATGGGATTGTCTGTGTGTAAGTAGTTGGGTTTTGTTGACACTACATTGTGATGTGCCAACAAGAAATGGAAAGGGAGTTGGTATGGTTTATGTAGATAATGATAAAGCTAATACTATTGTAAAAGTTTTAAAGACAACACCCGTGCAGGATAAAAAAATCAAGGAATATATGGCGTCTCTTGTTGGTAATAAAGCTCGTTACCATCCATATACAAATAGTTGCAGACATTTCTCTATGGATTTATATGACAATATCAGTAATGGTGTATTAAGTGGGCAATTTGGCGAGTAGGTTAATAACACTAATCTTATTGTTTTTTATCTCTGGTTGTGACGGGAGAGTATCTTTACCTCCTATTAAAAAGCCTATACAAAGTATTAAGTTAATTTATTATGATGCGGGACATATAGTAAAGGAGGAAGCATTGAGCCCGTATTCTAATCAGGCCAGGTTTTTTGTCGATTGGTATGAATTGGGACGTTTGAATTGGCGTGTTGATTTCAACACATATGCTCCTGATAAGATGCTTATATGTGGCGATATAACATTTAAGTTCTTAGAGAGTGCTAGTACTGTTGTTGTATCAATTAAGGATGGTTCGGGAGTAAGTAAACAATACTCTAGAAAAATAGATGAAAATGAACTTCTCATTTTTATGAGAAAAATTTTTCATTAATTATAATTTCACAGTTTTAAACTTGATGTGGGGGGCTACCAATCGCCCCCCTTTTTATGCGTGCTCTCCGAGGCTCACCCATTCCCCCCATCCAGTTCCCCAATATCCAGGTAAGGCGCAGCGTCTATATCTTCGGCGTCCATCATTTCGGCGACGCGTTGCAGCGAGGCGATGATCATGTGTTGTTCCCAGTGTTGCAGTTGGTCGAATTTGCGCACGAAGTTGTCTTGTAGCGGAGCGGGGGCGGTGGCGAGCAGGGCGCGGCCGCTGTCGGTGAGTTCCGGGTGGATTTTGCGTTTGTCCCGGTCTGAGCGGATGCGCACCAGCAGGCCGCGGCTTTCCAGCCGGTCCATGATGCTGGTAACGGTGGCCTGGCTGAGGCTCATGGCATCGGCCAGTTCGCGCAGGGTGGAGCCCTGGTGATTGCGGATTAATTGCAGCAGGCGCAATTGGGGGCCGGTGACGCTGGCGGTTTTGACCAATTGTTTGGAGTGCAGGTCTATAGCGCGGATGACGCGGCGCAGGGCGGTGAGGACTTCGTCTATCTGGTTCATGGCAGCTGATAAATCGGCGGGTATTGGCGGCAGCATGCCTGCTATCCGGGGGCTTGTCATCCCTTGTCTTTAAATTTTCACTAGACCCCTGTGGATAATTTTTGTATTCTATATAAATACTTTGATGTCAAAGTATTTTTTATGGTGGTCGTTTTTATAACAAAAGTTTATTTTGTTTCTTTTCTGCAGGTTTTTACGCCAATTTTCTCCCGCCAATGCCTGTAAAAATGACGTTAATTTATTAGTGTTGTAATAAGTTTGTCGGCTTATTACCAACGTAAAAGACGCGCTATGGAGGTTTTATGAACACCAGAAACGATCTTTTCACCGACAAGTTATACCTGCGCAGCCCCCAGGTAACGGATGGTTATGCCCTTAACCGCCTGGTTGCGGCCAGTCCCCCCCTGGATCGCAACTCGGTGTATTGCAACCTGCTGCAATGCATGCATTTTGCCGATACTTCGGTTGCTGCCGAGCTGGATGGTGAACTGGTGGGTTTTATTTCGGCCTATATTCCACCCAATGAACCGGATACCTTGTTTGTATGGCAGGTGGTGGTGGCCCAATCTGCGCGGGGTATCGGTGTTGGCAAGCGCATGCTGCATTGGTTGGTAGGCCAGCCCTCCTGCGAGAAAACCCTGCGCCTGGCGACCAGCATTACTGCTGATAACCAGGCATCCTGGGCCCTGTTTGAAAGCTTTGCCAAATCCTGTAATGCCCTGCCGGTTAAGACCCTGTTGTTCCAGCGCGATAAACATTTCGCGGGCCAGCATGAGGATGAGTACCTGTTGCGTATTGCGCCCTTGCCCAATCACCCCAATGACAACAAGCCGATGAGCTATCACCTGGAAAACCTGCGTGCCGGGTTGCGCAGCCCCGCTAGCCAGTATTGGCTTGATTAATTTTTCCTGTCGCTGGATCTGTCACCGCCTTGCCCGATAACGTCGGTATGCAGCGATGGGAATACTTTTTTCTTCACAAGGCATGTTTCGGTTTTTAACCGCCGTTTTGACCCACAAGAGGAGCAAACAATGATGGATATTTTTCAGCAGATGGAGTCCGAAGTCCGTTCCTATTCACGTTCATTTCCCGTGGTTTTTCATCGCGCCAAAGGCAGCTACCTTTACGATGAGGCCGGCAATGGCTATCTCGATTTTCTCGCCGGCGCCGGCTCGCTCAATTATGGCCACAACAATCCCCTGTTAAAAAAGGCCCTGGTGGATTACATCGAACAGGATGGTATTGCCCATGGTTTGGATATGCATACCCGGGCCAAGGCTAACTTCCTGCAACGCCTGCAGGAATTGATATTAACGCCGCGCGCGCTGGATTATCGCGTGCAATTTACCGGCCCTACCGGCGCCAATGCGGTGGAGGCGGCGTTAAAGCTTGCGCGCAAAGTAAAAGGGCGCAGCAATATTATTGCGTTTACCAATGGCTTTCACGGTGTGACCCTGGGGGCTGTTGCGGCAACCGGTAACCAGCGTCATCGCGGCGGTGCGGGGGTAGACCTGCATAATGTAGAGCGCATGCCCTTTTGCGGTTATCACGGCCGCGATGCCGATACGCTCAAAATGATGGATAAATTGTTGAGCGACCCTTCCAGCGGTGTTGATATCCCGGCGGCGGTGATTGTCGAAGTGGTGCAGGGTGAGGGCGGCTTGAATGTGGCGGCCGATAGCTGGTTGCAAGGCTTGCAAAAGTTGTGTCGCAAGCACGATATGTTATTGATCGTGGATGATATC
Source organism: Cellvibrio japonicus Ueda107 (assembly GCF_000019225.1). Lineage (NCBI taxonomy): Bacteria > Pseudomonadati > Pseudomonadota > Gammaproteobacteria > Cellvibrionales > Cellvibrionaceae > Cellvibrio > Cellvibrio japonicus. The sequence goes on along the minus strand of NC_010995.1, from coordinate 3,863,939 downwards.
CAGGCCGGTTGTGGGCGAACAGGCAGCTTCTTCAGTTTTGAATCGAGCGGTATCGTTCCCGATATTATTACCCTCTCCAAATCCCTCAGCGGTTTCGGCCTGCCTTTTTCGATTGTCCTGTTAAATCCTGTCCTTGATCAATGGTTGCCCGGTGAGCACAACGGTACTTTTCGCGGCAATAACCATGCGTTCGTCACCGCTACTGCGGCCTTGGAGTACTACTGGTCCGGCGATCATTTTGCGCGTGAGGTTGCACAAAAGGCGGTGCTGGTGAGCCAGCGGTTTAAAACCATTGTGGAGGCTTATAACCCGCCTGCGCTGCGTGTGAAAGGGCGCGGCCTTATGCAGGGTATTGAGTGTATTAATGGCGATATTGCCGATGCGATTTGCCGCCAGGCGTTTGCGCGCGGGTTGGTGGTGGAAACCTCCGGCAACCAGGGGCAAGTGGTTAAGTGTTTCTGTCCGCTCACGATTAGCGAAGAAGATTTGTGCAAAGGCCTGGATATCCTTGAGCAGAGTTTTGCCGCTGTGGTTGAGCAAAAATTTATGGCCCTTAAAACGGCTTAACAGCGTCGGGAGTTCACTATGATTGTTAGAAAATTGTCAGATGCCCAGGCACAGGGGCGCTGTGTTTCAGCGCCGGGCTGGGAAAGCAGTCGCCTGTTGCTGAAGCAGGATGGCGCGGGATTTTCGTTTCACATTACCCGTATTTTTAAAGGCGCTGAGTTACCCATGCATTACCAGAACCATATCGAGTCGGTGTATTGCATCAGTGGTCGCGGTGAAATTGTGGATCTGGCCACTGGCCAAACCCATCCTATCGCCGCAGGGACGATTTATATTCTCGACCAGCACGATAAACACATTTTGCGTGCGTTTGAGGAAATGGAAATGGCTTGTGTATTCAATCCACCCTTGCACGGCAAGGAGGTGCACAATGCCGAGGGTGCCTATGAGCTGGAAGCGGAAGCCATCACATGACATGGCGGCACAGCACATGGAGTTTATCCAGCAAATCACCGACCGCCAGATTGATGCGGTGGATAAAAGCGTGAGTTACACCACCACGCGTTTTACCAATTGGCCTGTGCCCATACCACCCTGTCCCATTATGACGAAGCCATGGTGTTCCTCACCAAGGCGCTGATTAACGGCGACGCGCGCCTGGATGATTTTGCCCGGGACCCCGCCCTTAAACCCCTGCACCATTTGCCGGCGTTTGAACAGCTCTTAGTGGAAGCTCGCACGCGCATCGCGGATCAAACCCAAGAATAACGACCCCAAAGGATGCATACATGGCTATCAGTTTTTTTATTTGCCTGATGTTTTTTTTAGTCATCGGCCTATCGTCTGCGCGTGTGCGCAAAAATACCCAGCAGGATTACTACCTGGCCAGCCACAGCGTGTCGCCCTGGCTGGCCGGCTTGTCCGCTGTTACCACCAACAACAGCGGTTACATGTTTATTGGTGTGATTGGTTACACCTATGCGGTAGGGCTGTCGGCCAGCGTGTTAATGGTGGGGTGGATTCTGGGCGATTTGCTGGCCTCGCTCTGGGTGCACAAAAAACTGCGCGCGGTATCGGTGGAGCAGGGCGAGTCCAGCTACATCGCTACCCTGGGTGCCTGGGGCGGGTTGCGGCAATCCTGGTTTCGCCCGTTGGCGGCCGCGATTGTGCTGGTGTTTTTGCTGGCCTATGCCGGGGCGCAACTGGTCGCCAGCAGCAAAGCCCTGCAAGTATTGCTCGATTGGCCTACCTGGCTGAGCGCCAGCCTGGGGGCATTGCTGGTGATGCTGTATTGCATGGCCGGCGGTATTCGCGCCTCTATCTGGACCGATGCGGCGCAGTCATTGGTCATGATGTTGGCCATGGGCATTATGCTGGTATCGGCCTTTAATGCCCTGGGCGGCGTTGAACCGGTTTACCAGGCCATGTCGGCGATTGATGGCTTTCTCTCCCTGGAGGCCGCTGCCGTGGTGTTGCCCGGTGCAGCGGGAGTGATGGTGTTTTTTATCGGCTGGCTGGTGGCCGGTTTTGCGGTGATTGCCCAGCCGCACATTATGGTGCGCTTTATGGCGCTCAGCTCGGCGGAAGGTTTTGTGCGGGCACGGCTCTGGTATTACCTGTGGTTTATTGTTTTTTATGTGATGGCGACCGGTGTGGGCATGTTGTCGCGCATCTATTTAACGGATGCACAGCATTTTGATGCGGAGCTGGCCCTGCCCAGTATGGCGGTGGAATTATTGCCACCACTGATGGTGGGGTTGGTGTTGGCCGGTATTTTTGCTGCCACCATTTCCACGGCGGATTCCCTGTTGCTGAGCTGCTCGGCTTTCCTGTCCCAGGATTTGTTGCCGCGATTATTTGGCCGCGCTTACGGCATGAAGGTGGCGACCCTGCTGGCAACCCTTGCCGCCCTGGCCTGGGCGCTCTTCAATCGGCAGTCGGTCTTTGCCCTGGTGGTGTTGTCCTGGGCGATGCTCGCCGCCTGTTTTGTGCCCCTGATCCTGGTGCTGCTGCTTGGCTCCCGGCCGCGCGGTTGGCAGGCTGTACTGATGATGCTGACTGGCTGTGGCGCGGTTCTGGCACTGCACCTGGCCGGTGTCAGTGTCGATTTGTTTTTCGGGCTGCCCGCCATACTCCTGGCGCTACTGGTGTATTGGTGCGCGGTTCGTTTGTCCGGGTATTGGCCCGCCCGCTAATCGTCGCCCCTGCGACAATTTGTCACTGTTCGCCCCGGCGCAAAATCCCTAAAGTTTGGCGCTTAAAAATATCTATATACCGATGGGGTGGCGCGCGTGAGAGTAAACCGGTGGCTATGGGTACTCACCGGGTTTGTGGCCTGTTATAGCCAGGCGCACGAACAGGTGATTGCCAAAAAGCGGGGCAAGGCAAGCGATATTGAAGAGGTGATGGTGTGGGGGGCGGCGAAAGACAGCGCCAGCGCCGGCTACACCAACCCGACCAGCTTGCTCACCCAGGAAGACATGGTGGCGATTAATGCGACCACCACCGAAGACCTGGTCAAATACGAGCCCAGCCTGGTTATCCGCAAGCGCTATATCGGCGACTCCAACGGCACCCTGGGTATGCGCGGCTCCAACATGTTCGCCACCTCGCGCTCCATGGTGTTTGCCGATGGTGTGCCCCTGCATTATTTACTGCAATCGCGCTGGAGCGGCGCCCCGCGCTGGACCCTGGTCAGCGCCAGCGAAATCGCCCAGGTGGAAATTCTCTATGGCCCTTTCTCGGCGGAGTACAGCGGCAATGCCATGGGCGGTGTGGTGCTGATTGAAACCGCGATCCCGCAAAAACGCGAAGTGCATATCGACCTGGATTATTTCTCCCAGGATTTTTCCGCCTATGGTTTTAGCGATCGCCTGAACGGCTACAAAACCTTTATTTCCTACGGCGACAAGCTGGGCGACCTGAGCCTTTATCTGTCCTATAACCGTTTGGAAAACGATAGCCAGCCGCAAACTTTTTATTTCGATCAAGATAAAAACCACAGTTTGCCCGAGGTACAAGCACAGTTTGCCAATGCCATCCCGGTTACCGGTTTTATGAAAAACCAGGATGTCTACGCTAAAGACGCTTACTACTTTGGTGATACCGGTGTCGAGCAGGCGGTGACGGATAATGTCAAAATCAAACTGGGTTACGATTTTGGCAATTGGTCGACCCTGTTAAACCTGGCCTATGAAGATCGCACCACGCTGCGCGATTCGCCCAACAGTTATGTGCGTGATGAAGCGGGCCAGACAGTGTGGTCCGGCAATTTGGAGCAGGATGGGCTCTGGCTGACGATTCCCGCCAACCGCCTGGGCGCGAGTGACCTGGAGCGCAAAAGCCTGTCAACCGGTTTACGCCTTAAAGGCCAGTTGACCGATCAGGTGCGTATGGAAACCACTATCAGCGATTTTCGTATCCTGAAAGACAATACCCGCACCTCCAGCCGCAGCCTGCAAGATCCGCTGTTCAACGGCTCCGGTCAAACCACGGATTATGACCATACCGGCTGGCAAACCTTTGACATCAAACTGGTGTTGGAGGACATGGGCCTGGAGGGCATGGAGTGGATTACCGGCGCGCGCCGCGAAACCTATGAACTGAATCTCGACCAATACAATTCCAGCGACTGGGCCCAGGGGGATAATGCCGGCTACACCAGCCGCAGCGGTGGTGAAACGGCTATTAACGCCGCCTTTGTGCAACTGAACTGGGATATTAATGCGCACTGGGATTTGGCCCTGGGCGGCCGTTATGAGGAGTGGGAAAGTAAACACGGTTACTTTACCCGCAGCGCGGCCCCTACCGTACTGATCGCGGTGGACGACAACCAGCGCAACCAATTCTCGCCCAAGTTCTCCCTGGGTTATGCCCCTGCCGATGAATGGCTGGTGCGCTACTCACTGGCGCGCGCCTATCGCTTCCCGATTGTGGAAGAATTGTTTTCGCAGAGCCAATCCTATGCGTCCACTACCGTAGCGCGCCCGGACCTGAAGCCGGAAAACGGTTTGCATCACAACTTGCTGTTGGAAAAACAATTTGACAGCGGTTATGCGCGTATCAACCTGTTTAGTGAAACCATTCAGGACGCGATTGAATCCCAATCCAACATATTGCCCGGCGGGGCTTCTATCACGAGTTTCTCGGCAGTGGATGAAGTGCAAACCGACGGTGTGGAGTTGATCCTCAACTATTACGGTTTGCTGGTGCCGGAGTTGGATATGCGTTTTAACCTGACTTACACCAAATCGATTATTGAGGATAACAGCAGCGCAGAAGGGGTTAATCCGGATAACTCGATTGAAGGTAACGACTATCCACGCATGCCGCGCTGGCGCAGTAACCTGTTGCTGACCTACCACGCCAGCGATCGCTGGGATGTCAGTGCCAATGTGCAATACGCCGATAAAAGTTTCGGACGTTTGCAAAACGATGACATTGCCGAGCAGGTCATGGGCGCGCAGGATGGCTATACCCGCGTGGGTGCCAAAACCACCTACGCGGTGAGCGACCAACTGAAATGTGGCCTGGGGGTCGATAACCTCACCAACCAGCGCAGCTTTGTGGCCCATCCCTGGCCGGGGCGGACGCTTTACATGAGCCTTTCCTACAGCTTGTAGCACAGCCTAAACAGATGACGCCCGGAGTTACCGGGCGTTTGTTATTTTACGATTACAAAAAACGCAACCGGGTTTTGTCATGCATACAACCGTCACTCCTCATCAGGCCGCGTCTGCCAGAGCGCTCTACCGGACTATTTGGCGCTGGCATTTTTACGCCGGTATTTTTTGTATCCCGTTCGTAATCCTGCTGGCCATTACCGGTGCGATTTATTTATTCAAACCCTATTACGAGTCATGGCAGGAAGCGCAATACCATGGTTTGTCCGCGACCCGGGAGGCGCTGTTGCCCAACCAGCAGATTGCCGCAGCATTGGCGGCGGTACCGAACGGAAAGCTGCTCAGCTATCGCTTGCCGCAAACGGCGGATGAAGCGGTGCTGGTCAATGTGCACGCCGACCAGGCCTGGCAGGTGTTTGTGAATCCTTATACCGGCGAGGTATTGGGCAAGCAGGCCAGCAGTGATCAATTGATGAATATTGTCAAAACCATCCACGGTGAATTATTGCTCGGCAATACGGGCTCTATCCTGGTGGAGTTGGCGGCCTGCTGGGCGATTGTGCTGATCGTGACCGGTTTGTACTTATGGTGGCCGCGCAATAGTGCCGGATTCGCCGGTGTCATTTATCCGCGCTGGCGCCAGGGCAGCCGTGTTTTCTGGCGCGACCTGCACGCGGTCACCGGAGTCTGGATTGCTGCGCTCGCGCTATTTTTATTGGTGACCGGCTTGCCCTGGGCGCTGGTCTGGGGCAGTGCGTTAAAAGAGCTGCGCGCCTTCGAGTTAAACCCGGTGCAACAGGATTGGACCCAAAACCGCCAACAGGAGCACCAGCATTGGCGCGCGCAGGCGAGCGATGTGTTTGATTTAACCCCCGCCATCCTGGCAAGGGCGCAGGCATTGCAATTGGCGCCGCCGGTTGAGCTCAGCGTGGCCAATGCGCACCACCAGACCTGGAAAGCCTCATCGCAAAGCCAGAACCGTCCACGGCGCGCCGATGTATGGATCCAGCGCGATGGCAGCATTGAAAAGCACAGTGGATTTGCTGATAAAACATTACTCGACCGCGCCATCGGTATCGGGATTGCCGCCCACGAAGGCTATTTATTTGGCTGGTTTAATGTGCTGCTCGGTGTATTCACCTGCGCCGGCCTGGTACTGATCAGCGTCAGCGGTTTTATCCTCTGGCGCAAGCGCAAACCCGATGCTGTCCTGGGGGCACCGCCGGCACGGCCCGCCAAAACCGGCACAGTGATTGTTGGTATCACCCTAGTGCTGGCAGTGCTGTTGCCGTTGATGGGCATTTCCCTGCTCGTGTTATTGCTGCTGGAGTTTTTGGTGTTGCGACGAATTGCAGCGGTGCGCACCTGGCTGGGATTGCCGGGAGCTCAGGACGTTGCCTGAGTCCCCGCCTGGATAAACTGCACCGGCCTTTCCCTCACCACCAGCACTATACCGCCTTGTTCACTCACAATTTCGTCGGGATTCATTAAAAGGGTGCCGGCGTGAACCCAGGGCCAGGCTAATGCGGTGTATGGTCCTGTAAATGGTCCTGGCTAATTCCTTGGGGGAGCGGTTATTGCATTTGTTGCGAATATTTCTAATATGGCTATGCTGGTAAATACGTCAATATCGACCCAATTTACGATGCGTGCGTTCTCCATCCATCGGCATTGCGCAACCTGCTGATTGAATTGGCAATGCCAAACCATGTGTCGTTTCAGGCTAAATGGACAGATCGAAATGAATCCCAAGTATTCTGCCAGTGAATACTTTAATTCCCTTTCTATCGATGGCATTACAACGTTTCACAAAAATTAACCGAATTTGAGCATTTGATATAAAAATGAGTTCTACTCCTGACGTTATTATGAGTTTCGGCGATGTCGCCCACGCCATCCAACTGGCGCTGGCACCGGTATTTCTATTAACAGGCATCGCCGGATTGCTGAATGTCATGGCCGGGCGCCTTGCGCGCATTATCGATCGTGGCCGTAGCCTGACCGAGCAGGTACTGCCCCAGCATTTGGAAAATCCGGATACACTCCATAAAGAACTCAACCGCCTCGAACGCCGCCGCCACTACGCCAGTTCTGCCATCACCGCCTGCACCTGTTCCGCGCTCCTGGTATGTATGGTTGTCGCCGTAATTTTTTTGCAGGTATTGCTGCAAGTGGAATTCAAATGGGTCATCAGCGTATTATTCACAACATCAACCCTCACATTAATTGTCGGCCTGGGATACTTCCTGCGCGAAGTCCATTTGGCAACGCGTACAGTGCGGATTCAGGTGATAGCAAGGGTGAAATAACGCGAGTCGCCTTTCACCACATCGCATAACAAGCGATTGTTGCTACAGGACTGTAATGGTGGGTAATTTTAGAATGTGATGCAAGGATTTATCAAAAACTTAAACGGAAAAACTCCGGGGACTGGGTGGAGGTTTTCTATCTAATATCAATGTTATTTTTCTGAGAGATCAACAAATAATGTTAGACATGTTGGCATCCATACTTACAGGTAACACTAGTGTCCTTTTGGGGGGGCTTATTGGAACAGTCATTGGAATTGCTTTCATATTAAAAGACTCGGCAGAAACTAATTGGCGAAAACGTTTTAGGGAGCAAGTTAAGAAGGGCATAGTGAATGGAACACTGACTGCTGCTGATATGCCCCACCTGTATGAAAGGTGGTCTCAAAATAGACAATCCGTGCTTTTCAGCTTACGGATTATGCTTTCAGAGGCTATAGCCTCTGAGGATGAACAACTTAAAGAAAAAATTAGTGAAATTAGAGAGCTAATAAGAAAACATGAAGAAAGAGAGCCATTTTCAGAGTTGCCAGAAAACATAAGTATCCAGCTCAATTCTTTGAAAGAGGAAAATCTTGATCATGAAAAGTCCATAACACAGCTGGCGAGTTCTTTAACTGATTTATATTCAACTAATAAAACTGAAATTACCAAACAGAAGCGGCTAGCTTTTTGGGGTTTTTTAATTGGTGTTTTGGGGGTGTTAATAAGCATAAGTAGTTTACTTATTGCTATTCCAAAAAACTAACAAGTGCGCTAGGTTCGTATGCGGGATGACAACCACTTCGCGGCTTCTGTCTTGCGTTCAACGTTATGATTCTCACATGAATGCTTGTGGGAATCGGTTGTAGGAAGCAAAGGCAATCGTACAACTCTTTGTTGACAAAAAATGAAGTTGGCAAGAAATGAAAAGTGTTGTGCCTTACCGCCCTGTGGATATGGCATTGATGCCGGGCATAGCCTACCTGCCAGTTGGCCTACTTCAGGACCGAGGGCAGTTTGGCTCGCCGTTAAATTGAAAACACATTTAAGGAGCTTAAGTGACACTGGAAGAATGTAGAAATGACTTTGAGCGCTCTGCAAAACGTTCTCTATCAATGCCTATTGCAGGTGCTTTTTATTGGCTCGTTATCGCCGTTATATCAACACAGGCTCAAGACAATATAGGCCTGTTAGCTTTACTGTTTGGTTCTGGCACTATTTTCCCCATAGCCCTGCTGGTATCAAAAATTACCAGGGAAGAGGTATTTTCCTCAAAGAATCCCTTGGCGAAGCTGATGGGGCTTTCTGTACTCATGGTAAACCTGCTATGGGCGCTTCATATCCCTCTATTTTTATACGCCCCAGAGTTTTTATCACTCAGCCTGGGTATTGGTTTGGGACTTCATTGGATTGTCTATTCGTGGATTATCCAGCATCCACTGGGCCTTATACATGCGTTATTACGCACAGTATTGGTGTTGTCCGTATGGCTGTTGTTTCCTGATAGTCGCTTAACTGCCGTCAGTTTCTCTGTGGTCTTGGTTTATGGGTTAAGTATTTGGCAAATGCTTAACCGGACAATACCGGATCACAAGCTGAACCCGCAGAGTGTCGCCAGCGGTAGCACTGTGTAAAGCACTCGCCAGGGGATCACTAACCCCACCTTCACCTTTAATGGTATTTCAACTGTGTCGCCTTACCCCAAAATACCCGGTACGAAAAAAGCGTATAGAAAATAATGGTCGGTAAGACGATGATGGCTCCATAGAGGATAAACATCAGCGATTCCGGTGCGCTGGAGGCCTGCCAGATATTGAGTTTTCCCGGCACAACGTCGGGGAAGAAGCTGTAGGCCAGGCCGATAAAACTCAACAGGAAAATCATGATGGCCGAGGCAAAGGGAATCCAGCAGCCAAGGTCATTGCGGTAGGGAAAACGGCGCAGGTAGGTATCGACAATAAACAGCAAGACGAAGCAAAAAATCGGGATCACCATCAGCAGGATCATCAGTGGGTTGCCAAACCATTTTTGAAAAATGGTATCACTGACCAACGGGTTGACGATGGATACGGTGATCAATCCCAACCCCATCAACCAGGCACATTTGCGGGTCAGGCGTGCAGCGCGTACTTGCAGTTCGCCTTCGGTTTTCATCACCAGCCAGGCCGCGCCGATAAAACTGTAGCCAGCTGTTACACAAATAGCGCTGAGGGTGGCGAACAGGGCGGCGGCAATGCTTTGTTCAAAACCCATGATGTACATGCCGAGCATATAGCCTTGAGCCAGGCTGGCCAGCAGCGAACCGGTTTTAAAGACCTTGTCCCATAAATCTTTGTGATCGGCGGGTGCCTTTGCGCGGAAGTCAAAGGCGACACCGCGCAAGATTAATCCGGCGAGCATGACCGTCACCGGTAGATACAGGTGAAATAAAATCATGCTGTGCGCCGTGGGGAACGCGATCAGCAGGATACCGATGCCCAGTACCAGCCAGGTTTCATTGGCATCCCAGAAGGGGCCGATACTGGCGATCATGGTGTCGCGCTGCTGTTCGGAGTCCTTGGGTAAGAGGATGCCGACGCCCAGGTCGTAGCCGTCGAGGATTGCGTAGATAAAAAAGGCGAGTCCCATCAAGCCAATAAAAATAACCGGTAACCAAAATGCCTGGCCGCTGAGTTGGGTTAATTCATTCATCATGTGCTCCTAGGGTTTTTGCGCCAGCAATTGGTCTTGCAGGGTTTGGATTTCTTCCGGGCGATCGACCAGGACGGATTTTTTCGCCATCAAAAATAATGTGCGTATATAGGCAACCAGTAATACCGCATAGAGTGTCAGGTAAATAGCCAGTGAGGTACCGACATTGGCGGCGGGGGTTTGGGTAACCGCATCGGCTGTGGCTAATACGCCGGTCACCAGCCAGGGTTGGCGACCAATTTCCGTGACATACCAACCCGCCAGGGTGGCAATCCAACCGGAGAAGGTCATGCCCACATAAATCTTTAACAATAGCGGCGGTATTTCCTGGTTGCGCCAGTAGGTAAAGGCGCCCCACCAGGCGACGATCAGCATTAATACCCCCACACCGACCATAATGCGGAAACCGTAGAACATAGGGGTAACCGGCGGGTGTACGCCATCGAAGGAGCTGATGCCTTTGATTTCTCCGTCCGGGTCATGGGTGAGGATCAGGCTGGCCAGTTTGGGAATTTCCAGCGCAAACCGGTTGGTTTGGGTTTCCTTATCGGGGATGGCGAAGAGTACCAGCGGTGCGCCTTTTTCGGTGTGCCATACCGCTTCCACGGCCGCGATCTTGGCGGGTTGGTACTTGAGCGAGTTGAGGCCGTGGAAGTCACCCAATAAAATTTGTAGCGGAATTAATATGGCCGCGGCAATCACTGCAGTTTTTAAGGCAAGGCGCGGTGCCGGTTTGTGGTCACCCTTGAGCAGACGATAGGCCGATAAACCAGCAATTAAAAATGCAGCGGTTAAGCCTGATGCCACCAGCATATGGGCGAGACGATAGGGCATGGAGGGATTGAAAATAATTGCCCACCAATCCACTGCGTGGGCAACACCATCGCGCATTTCAAAACCGGTGGGTGTTTGCATCCAACTGTTCAGTGCAATAATCCAGAAGGCCGACAGGGTGGTGCCCAAGGCGACGATGAATGTGGACAGGGTGTGCATGCGATTGGAGACGCGATTAATCCCGAACAGCATAATGCCGAGGAAGGTCGCCTCTAGAAAAAACGCCGTCAACACTTCGTAACCCAGCAGCGGCCCGGCGATATTGCCCACGGTTTCCATATAGCCCGGCCAGTTGGTGCCGAACTGGAAACTCATGGTGATACCGCTGACGACACCCAGTGCAAAGGTAAGTGCAAAAACCTTTACCCAAAAACGGTAAGCGCGCATCCACACATCATCGCCTTCGCCCTTGTAACGCAGCTTGAAATAAAACAGAAACCAGCAGAGGGCGATGGAGATTGAGGGAAATAAAATATGGAAGGATATATTCGCGGCAAATTGAATGCGGGAGAGCATTAGTGTTTCTAACATGGCACACCTCGATAAATGTCAGGCAAAGCAAGGCCTGTCCGCTGCGCGAGCGGCTATTCACAACACGGGACGTTTACATGGCTCAGGTGTGCGCTTGGGGCATCACCTGGCACTGTATGGGTATTAGGGCAAGGATTCTTTGCTTGACTCCTTTTGCCGGTGCCGAGCAATCGGTCTTTAAAATCCAATACCTTGCCCAGGCTGTTGCCGAGTTTAAGCAGCTTGCTCAGGTTGGCGGAGTCCATGCGCTGGATCTCGGTGGTCCAGAGGGTGATCATCTCAATCAGCTCATGCATGTCGCGCATACGCTGCTGGGCATAGGCCTCCTCGGGGTTGGCGGGAGTTTCGATCAGTAAATTGCGCAGTGCGGTCAGGGTCGGGTCCATCTCGCGCTTGCGACGCTGTTCAATCAGGGTCTTGGCGATATCCCACACATCGCCCGGCGCTGAGTAATACTCCTTGCGCTCACCGGGGCGATGTTGCAATTTCACCAGTTCCCAGGACGTCAGCTCCTTCAGTCCCATGCTGACATTGGAGCGGGAAATCCCCAGCGCCTCGGTAATATCGTCGGCACAGAGCGGCTCTTTGCTCAGCACCAGCAGGGCATACATCTGGCCTACGGTGCGGTTAATCCCCCAGCGGCTGCCCATTTCACCGAAATGGAGGACGCAGGACTGGATCATGGGGGTAAGGGTAATCGGCATCTTGAAATTCCTGAATTTTCAGTATTTACTGAAATTACAGAATTATTTGATTTGAGTCAAGAGAGGTAACTATGGGGCTCGCTGGTACCAGGATTCGGGTGTTATTGATTAAGTGACTGTATTTAGTGGCTATTTATTCCAACCCCATGCAATTCGCATAATAACTGACGCTCGCAGGCCAATCCGAAAAAATCCTGAGCACACCTACATCCTGCGCCAATACATGCAGTACCTCGATCATATCCCCATCCTTTTTGATGGCTGGGTTTATTGTTTGGTAATACCAGCCGCCGCCATGCTTCAGCGGACCAGAGCGCTCGAATGACCAGGCGATAATATTTAGGCCGGCTTTTTGTGCATTCTTTGCATATTCCGATGGAACGATCTTGTTGTTGCTATCCAATGCCAGCAATGCCCACATTGGTGGTGCGACAATATTCATTCCCTGATCGGTATAAGCTTGCAGTTCTTGTGCAGAGGGAAGCTCGATGGGTGTGCCGGCATCGTCGAGATAAACCGCCTGTTTACCGAATTCCGGTTCGTGTTTGATCCAGTAGCGAATATCGCCAATACCAAAGGATTGCGGCCATACCTCATTCGCATTCACACCTGCTGCGCGATATTCGTCGATCAGTTGTTGCGCGTACATGGCTTGGGTATAGCCATGGAATGGCATGGGGACACTGGGCGTTTTTAATTCGGGGGTCATTTTTACCCCGAGATATTTAAACAGTTCGATACTCTCGGCATGAGACATCAAGGTGCCTTTGCCGGCGTAAAGGTTCGTGCGCCAGTCGGCAGTGCCCTGCAGGTATTCTGCCGGTGTAGTGGCTTTGGGATTAAACCCATCCATTTTTCCCTGCAGGGTTTTGAATTCGGCGAGGGTGATATCGCTGGTGCAACAGGTTGCGCTTGCCGTGATACCAGTGATTGGATTGTAGGGGGTGAAGGGTTTGCTGCATCGGCTGGCGAGCGGGGTGATGAGGATATTGGTGGTGGTATGCAGGTCGCATTGCGAGTGACGGCAGACCAGTTGTTTATCTTTGGTGAAGGTGACATCGCACTCCAGGATTCCGGCGCCCATGCTGGCGGCTGCTTCGTAGGATTCCCGGGTGTGCTCGGGGAATTGCAGCGGTGCGCCGCGATGGCCAATGGAGAAATTGGTTTTTTTGAAGGGCCCTTGGGCGCAGTCCTGTAATTGTTTTTTGAGGGGACTTTCATCCATATCGTTGACCAGATAAAAGGGGCGCGGCCCCAATTGCACATTGGCCTGGGTGGTAAGGATAAGTTGTGTGTGAGTTGCCGTACCCGGGGAGTCCGGGGCGCAGGCTGTTATCAGCATTAACAGGGCTGGCCAACCGATGTTGATGAAGCGATAAATAATGTTGTGCATGGCTGGGTGCCTCACTGTGGTGGAGCCGGTCAGGACTTGTACTTTGTCCCATCGCCAAGGGTGGGCTGCAGTGAAATACTGTGAAATTGCCTATTTCGTGGATTCTATTAGGCTTAAGGCCATCTATAACAATTTCTTGTATTCAAGGATGCTGTTTTATGCCTAATACATTGATTCCCCTGGTGGCTGCGTTGCTCGATGCCCCCGATGCGGCGCGTGCCAAACCCCTGGTCGATACGCTGGTGGCGACGTTGTGCCAGATCACGGCGATTGATTTACATCCCGAGTTGTTTCGCGATGAGCATGCGAGCATAACCGCTTTTGGTAAAGCCGTCTCACCGACAACGGCCGCCCAGTGTGCGGAAGATGTGGAGCGTACACGGGTATTCCTGCAAGGGGTTCACGCCGCTGTCAGCAAGCGATTGGCTGCCTTGCCAGAAGATCAGTCACTCAGCATTTTGTATGCAGGTACAGGTCCCTTCGGGCTATTGCTGGTTCCTCTGCTGCCTTTCTTCGACCACTCGCGTTTACGTGTGACCCTGCTGGATATCCATGCGGATTCACTACAGGCTTTGCAGCAAGTGCTGGATGCATTCGATGCAGGTAAGGCTGTTGCATCCATCGTGCAGGCAGATGCTTGCCAGTGGCAGGCGGATAGCACCTATGACCTGATTATTTCCGAGACCATGCGCGAAGGATTGATACAGGAACCGCAAGTCAGCGTGTTTAGCCATCTGGTGCAATTCCTGGCAGAAAACGGTGAGTTATTACCACAGCGCATAGAGTTGGATCTCTGGTTGTCCGGGGGCGATAACCCCATGCACCTGGGGCCACTGTTTACCCTGGAGCGACAAACGGCCACAGCGCTCCAGCGCGGTGACCTGTCGTGTTTGCAGGGTAGTTTGCCGGTTCCTGAATACTCGTCGACGCTGACAGATATAAAGTTAACAACCTATATCCAGGTGTATCCCGGCTATGTCCTGTTGGAAAACCAGTCGCAATTGAATCTGCCCCTGTATGAGCGCAATGCACTGCCGCGTCCGGGTACCCTTTTACAGTATCGTTATACTTTGGGTGAGGACCCGCGCTGGCAATTTGGATATGAGTCGCTGCGCAACCAACCATTGCCCGACAGCGATGCGCCCGGCGGTTTGGGTGTATTCCACCTGGCGCGCTTTTGGCACAAGGCGCAAGCGCAAAAGCGGAGCCAGCCCTTGCCTGAAGGACTGGATACAGCAACAGAGTGGCAGTTGGAACGCATGTTGATGGATGTATTGGCATTGGGATTGGAACCGACCCTGGAGCGTGTGTATGCCAGTCACTCCCTGGCAGAGTTTGAGCGTTGGGTGCTGGATATCAATCCCGATGTGGCGAGCGCAGAATACCGGCAGGCTATTAACCAGCGTTTGCGCCAGTGGGCTGAGGGGGCTCGGGTATCTCCTGCTGCCGGATTCATCGACGGGCCGCTCAACGCAGAACAATTACAGCATTGGGAAACCCATGGCTATATTGTGGTTCCCGGTATCCTCAGTGAAGCGCAGTGCACACAGGCGCGCGAGGCCATCTGGTCGTTTCTGGAGATGCGCGAGGATGAACCGGCGAGCTGGTATAAATCCTCGTCGGCCATGAAAAAAGTCATGGTGCAGTTGTTCAATCATCCCGCCCTGGAAGCGGCGCGCAGTAGCCAGCGGTTGCAGGCTATTTTTAAGCAGTTGTGGCAGTGCGATGACCTGGTTATCAGTACCGATCGTGTGGGGTTTAATCCACCAGAAACCGATCATTGGCGTTTTCCCGGCCCCGCTATGCATTGGGATGTTGAGCTCAAATCCCCTATTCCCTTTGCAACCCAGGCGTTGATTTATTTATGTGATGTGGCCGAGCACCAGGGGGCGTTTTCCTGTGTGCCCGGATTTCATCACAACATCAACCATTGGCTGGAGCAGCTTCCCCCGGATACAGATCCGCAAGACCAGGATTGGTCGCAGTGGGCGGTAAAACCCATTGCGGCCAGGGCGGGTGATTTAATTATCTGGCACCAGGCATTGCCGCACGGGGCCAGTCCCAATCGCGCCCGGTACCCTCGCTTTGTGCAGTACATCAATATGTATCGCTAGTGGTACTCATACCTATGCCGATGAGTCTGGAGTTGTTATGCCGTTGAGTTTCGGGGAGCGTTGGTGGTTGTGCCTGTTCGCGCTTGGCGTATGGGTTATTTTGCTGGTGCGCTTTTTTATAGGAGCCCAATTAGCTGCCGCAGATGGACAGTGTTATGTGGTTGGTGTGCTGGAAAGCCTAGGGTATTTCACCGTGCTCACCTGTTTGCTGATTGGCCTGGTCCTCACGGCGGCCAGCGGTTTGTTGACAGCTCGCCTGCTGCACCCGTTATGGGTATCGACGGCGGTGACCAGCGTTATTCTGGTTGCCCTGGTTTATGCGCTGGTATTGCGCCAGCTGTGGCACCCGCAAGGGCTGCGCTATTGGGTTGATATAGGGTTGCACTATGTGATTCCTCCCTTGTTTGTGCTGGCCTGGTGGCGGTTGGTGCCGCCCGGTGCAATCGGTTGGCGATCTCCCCTGGCATGGTTATGGTTTCCGTTGCTCTACCTGGTCGTTATTTTAGGGCGGGGCCAGTTAAGCGGCTTTTATCCTTATCCTTTTTTACAAATGGAGGAGTTGGGGGCTATTAGGGTATTGCGCAACAGTCTGGTATTGGTGGGCTTGTATTTGCTGATTGGCTATTGCCTGGTGGCTATCAACCATTGCCGAAGCGGCCACAAGCTCGAGCGTTAACCCGGCTTGTGGTTTTGGTTGGGGGCTCAGTCGGCGTAGGGATCAAACCAGAGGGATTTATCATTGACCGGTGTCAGCGCGGGCAGTGTTGGGTTGACCAGTGGAATAATGATCCTGTTTTTCAGGTTGGCTTTTTGCAGTACGTCCTGGATGGTGGGATCATTGATGAAGTATTCGTTGAAACTGCCATCTTCAATGGCAATGCGTAAACCTTGCTCAATGTTTTTGGCCAGTTCAGGGTTGGATTTATTGACGAAAAAATAAAATGGATTGGTGTAAACCAGCAGCAGATTTTGTTCTACATCCAGCGCAAGGTCGGGATAGCGCTGTATTTCGCTCCAGGGTTCGTGTACGCCACGGGGATAAGCATCAAAACGATCGCCGTCCAGCATGTAAAAAAGCCCTTCGTACTTAAGTACTTTAACCACATTCAGGCCATTGGTTTCCAGGATACTGGTATCGGCCCAGAAGCGACCCTGGCCGAGCGAAAAGCGTTTGAGATCCTCCAGGTTTCTTACCCCCTCAAATTTATGTTGGCTTCCCTTTTTTATCATCATCACCCGGTATCCCAATAGGCCGCGATAGAGTGGGATGCGAACGGGGAGCAATTTCTCTTCCAGTGCGTTGGTGGTAGCGTACCAGACCACATCCAGTTGGTTATCCACCAGCATTTGAACGATCCGCTCTTCACTGGTGTTGGGAACGGCCTCTTGCCAATCGTATTGCGCGGACATTTTGCTTAATGCCAGTTTGAGTAAGCCCTTGGCATAGTTTTCGATACTGTTATTACCTTGCACCATGCGCAGGGGTTTTGCGTGTGCGTGGAGCGATAGACTGATTAGGCAAGTGAGGGTGAAAAGTACGGAAAATTGCCGTGTTGTTTTTATTGGTAAATACATTTTTAGCATGGTTATCGACCTGTTGTTGTTGTGTGTTTTATTCTAGTCGACATGACTATAATTGTGCGCGACTTATATAGACAAAAGGGCTATAACAGGGGGAAATATGCTGAAAAGGCCACCGCACCTGTTGAGGCTTCGAGAGAAAGTGGTGCGGTGGTAAAAGGTGGTTTCCCGACATTGGGGGTAGTGGCTGACGACCCCTAATGGGCAAGCATCCTGGCGCTGCGAATTATCTCTTTCCTTGAGCGGGAAACGTGTGGAAGCGGGCGCGTGTGGAGCGCGTCCGTAACGCAAACAAACCACCGGTGGTGACAGTGATTTGTAAAACGACCCGGCTGGGGATCGATCTCCTTATCGCAGCGGGTCGTCAATGGCCGGGAAGGCCATTGATCAGGCCAGCCAGATTACTGGTTGGCAGCAAGGGAGACAATATTGTCATCCTTGCCGGATTTGTCCTGTTTGCCATTGAGCATCTGGGGCGGCTCGTAAGTGAATGGTTGTAACAACTCATCGGGCTTACCCTTGCAGGCTTTAGCCAGTAGCTCACGACGTTGCGCCAGCAGCAAGCCGATAGCTTCGCTGTGCTTGTCGTCGATACCGGGAATATTGTCTTCAATTAACTGGGTGATATTGGCTGCCAGCTCCAGGTATTTGTCGTGTTCTTCTGCGAGTTTTCTGTCTTCGAACATACTGCCATCCCGATCACATTGCCATACGGCGATTACTGCCATGGTGTTATCCTCGTATTGATACTGTTTTTTTATACAGTAATTGGGGCGATGGAGAATGTCAACTGCTTTGTGGTGGGTGTTGTGTCCGGCCATATCGGCCATGGATAATGCCGCATCTTCCATTTTCTATCCGCGCAGGATTCGTCCGTGTCCGATCCCGAGTTGCCCTCAGCCCCCGCGCCTGAACAAAAGCCCAGATCCAAAAGCCTGCTCCGCTCCAGCCTGCTGACCGGCAGTATGACGATGCTGTCGCGGGTGCTCGGGCTTGTGCGCGATATCGTACTGGCCAGTTTACTGGGTGCTGGCGGGTCCATGGATGCCTTTGCCGTTGCGCAGAAAATTCCCAACTTTTTTCGCCGCCTGTTTGCCGAGGGGGCCTTTTCGCAGGCGTTTATTCCAGTGCTTGCCGAATATCGGGAAAAGGGCTCGCGCGCGGCGGTAAAGGATTTGGTGGATAAGGTGGCCGGCAGCCTGGGCCTGGTGTTGCTGCTGGTGACCCTGGTTGGGGTATTGGGAGCGGCAGGTGTATCCATGATCTTTGCGTCGGGGTACCTATCCGATCCCGCTAAATTTGATTTGTTGACTGACCTGGTTCGCATCACTTTCCCCTATCTGATGCTGATTTCGCTCACCGGTTTTGCCGGCGCGATCCTGAACAGCTATGACCGCTTTGCGGTACCGGCCGTAACACCGGTCTTCCTAAATATCTTTATGATTGCGGCGGCACTCCTGGTTGCCGATTATTTCCCCAATCCAGCTTACGCGCTGGCCTGGAGCATCCTGGTGGCAGGGGTGTTCTCGCTGCTGTTCCAATTGCCGTTCCTGCGTCAGATCCATCTTTTACCTTCACCCAAACTGGGCTGGTCCGATCCCGGGGTAAAGCGCATTCTGGCGCTGATGGCACCGGCGCTGTTCGGTGTGTCTATCAGCCAAATCAACCTGATGTTAGATACCATTATCGCCACCCAACTGGGCGATGCCAGTGCGAGCTGGCTGTTCTATTCCGACCGTTTGGTGGAGCTGCCCCTGGGGGTATTCGGGGTGGCGATTGCCACGGTGATTATGCCCAGCCTGTCGCGCCAGAGCACAGCCCAATCGGCGGAGAAATTTAGCCAGACCCTGGATTGGGCGATACGTTTTGTGGTGCTGATCGCCCTGCCGGCTACCCTGGCGCTGGTGATCCTTGCCGAACCGATTCTGTTTACTCTGTTCTACCACGGCAAAATGGCCGCGTCCGACATCCTCATGTCCTCCTACAGTTTGCAGGCCTACGCCCTGGGGCTGTTTGCATTCATGCTGATCAAGGTGCTGGTACCTGGCTATTTTGCCCGTCAGGACATGAAGACGCCGGTGCGTACCGGGATCAAGGCGATTGTGGCCAATATCCTGATGAAACCCGTGGTCGTGCTGCCCTTGGCCTACTTCTTTAGCCTGGGGCATGTCGGCCTGGCCCTGACAACGGCACTGGCCGCCTATGTCAATGCCTGGTTGCTATACCGGGGACTGCGCCAGCAGCGCATCTACCAACCTGCCAGCCACTGGCCCCGGCTCTGGTTGCGCTATGGCGCAGCCAACCTGGCCATGGTGGTAGTGCTCCTGGGATTCCTGATGTGCTGGGCGGATTGGCAGTACTGGCATACCCTGGAGCGGATATGGCGCCTGGCAGTGGTCTGCGTTGTGGGTGGGGTGATCTATCTGGCGGCGCTCCTGGCGGTAGGTATTCGCCTGCGCGACTTCAAGGCCCATGGTTAGGGCTTGTTGGCGAAGCAGCAGATGCCAATCGCTCAAGCCGGTTTCGATCCTGTATACTTCACGCCTCTTTTTTGGCCTATCCGGGTTTAATACGCGTGCAGTCCCTACCAGTCTCATCGGATTCATCACCTCAGGTGCCAGGTTGCGGCGCAGCTGGGCAGGGGATTTTGATTCGCGGTTTGCACAACCTGCGCCCATGGCATCGCGGCTGCGTTGCCACCATCGGCTCCTTTGATGGTGTGCACCTTGGGCACCAGGCGATCCTCAAGCAATTGCTGGACGCCGCCAATAGCCATCAACTACCTGCCGTGGTGATTTTGTTCGAACCCCAGCCCCACGAATTTTTTGCGGGCGACAAGGCACCTGCACGTTTGATGCGTTTGCGTGAGAAGGTGCAAGCGTTAAGGGCCGCCGGTGTACAGCGTGTTCTGTGCCTGCACTTTAACCAGCACCTGCGCAGCCTCTCTGCCGAAGCCTTTGTCGAGCAAATCCTGGTGCAGGGTTTGGGCATTCGGCATCTGGTGGTAGGCGATGATTTTCGCTTTGGCTGTGACCGGCGCGGTGATTTTGCCCTGCTGCAAACATTGGGCGATGAATATGGCTTTGCGGTAACCGATACCTGCACCCTGCAAATTGATGGTGAGCGGGCCAGTAGCACGCGCATTCGCCAATTGCTGGAGCAGGGGGATTTTGCCCATGCGCAAAAACTCCTGGGTAAACCCTATGAAATCAGCGGGCGCGTGGTATATGGCAAGCAGCTCGGGCGCCAATTGGGCGTGCCGACGGCCAATGTGCAATTGCGCCGCTATCGCTCGCCGCTGCAGGGAGTGTTTGCGGTACTGGTCAGGTTTGCCGATGGCAGCCTTCACCAGGGCGTCGCCAATGTGGGCTTGCGCCCGACCGTGAGTGGGGATCGCAAACCACTGCTGGAAGTACACCTGTTTGATTTTTCGCGCATGGTTTACGGCGCTGTGATTCAAGTGCGCTTTTTATACAAATTGCGCGATGAGCAAAAATTTGCTTCGCTCGATGCCTTGCGCGCGCAACTGCAAAACGATATCGCCCAGGCAAAAACCTATTTCCAATCTCAACAAGCTGAAAGTTGACTGCAATGACTGACTACAAAGCCACGTTAAACCTGCCTAATACCGACTTTGCCATGAAGGCAAACCTCGCCCAGCGCGAACCGGACATGTTAAAAACCTGGCAGGCCAACAATGTGTATCAACAAATTCGCCAGGCGCGCGCTGGCCGCGAGCAATTTATCCTGCACGATGGCCCACCCTATGCAAACGGTGATATTCACATCGGTCACGCACTCAACAAAATCCTCAAAGACATTATTATCAAGAGTAAAACCCTGAGCGGTTTCGATGCCCCCTACGTGCCCGGCTGGGACTGCCATGGCTTGCCGATTGAACACAAGGTTGAAAAAGAAATTGGCAAGGCGGGCACCAAGGTTGATTTTAAAACCTTCCGTCAAAAATGCCGCGACTATGCTGCCAAACAAGTGGCTGGGCAAAAGCGCGATTTTATGCGCTTGGGCGTATTTGGTGAGTGGGATAACCCTTATCTCACCATGGATTACAAATTTGAAGCCGATATTATCCGCGCCCTGGGTAAAATCACTGAAAACGGCCATTTGCACCGCGGTTTTAAACCGGTGTATTGGAGTGTTGTAGGCGGTTCAGCGCTGGCTGAGGCCGAAGTGGAATACCAGGATAAAACCTCGTTCTCCATCGATGTAAAATTCAACTTTGTCGATCAGCAGGCAGTTGCCGATAAAATCGAAGGTGTGTCGGGCAGTGGCACTATTGCGCTGGTGATCTGGACCACTACCCCCTGGACCCTTCCTGCCAACCAGGCAGTGAGTGCTAATGCCGAGGTGGATTATGTGTTGGTGCAGTTGGACGGCCTTCGCTTGCTGGTTGCCGAGGCTCTGGTTACCAATGTACTGGGGCGAGCCAAGGTGGGAGCGCATCAGATTGTTGGTCGCTGCAAGGGCACCGCGCTTGAAGGCCTGCTGCTGCAACATCCCTTCTACAGCCGCCAGGTGCCCGTGATTCTCGGCGATCACGTCACCACCGATGCCGGTACCGGTTTTGTTCACACAGCGCCAGACCATGGCGCGGATGACTTTAATGTCAGCCTGAAATACGGCATAGGTACTCTTAATTACATCGACGACAATGGTTACTATCGCCCCAATGTGGATATTTTTGCGGGCGATCATGTGTATAAGGTCGATGAAAAAGTTATCGCCTTATTGATCGAAAAAAATGCGCTCCTGGCGCAGGGTAAGATCACCCACAGTTTCCCTCACTGCTGGCGTACCAAAACTCCGCTGATCTTCCGCGCAACACCCCAGTGGTTTGTGAGTATGAGCAAAAACCACCTGCGCGAGCAGGTGGCCAAATCGGTGGAGGGCGTGGAGTGGATTCCCGATTGGGGCCGCGCGCGTATCGATGCCATGCTCGCCAGCTCGCCCGACTGGTGTATTTCCCGCCAGCGTACCTGGGGCGTACCCATTGCGCTGTTTGTGCATAAAGAAACCCAGGAGCTACACCCGGACACCGCGCGTTTAATTGAGCAAGTGGCGAAAAAAGTTGAACAACAGGGAATGGACGCCTGGTTTGATCTGGATGTGGCGGAATTGCTGGGTGTGGAGGCGGAGCACTACCAAAAAGTTACCGATACCCTGGATGTGTGGTTTGATTCGGGCGTATCTCACTACGCCGTACTCAGCCAGCGTGCCAACCTGCGCTTCCCGGCCGATTTGTATCTGGAAGGGTCTGACCAGCATCGCGGCTGGTTCCAATCATCACTGAAAACTTCCATGGCTATTCACGGCGTCGCGCCTTACAAGCAGGTGTTAACCCACGGTTTCACCATCGATGCCAAGGGCATGAAAATGTCCAAATCCATTGGCAATGCCATAGATCCGCAGGTGGTGATGAAAGACCTGGGGGCTGATGTGTTGCGCCTGTGGGTGGCGGCGACTGATTTCTCGACCGAGATGAGCGTGTCCGATGAAATTTTAAAACGCACGGCCGACTCCTATCGTCGTATCCGTAATACCGCGCGTTTTATCCTGTCCAATCTGGTGGGCTTTAACCCTGCCAGCGATCTGGTGCCTATGGATAACATGGTGCAACTGGATCGCTGGATTGTGGGACAAACTGCCAAGCTGCAACAGGAGCTGATCGGTTACTACAACAGCTACGACTTCCATCTTATTTACCAAAAGCTGCACAACTTCTGCGTCGTTGAATTGGGTGGCTTCTACCTGGATATCATTAAAGATCGCCAGTACACCGTTAAAGCCGATGCACTGGCGCGCCGCTCAGCCCAGACAGCGCTTTACCATGTGATTGAAGCCCTGGTGCGCTGGATTGCGCCCATCCTCAGTTTTACCGCCGATGAAATTTGGCAATCGATTCCCGGTGTGCGCGAGCCCCATGTCTTTACCGCTGAATGGTATGGGTTGCCCACACAACCTGCCGACTCTCTGGCGGATGACTATTGGGACTTAATTGCCAATGTCAAAACTGCTGTGAACAAAGTGCTGGAAGCCAAGCGCGCTGCGGGCGAGGTGGGTGGTTCCCTGGGCGCCGAGGTCACGCTATATGCTGATGAGCAATTATTGGATCAACTGACCCAATTGGGTGATGAGCTGCGTTTTGTATTGATTACGTCAACCGCCGATGTCCAGCCGTTGGCAACTGCACAACAGGCAGAGCCAACCGAGGTGGCCGGTTTGAAGATTGCCGTGAAAAAATCGGTGTATACCAAGTGCGAGCGCTGCTGGCATCACCGCGCAGATGTTGGTGCTAACCTGACGCATCCCGGGGTTTGCCTGCGCTGTGTTGAAAACGTGGACGGTGCGGGTGAAACCCGCTCCTTTGCCTGATGGGGCCTGTATGACAAAAAAGGTTTATCACCAATACTGGTTTTGGTATTTGGCAGCGTTCGTTGTATTCCTGCTGGATCAGGGCAGCAAGCATTGGATTGAGGCTGCATTCGACTATAACGAGACGAAAGTATTTACCTCGTTCTTTAACTTCACCCTGCGCTACAACCCGGGGGCTGCTTTCTCGTTTCTGGCGGATGCCGGTGGCTGGCAGCGCTGGTTCTTTACCATCGTGGCTGTGGCGGCCAGTGTGTTGCTTATCGTCTGGATTTGTCGCGTGGCATCGTCCAAGCCGCGGGAAGCCTTTGCGTTGTCGTTTATCCTCGGTGGCGCCGTGGGCAACCTGTATGATCGGATTATCCATGGCCATGTCGTCGATTTTATTGTGGTGCATTATCAGGATTATTACTGGCCTGCGTTTAACCTTGCCGACGCTGCAATCTCCCTGGGAGCCATGGTGCTGATTGCCGATTTGTTTATTAATCCTGACAAGACTTCTGGTGAGAAACCAACCAATGCGTGAGTTAGCGATAGGCCCGGGTACACGCGTCACCCTGCACTTTGCTTTACAGCTTGATAATGGCGAGATGGTCGACTCCAACTATGAGCGGGAGCCAGCCACCTTTACGGTAGGGGATGGTAATTTGTTACCGGGCTTTGAAAAAGCGCTGTTCGGTATGTTTGAAGGTGAACACAAAACCTTGTTGATCAAACCGGAAGACGGGTTTGGCCAGCGTAATCCCAACAACATCCAGGAAATAGCGCGCAGCCAATTCAGCCCCGATCTGGAGTTGAGCGAGGGCTTGATGTTGTCATTTGCCGATGCACAAAAAACCGAATTGCCGGGCGTTGTGAGTCGTTTTGATGACGAGGTTGTGGTCGTTGATTTCAATCATCCTTTGGCCGGCCGCGATATTCTGTTTGAAGTTTCCATTCTTAAAATCGAGCCTGTACAGGTGCATTGACCATGACACAAATCAAACTTGCGAATCCCAGGGGGTTTTGTGCCGGTGTCGATCGTGCGATTGATATCGTCAATCGTGCCCTGGATGTTTTTGGGGCGCCGATCTACGTGCGTCACGAGGTGGTTCATAACAAGTTTGTGGTTGAGTCGCTACGTGAACGCGGTGCTGTTTTTGTCGATGAAGTGGACCAGGTTCCCGACAATGTAATCCTCATCTTCAGTGCTCACGGGGTATCCCAGGCTGTTCGTAAAGAAGCGGAATCGCGCGGTTTGAAAGTATTCGATGCAACCTGTCCGCTGGTAACCAAGGTCCATATTGAGGTGACCCGTTATAGTCGCGAAGGGAAGGAATGTATCCTTATTGGCCACGAAGGCCACCCGGAGGTAGAGGGCACCATGGGGCAGTATGATGCCAGCAACGGCGGAACTATCTACCTGGTGGAAGATGAGGCGGATGTAGACGCATTGCAGGTACGCAACCCTGAAGCGCTGGCCTATGTAACCCAGACTACCTTATCCATGGATGATACTGCCAGGGTCATCGAAGCGCTGCGCAACAAGTTTCCCAAAATCCAGGGGCCGCGCAAGGACGACATCTGCTATGCAACGACCAATCGCCAGGACGCTGTGCGCCAGCTGGCCCTGGAGTGCGACCTGGTACTGGTCGTTGGCTCACCCAACTCTTCTAATTCCAATCGCCTGCGCGAGCTGGCCGAACGTTGCGGAACTGAGGCCTATCTGATTGATGGACCGGAAGATATCAGCCCTGAGTGGATTGCAGGCCGTACTGCTATAGGTATCACCGCAGGAGCATCTGCACCGGAAGTATTGGTTCAGCAGGTCATCACCCGCCTTCAAGCTTGCGGCGCAGAAATGCCCCGGGAGATGGATGGAACACCGGAGAACATCAGCTTTTCTCTACCGAAAGAGTTAAGGTCTGTGTCCTGAGGCCTAGCTTTGTAGGCACTCTTCTTCCGTTATCGGTGTATAGCGAAGCCTGCCGCCGCGAGAGAGCACAAGCTTAATACCTGTACCCTTATACTCAGGGCAAATAGTCAGGGTTCCCGCCATAAATGCTCCGCTATTGGGGGACTTTCCTATTAGCCTTCCCTCTCCCGTTCCCACAAAGGAAATATAGGTTTTGACACTGCTGTTTCCCTGAATCTTGACCTTTTTTAATGGGGCCGCTAGTAGCAGCGTTGGTTCATCAATATCTTGCAGGCCATTCTGGTTTTCATCGACAAACAAATACCAGCCCTGATGCCACTCCTTGTCTCTGGCAATCAACAGGGTGCGCTTGTTTTTGGCTACAGCCACACTTCTAGCGGTTTGGATAGCATTGATTAATAAGTCAACAGCAGTTTGTACTCGGGTTTTCTGGAGTTGTGCGGAAAAACTAGGCAGGCCAATTCCAAGAATAATGGCCAGAATAACTAAAGTGATAAGTAGTTCAAATAGGGTAAAGCCTTGATGCTTCATCATAAATCCATTCCTTGGAGTGCAGTGTTGAAGGTTTAATTATGCGCCATGCGGCCATTCATACATCCTTGACGACCATATGTCCCAGCCCCCATGCCATGCATTTCGGAGCGTGTTAGGCTTGGCCAATATAATCAGACTGTCTGTGCTTGTCCATGCCTGGATACGGGGTCTTTAGTCGTTACGTTGAAGTTGAGACATAGAAATATGTTACACAATAAAGGTTTCACACTAATTGAGTTAATGATCACTGTTGTCATTCTAGCCATAGTGGCAGCTATCGCTATACCGAGCTTTAATGCACAAATACTGAATAATCGTTCCGTCGCTTTGGGGGAGGATATTGTATCTGCAGTAAATTTTGTTCGTTCCGAAGCGGTCAAACGAGCAACTCGGGTGAGCATTTGTGCTAGTAACAATGGTTCTAGTTGTACTGGATCATGGAGTGAGGGATATATCGCCTTTATTGATACAGCTGCGAGTGATAAAGCGTCAACGCCGGTTATTCAGGATAGCAGTGCCATATTAAAAATATGGCCAGCTCAAAACGCATCAGCACGTATCAGTGTTAAAACCAAAGATTCTGACTCGGATGTTTCTTTTATTCGATACACAAGTATGGGAACTCTTGCTCGTGTTAGTGATGAGCCTGTTGTTATTGCTACAGAGATGGATGGTTGTACTGGTTACGCAAAGCGACAGACAACTGTAGGGGTATCAGGAATGATCAGTGTGGAGAGTAAAGAATGTACAGTCAACTAAACCACATCTCTGGATTTAAAAAATTGGAAAACAAATCTAAATACTCTCAATATGGAACAAGTCTTATTGAGGTTTTAGTGACATTGTTAATTATGTCATCAGCACTACTTGCGTTGGCAGCACTGCAAACCAGATCGCTGCAGTTCAATCAGGGAGCGTATCTCCGATCTCAAGCAAACATTTATGCGTATGACATGTTGGATCGTATGCGGATAAATCTTAGTAATATTAACGCATATAATTCTGCGCTTGCTGCTGTTGACCTTAAATCATCTCCTGTTACTTCTCCCCTTGCTGCAGCAGATCTTGATGCCTGGCGGAGAAATATTGCTACGGTGCTTCCTAATGGTAGAGGAGGTATCAACTGTAATGTGGCAAGTAATATCTGTACCTTAACGATTGAGTGGGATGAGATTAGTAACACCTCCAGTCAGGAAGAAGATAAAACTACATTTACCTACTCTGCGAGGTTGTAGAAATGATGTCGTTTCGTCATAGACAGTTTGGATTATCGTTAGTTGAACTGATGATTGCGATTACGTTAGGGCTTATTTTGATGATTGGTGTTATGCAGATGTTCCTATCCAGTAAGGTTGTGTTTGCTACACAGCAGGGAATATCGAGAATCCAAGAAACGGGGCGGCTTGCTATTGAGTTTTTATCTCGGGATATTCGTATGGCTGCCTATTACGGCTGTTATCGGCCAAGTGTGGTGGCAGGATCAGAGTTAAAGTATAGTAATATGGTTATTTCGGGGTTGCATGGTAATTTTAGTGAAGGCATTCGAGGCTTTGATAGTGATCAAAGCTTGCCAGTTAGTAAAGCCCAAGCTCTGGGTGGATCAATTCAGCTTCTTCCATCTACACATACTGCAAATATTATTGTTATTCGGTCAGCCTCTGAGACAGGAATACCAATTAATAATCTGAATACTGAAACACAAATAAGAGCGTATAGCCCAAGTTCAATTGAAAATAATTGCATAAATAATATTTGTGTGAACAGTGCTGCGGTCGTTAATAACTGTAGCTCTGCTGCTGTCATGAGGGTTACAGCCTTAGCCAAAGCAGGTACTGATGTAACTATAACGCATAATGGTACTTGGAACCCGTTAACTGTCCCTTCGGAAGCGTTTTTATCTGGTGAGGTTATGCCACTAAATACAACTGTGTATTTTATTGCCAGAGGTGTTAGTGGTGTTCCTACTTTGTGGCAGAAAACCAATGCTGATGCTGCAGTTGAGCTGCTTGAAGGCGTGGAGCATATGCGTATTACGTATGCTACATCAGATAATATTAATTACAGGTTGGCTAGCCAATTGAGTGCAGATGATTGGCCCAAAGTGAATTCTGTTAGATTAGAGCTTGTTATACGTAGCATCGATAACAATGTGCTTGAAGATACTCAGCCCTATCAGTTTGCTGGGGTTACTGTAACGCCTGTCGATGTTGGCGGTATCAAGGATCGATATATGCGGCAAGTCTTTACCGCAACTATCGCGATTCGTAGTCGTGCGACAAATATCCAGTAGTGGGGGGAGTATGAGAGCTGAGCAATCAATAAAAGGTGGTTTTTATCAACAGGGGATGGTACTGATCGTTGGCTTGGTAATGGTCTTGCTCATCACAATTATTGGGCTTGCTGCAATTCGGGGATCGGGCCTGCAAGAAAGCATGGCTGGTAATATGCGTGATCGAAATATTGCGTTCCAGGCCGCTGAGTCAGCATTGCGAGTTGGAGAGTCTCTCGTTTCACCTGAGAATATTTTGCCCGTATTCGCATGTTTGTCTCAGTCTGGTCTGTGTGAGGATCTCAACTCTAATATCCCTGAAAAATCGTTGGTTTTTTGGGATAAAAGTGATTGGAACGGTGCTGCCAGTTTAGCTAAACAAGTTAATTTAGGTATGAAAAATGTCAGTACTCAACCAAGTTATATTATTGAGCTTTTGGAGATCGCGATGAATGCCAGGGCCGAAGCTGAAGGTAGTGGAGTAGGTATTGGTAGTGTAGGCGGTGGCGGTGGCACGTCTGCTATGGCTAATGTCACCCCTTTTCGTATTACTGCGCAGGGAGTCGGTATAACAGCTGATAGCATCGTTGTTGTACAGTCAACTTATCTGCGCCCAGGCGCGGAGTAATGTAGGGGGACTTTATGAAAAATTTTATGAGTTTTAATCGAGCTGTTTTTCAGTTGTTAAAAGGGAAATTAAAATCCTGCAGTCTATTTTGTATGACAGGCCTGTTGACGCTTGGTGTTGTTCATGGCGCTCATGCCATTCCATCGCAGGATCCTCTGTTTTTATCAAATCCTGTTATTCCAATCATGATGCTCAATATGTCCAATGATCATCAGTTGTTTTTCAAAATTTATGATGATTATGCTGATATAACTAACCCTACAGGCGGGGATCCTGATGGTAACCCTGATACTACATACAATAATGCCTATAACTACTATGGCTATTTTGATAGTGGTAAGTGTTATACCTATAACACGGTAAATAATCGTTTTGTCCCGAGTCGGGCGGTGAATAATCTCAGGTACTGTAATTACAGCTCTTCATCAGAATGGAGTGGAAATTTTTTAAACTGGGCAACAATGACGCGTATTGATGCTATCCGTAAAATGCTCTATGGAGGACTCCGATCTACAGATACGCAAGCTTTAACTGTGCTGGAACGGTCTTTTTTACCAAATGATGCACACTCGTTTGCAAAGTTTTATGACGGTAATGATATAGGAAAATTAACGCCTTTTAACAGTGTGCCAAGTCTCCAGGGCAATACATCCTCAACAGGTATAACGATTTGCAATACCACAAATGGCGGTTCAGCACTTTCTCAAAATGTGACAGCCGCCCCCTTGATTCGCGTGGCTAAAGGAAATTATTCGCTATGGGCAAGCAATGAGCGTTGGCAGTGTCAATGGATCTCAGAAGTCAGTGCGAGTAATGGTAATGTGCCTGCAAGTAGTGGAATTTATGCTTATCCCTATAATCCTATTAATGACAACAAGTTGGGAACCGGTTCAGCTGCCGGAGAGTATTACGCACGGGTAGAGGTGTGTGTAAAAGGTTTGGAAGAGGATAACTGTACGCTTTATCCTAGCGGTAATAAAAAGCCAACCGGACTTCTGCAAAAATATGGTGAAGCCAATAAAATCCACTTTGGATTAATGACGGGATCATATGGAAAAAATAAAAGCGGTGGGGTCTTACGGAAATCTGTTGGTAATTTGTCAACAGAAGTAAACGCCGCAACTACGGGTACCTTTACAAATGCTGC
Source organism: Cellvibrio japonicus Ueda107 (assembly GCF_000019225.1). Lineage (NCBI taxonomy): Bacteria > Pseudomonadati > Pseudomonadota > Gammaproteobacteria > Cellvibrionales > Cellvibrionaceae > Cellvibrio > Cellvibrio japonicus. The sequence goes on along the minus strand of NC_010995.1, from coordinate 3,833,791 downwards.
TGGTGTTATATCAACTTTGAATAAGTTGAGGATATATGGTTATCGTTTTGATGATGGAACTTACCATCGTAATGCTCATGGCTATGATAGCAGTGGAAGTGACGGATGTTTGTGGGGGCGTGCTTCATTTAGTGATGGACATTGTAGTAACTGGGGAAATCCTCAGGCAGAAATCTATCTTGAGTCATTGCGTTATCTAACAGGAAAAACGGCAAATACTGCTTTTGATGTTGATGATTCGTCACGCATATCTGGGTTGTCTACGGTAAGCTGGGGTAGTGCTCCTGTTAATTCGAATAATTATTGCGCGCCTTTGAATGTTGTCCAATTTAATGCCTCCACCACTTCTTATGATGGAGACACCCTGGGAGCTTTCTCTGATTTCAGTTCAGGGGGGGTAGATTTATGGACAGATAAGGTTGGTATTAATGAGGGTATGACAGATAAGAATGAATTAGGGGACTTCAAGACATTATATTTTATAGGTGAGAATGGCGCTGATAAAAATCAGTTGTGTACCGCCAAGACTATCAGCAAGTTGTCTAGTGTCCGTGGTACATGTCCAGATGCACCTCGATTAGAAGGCAGTTATCATATTGCAGGTCTGGCGTACTATGCGCGCCAAAATGATTTAATGCCGTCACTTAAAGGAAAACAGACAGTGAGAACCTTTGGGGTGGCGTTATCACCTGCCGTACCTAAAGTAACAGTTACTGTCCCTGGTGGTACAGATAAAGTGACTATCCTGCCTGCTTGTCGTAATAAGTATCAAAACCCTAATTCAAATTGTGCGATAGTTGATTTTAAGTTTGCAGGGGCACAAATTGAAAAAACAATTCCATCCGGTACCTATTCGGGGGATCGCAGCGTACTGAATGGTAAGGCTGCAAAAATTGGCAAGCTCTATGTGAATTGGGAAGATAGTGAGCAGGGTGGAGATTATGATCAGGATATGTGGGGCGTGATAGATTATATCGTTACTGCCGATCATGTTTTGATTACCACTGATACGATTGCGGAGTCAACTGATCAATCAATGGGTTTTGGATATGTGATCAGTGGCACTACCGTTGGTGGTTTTAATGTCCATTCGGGTGTTGAGGGGTATACCGGTGAAGGGTGTAACAACTGTCAGGTAGGAGATGCTGCAACCTATCGTTTGTATACCGTTGGCTCTTCCCCTGCTCAATTATTAGAAACTCCGCTTTACTATGCAGCTAAGTGGGGTGGATATAGTGACGCGTTTGAATCAGCAGCGCAAAAGGAGGCCGGGTCAGGCTTTAACCAGGCATTCCTTGATAGCAAGATAAAGGCTCGTGACACATCAGATTCTTATTATTTCGCTACCGATCCTCGTGAGTTAGAGAAGTCATTAGATAAGGCATTTAGCGCTGTCGCTGCAGGTGTTGGATCAGCATCTGCTGTAGCAACCAGTTCAACTCGCCTATCAGAAGGTGCTTATGTATATCAGGCACAATTCAATAGTGAGAGGTGGAGCGGTGTATTAAATGCTTTTAAATTTGATAATCAGGGTGGGTTGCCTTTAGAGCCAACGGTCTCCACTGAGAATGTTGGAGCCATGCCTAAGAGTGGTAGTGGAAGAACGGTTTATACTTATAACGGTATTCAATTAGTAAACTTTGCATGGGACAACTTGGATCCAGTGCAGCAAAAGGCACTGCAGCTTCCTGGTGAACTCACTAATACAATGGCTCAGTATAGGGTTGATTGGTTATTAGGTAATGCAACCTATGAAGGGGGAAGTGTAGGTTTTAGGGAGCGGGGCTCTTCTGCTGATGGCAGTCGTAATATCCTGGGTGACATCGTCAATTCGAGTCCAGTGTATTCTGGGGCCTGGAATCACCAATATCATTTATTGCCCGGCAGCGCAGGTGCTAGCTACCGGACTTTTTTGGAGAACGTAAAGAAACCCAAGATTGCAAGTGGAGGCAGTGGGGGGCGCATCTATGTGGGTGCTAATGATGGCATGTTACACGCCTTCCATGCTGATACCTTGAAGGAGATTTATGCGTATATTCCTGCCTCTGCATTTCCCAAGCTGGCAAACCTTACCAAAGCTGATTACGGTAAAACATCAAATCCTCATCAGTTTATAGTAGATGGACCGGTCACAGTGGGTGATGTATATATTAATGGTGAATGGAGGACCGTTCTTGTCGGCACTCTTGGTGCTGGCGGTAAAGGTGTTTATGCACTTGATGTAACAACAGATGTTCCCAAAGTCCTATTTGAGTTGAATGAATCTAATACACCCGGTTTGGGATATGTAATGGGGCGACCACTCATTGTGCCTATGAGCAATGGACGTTTTGCTGCTGTGTTTGGTAATGGTAGTGACAGCGGTAGCACCTCTAGTTTATTTGTTGTGGATATCCAGAGCCCATTCAATAGTAGCTACACCAAGGTTATTAATACTGGTGAAGGCATAGGGCTTTCAGCACCGGAGTTAATGATTAATGCGTATGGACAAGTCACTGCTGCTTACGCGGGAGATATCAGTGGCAATTTATGGCGATTTGACTTGTCGAGCGATAGTGCTGGAAGCTGGAAGAAAGATTACTTATTGTTTAAGGCGGTAGACGCCAGTGGCGCAATACAGCCTATTACTGCTGCCCCGACCATTGGTATTAATGCCCAACTGTCAAATGCTATTATGGTATATGTAGGTACGGGTAAATATTATGATACTGGTGATAATAGCTTGGGAAGTGTGACACATAGTTATTATGCGATAGCGGATACCAAAACGACGTTGACACGCAACAATCTTCATAGAAAACAACTGAGTACTACTTACAACACTACTACTGCTAATTTGTCCAGACGCGAAGTCGTTGGGGGCAATCCTGATTGGAGTAAACATAAAGGCTGGTATCTTGATTTTAATGATACAAAAGGTGAGCGGGTAACGACAAAAGCATTGCTAATTCAGGATAAATTAATATTTCCTACGCTTATTCCCTCTACAGCATCGTGTGAATATGGCGGTAGTAGTTGGTTAATGGAGGTTGTTGCAGTAGGTGATAAATTTGTGGGTGTTAGTGTTCTTGACGACAATATTTATAATGGGTACTTGGTGTTGGGAGATGTGTCATTTGGCGTTGTGCCAAAATTAAAAGAGAGTGATTCGAGTAGTAGCGGTAGTAGCAGTAGTGCGCCATCGGGTGATTGTGTAGATGGTGCTTCAGGAACGGGTGCTATTGTGGGCAGTGGTACAGATGCAACACGTATGAATGTCGAAGCGAAATACAGCCAGTGTGGTGAGGGAAGGCAATCTTGGCGTCAGCTTCGGTAAATGACAGAGACGGAATCATATATGCGAAAACATAATTCAGGCTTTACTCTGATTGAAGTGATAGTTGTAGTGCTGATTATTGGGGTTTTGGCATCAATTGCCATTCCTCAATATAAGCGTCATGTCCTTAAGACAAATCGAATGTCGGAGGCTGTGCCTGAATTGACGTCTTTATCTCAACGCCTGCAGCGCTGTTATACGGCATATGGACGATTTAATGACGATAGCTGCGCTGTTTATAAGGAATTGGATCTGGGGGGGTATGTAACGCCGGGTAAAGGATACTACGAAATTTCTATTTCGAATGTTAGCCCTACAGCTTATACCTTAACAGCAACTGCCATTTTGTCCCAAGCTGAAGATACTGAGAATGGATGTAATGAGTTAAAACTTAATCACTTGGGGCAAAAAGAACCTATGGTCTGTTGGTAGTTTATGTTTGGAAAATTTTAAAACACGTTGGCACCTAGTATTTAATGTAGAAGAGAATATATGTTGAGAAAGCATATTTTTTGGCTTGTTTCAATGCTCTGCTTACTGGGTGCTAATGTTTTAAAAGTTATGCAGTTCATTCATCCTCCAATCCCAGCTTTTGCAAGCGATATCGCAATGAGCGAAAGCTGATTCCCAAATGCTTGGCGGCCAGGGTTTTGTTCCACCTGGCCTGCTCAAGTGCAGAGCATAGTATTTCTTTTTCTACATCCTGAAGATATTCGTCCAGCGATGGATATTCTGCGCAACGTGCAGGGTAGTCGACAGTATTGTTGCGAGCAGGTGTTTGGCTGCCTGGCAATTGCCCTGCTTCAATCACAGGTCTAATGCTATTTGTGCTGCCTCTGAGTTGTAAATCTTCTGCTTCTATCGTATCGCTGTCACACAGTGTAAATGCCCTTTCCAGGACGTTTTCCAGTTCGCGAACGTTGCCGGGAAAATGATACTCTTCCAGTCGTTTTTGTGCGGCGGGTGATAAATGCGGTGTTGGTAAACCTATTTCCGTTGCCAGTTTTTGTAACAAGTGTTGGGTAAGAAGAGGAATGTCTTCTTTTCTATCGCGTAATGGCGCAACGGCAAGTTGAATCACATTGAGTCGATAAAATAAATCTTGGCGAAAGCGGCCTTCGGCAACTTCCTTCTCCAGGTTTTTATGTGTTGCACAGAGTATACGTACATCGGTGGTTATTTCTTCTGCCGCCCCTATGGGGCGGACAGATTTTTCCTGGATGGCACGCAAGAGTTTGACTTGCATATCGATAGGAAGGTCGGCAACTTCATCAAAAAATAAAGTCCCTCCTTCAGCGGCTTGAAATAATCCCGTTTTGTCCTGGTGTGCACCGGTGAAGCTTCCTTTTTTATGACCAAAAAATTCACTCTCCATTAGTTCACGTGGAATTGCCCCACAGTTAACCGCAATAAATGGTTTACTGGATCTGGGGCCCAGGTCATGTATGGAGCGTGCTACCAACTCCTTTCCGGAGCCGGATTCTCCGCTGATGTACACTGGGGCTTGTGAGCGAGCCAGTTTTTGAATACTGCGGATAAGATCCTGGATTGCTTTTGAATGGCCGATAATCGGTGTTGTTTGAGGCGGTTCCTGCGGGGGTAGTTGGGCTGACTCAATAGCCGTGTTGACCAGGCGGCGTAATGTTGCCAGGTCAACAGGTTTTGAGATGAAATCAAAGGCACCAGCTTTCATTGACTCAATCGCGGTGTCTATGCTGCCATGTGCGGTAATTACCGCAACGGGTAACCCCGGGTGTTGTTGTTGTATATATTCAACCAGCTCAAGCCCGCTGCCATCAGGTAGGCGCATATCAGTCAGGCATAGATCATAGTGATTGCAATTAAGATGGCTTTTTGCTTGTGCAATATTGGCAGCTGCATCGGTTGTAATTTGCATTCTACCCAACGTGATTTCGAGGAGCTCACGGATATCGGGCTCATCATCAATAATCAGGGCGCGTTTCATGGTCATAAGTTAACCTTTTATAAAATCTGTCAGAGCGCTTTTTCAGGGTGTGCTAATTGTATATGAAAACAGCTTTCCCCTTGTTCTGTGCGACGGTAGCTAATGATAGCTTGATTTGCCTCACACAGTTCTTTGCAGATATAAAGTCCCAAACCTGAACCTGTATTTTCGGTAGTGAAAAAGGGTTCAAACAGATGTTTGGTGTTATCGGTACTAATCCCTGGACCGTAATCAATGATGCGAATATAGGGTTGTTGGTGTTGTAAGTCCTCACCAATTTCCAAACGTAAATCAGCCCTGCCGGGGGCGGGCCTGGTATAGCGCAGGCCATTGTCACAGAGATTGGTCAGGACTTGCTGTAATTGGCTAGGATCAAACTTGGCCTGGGCACGTAAGTTTGTGTGGTCATCAAATTCTTCAAAGCCATATTTGCCGCTACTCAGCCGATCTACAAATTGAATGTTGGGTGTTTTGTCCGCGCCTTTGCTAATTTGATAGTCGCTGATGAATGCAGGAATCCAGAGGGTGAGATTTAAGCGCTGGGGGTTAGCTGGCCGCCTGCGCGATAGCTGCAGGATATTTTCAATGATTTGGTTAACCCGCTTGCTGTGGCTATTGATAATGCCCAGCAGCCGTTGATCGCCGGCATCCAGGTTAGGTGACTCGGTGAGTAATTGGCTTGCATGACTGATAGCACCCAGAGGATTGCGTATTTCATGGGCGATGCTTGCGGTTAAGCGCCCCAGCGACGCCAGTTTTAATTGTTGGGCCTGCTGATTGAGTGCGCGGACATCCTCAAGGAAAACCAGGGTTTCGCTGGTATTATTGGGCTCCAGGTAAGCAAAGTTAGCTTTGATTTCTGCCGAGGAATCGCGAGATTGTTTACTGATAGTGCTTGGATCTTTGGTCTGTCGCTTCCACGCCTGGAAGCGATCCAGCAGCTCCGGTAATTCGGTGAGTTGCTGAGGTGGGGAAGCATTATTGGCCAGGCCAAACAGTTTGATCGCTGCTTGATTGATCAGCTCTATATGTTGATTTTTGTTGAGTACAATAATGCCTGTCCTCATCCGCTCAATAATAAGCTGTGCCAGTTTTTGCAAGTGGGCGACATGGGCGGCTTGAGCTTCTGCCTCTTCGTAGGATAAGCGAATTTTGCGGGTCAGGTATTGGAAGAGTAGGGATGTAAAAAACAGCAGCGCGCCCAATGTGCCGGAAGAAAAGAGGTGGTTGTTGTCTTGTGTCAGTAAAATATATCGATAAGCGCCCTCGGAGATAACCGCAATACTGGTCACTGCTGCCAGGAGGGTGGCTATACGATCGCGCAACATGATTCCACCTGCCGCAATCGCAATCAGCAACAGGTACCCCATGCTACTTATAGCCCCGCCACTGGCATGCATCATCAGGGTGATGGCTACTACATCCACTAGCAGTGAGCTAAATAAATTGCGCCCGGAAGGTTTAAAGCGCAATCGCCACATCAATACCAGGGAAAAGAAATTAATCGCGGTATAAATGGCCGAGGTATAGAAAAATAACGTCGGGTTATCACTGCCTAAAACCTTGGGTGCAACCTCCATGTGGAACATGGAGAGTAGGATTCCCCCCAGTAGTGTGCGGTAGTAGGTATAAATCCGCAGCAAATCATAAGGGTTATAGCTGCTGACCTTCAGTGGTGGGAAGGTTGAGGTATTGGTCATGCTCCTGTCCTGATGAAAAATGACTTGGACAATCCGGGGGTTTGTTCGACAATGCGCGGCCGTCTCCTCCCTGGCAGCTGTTATTCTTCTCGGGCTTTTGACATCCCCGGGCTTTTTATCAACAGCCTGCCGATTGTGCCAGTTTTATGTCACGACGGGTGAGGGCTTATCTTCCAAATGGTAGATTTTTACAGGTTAAATGCTTTATGTCGCAGCTTCAGCTAGTGCTTGCCCAGATCAATACGCTAGTGGGGGATATTCCCGGTAACACTGCCAAGGTGCTTGCCAGTGCCCGAGAGGTGCTGGAGCGGGGGCCTGTGGATGCCATTATCTATCCTGAACTGACCTTAACGGGTTATCCACCTGAGGATCTGCTACTGCGTCCCAGCCTTGATGGGCGTATCCAGCGGGCTTTGGATGAGTTGCTGGACGCCAGGTTGCCAACAACCCTGGTCGTGGGTTATCCGCGCAGGCGAGGCGATAAGCTGTATAACATGGCCGGTGTGATACAGGCGGGTAAGCTGGTTGCTGAATATGCCAAGCAATGCCTGCCGAATTATCAGGTGTTTGACGAAAAGCGCTATTTTGTCGCGGGCGATCAGCCCTGTCTTTTTGATTTGTGTGGCCAGCCAACGGCACTGACAGTTTGTGAGGATATATGGCATCCGGAGCCTATGGCCCAGGCAAGGGCCGCCGGTGCGCGTTTGATGCTGAACCTGAATGCTTCCCCTTACCATCAGGGAAAACAACAGGAGCGCGAGGCAATGATTGCGGAGCGTGCCCGTGAAGGGAAAATGCCGGTTGTTTATGTCAACCTGGTTGGTGGTCAGGATGAGCTGGTGTTTGATGGTGGCTCGGTTGTCGTGGATGCGCAAGGCACGACCCGCTACCGGGTGCCCGCTTATAGCGAAGGTAATTATCGATTACAACTGGACCTGGCGACAGGTCACTGCGACCCCTCCTTATTGGTGCCAGTGCCTGAGCGATTGAGCGCGGTATACCAAACCCTGGTACTGGGTTTGTGCGATTATGTAACCAAGAACCGCTTCAACGGTGTGGTGCTCGGCCTATCCGGGGGGATAGATTCTGCTCTGACATTGGCGATTGCTGTGGATGCCTTGGGGGCTGACAAGGTGGAGGCAGTCATGATGCCCTTCCGCTATACCTCTGACCTTAGCAAAAACGACGCGGCTGATGAGGCTGCCCGTTTGGGGGTTCGCTATGGTTCTATTAGCATCGAGCCTATGTATGAGGCTTTTATGGCGGCCTTGGCAGACGAGTTCGCCGGGACAAGGCGCGATACAACGGAGGAGAACCTGCAAGCCCGCTGCCGAGGGGTAGTGTTGATGGCTATCTCCAATAAAAAGGGCTATCTGGTGTTAACCACCGGTAATAAAAGCGAGATGGCAGTGGGTTACTCCACCCTCTATGGCGATATGGCCGGCGGGTTTGATGTGCTTAAAGATGTACCTAAAACCCTGGTCTTTGAGTTGGCTCGTTACCGCAACACCTTGGGTGAGGTAATCCCCGAAACAGTTATCACCCGTCCACCTTCGGCTGAATTGGCGCCTGATCAAAAAGATGAAGATAGCCTCCCGCCTTATGAAATTCTTGATCAAATCCTGGCGCTCTATGTCGAGCAGGATCAGAGTGCGGAAGCGATTATTGCGCGTGGGTTTACCCGTGAGCAGGTGGAAAGGGTGGTACGCCTGGTGGATATCAATGAATACAAGCGCCGCCAGGCGCCGATTGGCGTACGTATCAGTCAACGTGGATTTGGGCGCGATCGACGCTACCCGATTACATCGGGTTGGCAGCTGGGGGATTAGGTGTTAACGCCTAATAAAAAAGGCCGCGTGGGCGGCCTTTTATCCAGTCGTTAATTGACGCTCTTGGCGGGTGCTTTAATGTACTGTGGGTCGTAAAGCTCACGGGTGTCAAAGCCGGTAACTTCACTTTTGCTGAACAGGCCAAAGGTCAGCCAGGCAAACAGGTTAAAGTGGCCATCATCGTACATATAGCGGTCATTAAATTGTCCATCTTTATCCAGGGCGGGATAATTCGGGTAATTGGTGCGCAGGATCTCGAGCATTTCGTCAGCCTGTGTACTCATGCTCATCAGGCGATAGCCCTGTACCATCACTGCCAGGGCGTCAGGAATGGCCGGGGTTTTGGGGAAGTTCTCCAGGACATAGCGGCCGCGGCCGACAGCGGCGATATAGGCCCCGCGCTTGAAATAATAGTTGGCGACGTGGATTTCATAGCGTGCCAGCAGGTTGCGCAGGAATAACATGCGTTTTTTGGCATCTGCTGCATAGGCGCTATCGGGGTAGCGATTGAGCAGTTGGGTGAAGTTGGCCAGTGATTCGCGCGCAGCACCCGGATCGCGGCGGGTAATATCGACAGGAAGCACACGCTCGAACATACCTTTGTCCTTGGTGAAGGAACTCATGCCCAGCATATAGTAGGCGTAGTCCACATTGCGGTGCTGGGGGTGCAGGCGGATAAAACGGTTGGCCGTGGCGATGGCTGCGTCCGGTTCTCCCGACATGTAGTAAGCGTAAATCAGTTCAAGCTGGGCTTGTTCGGCATAGGTACCAAAGGGGAAGTTTTCTTCCAGGGTCTGCAGGTTCTTGATGGCCGTTTGCCACTGGCTATTGTTGAGCTGGCGCTCGGCAGCCTGGTAAAGATCCGCCTCAGTGGTTACTTTGGGTTCTTTTTCCTTGGAGGCGCAGCCGGTGATCACTAGGATCAGGCTCAGGACTAACAGGGGCAGGGCTCGCAGGGCTACTTGCATGGTGCATTTGACTCTTATTGCAATATAAATGGGGGCCGCAGTTGGTGCGGCCGGGTATTTAAACACAGCGCGGCCCGTTAAATATAGGGGTGTGAAACACCTGCCGCTTGCGACCAAACATGTGATTTGTAAAGAGACTCTTGAATGAAAGATGTAGTTGAACTCAGCGCTCAGGTACCGATCCAGATGAATGGCATGCGCTTCGACCAGGCCGCCTCGGAGTTGTTCCCTGACTTTTCCCGTTCGCGCTTGCAGGGATGGATCAAGGATGGCCTGTTAACTGTCGATGGCCGCGTGGCCAAGCCCAAGGATAAGTTAATTGGCGGAGAAACCCTGGCGTTACACGCTGAACTGGAGGCCCAGGGCGATTGGGAACCGGAAGCCATTGAGCTGGATATTATTCATGAGGACGATGACCTCCTGATTATCAATAAGCAGGCAGGGCTTGTTGTGCATCCGGCGGCGGGTAACTACACCGGAACCCTGGTGAACGCTCTGCTCAACCACGCGCCCAGTCTGGTGAATATTCCCCGTGCCGGCATAGTTCATCGCCTGGATAAAGATACTACCGGCCTGATGGTTGTTGCCAAAACCCTGGAAGCGCATACCGACCTGGTCGCGCAACTGGCTGATCGCAGCGTCAGCCGTGAGTACGAGGCGGTGGCCGTAGGCGCTATGACGGGGGGCGGTACGGTGGACGCGCCCATTGGACGCCACCCATTGCAACGCAAGCTGATGGCTGTCCTGTCGCAGGGTGGCAAGCGGGCGGTAACCCACTATCGGGTCGCCAAGCGCTATCCGCACCACACCCATATCCGGGTCAAATTGGAAACCGGGCGCACACACCAAATCCGTGTGCATATGGCCCATGTTGGCCATCCGTTGGTGGGAGACCAGACCTACGGCAATCGCTTTAAAATCCCCAAAGGGGCTAACCAGCAGTTAATTGAGGCGCTTAAACATTTCCCCCGCCAGGCACTCCACGCTTTTAAATTGGGACTGGAGCATCCCGGTACTGGTGAATACACAGAGTGGACAGCTCCCCTGCCGGCAGACTTTCGCAAACTGCTGGATGCCTTGGACCAGGGCTACCAGCAGGAAGATTAACTATCGTGGATGACCGGACTGATAGCCTGTGGATAACGCCGGACTGGCCGGCGCCAGCCAATATCCGCGCGTGCATTACAACCCGTGTGGGCGGTGTTAGCTTGCCACCTTATGCGAGTAATAACCTGGGAGATCACGTCGGCGATAACCCGGAGCATGTCGCCCTTAACCGTATGCAGTTATGTCGCCGTCTGGGGCTGGTTCGGTCGCCGCAATGGTTGACACAAATCCACGGCGTAAACCTGGTGCAGGCAAAAGGCGATGGCTTGGTTCGTACTGCCGATGGCAGTTATAGCAACCAGCCAGGACAGTCCTGCCTGGTCATGACGGCGGATTGCCTGCCTATATTGCTATGTGATCGTGCCGGTACTCAGGTAGCTGCTCTTCACGGCGGTTGGCGCAGCCTGGCGAAGGGCATTTGTGCGCGTGCAATTCCCAAATTCAAGGCGGCGCCGGAGCAAATACTGGCGTACCTGGGGCCTGCTATCAGCCAGGCTCATTTTGAGGTTGGGATCGATGTACTTGAGGCTTTCTTTAAAGCAGTACGCAGCCATGATCACCGCGATCAAATCGCGGCAGCATTTATCCCCGGCGAAAGGCCCATGCATTTCTATGCCGATATCTACGCCCTTGCGCGTGCTGAACTCCTGTCGTTAGGCGTCACAGAAATCTATGGTGGCCATTATTGTACCTATGCAGACAGTGAGCGGTTCTACTCCTACCGCCGCGATAAAACGACCGGGCGTATGGCCAGTTTGATTTGGTTGGAATAACTGCCACCACTGCCCGTCGTGTTAAATAGGGCCGGGGCTTTTTCCGCCCAGCCCGGTTGATTGTTCATGCAGGGATTTTAGTTCCAGAAGCCCAGCTGAAACCATCTGATATCTGCTACTCCTTTTTTGAATTGCTCGTGATGGGCCTGAAATTCCGGGGATTCTACATAGTCATCGGTGCTGGCTGTTTGAGGCCACTCCAACAAAACGGCCAAATCCGGAGGTGTGGTTTCTCCAGCGGCAATGGTTTCATGCCTGGAGGGCGTTAAGGCAAAGATAGTCTTAATCCCCAGTTTGTCGCGTAAGGCCTGTGTACCAGAGAAATAGCTCTTATAGGCGGCCTTATCCTGAAGCCATAATAAGGCGATGGTGTAGCGTTTTTCTTTATCCAGAGTCAGGGCCAGGGGGGCTGTGATATCAACATCGGTAGATTGCAGCTCGTTCCAGGCCAAACCTCTCAGGGGTTTAATGTCTTTTAAATACTGAGGGTTTTGACGGGATTTTTGTGATGCTTCCTTACTCGGCCACGAGTAAAGCCCGGAACCTTCCGGCTTGCCTGGACCAGCCAGTGTCTTCTCTACTTTAAACGTTGTTATCTCCTGCATCCCGGCAGCTTGTGCAAGAGGAAATGCTTGCTCGAAGTATTTTTTTTGTACGTCTTCACCGCCGGGTTTATTTTCGCTAAAGACTATTGTGAGCCGTTGCCCTGGGGTAAGGTTTTTTTCTATCACAGATGCCTGGAGTGACACAGATAGTGAAAGTGAAAACAGCAATATCAATTTAACTATTTTTTCTGGAAAACGCATAATCACCTGCTCCTGTTAGATTTTTTCTTAGACATCATTGGATGGATCTGTCGCTGTGGATAAACGGAATTTTAATGGTGTATTTATAGCGCTTCCTCATCGCCCCTCCATAAAAGATAAAAGGCAGCGCGATGAGGAATGGGGTTGTCAGTAATTTATTCAACAAATTGCGTGTTGATAATTTCAATATCGCGTACGGCAGGATCCCTGTATACCTTAAATGCCTCTGCAACTAAATCTTCGGTGATAAATTTATAAAAATGTGAGGGGCTGGGCCATATAGATAGACCAGCCAGATCACGTTTATGGTTGCTTTGTGGATGGTTAAGCGGCTTTAAGTCAATCAATAACTCTCTGCCATAAGATGTCATTGAGGGGAGTACTTTGATATAGGACTGGTACATCAAATCTGGCGATTGTGGTGAGGAATAGCTTAAAAACCAAAATTCGTACGCAGATGAGTTATTGGGACGGAAAGATATATCGTTGTCTATTGTGTACAGGCTGAACTCCGAGTGGCGAGTGATATTCCTTTGTGCCGTTGCATAGGGCTCTATTTGGCTTGTTCTTAGATAGGCCTCGAAGGCTGCTACAGATGGCCATTCCGTCATTATTATATAGTGTGGCCTCAGTTTTCCTTCTGCTATTTGATAGGTGTCGAATTTTGCTTCAAGATTGCCGCCGGATTTTTTAATGGCCTTCTTCAGTAAAGGATAGTAATGAAGTTGGAAGGCGCTGTTTTTCCCGTCCTTAAGATCCAATAAATGAATAGCGACAATGGAGTTTTTTGAAATTTTTATCGTGGATGGCTTATGGTTATGAGACTTGGCCAGGGTGATGCTTGAAAAAACAAAAGCGATTGTAAAAATGAAAAGCTTAAATAGGTTAAAGTTTTTATATGGGTGTTTCATGTTTATCTCCTTAAATGGAAATTGGTGAGGTCGTAAAAATACGCTTGATATAAACGCCAAATAGGCCAGCTGTCAGGGGACGATCCTTGTCCACATAATGGTGTTAAATCCTGTGCTGGTATATTTTCAATAGTGGGTTAGTTGTTGGTAATTGGTTCTGCATACCAGGTGGCTGTATAAGCAGGCCAATTGGGAATATATAACCGGTCCTCTCCAAGTCTGGCAGGAATGGCATCGCGATCGGCGTCAGAAACATACAACCCCTGGTTTTGGTGGCAGCTTTGGCAGGTGGAGGATACGCCCCATTTTTGGGTCTTGATAAACGCATTGACCGGATCATCGCTGGGGTCATCATTGTGGTAGCGAGTTGAGATGTCTTCCACATTGGCTTTCCTGATATCCCAGGCTTCATGTTTCAGGTACCAGGTGTTGTAATGGAACTCGGGAACGTTCTCAAAGGTAAGTAATGTGTTAAACCAGCCCATGTCACCCAGCCTTAACGCTAAATCCATGCCTAACAGGTGGAATGAAATGACATTGAATGGGCCTCTGTTCGTGTTGCCGCAAACGCGACTGGGAGTGGTCGTACATTTTTGCACCCCAGCCAGGTAGCCATTGACAGCGAAATAAAATTTATCCGGTTCTTGCATCGGAATAACTGTTGCAGGCCAGGCATAAAATTCGGGGTATATTTCAAGCCATTCCAGCATCTCTTCATCAATGCGGTTTACTGTGTTTTCATCTTTATGGAGTTTTGCAAGCCAGCGGCGGGCAGGCAGGGTAAATCCCCCTATCGAAGTGACTACGCGAAACAACGGGTTTTTACTTGGGTTTTGAATCCATTTACTTTGTGCTTGTTGGGCAAGTGCCTCGATTCTTTCTGCGAAATAAGAGCAAATAATATAAGAATAAAGCATCGTCGGATCTGCATAATCAGCTTCTGAACCATTCCAGAGGTTCACAGCAGACACATACATATTGGTTAATAAGTTTCTAGGTTTTTCCAGTATTTCCTCTAACAGTAAATGGTCAGCTTTATATCGATCTGCTTCATTAAGTGTGAAGGATCGAAAAAAGAATAGTTGTGCATGAGTTTGCTCGGCAAAATCCAACTTGCCCTCCTGGGGAAGCCATTTTTTGAGCAGCCTGTTGGTTTCCTTTATAGAGTTATTGATCCATGCGTCTTTGGCGCCCAATCGTTTAGCCCTATGCAGAAAATACTGGGCATAAATGGCCCGTTTTAGGGAGTCTATTTTTACTTTTACATTTTTACCATGAGCAAGTCCGTTTACTTGTAGTACGAGGAGATGGTAGGCAGCATTAATCTTTGCCAGATTGACGTTGTTAGGGTTATCGAGGTAGGCGACCAGAATTGCCGATTCGCTTTTGGGAATATGTTGTTGGGAGTTGTGTGGTAAAACAGTCTCATAAAATGTCACAGATGAATCCTGGCTTTTATTAGAATGTTTTTTTATGTGATTTTTTTCCAGTTTTTGTATTTCTTTGAGATCACTTTTGCTTATTGAAAAGCTATCACTTGCGTCTTTGTTATGGGCAATTGCCGATGAGGTTATGATCATCAACAATATGCAGCTAATGTTACGTAAAATATGCATGTTGCATCTCCTTTGAAAAAAGTTATAAAAATAGCCCACAGGGAGTATCCAGTCGTACTGGATACTCCCTGTGAGAAGTGGAATTGTTACTTGGATTTAGACAGTGAGCCGATCCATGTTGTGGTTTGGAGTGGCCAATTATTGATGGTCGCTACGCTTTCATGGGGATAATAGACAATGGACTTTTGCTCTTCGGTCCAAACCCTGCTTTGTGCCTGATGGCATAGTTGGCAGGTAATGGTGTCCGGACCCCATTTGTGCCTTTTCAACAGCATGTGTACAGGGTCGTCATTGGGGTTGTCGTTATTAAAAAGCTCATGCATAGCAAACATGTTTTGTTCGCGATGCTCCCATAGCGTTCTCCCCAAATCCCAGTCGTTATAGGCAAAGGGAGGCACATGTTTCCAGGTACTTAAGAAATATTGTGCATAGTCAAACATACCCGCTTTGATAAAAAAGTCGACTTGGCCACCAAAGAATGCAATGTTATTAAAGCTGAATTTCGCTAAAGATTGGCAGGCATTCATATCGGGAATTTCCTGGCAGTGTATATTGCCAGCATCCCAGGCGTTAAAGGCTTCCAGAAAATTCTCATTCTCCGGAAACAGCATGAGTCCAACACTGGCACTATGGAATACGCGGTTCAGTGCCAACCAGTGGCGGTGTTCTTCATCCAAAGCATTGACCGCACCAGTATCACCATGCAGTTTTGCCAGCCATCTTCTGGCGGGAACTGTCCAGCCTCCCAGGATAGGTGCCAGGCGAAATCTTGAGTATTTGTTGGGGTTTTTCTTCCATAGTTCTTCCATTTTCCTGGCCATTGCAACAGTTCTTACCGAAAAGTACGAACTGAGGACAAAGTGATAGAGAATGGAGGGATCATCATAACCTGCTTCTCCGCCCAGCCATATGTTGGATGCGGTTAAGTAGGCGCTGGTTAATGTGTTATGGGGATTATTGGCCAGATCTTGTAGTAAAAGGTCTACGGCGATATAGCGGTTTTCCTCGTGGTAATTAAATGCCTCAATAAAGAAATCATGCGCCACATCCTGATGGTATGTCGGCTTCGATGATGCCGGCAGTTGTTGTTTCAGGTAAAGACTTATGTCGGCCAGAGGGATTCCGACAAACAGTTTGCTGGATTTGTCGAGTTTTATGGATCTTTCAAAAAAGTAAGTAGCAATAATTCCATGCCGGATAGTATCTCCCCGATTTTTTTGTTTCCGCTTCAAAAGAAATTTTTGGTAGTGAATGGCGCCAAGTCCTGCTGCATGGCGCGCATTGTTGGGATTGCCTAGATAAGTAACAAGCAGGCTTCTTTCGACAATAGGGAGTGATGGTGCTGGTGCGTTATTGGGTAATCCGGAGCTGTACATCAAATCATTGCCAGAAAAGTCAATGGGTTGTGACCAGGATGCTGCCGAAAACGTTAATGCTAACAGGGTAATTAAATATTTATTAAACATGACCGCTCCTTTGTGTAGGTCAAATTGTCACTTTTTTGGAGGCGCGTTTTAGGCCGCATCCAATTTTCCTGGTTGACTTTTTCATTAGTAAACAAGCATTTTTTTGGAAATGGCATGTAAAACATTTTCCTGGTTTTTTTTTGCTTATTTCTAACTTTTAATTTTTCTAATTTTATTAGTACGCCCATTAATAAATAAAAAACGTTTTATTTCAAGATATATATTTTTATGAAAATCAAAGTTTCGGTATTTTTTTTGTGATAGTGTTCCCAAATGTTTGCAAGTGTGGCATTTGGTTCTTCTATGATGCTACCTGAGGTTACAATTGCGAACATAGAATGGCGCCGCAGGCCGCAGTTGTTACTGGATGATTTCAGTTCCATATTGCAAATCTAAATAAAGCGACTGATAAATTGGAAAGGTGAAGATATGAAGGATTTACAATCGGCAAGTGAAGATATCGCAATTGTTGGCATGGCTTGTCGCTTCCCTGGAGGTGTCAAGTCTCCCAAAGAATTTATGAATTTTTTGTTAAAAGGCGGTGACGGGATTAGTTTGGTGCCACAGGATAGGTGGAATAACGATGCTTATTTTGATGCGGATAAAGACAAAAAAAATCGCATGTATGTTAATCAGGGAGGATTTTTATCCGATATTGAGATGTTTGAACCGCAGTTTTTTGGTATCTCTCCGAAAGAGGCCCCCTCAATAGATCCCCAGCATCGCTGGTTGCTTGAGTTAACCTACGAAGCATTGGAAAACGCCGGGTTGAAACCGAGTGAATTGCGCGGTAGCAATACGGCCGTCTACATGGGCCAGTTCATGCATGACTATGAACAGTTACAAGTAGATGCGATGGGACGGGAACTGATTTCCAGCCATTCTGCGACAGGACCATCCATGACGCTGACGGCGAATAGGATCTCCTATACCTTCGACTTTACAGGCCCCAGTGTGGCGTTGGATACCGCATGTTCATCCTCTCTGGTGGCGCTTGACCTCGCTTGCCAGGCGATTGTCCGTGGCGATAGTCATGTCGCCATTGCCGGTGGCGTTAATATTTTATTGCGCCCGGAAATGACCATGTCCATTTGTAAAGCATCCATGTTGTCGCCCGATGGTCGGTGTAAAAGTTTTGATGCCTCGGCCAATGGTTATGTTCGCAGTGAAGGTGCCGGGGTTGTCGTTGTAAAAAAATACAGTGATGCACTCCGCGATGGCGATCCAATCCTGGCCCTGATAAAAGGTACGGGTGTTAACCAGGATGGCCAAACGAATGGTATTACCGTACCTAATGGAAAAGCACAAAAACGGCTTTTGGAAACGACATTGGCGCGTGCCAACATGGCGCCATCCGATATTCAATACCTTGAGGCCCATGGCACAGGTACCGCAGTCGGTGATCCTATAGAAGTGAATGCCATGGGTTCAATTCTGCGTGAAAACCGCAGCCCGGATACTCCCTGTGTGATTGGCTCTGTAAAAAGCAATATCGGTCACGCTGAGGCGGCGGCGGGGATGGCGGGATTAATGAAAGCTGTTCTTGCCATCAATACGGGAATAATCCCGCGCAATATTCATTTTAAAAAACTGAATCCGGCTATTTCATTAGCGGATTTGAACCTTCATTTACCCCTGGATAATACTTCCTGGCCAGATGTTGCCGGCCAGCCGCGACGAGCGCTGGTTAACTCGTTTGGTTTTGGTGGGACCAATTCGAATGTCATCATTGAAAGAAACACCGACGCTATTAATTATTTTCCTGAAACAGTGATCGCCGATGTGAATGTGGCCTGGGGGCGAAAATACTGGCTTGCGTTAAGTGCAAAATCGGAACCTGCATTGAAAGCCCTCGCCGGGCGATACCGGGAGTTTTTGGTTGAGGCTGCGAGCCATGACAGCATTCTGGATATTTGCTATACCGCAGCAACTCGCCGCGATCACTATAAATATCGTTTAGCCATCACCGGAACATCAGCCTCGGACATGATAGAGGCTCTTGATGCATACGTAGCGGGAGAACAGAAACAGGGCTATGTCAATGGTGTTGATAACCATAGAGCCAAAGCGGACAAGGTCGCCTTCGTGTTTTCCGGTATGGGTACCCAATGGGTGGGCATGGGGCGGGAATTGTACGCTGGCAATCCAATATTCCGGACGGCAATGGATCGGTGTGATGCCGCACTGGCACCCCTGACAGGGTGGTCATTGGTTGACAAACTCTACACCAATCCTGTGCCGGATCTCAGCAACAGGACCGATATAGCACAGCCGGCCATTTTTGCTGTGCAATATGCACTCACGGAACTCTTAAACGCATGGGGTATTTTGCCGACGCACATTGTTGGCCACAGCGCCGGTGAGGTTGCCGCTGCCCATGCCTCCGGTGCCTTATCCTTTGATGATGCAATTAACGTGATTTATCACCGCAGCCGATTGCAGTTTACAACCGAAGGCATGGGAAAAATGCTGGCGGTAGGGCTGACACAGGGAGAGTTACAGGAATATTTGGCGGGGGTGGAAAATAAAATTTCGATTGCGGCAATCAATAGCGAGGATGCCATTACATTGGCGGGTGATGAGCAGGAGCTGATTCGTATCGCCGAAAGGTTGGATGAAAAAGGTATTTTTGCCCGCTTCCTCAGTGTCAATGTTCCCTACCATAGCCCGGTTATGGATCAGCTAAAGGAGCCCTTGATTGATGCTCTGGCCGATCTTGCCGTTCTTTCACCCGCCATTCCAATTTACTCAACCGTATCAGGCAAGCGTTCCGGTCAAAATGATTGGGGCGCACACTATTGGGCTGATAATGTGCGTAATCCTGTCCTGTTCAAGGATGCGATAGAAGCCATGATCGCAGAGGGTGTTTCTGATTTTATTGAAGTTTCTGCACATCCGGCACTCTCGTCATCCATTGAAAAAATCCTTCGGCAGCAGGGGCAACAAGGGGCAATTGTTTCCTGTTTGAAGCGCGATATAGATTCCTCTCAAATGGCGGATCGTATCATCGGGTCACTGTATACCGCAGGTATCCAGGTCGATTGGGAGCATTTATATCACGGTGGTAAACACACTTTATTGCCTAATTACACCTGGCAAAAAAGTGCCTATTGGTCAGAGGATGAGGCTGTTCGCTATGCCCGGCTTAACAATGTAAGCCCGAGTGCCGGTGTTCACCGCGAAAGCCATTTGCTGCTGGGGGCCAGTGTTCCATCACAAGTGCCCTTATGGCAAAAAACCGTTGCGCTGGATGAATTACCTTTCCTGGCTGATCACAGGGTTGATGGCGATATTGTATATCCTGCAGCAGCATACATTGATATGGCCCTCGCCTTGGCCCGGGAAATTGGCCAGGATCAATCGGTGACAGTGGAGGACCTCGCTTTCCATAAAGCCTTATTTCTGCAGGAAAGCAGCACCTTGCGTATGGAAACCTTGTGGGAGCCGGATACTCGCCATTATCAGATTGCGGCACGAGATACAGGGGCAGATAGCTGGTCTTACTTCAGCAGTGGAAGAATTAGTAAGGTTGCGGCGCTACCGGTTAAACAATCGATTGATGTGGCGTCAATAAAATCGCGGTTACCCTCGCACTATGTTTCCCAGGAGTTTTATCAACACTGTTTGTCCCTGGGGTTGGATTATCGCGATAAGTTCCAGGCGGTACAACAGGCCTGGTTTAAGGACGATGAATCGCTTGTGCAGATAGCCTTGCCAGCAGCCATGCACGTGCAGCATCAGCAACATAGGCTAAATCCTGTGATTCTTGATGGTGCCTTCCAGGGGCTTTTCCCAACGATCAGTAGTGGCTATTTGCCCGTTGCAATTCGCCAGTTACGATTTCATGCCACGCCTGGCGAGACAGGCTATGCACATCTCATCACACATTTCAAAAACCATCAGGAAATTTATGGTGACCTGGTGATTGCCAATGAAGGTGGCGATGTTGTAGTGGAAGTGCTGGGTATATCGCTAAAAGCCATAAACGCTGGACAATCCCTTATTTCAGATTTGCTCTACGAATTCCGTTGGCATGAGGCTGAACTGGAACGCACTGCTGTGCAAGAGGGGCATGTGCTGGTTGTTGCGGATTGCAGTGGGTTAGGGCATCACATCCGTGAACAGCTTGAAAACGCTGGCAGCCAGGTTGTTTTATGGGATGCGCAATCGCGCAATCTGGAGGACTGGGAAAATTTACTCAAGGAATCTGCAACCACCTGTAAATCGATCGTGTACTTGCCCTCACTGGATATGGATTTTTCCGATGAGATGTCGGTAGACCATATTGCAGCTGTTGTGAAAAACGGAGTTTGCGACGGGCCACTTCCTTTTATCCAGGCGATGTTGCGTATTGAATGGTCCCGCAATATCTCGTTGTTCCTGGTCACACAGGGCGGACAGTCCACTCAGCATCAGGATGGTATTAATACCCTTTCCCAAAGTACCTTGTGGGGCTTGGGACGGGTTCTGTCGTCTGAGCATCCTGAGTTTTCGGTGGTGATGGTTGACCTTGATAATAGGGACTGTGCGGACACCATCGATCGGTTGTCACAAGAAATCCTTTATGGCGGACAGGAGCAGGAAATTGCTATCCGTAACGGAGCGAGATTGGTCAATAGGCTGGGCAGGATTTCCAATACCGAGCTTGGTCATTATATCGATCGCAACGTCTCCTTACGCCCGGGGGATTCTTTTAGGGTCCTGCTTCATGACCGACCGATGGTGGAGCGATCACCAAGGGGCGTTATTCCCGACGGGAATGAAGTGCTGATTCGCGTTGATTGTGCCTCTACCTTCGTATCGGATTGGGTGATTGGCAACCAATACTTGTGTGCAGGGGAGATAATCGCAACAGGCAGTAACATAGCGGCTTATCCTGTCGGTACCCGGGTTCTTTTGCCATGGCATGAACTTCAATCGGACATCATCAAGCAGGGAACGGACGGTTTATATCACGTGCCGGACGACCGGTTATTGCAAGAGGCCTGCGACAATGCTGCCCGCCAACTGTGGTCAGAAATTAATGTTGAATATGCGCTGACACAAACCAGGCCCAATACGATGGTGTATGTCGGGCCCATCAATGAAGCCAGTGTGGCCCTGATTAAACGGGCGATGGGTTTAGGTGTTGACATAACCGTGTGCTCCAATGCGTTGGACAAGCTGGACCTTCCCGGTGATGCCAACATCACTAAAGTGAATACGGATCATTATGACTGGCCTGAGCTCTGCGCTGGGCAACGCCCGATTGACCTGCTGGTTTATGCTGAAAAATCACCTGTAGACGTTAAATTAGTGCGGCATTTGCAGGTTTTTGCAACCTTTCTGGATTGGAGCAGCGAGCCTGCCAGTACCGATGTATTGCGTATCGTGCAAGAGCAAAAAATCCATTATCTCCGCTTGAGTTGGCAGGATCTCATTGCCCACCGGGAGAGATTAATCGCCAGGTGTGTAGCGCGCTCAGTGGCCATGCCCGGCGATGCGGGTGTAACGCCGGTAGCGCTCCGGGATTGGTTGGATGCTGCACGGCAGTCATCCGGATTTTCACTGGTCGATTTTACCTGCGACCAGGAACTCAGCAAATTTACCCGACATGGCAAGGTAACCGGGATTG
Source organism: Cellvibrio japonicus Ueda107 (assembly GCF_000019225.1). Lineage (NCBI taxonomy): Bacteria > Pseudomonadati > Pseudomonadota > Gammaproteobacteria > Cellvibrionales > Cellvibrionaceae > Cellvibrio > Cellvibrio japonicus. The sequence continues at coordinate 3,811,719 of NC_010995.1, read as the reverse complement.
TTCGACCGGATGCTACCTATCTGGTGACCGGGGGGTTGGGTGGACTTGGCCTGGCTATTATGGACTGGCTGGTTGATGAAGGTGCCAAATCCATTGTGTTAACCGGACGCAATGAGCCCAATACCTATGCGCAACAGGCAATCGCACGTGTCCAATCACAGGGCATTATCGTTAAGGTTGCCAGGGCCGATGTTACCAGCGAGTCTGATATTCAGCAGCTGGTTGAATACATCAATGCAGAGATGAAACCCCTGCGCGGTGTTATTCATTCTGCCGGTGTGTTGGATGATGGTGTTATTGCCCAGCAAACGCCGGAAAAATTTGCCCGGGTACTGGCGTCAAAAGTAAATGGTAGCTGGAACCTGCATCGGGCAACTCGCCACTGCCCTCTGGATATATTTGTGTGTTTTTCGTCAATTGCAGCAGTTGTCGGCTGGCCGGGGCAATCAAATTATGCAGTGGCCAATAGCTTTATGGATGCACTGTGCCGCTATCGCCAGCAACAGGGATTACCCGCGTTGAGTATCAACTGGGGGCCATGGGCTGAAGTGGGCATGGCTTCCAAGCTGGATGTGCGCGATATTGATCGGATGGAAAGTTCGGGGATGAAGGCCCTGAATCCCAAGGCCGCGGTTTTAGCGATGCAAGAGTTGCTGGCCTATGGCGTTGAGCAGGCGGGTATCTTCGATATGAACTGGCGTGCAGTGTTTAATAATTCTGCCAGTTTGAAATCGAAAACACTGCTATCCGGGTTTTTGGAGAAAAACGACCAGGTGTCTGACTGTGTCGACTTCGCCTCTTTGTATCGCTCGACACCAGCCCCTTTGCGGGCAGCCCTTGTACAGGAAAAATCCTGCGGAATATTGGCCGATATTTTGGGATTTGATGATGCTGCACAGATAGAGGTGACGACCAATCTGTTTGAATATGGCTTGAACTCGCTGATGGCCATGGATTGCAAAAATCGGTTGCAAAATCTCTTTGCGGTCAAGTTGCCGGCTACCTTGCTGCTCAAACATCCCACAATTGCAGGATTTTCTGAGCAGTGTTACCTGTTGCTGGAAGCCGCTTTGAACACATCGCACGAGGAAGTCCCGACACAGGAAACGGCTGTAGTCGAAGACCTTGGGGAGCTAATCCTTGTCAAGGAAATAGACTCAATAAAAGCCCACCAGGGGCGCGAGCGTAAACTGGCCCATTACACTTTGCCTGTGCTCATGGAGATTGATACATCCCGTATTAATATCGATGCACTTGAAGAAGCCTTTAATGTGTTGGTGCAGCAAAATGAAGCCTTGCGGTTACGGGTTTCATTAACCGATACGCTAAGATTTTCTGTTGCAGAAGGTGTGCCCCGTTTGCCCTTGGCCAGGGTCAATATTGATGCGGGGCAAGCGGGGGATTTAGCGACTGTTTGCGATTCGCTGATTGCCAATGCATTTACCTTCTCGGTAGAGGACTCCCTTGCCAAGGCGTATCTGTTATTGCAACCGGAGACCGGGAAAACGCGCCTGTTGATGGTATTCCATCATTGGGTGTCCGATGGCATGAGTTTAGAAATGATTAAACTCCAGCTGATACAGAACTACTATCAAGCACTATCTGGCAATCACCGGCGCGGGCAGGGACAGTCCGGTTTGTTTAAGCGAATGCAGTCTAAGCAATTGACCTATGTCCGTTCACCAGAAGCCAGGTCAGAACTGGATTACTGGTTGCATTTACCTTGGACTAAGGTCGCCAATCCGGCCCAGGATGAGAAAACGATGTGCGCAAGCCATATTTTGCCGGCAGAGAAACATCATTTATCTGCAGTTTTTGATAAGTTGTGGTCTGGAGATGCGTTGTCATTGCAGGAGAAAGCGGCGATTAAAGATGCAAATGTTGCCGTTATTCCCGCAGATGAAACCTTGTCAAACTTTGTTTCCCGACTGGGTAAAAAAGGATATTCATTAGAGGATGCTGTTGTTGGTGCGGTCACCCAGGTGTTGCTTGCATGGACATCTGCGCCGGTTGTGCTGGTTAACCTGTTCAGATCCGGAAGAACCAATGATCTATTTGGCGATGAGATCCTGAGTTCCATTGGTGATTTCCATTATCGCTGTCCACTGTTTGTGGAAAAGGTTGAAGCGGTAAATGTACAGGCACACATTGACAGGGTACACCGGGCTAAAGCGGCATTGCCATCTGATGGGTTAGCCTATTTTGCGCTCAAGCACATGGCCGATCACCCCGGTATGCAGGCGCAGCAAACGCCCCAATTTGATATTAATTTTACCCAGCGGGATTTTGTGGCTGTCGCGGATAGAACCATCGAAGGTATAACACCCCTCGAAATCAGTTTAACCCGCAATAACCCAACCCTGTTCGCCGATGACCGGATTTATTTTGAAATAGGCTATCGAGAGCAGAGCTTTTATATCAAAACGGTTATCAAAGGGTTTGATTATATGGAGTCTTTATTTCCTGGCTATTTCCATCCTGCCCGGGCAGTGGCCTTGTCAGAGGCTATTCGACAAGTATTCCTGACGATAATGAATGAAGTTCTGTCCGAGAGCCTTTCTTCGACAGGGCAAAGTAATCCATTGTTGACCGGGGAGCCTGCGTAATTTTTTGACAGCGCTGTCGAGGCTTGCCGCCAGGTAAGCCTCGACCACCTATTTCATCTCAACCGATAAGCGGCAGGGCAAGGATTATGAATTTTCATTTCTTTTTTATGGGCAGTGCAGGTGATTTTTTTCCGTTATTCCGGACATCTATAGCATTATTGTCCAGAGGGCATTCGGTGACATTTGTCGCCAGTGATGAATATGTATGGATTCGTCCTTTTATTGAAAAAACACCTATATCCCTGGTGTGTATCAATGCAGATACCCGTTTTGAGCAGGGTGAAAAACCCACCTTTGACGTAGGTGGGCACCGCAGTTTAAGCGATTTGGTAGAACCCCTGGTTAGTGCACATTTTCGTTATGTACAGGATACCTATGTGCCGGGCAACACGGTGTTTATTAATTATATAGGTTATGTCGGCGTCAAATTTGCGTGCGAACACTTGGGGGCTCCTTATGTCGGTGTGCTTTATGCTCCCAACCCATTGGCGGAAACCGGGATATTTGATGACGACTCACTTGCAAAACTAAGCGGGGCCTTGCAGCGTGTTGCATCGGACAATCATATCAGCCTGGTTCCCACGGTGGATTTAACCTGGATATTGTCATCTCCCTATAATTTGGCTTATTTCCCCCAATGGATGGGCAATTTGGGCGAATCGGTTTTTCACGCAGGATTTCCCTACCCGGTAAAAAATGATGCCACCCTGCCTGGCGAGGTTGTCGTGTTTCTGGCAGAGAGAAAAGGTGAAAAAATAGTACTTTTTACGCCAGGTACCTCAATGCCTGATCCGGCTTTTTATGCGGGTATTGTCATCGAGGCATGCGTGCAGTTGGGTATCCATTGTATTGTGGTTTCTCATCAAATTGGCCAGTTGGCGCTGCAGCCGGAATGGCATGGGCGAGTGTTGTTGCTGGGGCAAATAGAGTTTGAGGCAATCTTTGATAAAGTGGATTTGGTTATCCACCATGCCGGTGTCGGAACCTTATCGGAAGCGTTGCGCTTTGGTGTGCCTCAGTTGGTAAAACCGGAGTTTTGGGATCAGTTTTACAATGCCTCGTTTATTGAAACACGGAATGTCGGTAGGGCTGTTAAAAAAGAGGCATTTACCCGGGAGACCTTAACATATCTGATAGACGACATTTTAACGTCTGATGACATTCACCAGGCGTGCAAAAAAATGCAAGTTGAATGCTTAAATCAAAATGGAGCGGTGATCTCGGCAGATTTTCTGGAGAGCATCCTGGTGCATGACAAGGTTGCAAGTCAGCATGACCCGGTAGTGGAGACACTGTAATCATGGATGGATTATTGGCAGTTGTTAAGAAGAATCCCAATGCAACCATAAAGTTATTTTGCTTTCCCTACGCCGGAGGCTCGGCGGCTATTTTTCAGCAATGGTCAAGATACATAACGGCTAATGTAGAGGTTATATGCTTACAGCTTCCCGGGCGCGGAGATAGATTGGACGATGACCTCTATAGGGAAATGGAACCCTTATTGGATGACCTGCTGCAGGAGATGATGCCTTGTATTGACCGGCCGTATGTTTTCTTAGGTTACAGCCTTGGTGCAAAGACAGCCTATGAATTGGCCCGGCGCTTACAGGCGCTTGAGTTTCCTGTGCCGGGATTGTTTTTCTCCATTGCCTCGCCTGCGCCGCATATCCCCAGGGCTAGTGCCCCTATCCATTTATTACCGGACGACCAATTTATTCATCGTTTGCGTGAGTACCAGGGGGCGAGCGATGATGTCCTGGACGACCCCGATGTTATGCAGTTATTACTGCCCGGATTGCGGGCGGATTTTTCTATTTTGGAAAATTATCGATATACGGATGCAACCAAATTGAAAACCAAGGCCTGTTTGTTCGGGGGCGCTGATGATATGGCGGTTCCCTATGGGCATTTGCATGCCTGGGCCGAGCATTTTACCGGGTCGGTTGAAAGCAGGGTTTACCCAGGGGGACATTTCTTTTTTGACACTTCATTGCAGCCGTTTTTACAGGATATTAATGTCCTGTTGAATACGGAAATAGCACTTTATCGTGCCTAGTTAATTTGCTACAGGAAATGCTATCAATATGTCGATGAGATTAATCAAGGATAACCGCAATTTCCAGATCCACTGGGTAAGCAGTTTGATTGCCCAGATGGGTAATTTTTTTACCGTGGTTGCCATGCCATGGTTGGCCCTTTCTATTTCCAATAATGACCCTGTATCCATGGCGACTGTCCTGGCGGCTGCCAGTTTACCCCAGGCGGTATTTCTTTTATTTGGCGGGTTGATTGTCGACAGGTTCAGCCCTTTTGGGGTGCTGTTTTCATCCCGGATTATTTTTGTCCTGGTTGTCATGTCCCTGGCAGTGTTGGTGTATTTCAATCAGGTTTCTCTTTATTTACTGCATATTTATTCATTTTTGCTCGGTACCTTAACCGCCCTGTCAATACCCGCTGCACAATCAATGTTACCGGGTATGACGCATCCGGATGATTTGGGGCATGCCAATGGTTATATGATGGGAAGTATCCAGGTAGCTCAAATCCTGGGGCCCCTTGCCGCCGGTTGGGTTATCTGGATGGCAAAGTATTATCGCGGAATACCCGAGTCGCACACCGATTCAGTTGCTATCGCCATTGCATTTTTTATTGATGCATTGGGTGTATTGATTGCCGTGATATTAATGTCTTTTATCCGGTTGAACACCATCCTGGCGAACAAGGATGGGATTTTCCACATGCTAAAGGAAGGGTTTGTTTTTTGTTGGCGCGATAAAGGTGTTGCTGTTGTATTGGGATATTTATTTGTCCTTTCCTTTTTCCTGCATGGCACCCTAATGGCCGGATTACCTGTGGTTGCCAAATTGCAATTAGGGCTCGATGAACGCGGTTATTCAGTGCTGTATGCCATGTTAGGCATAGGCACAGTTTTAGGGATCGTATTGGGCATGCTCATAAAACTCCCTTCCGTTAAGCTGGGCCTGTTGGTTATTTGCTGCGATATTACCGGCGCCTGGGGGCTGATTTTCCTGAGTACAGCAACCAGTTATATGTATGCTGCTGTAGCCCTGGTAGTCATTGGCATCCCTAACGGTTTTGTCATGGTATCCGGCACCACCTGGTTTCAAAAGCGTACACCAGCCCATCTCATGGGGAGGGTTATCAGTATTTTGATGTTCTCAATCCTGGGGCTGGTGCCCGTCTCATTGGTTATTACCGGTTGGTTGATGACCTCCTATCCCGCTACAGCGGTACTGCAAATTGCGGGGCTCACCATTTTATTGTTGGGCCTGGTCAGTCTGTCGATTCCGGGGATGCGTCGCATAGGTGCTACCCCGGTCGTGAAATACCCATTTGAGGTTACCTGATAAGGGTTGATATACATCAAATATCGTGATGCACGGCTATTGATTTTTTAGAGGCATGCCCCCAACTGCTGGTAAAAGTTAATGCCGTTATCGAGGTATTCCATGCGTATCGACCGCTTGACCAACCAATTACAGATGGCCCTGTCCGATGCCCAATCCATTGCACTGGGACAAGACCATAGCCAACTGGAACCTGTTCACCTGCTACTGGCCATGCTCGACCAAAAAGGGGCTGGCAGTGTTCGCCTGTTGCTGGCCCAGGCGGGATTTGACGTCGCCGGATTGCGCACTGCATTAAACGAGCAGTTGGAAAAACTGCCGCAAATTAAAAATCCCACCGGCGAAGTCACCATGTCGGCGGATATGGTGCGCCTGCTCAATCTGGCCGACCGCCACGCGCAAAAAGTGGGCGACAAGTTTGTTTCCAGCGATTCGGTGCTGCTGGTGGCCATGAATGAAACCCAGGGTGGAATCGGCGAGCTGCTGAAAAAACACGGCAACGCCCAGCGTTTGCAACAAGCCATTGAAAAAGTGCGCGGCGGTGACAAAGTCGAGGATGCCGACTCCGAGGGCAACCGTCAGTCCCTGGAAAAATATACCGTGGATTTAACCGCGCGCGCCGAAGCGGGCAAGCTCGATCCGGTGATTGGCCGCGATGATGAAATTCGCCGTACGATTCAAGTGTTGCAGCGCCGCAGCAAAAACAACCCGGTGCTGATCGGTGAGCCGGGCGTGGGTAAAACAGCCATTGTCGAGGGGCTGGCCCAGCGTATCGTCAACGGTGAGGTGCCTGAGGGCTTGAAAGATAAACGCCTGTTGGCTCTGGACTTGGGGGCGCTGCTCGCCGGTGCCAAATTCCGCGGTGAATTTGAAGAGCGCTTGAAGTCCGTTATTAATGAATTGGCCAAACAGGAAGGCCGCATCATTCTGTTTGTCGACGAGTTGCACACTATGGTCGGCGCCGGTAAGGCCGAGGGCGCCATGGATGCGGGCAATATGTTGAAACCGGCATTGGCGCGCGGCGAATTGCACTGCGTGGGTGCTACCACCCTCGATGAGTATCGCAAATACGTGGAAAAAGATGCAGCGCTTGAGCGCCGTTTCCAGAAGGTGCTGGTCGATGAGCCGGGCGAGGAAGATACCATCGCCATTTTGCGCGGCTTGAAAGAGCGCTACGAAGTGCACCACGGTGTGGATATTACCGACTCGGCCATTATTGCCGCCGCCAAGTTGTCGCAGCGCTATATCACTGACCGCCAGTTGCCCGATAAGGCCATCGACCTGATCGATGAAGCGGCCAGCCGTATCCGCATGGAGATCGATTCCAAACCGGAGGAAATGGATCGCCTGGAGCGCCGCCTGATCCAATTGAAAATCGAGCGCGAGGCGGTGAAAAAAGACGAAGACGAGGCCAGTAAAAAGCGCCTCGCCAAAATCGACCAGGACATCGACAAAATCGAGCGCGAATATGGCGACCTCGAAGAGATCTGGCGCGCGGAAAAAGCGGCATTGCAGGGCTCCCATGAAATCAAGAGCCAACTGGAACAGGCGCGCCTCGAATTGGAGGAAAAACGCCGCAAGGGCGACCTGGCGCGCATGAGCGAATTGCAATACGGCATTATTCCGCAGCTGGAAAAACAACTGGATATGGCCAGCCAGGCGGAAATGATGGAAATGAAATTGCTGCGCAACAAGGTCACCGACGAGGAGATTGCCGAGGTCGTTTCCAAGTGGACGGGTATTCCTGTTTCAAAAATGCTGGAAGGCGAGCGCGAAAAATTGCTGCGTATGGAAGAGGCACTGCATAAGCGGGTGATCGGCCAACACGAGGCTGTCGTGGCTGTATCCAATGCGGTGCGCCGTGCGCGTGCAGGCTTGTCTGATGCCAATCGCCCTAACGGTTCCTTCCTGTTCCTCGGCCCCACCGGTGTGGGTAAAACCGAATTGTGCAAAGCGCTGGCTGAGTTTTTATTCGATACCTCCGATGCCATGGTGCGTATCGATATGTCGGAGTTTATGGAGAAACATTCGGTGGCGCGTCTGATCGGTGCGCCGCCCGGTTATGTAGGCTATGAGGAAGGCGGTTACCTCACCGAGAGTGTGCGCCGCAAACCCTATTCCGTGGTGTTGCTCGATGAAGTAGAAAAAGCCCACCCGGATGTGTTCAACATATTGTTGCAAGTATTGGAAGATGGCCGCTTGACCGATGGCCAGGGGCGCACCGTGGATTTTCGCAATACTGTAATTGTCATGACGTCAAACCTGGGCTCGGATCGTATTCAGGAGTTGGCGGAAGATAAATCCTTTGACACGGTGAATTTCGATTTTGGTGTAACGGACAGCATGAATTCATCGCTCAATAACGAGAATCGCTACAACGCCATGAAAGACGCGGTGATGGAGGTGGTGGCGGGCCATTTCCGCCCGGAATTCATTAACCGTATTGATGAGGTTGTGGTATTCCACCCACTGGGGCGCGAACAAATTCGCGGTATTGCCGATATCCAACTGGCACAGCTGCGCAAGCGTCTTGCCGAGCGCGACCTTGGCCTGGAGTTGGATGCTGCTGTTATGGAGCGTCTGGCCAGTGTTGGTTTTGATCCGGTATACGGCGCGCGCCCGTTAAAGCGGGCCATCCAGCAATTGATTGAAAACCCGCTCGCCCAGGAAATCCTGGCCGGAAAATTCCCGCCTGGTGCGATCATCCATGTGCATGAACAGGGTGACAGGCTGGCGTTTGAGGCCAAGCGCTTGCAGTAGGTGAGGTATTGGTAAGCGTTTGGATTGCTGGTTAACAACAACCCGGTTTGTGTTGCGCTGGCGGCTTAGTCTGATGAGCCAGGGCAATCGAACCGGGTTTGTTTTAGCGGGGCTGCGCACCTGGGGCAGATACAGGCATGGCTAATGCCTGTGCGGGCGGCGCGAGTGCGGGCTTCGGCGCTGACAGGCTGCGTTTTACACCAGCAGTCCACTTCAAAGCTACCTTCGCTGGCGGGAGCGCATTGATTGGCCCCTCCGCAGAGGGGACAAAAGAGAGTGGGGTGTGGATACATAATCATGGCTGTGTGGGTTTCGCTTACAAGGTTGTGCCGGATAAGTCCCAGGTATTGTGCAGCTCTATTTTTACCGCGCGGCGGCGGCACTCCGCGGGGTTTTCTTCCTTACATTGGGTTGCGTTATTGATAAACACCCGTCCGGGGTCTATGCCGAATTTTTTTACCAGATGCTGCTTGGATGCATTGGCGCGGGATAGGGCCAGCTGCTGCAATTCGCTGTCTTGTACCGGTAGGGTAGCAATCCAGCTCTCAAACATTTCATCAGCGCTGAGCTTATCACCGTGGTTATCCGGCAGTGTGCGGTAGTGTTGTTTGACCGCGAGTTCCCAGCGATTATTTTTCTGTTTGATATCCTGGCTGTCTAATCCTGCGCCGGACAGGATGCTATTTGCCTGCAGGATTTGCAGGCCGCGCCTGTCGGATACCGGATCGTAGCGCCCCTGCAGGTCTATGCTGAGCAGGGGGCGTTTGTTAAGCGCATTATGCAGGGTATCCAGACGGCGATTCGCCGTTGCCAGGATGGCTTGCGAACCTGAATTGAACGGCAATATTTCCAGCTCTTCTTCGCTGTTAACCAGTTTGGCTAACAGGCGGAAAGGCGCGGAGACAATTTTGGTGAGTGTGTTTTTCAAGGTGCTCATCAGAATTTTGCTGATATCAAATTGCGGGTCGTTGGTATCGCCGGTAACACGCATATCCAACACCGCCAAACCGTTGCTGTCAGTTACCAGCGCCAGTGCAAGGCGAATGGGAATATCCATGGCCCTGGCACTGCGCACGCGCTCACCCAATTGCAATTTGTCCATTTCAATATGGTTATCGCCCAGGATACGTCCCTGCTCCAGGTGATAGTTCAGGTCGGCGGTTAACTGGCCCCGCTCAATGCGCCAGCCGGCATAGGTCGATGAGTAGGTGCTTAAGCCGCCCAGGTCCAGGTGTTTAAAGCGGAGTTCTGCTTTAACCATGGGATCGGCCAAAAAGGGTTGGGCTTCGCCTTTAAGGGATACCGGGGCATAACCATCGACATTACCGTTGAAAAGAAACCTGGCCCTGGTCCGGGTATCGCTCGATAAACCGGTGAGTTCACCGCCGAAGTTTTGCACGGCGGCAGTAAATTGCGGGGTCAGGCTGGCATCGTTAAAACGGAAAGACGCGTTATCCAATACCAACTTATCCAGTGCCACCGACCATGATGGCTCTGCATCCGTGTGAGTCGTAGCCTGGGGCTGCGCATCGCGGGTGGCGGATGTGATAAGCAAAGCATCTAGATTGGTTTTTCCCTCTTTGGTAATGATAAATCGACCATCCAGGCCGGATAGGGTTACCAGGGGAAGGTGCAGGCTTTCACGGGTCATATCAACTTGTGCATTGTCCCATCCCAAATGATCAAAACGGAGCGCGTCTTCCTGTTGTGAAGAGGGGGCGAGGACAAATTGGTTAATGGTACCTGTTGTCAGTATCTTGTCCGGTATTCCCTGGATCAGGTTGATCTGTGTCTGGGTATTGAATAGCCCTTGGGTGATTTTTCCAGCGATCAGAGTTTTCAGTTGGCTATTGGCCAATGCCAGTGGCAGTTGTTGCACATCCAGTGTGAGCTGGCCATCCAGTGTCACCGGGTTTAAGGTGCCGTGGATTGTTAGGGGCGTAGCCTCCAGTGCGATGGCTGACAGGGAAAATTGCGTATCGGTTTTGCCTGATAAAGCGAGCGGTGTGGCATCAATGCGCAAGCCCTGCAACCGAAGGTCGCGGTTATCCAGCTCGGCGAGTTTCCAGGTGATATCCCCCTCCAGTAATGCCAGGCTATCAATGCGAATATCCCAATCATTATTGTCGTTTTCAGCCGTGCCCGGGTTACCCGCATCCGTCGGGCTGGTAAATGCCAGTGCTTTGAGTAAACCGGACTCAGGGCCATTGCTCCAGGATTTCAGCAGGGGCTTATCCAGCGCAACACTCGCTATATGCAATTGTTGTTGCTCGCTATTTAACGACAGTTTTTCAAGCGACAGTTGTTCCAGTTGTAACTGTAAATCCTGCGGGTTGTGGCTGAGGATGGCAAACTGGTTAAGGGTGAGATGGCCATTATCAAACCCGTAGTGCACATCGTTTTTCCAATGGATACGGTAATCGCTATTGAAATCGATACTGCCGCTTTGCAAGTGAAAGCCCAGCTGCTGCTGCAGGTAATCGGTAACCGGTGAAAGTGGAAGTGCCTCTACCTGGACATTACCTTGGCTGTTATTGGACGCCAGTGAGACAGTGCCGGATATACGCACAGTGCCCTGGTCGCCCAGGTGTGCATTAAGGTGGTAACCCTGTCCCTCTTCATTGACGGTGGAAAAATTATCCAGGGTGAAGCGCAGGTCATTAATTGCCTGGCGGTAATCTGTGGTTGCGCGGTGTTCGCTGTAGCTAATGCGATCAATCTGAAGGTCGGTTTGCGTGATAAAAAACGGAAAGAGGGGGCTGTCGCCATCGTCTGCCATGACCGGGGTGGGGGCATCGGCGGCAAGCTGTGCACGGTGTTGCACAATGTCATCGATATTAAACAACCCCTTGTCTGATTGGCTGATATGGACCGCGAGGCCTTTCAGGGACAATTCATCCAATCCGGGGGCCAGGTTAAACACCGACTGCCAAAAAGCCAGGTTGATATCCGCGCGCTTGAATTGCCAGAAAACGCTCTGGTCCGGATTGCGGTCACTGGCATTCACAATCAGCAGGTTAAGCGTAAAGGGATTAAGGCTGATGAGATCGTAATGTAACTGGCGCCCCGTCTGCTCCCGGTACACCTTGCCGGCAGCATAGTTGAGTAATGGGGTCAGGATCATACAGCAGAGCAGAAACCAGCCCAGGTACAGATAGCACAGCCAGCGCAGGGCTTTGGCGAGTGCTGTATCCAGGAAAAACCAGTGTTTTAGCGTAGCGAGAGACGAAGACATAGATACCAGGGCAGGGCTGCTAGATTCACATTTACCAGACGTTGAATTCTAGCCTTTGTTCCCGGCGAATTCCGAATACCTTTACGTATTTTTTAGCGGTGTAGCGTCCATTTCACCGGCGTTGATCGGCCTGACGCTCAGTACACAGACGAAGGCTGCAGACATCGCCATCGCAGAATGGCGCACATAACATACTAATGCGCACTTACTTTCGATAGCAGGTTAAGCACCGCAACACCGCTCACAATTAACCCGATACCCACAAACGCCCACACATCCAGCTTCTGCCCGTAGAGTATCCAGGCGATAGCCGTCACCAGCACAATGCCCGCCCCTGACCAAACCGCATAGGCAATGCCAACCGGAATGGCTTTAAGGGTGAGCGACAAAAAATAAAAAGCAGCACCATAGCCCACTATCACAATCGTAGCGGGCAGGGTGTTGGAAAAACCATCGCTGGCCTTCAAGGCCGAGGTGGCAATCACTTCCGCGATAATGGCAATACTTAAAAAGATCCATGGGTTCATCGTGTTGTTCCTGTTAATAACGGTGTTGTACCGTTTTAAGCCGGTGATTATTGGGCGTGATGGTGTTTAAAAGCTGGAGCCAGGTTGCGTTAAAAAATCCATTTCTTCTGCGCTTGAGTTTCTGCCGAGGATTGTATTGCGATGTGGGTAGCGACCAAAGCGGTCGATAATCACCTTGTGTTTTAATTCAAACTCCAAATTGAGGGCTTCGCCCAATTGGGTATACAACGCAACCGCCTGCTGGTGGATCAGGCGCGATTCGCTGTGCATAAACGGCAAATACAGAAAGCTGCGCTCAACCGGGCTTAATGCCTGGTCAACACCTTGGCCAATCGCTGTTTGCGCCAACGCCAGCGCCTGGGCATCACTGGCAAAGGCGGCGGGCAGGTCGCGGTAAATATTGCGTGAGAATTGGTCGAGCACAATAATTTCGGCGAGTGCTCCTTTGGCATGAGTGCGCCAGCCAAACAATTCATTGCGCGTGGCCTGCTCATGCAGCCCGGTGAAACGTTCAGCGATGGTTTTATCCAGCACCTCATCTTTTTTCCACCAGTGGGCGGGGGTTAATTCGTTGAACCAGAAATCCAGAACGCTTTGGTAATTCATTCAATACTCCTTGGACTTGTTGTGCCGGGGCGGCGATAGCGCCACCAGGCCAGCGCGCCGAACACAATAATTAACACCAGTAAATTCACAATTTCCGGTGCTGCCTCGGTAAAGCTCGCGCCCAGTTGGTTGAACTTCACCATCACATTAATCCCCGGTGTGGAGGGGATCAGTTTCGCCAGCCACACCAACCAGCCGGGTGTTGCTGTCGCAGGCCAGGACAGGTTGGACAGGAAAAATAACGGCAGCGAGGTTACCAGAATCAATGGGTAAGCGCGCTCGCGGGTGCGGAAAAAACTGGCGAGGAATAAACCGAATGCCACTACCGCGCCGATAAATAACAGGCCGCCCAGCAGCAGGCCGGCGAGGTTGCCGCCCAGGGGATAATCCTGGTACCAGAACATAAACCCGGCGTAGTAGAGCATATTGATCAGGCCGACCAGCACGCAGGCGGTGGCAATACCCATCAGTTGGGGGGCAGAGAAAAACAGGCGCCCCTTCCGCTCGCGCCGGGTTCCGGCCATGACTGCAATGCCGATCAGCAGGGTTTGCTGGATGATCAGCTCCGCTACACCGGTGACCACGGCGCTGCCGTAACCTTCGCGGGTATTGAACAGCGGCCGCTGTACCAGGTGAAAGGGCGGCGGCGTGGCCGCGCCGGCAAAGGCGGCCTGCCTGATCGCCGCCTCGTGCGCGAAACCGCCAATGGCATCGCCCAATCCTGTCAGCACCCTATTGGTTCGCCCGAGGAAGGCGCCATTGCCGTAAAGGGCAATGGGCCCCGGATTGCCGCGCAAAATATCCCGCTCAAAACCGCTGGTGATCACCGCAAAACCCTCTGCCCGCATGGCCGCAACCTGGGCGGCGGCTTCCGCCTCACTTTCAACGATGGCAATCACATGAACGGCATTGACCCGTTGGATATGGCGTATCAGCTCCCGGCTGAGGGGCGTGCGATCCTGGTCGACAATCACCACCGGCTGTTCGCTGGCGACCTGCTGCCGGTATCCCATGGGATAGAAAAACGAGTAGAGGATGACCGCGCCCACCATCACCGTAACCACCGCCCGGTCTGCAAAGATGGCGCGAAAGGTGCCGTCAAAAGCGCTACGGAATCCTCGCAGGACAGTGCCGGTCATCGTTTCCCCCAACTGGACGGGTCGTAGACCGCCTGGCGGTAAGCGTGATAGCCGATAGCGCCCGGTATCAGGATAAATAACCCCAGCGCCCCCAAATGGGTAAAGGTCACCGAGGCCGGTGCATCCAGGTAGCGCTCGGCCGCATCCAGCTTCACATAGCTGGTAAAGGGCAGCAGGTAATGCCAGAGCCGGGCAAACAGCGAAGCGCCGTCGATAGGAAAGGTTGCCCCGCAAAACGCCAGGGATGTCCCGGCATAGAGCCCGACACCGGACAGCGCCGTGCCCATAGTGCGCACCACGCCGGACAGTAGCAGGCCAATGGCCGCGTAGGCGGCGTACATCAATACCTGGCCCGCCAGCAGCGCCGGCAGGGAACCGGGGATGCCATCGCCGCGGATCGCGCCCACCCACAACACCGCCGCGAACCCGTAAAGGGAAAACAACGGCACGTAGAGCAGCAACTTGCCCAGAATAGCTCCCGGCAAATGGCCGCCGGCCTGTTCCAGCCAGTGCCCGGCGGTGCCGTCGCGCAATTCGCGGCAACAGGCGCTGGTGACGGCCACACAGAGCATCAGGTGCAATATCGCCGGTAATAACAGCCCCAACAGGAACTGTTCAAAACTGCGCGCCGGGTTAAATAACACGCTTACCTGGGCGCTGACCGGCGCCGGTTTCACGCTGCCGGGGCCACGCTGCAAGGCGGTGTGTTCCAGCACCACCCGGCTTGAGAGGCTTTTTACGGCGGCATCAATATCACGGAAGGCGCTGGCGCCAGCGGTGGTAAAGGCAGCGTTATAAAAGGCAAATACCGTCGCCTGCTGGCCGCGCTGAACCTGGTCATCGGCATTGGCGGGAATATGGATCACCGCATCCACCTGCATGGCGCGCGCCAGTGACCAGGCATCGCTCAACTGCAATGGCCGTGCCCGTACATCCAGCGCCGGGGCTGCCTCCAGTGCGCGAATCAACTGCCGGCTGACCGGGCCGCGGCTGTCGTCCACTATCGCCACCGGCAAGGAGCGCGGCACGGCGCTGTAAAACATGGCTGCCAGCAGCGCCATGGCCAGCCAGGGAATCCAGGTAATCAGCGCCATATCCCAGGGGGAATTGCACAGGAATTGCCACTCGCGCCGGGCCGAGTTGACCAGGGAGAGGCGCCAGCCGGAGGTTGGGCGGGTCAGGGTTGTGGCCACGGGAAGAGCACACTCATGCCGGGGCGAAAACCGGTAATGGGGGCTACCGGGCGGGCGCGGACTTCAAAACTTTTCACATCGTAACCGGCGGATTGCCGGGTGGCCCGCCAGGTGGCGAAATCGCCCGCCGGGCTGATGAAGTACACCTGGAAATAAACGCCGGTCAACCCCAGCGCGGGAATATCGCCCTTGAGCCGGCGCGCCATACTCACGCCGCCAAACTGATCCTCGCGCAGGGTAAAGGACACCCACATATTGTCGATATCCACCAGTGTAAATACCGGGTAGCCGGCGGGCACCAGCTCGCCCACATCGGCCAGGCGTTTGCTCACTTCGCCCGCGCTGGGTGCCAGGCCCAGGGTTTCATCGCGGGCGGCGGTGACTTCCGCGACCGCCGCTTCGGCCTGGCGCACCTGGGCATTGGCCGCCTCCCTGTCTTCGCGGCGGGCACCGGCCAGAGCCTCATCGTATTGCGCGCGGGCCGCCTGGGTGAGCGCCTCGGCAGCAGTGGCCTGGGCCAGGGTTTCGTCGCGTTGCTGGCGAGTGATCACGCCCTCCTTGTGCAGGCGGTCGAGGCGGGTCGCTGTAGCCCGCGCCAGATCCGAGGCGGTTTTGGCCCGCTTCCAGTTGGCCTCGGCAGCGCGAATCTGCTCGGCGCGCGCGCCTTCCTCCGCCTTGGCGGCCTGGGCGCGGGCGGCATCCAGCACGGCATTGGCTTGGCGGAACCTGGCCTCCACTTCGGGGCTGGTGAGGGTAAATAGGGTTTGCCCGGCGCTCACCCGCTCGCCCTCGCGCACATGCAGCTCAGCGATGCGGGCGGAAATCTTGGTCGAGACTTTTACCGAATCGGCATCGGCCATAGCCTGCACCAATCCGGTTGCCGGTCGGAATGCCAGCCAAAGCCCGGCGATAACAATCGCCAAGGCCAGCAACACAGCCACCAGCAGTAGCAAGCGCGGGCGGGAAGCGGGGGTCAACAGCGTTCGGGTCATGGTGTAAGCACCTTGTCGGCCTTGCGGAGATAATCGCTATAACGGTCGGTTTGTCCGCTGACCTCCAGCAGTTGAACCAAGGCCAGGTCAAACTGCCAGGCAGCCAGGGCGCGATCAATACGGGTCTTGCCCAGTTGCAGGCGCGCATCAATCACATCCAGCGAGGTGGCTTGCCCCTCCTGGAACGACAGGCTCTGCAAGCGCAGGTTTTCCCCGGCGCTGGCCAGGGCACTGTCCAGCAGGGCAAATTGCTGGCGGGCGCTATCGGTCGCCAGCCAGGCGCGCGCCACGCCAATCTCCAGCTTGGTCGCGGTATCGCGCAAACTGTATTCCGCCTGCAACTGCTGGCTGCGCGCCGCACTCACCTGGCGGCTGCGATCCTTATTGGAAAAGAGGGTATAACTCACCCCAATCCCAAAAGCCCAATCGGATTCGGTCAGCAGCGCGTCCTCGCGCTTTAAATCGTATTGGCCGAATAAATACACCCGCGGCTGCCAGTTAGCCTGTTCAGCGCGCACCTTTTGCCGGGCCTGCTCGCCAATGGCTTTTAACTGCGACAAACCCGGATGGTCGCGCAACGCCGTTTCAACAAAATGCTCCACCGGTTCCAATGGCGCTTGCACCACAAACAGCGGCGAGCGCGCTTGCACCGGGGTATCGCTGCGCAGCAACCCGGCCAGCGCCGCCTCGGCACCACGCAAATCATTCATGGATTTACGGTACTCGCGCTCGGCGTTATCCAGTGCCACCTGCGCCTGCAACACCTGGGCGCGGGTCGCAAACCCCTCCCGCTCCAATTTTTGCGCATGGGCAAGGTGCTGCTGCAAACCCTCGCGCACCTCCAGGCGTACCGCCAGTACCTGCTGTGCCACCTGCTGCCCGAAATAGGCCTCCACCAACTGCACCGTTTCGGTTTGCGTAGCGCGCATCAATACCGCATCCGCCTCAGCCACCGCCGCATCGGCAGCCGCCTTGGCCGCACTGATCTGCCCGCCGGTCCACACCGGCATAGTCGCCGTCACAATCGGACGGGTGCGCCAATCGGCCAGTTCAAACTCAAGCGGATCGGGAATCCCAAACGCCTCAGCCACCGGCTCCAGCGACCCCAGCGGTAACTCAAGGCTTTTCTGGAAGCGCAAACGGCGCACATCCACCGACACCTCCGGATAAGCCAAACTCCGGCTCGCCTCCGCCAACTGCCGCCGATTCTCCACCTGGCTGCGCGAACCCTCCAGCGCATCGGACACCGCCAACAGGCGCTGCTGCGCTTCCTCAAAACTCAACACCAAGGGTTCGGCCTGTGCGGCCAGGCAACTGGATGCTGCAACAGTGCCGAGTATTAACAGCATCAGCCATTGGCATTTGGGGGGAATAGGCATCGCGTCTCCTGTCATGCCTGTTGTCTATGGCGTAATGGGGATTTCCCTGTGGGAGGGAATGATGGAGTTGAGTATAGCGGCTGCTATGAGGCGCGCAGGGGTTGCTAAATACCCAGCGTTGAGAAGGGGCTTTTTACGGCATTGCCGCCCATTTGCAAAACGTGGGTATAAATTTGAGTCGTCTTAACGTCTGTATGTCCAAGCTGATCCTGCACGGTACGAATATCAGCCCCGGATGCTAGTAAGTGAGTGGCAAAAGAATGACGCAGTGTATGTGCGCTAACATGTTTGCGGATATTGGCTTTTTGCGAGGCATTTCTGATGGCTTTTTGTAATCCGCTTTCATCAATATGGTGTCGTCTGACCCGTTGATTTTCAGGATCGATACTCAAACGATCCGATGGAAATAAATATTGCCAACCCAGTGATGTATTGGCAGAAACATATTTATGCCGGAGTGCATGTGGTAGCCAAACACCGTCATAGGTTGGATTTAGCAAATCCTTGGATAGGAGATATTCCACCCGTTGTATTTGTACTGTTAAAGGCTTTTTTAACTCTGGGGCCAGGGTGACTGTACGATGCTTTCCTCCTTTCCCATTCCAGACCCGCACACAGCAGTAATCAAAATCTATGTCTTTTGTTCGCAATCGTACGGCCTCCATGAGTCTAAGGCCGCTGCCATACATCAATGCTGCCGGTAAGTAATGGTTGCTGCTTATGTTAGCCATCAACGCAGTTATTTCGTCACGGGTGAGTACTACGGGGAGCTTGCGGGTTTTTTGACTTTTGACAAACCTTAGTTCCAGGGATAAGGGTTTGTGCAATATCTCCCTATAAAGAAAGCTGAGTGCATTTAATACCAGTGCTTGTGTTGGTCCCGCGACATTGTGCTGTAAAACCAGATGATCAAGATAGGCTTCAACTTCTCTGTCGCCCATCAAGGACGGATGCTGCTTGTTATGGAACACAATGTAACGCTTGATCCAATGCAAATAGGTTTCGATGGTTCGCTTGGCGTAGCGACGGCGCATCATTTCATCGTAAATGCTTGATAAAAAAGGGGATTTGTACATTATGCCTCCTTGCTCCTTTAAATAAGTGAGCTGTATATGCAAACAGTTATTGTATCCATAATAGGTGAATTAGCAAGGAAGCTTTCCACCTTTTATCTCGCTTGTTAATTGATAATAAAGTGCTATAAGCCTGTAATGGCGGGTAGTTTGACGGTGTGGTATAAAGCTTGATCAAAAAACTTAGGTGGAAATTTTCCGGGATGTTATACGGAAACTTTCCGTCTAATAACAATGTTATACGTCATGAATAAAAATTTTGAATTTCGTCAAACAACAAAAAGGAGTCGTTATGAGCAATAAATTCAACGTAGGTGATGTGGTGATTCTAAAGTCTGGCGGTGAGCTTATGACCGTAGAGGGGTACTCCGGAAGTACGCCTAATAAAGTTTTATGTGTATGGTCAGAAAAAGCAAAAATTCATCGTGACGAATTTCTGGAGGCCACCTTAGAGGAGTACGACACAGCTATGCCATTTAGCGTATAGCCTGCTGTATAACAATTGGTTCAAATCGTTCGCTTCGCTCACTGGGACGGGCTAAAGCCCGCCCCTTAACCAAACGTTATGTTGATATGGGATATAAAAAATAAATGACAAAAAATGATATTTACTCTTCTCTAATCGAAGCCGGTCGAGAGAAAGGATATTGTGTAATTCCTGAGTTTGCATTGCATTCTGATTGTCCTCCGAATTTAGAAGAACGACCTAAACATATCGACTTGGTTTGGGCTCTAAGGCAAAGTTCGAATTCGAATGAGCAAAACCTTCCTAACTCAAGGTATTGGAAAGTTATCGCGGCATTTGAAATAGAAGGCTGTAATGTTAAATGTGAGCGGGAGCGTCATCCAAAACATTTAGAATTGTTAAAAAAATTCTATGGTGCTGAAGTACAGCTATTCATGGTTCTCTACACACAGGCTTATGATCGGAACTGGAACAACCAAGCTACTCGAGATGGTGAAATTGCAAGCCAAAAAAGTTGGTGTGAAAATATCTGTAACGCTGAGGGCTTTAAAGTAATATCGGGTATTGAGCTTTTAAATAATCTGCAAGAGATACCAAAAGCTTAAATAATTACATAACAAAACGGTCAAGCCGATGGTTGGTATGTTGCATTTTTTGGAATTCGCTATCGCTCATTTTGCTCCAAAAAACACAACATACCAACCACGACTTACCTAAGTGTTATGTTTTGCCAAGGCAAGGAGAAAAGTTATGACTATTTATGAAGAAACAATAAATGCACTGAAGGAAATGAAGACCGTAGCCTCTCACATTACAAGTCTTGGTAAAATCATGAACAAAACTGAAGATGTTCAACTGAAGCAGCTTTTAGGCAATGTAATAACGAGGCTGCAAGGTTCTCATGCCAATCCAAAAGTTAAGGGAAAGTCCACGCCAGGGAATTTATACAATGGCAAGGATCTTCATCTAGAAAGCCTTATTAAATATTGTGAAAGTATAATCCCTACAAAAAAACCTGAGTGGCAAGTCTTGGCTGAGCGTAATGGCTGGGCACCAAAAACATAACAATCGCAGTCAAGGCGACGACTCTTCCGTTGCGGCTTCGCATTCACTACAAAGCCGCGCTTGCTGCGGGCGTTAATGAGCAGGAGAAAGTAAGTGGCAGCAGAAGATAAAGAGAGCTTCGTTCGGTGGCAAGGTATTACGAGAGATTATTTTTCGTCTGTATCCAATCTTGTTCTTGGGCTATCTACAGGTCTTCTGGCATTTTTAGTCTCTGGTTTTGTTGTTGTTCAGCCCGTTAGCAGTTGCTTGCTTATTATCGCAACATGCTCAATGGTCTTGCTCGCAATTTCCATTGGTCTATCTGTTTGGTGCGCCATCAACCGCCTGCGAGATTTTCGTGCTACCACGCAGATTGCACGTTCACGCTATAAAGATGAACCAGTCAGTTCTAGTGACCGGCAAGAAACCAAGGCTCTAGGAAAATTATCGTGGTGTCTGTTTTGGTGGCAGCTAGTTCTGTTTGGTATGGGTTCTTGTGGGGTTGCCATTACAATTATTGTGCAAATGTGGTTATAGCCAAATCATTAACAAGGCGTTCTAGTTCGCACGCTTTGCGTGCTGGACAGTTTGTAAGGTGTGCCGAGAGTAAATGGTGGGGTCGCGTAGCGTCCAAACTGTTTACGTAACTTCGCAAGAGATGGTGGCAGGCCCACCGCATTCGCTTTGCAGTAAGTGAGTGCAAACCACTTCAAGCGGCATTGATAAAGAGTCATTGTCGTGAGCGTTGAAGAAAAGTCGGAATAAAATTCGGCAGGTACGATAAACGGAGACGAACGCAAGTGAACCTTTGATGAGGCGTCGTGATGTCCCTAACTGTTGTCAAAATCAGCGACCCTTACAATTGCTGAGAGAAACCGGAAAGAAAACTGCTTACTGATCCGATGGCAACCGGCGTAAAGAAGGCGTGACCGTTTATCAGGCTTTTGTGAGGAACTCGGGAAGCTGTCGTGCTGATGTTAAGAGAGAAGCCGAAAGCGGTGACCCCGTAAGGTGAGAGTATCGATGCGGCGCACAGTGGCGGAATCGTTCGTAGTAGTGTTGAAGTTGTTGTAATGACAATGGAGCGAAGGGGCGATGTTATTCAGCAGTGATTGAACCAACAACCGCAAGGCAGGATTCAACAATCAGTGCACAGTTACAGTATATCGAAGCAGTTGGTGTATGCGGCTTGGTTGAAAGTAAAAGCAAACGCGGGTGTTGCGGGTGCTGACAATGTCTGTATCGACATGTTTGAACACAATTTGGAAAATGAGTTGTATAAACTCTGGAACCGGATGAGTTCAGGCAGCTACATGGCACCACCGGTAAAGCGAGTTGAAATGGCCAAAGCGGATGGCAAGCTGCGTCCACTGGGTATACCCACGGTGGCAGATCGAGTGGCGCAAATGGTGGTCAAGATGACACTGGAGCCGGAATGGGATAGCAAATTCCACGCATCCTCGTTTGGCTATCGCCCCAGGCGGAGTGCCCATCACGCGGTGCAAGCGGCGAAAATAAACTGCTGGAAATATTCATGGGTCATTGATCTGGATATCAAAGGTTTCTTCGACAATTTGAATCACGATCAATTACAAAAATTTGTTGCACAAGCAACGGATGACCCATGGTGCAAGCTGTACATCAAGCGCTGGATCACGGCCGGTGTGCAAATGCCGGGCGGTGAGCTGCACAAGACTGCAAAAGGAACGCCACAGGGGGGAGTTATTAGCCCGCTGTTGGCGAATCTTTATTTGCACAAAGTGTTTGATAGCTGGATGCAAAAATATTTTCCACAAAATCCGTTCGAGCGCTATGCCGACGATATTGTTTGTCATTGTCGAACAGAGCATGAAGCGGAGCAACTGCTCAGTGCTATTTCACGAAGGATGCAGCGCTTTGATTTAACACTGCACCCTGAGAAAACCAAAATTGTATACTGTGGCCGACGCAAAATAGAAAGGACCAAAGCGCAATCGTTTGACTTTCTGGGCTTCACCTTCCGGCGAAGAACCGTGAAACGCAAAGATGGCAAATTGGTTCCGGGTTTTGTACCGGCCATCAGCAACAAAGCCAAGAAAGCGATTGTGAAGACGATGAGAGAGTGGAATGTGAGACGATTGAGTAGGCTATCGATAGTCACACTCAGCAAAAAGCTCAATCCACAAATCAGAGGGTGGTTTACCTACTACGGCGCTTTTTATCCATCGGCACTGCAAGGCATTCGAGAAGCGATTGAATGCCGATTAACAAAATGGGTAAAAGGTAAATATCCGCAGAAGCGCAGCCGACGACTGAACGCCTACTCATGGTTAACGCAAATCAAACAGTGGCGGCCGACCCTGTTTGCGCACTGGTGATACATTGTTGATAGTTGGAATAACAAGAGCCGTATGACGCGAGAGTGTCACGTACGGTTCTGTGAGGGGCTGATGGGGGAGGTTCCGTTGGTCTACTCGACTCGCGGCTTTGTGGTTTTGCTGCGCAAAAGTAACCCACAAAACCACAACTTACAAACTGCCGTTGAGCACGGCGTTAGGCAATAGTAATGAAGCTGGAAACTCAGGTGACTGGAAATATCGGAATGTATTACGCGTGCTATAAGCTTTCCTGTATGGGTTGGAACGTTATGCCAACTGCGAGAAACGCTAGAGGCATAGACATTATTGCTTATAACAAATCAGGAACTGAGTTTATTGGGGTTCAAGTAAAATCACTTACAAAAAGAAATCCCGTACCATTGGGTAGCTCTCTTGAAAAAGTTATGGGTGATTTTTGGCTAATAATTAATAATGTTGGTAAAGAGCCAAATGTATTTGTAATGCTCCCTGAAGAAATTAAAAATTTAGCTCATCGTGGCGAAAAAAATGGTGTTATTTCATATTGGCTTCAACCAACATCATACGACACATCAAATTTTAAAGAAGCTTGGCATAGAATTGGGTTTGGCCACGAACACCATGCCTAACAAAGCAATCAAACGGATGGTTTTTAAGTTGCTCTTTTGCCATTCCGCTTCGCTCCATTTTATGGCAAAAGTGCAACTTAAAAACCACCGCTTATCGCGGCGTTGAAGTTGTAGAAAAACTCCTAAAAATAGTGATTTTTTGATAAAATTCGGTATCGTTTCAAGGAGTAGCGCCATGCCAAACTTCAAAAAATACAGCTATAGCCAAAGCGCAATGGTGGTTATTAATTTTGAAGAGCAATTACAGCCAGGCACTTTCGAATTTACCCTTCATAAATTAATCGACAACCATATCGACCTGTCGGCTTTCTACGAAAAGTACAGCAACGATGGCGGTGGGCGTACAGCTTACGATCCGGCCATCTTGCTAAAAATTATCTTGTTTGCGTACTCCAAGGGCATTACCTCCAGCCGCGACATTCAGTGGCAATGCGAGCACAATATTATTTTCAAAGCCCTCTCCTGCGATTCCGTCCCCCACTTCACCAGCATTGCCAGCTTTGTCAGTAGCTATCCGGATGCGATTGAATCGGTTTTTACACAAGTAATACTGGTGTGCGACCAACATGGCTTACTGGGACATGAACTCTTTGCCATTGATGGTTGCAAGATATCTTCTAATGCCGCCAAGGAGCACTCCGGAACCTTGGATGAGCTGGCTCAAAAGCGAGAAAAGATCAGCCGCAAAATCCGCACCTGCTTGAAAGAACACAAAAAACTGGATGGCCGAAAACCCAACGAGCGAGACCGCAAGCAGCAACTCGCTAAAGCAACCGACACCCTGAAAAAAGAATTCGAGCGGATAGATAAGTTCCTAAAGACAGCAACCCCACGGATGGGGCAAGGTAAAAAACCAAAGGAAGTGAAGAGCAATATTACCGACAATGAGTCGGCCAAGATGACGACCAGTAAAGGTACCATCCAGGGTTACAACGGCGTAGCCGCCGTTGATAAGAAGCATCAGGTTATTGTTGATGCCGAGGCTTTTGGTGAAAGTCAGGAACATCACACATTAAAGCCTGTTCTGCATAGCATACAGACGCGTTACCAAAAGATGGGGATCTGCGACGACATCCTAAAATCCAATGTGATCATTACGGCAGATACGGGGTTTTCCAATGGTGCTAACGATGAGTACCTTAAAGAAGAAGGTATCAATGCATATATTCCGGATAATCAATTTCGCTCAAGAGACAAGATGTTTGACCATCAAAAAGAGAAACATGGTAAGCGCCATCAAGATAATGTGAAGGGAGTAAAAGCCGTTATTCCGGCCTCGGAATTTATTTTTGACCTGCAACGAAAAAGCTGTAAGTGTCCGGCAGGGAAGGACATGTGGCTGAAACATGAATACCGTCAAGGGCCAGGTCGAATGCAATTGTATTTTGAGGGTAAGCTAACGGATTGTCGTCACTGTCCCCTCAAGTATGAATGCATGCGTAATCCTTCGTCAGCTGATAGCCGCGAAGGTCATGGGCGTCAGGTATCTAAAACGTTTTCGATTCATGCCAATGCGACAGACTGGATGAAGCGTCGGATTGATAGCAAACAAGGAAAAGCTATTTACGGTCATCGCATGTCGACTGTGGAGCCGGTTTTCGCCAATATTTGCGCGAATAAACAGCTGAATCGATTTTCGTTACGAGGAAAACGCAAGGTGCAAGGTCAATGGCAGTTATATTGTTTGGTACATAACATCGAAAAGTTAATGAATTACGCGAATGTGGGTTAATCCACAGAGTTATTCACATCGAATTCATTCGACTGCGGATAATGGGTGATTATGTTAAGGGGTTGTGGTTAAATACTGGCCAGGTAATAATTTCAATTTTAGCTGCTGGATAACGATCTCTAAAAATCGTTTTTCTACAAGCTCGTTAGAAATTTAGAGTCATGAATTACTTATCACTATTCAGAATGCCAACACCGATGAAGATCACAGGTCGATCTTCGAGTATTACTAATTCATTTATTAATTCAATTATTCCAATTATTGTCCCTACAGATAATCAAGTTCAAAAGGCATTAGAAATTTTAGAGATGGGATATGCCGATTTTCAGTGTGCATACTGTGGAGCAGCGGCATCAGAATGGGATCATTTACGTCCATTGGTAATCAATAAACTTCCAACAGGATATATTTCAGAAATTTACAATCTTGTGCCTTCTTGCGGAAAGTGTAATCAATCCAAAGGTAACAAGCCTTGGAAAGCTTGGATGCAAAGCAATGCAAAACTATCACCAAAAACCCGTGGGATTAAGGATATTGATAAGCGTATCCGGCGGTTGGAGAATTATGAAAATTGGGGTGAGCCAACTTTGATAGATTTTGAATCTGTAGTAGGTAAGGAAAAATGGAAACAGCATTGGGCTAATTGGGATTTGGTCCAATCAACTATGCGTGAAGCCCAAGAACTTGCAACTGAAATAAGGCAAAAAATAGCAAAAGCGCATGCAATGCGGCGTTATATGCCAGAGAGTACAAAATCGACTGCGGCAATAATTTCAGGGCGATATGCTGATAGATCATAAGCTTGAGCGCTAAGCTGGCTGCGATCAATCCCGGCAATGTCTTGGGTTATTGCGATAAACGTCTCGCCATCGAGAGTGAAAGACGGGTTTAGTCTTGTCAGGCTCATAGGGGCCGCAATTTTGGCAGGAGAGAGCGGTATGATAACAGTCGTTTTCAGCTCGCTCAGCAAGTCGCTTTGAATATCCAACAAGTAGGGGTATTGTTTTCGCGTACCGGGATTGGAGTTCTTATATGCAAAAAACTGTGCCATTAGAACTTCCTTATACTGTCACTAAACGTGCCATTGGATTCAACAAATTGATTGTAGGCCTTAATGGCATCGGCGTTCTCGCGCAGCCATTGTGCCCGCTGCTCGTTTCGCAATTGTTCGGCTAATGCTTGCTCCAGTGTCGCGGACAGGTTGATATTAAGCGCTCGGGCTTTTTCAAGTAAGTCGCTGTTTATACTGACATTAGTAGGTTTTTTAGGGGCTTGGGAGTTGTATGCGTGGTTCATAGTCGTTCCTCTATGCGGACAATGCGCATACAATATGCGCATATGGCGTAAGAGGCAAGGCATATAACAATCGGCTGTTGTCGCCCCTTCAGGGCTGGGATGGCCTTTCCGCCGCTCTGCGGCTACAAGCCCGCCCCAAAGCCGGGCATTAGGCATAAAATGATAACCAGCATCGCTCGTTTTATTTCAATCGTGGGGCATCCTGCGTTGCTAATGCCAATTGCCGCAGCAATAGCGGCAAATTCCATCGATAATCATAGGGTTCAGTTACTGGCAGTTATAGTCGCTATTTTCTTTGCAATTTTTGTTTTCACATATTCTCAAGTTAAAACAAGAACCGGGCAATGGGAACATGTAGATGCATCATTAAAAAACGAACATAAAGAACTTAACATTAGTGCAAGTGTATTTTTGTTTATTGGAACTTTGGTTCTTTTTCTGTTTGACGTACATTCTGGTATTGTATTTGCCGTTGGTCTTTCCGGCGCTATCGTTTTGTGTTGCTATTTTTTAAGCAAAATCGCAAAACCATCACTGCATTTTGGCTTCGCAATACTTGCAAGCTGCCTTATTTTTCCTAATGTAAGTGTGGCTACCTTTTTTCTTTTTTTTGCTGTTTTGGTTGGCTGGTCAAGATTTCACCTTGAACGGCATACGCGGCTTGATCTAGCTATCGGTGCTGGTTTAGGTTTGTTTGCAGGTATATCTTTTCAATTCCTTGTTCACATTGTAAATGCCTAACAATACCATCCGTTTATCGCAGCATTAGGCGTAAAATCCCACGCATAAAAAACACCAAGAAACTGTTGATTTATGGCCCTTCCCCTAATCAGGTGGATACCGATTTTGGATAAAGATTCAATCCGCCAAAGTTAAACAGTATTGCTGTTCTAAATCGCTCCTTGTTTCGATACCCCCTCGCTCTCACTCTTAAGACCTTAATACGACTATCAGTTCCACAGCCCGACCTTCCGCAAAAAGTCCCGCCCACGGTTTGTGCCGTTTATCCTTCTCAAAGGCTATTGGCTGGAGCAGGCCAACTTGTCAATTGGCACAGAACTGCAAGTCACCATCAACCCCGGTCAAATCATCCTGTCGGCTTCATCGGGTGACCAGGCTGGTCTATAGTATTGATGACTTAATCACCACCTGGTGCCTAGCCATACGGAATGCTCGCCCCCGGTATACGGGAGCGAGTGTTCGTTATCTCTTAGCCTTTAATGTAGTGTCAAACTACAAGGAGATATGTAACGAGAACCCTGGCAGATGGTAAGTTTGTTATCGGTTTTGGTGAGCGCAAGGCACCAACCGCCTTTGTCAACAGTTGTTCCCGCTTTCTCTATTTGGATGATGAGCCGGAAACCGAGCTGCCGGTGCAGAAACAAAGCCGAAGTATTAAGAGTGATACCAAGTTAATCAATTTACTCAGGCAAGCTATTGAGGCGGTGGAAGATGAAGAGGGCTGGGCTATGCTGGGGCCTATTGGAACCCATATTTCTAATCATGCGTCTTTTGACCAGCGAAATTATGGCTTCAAAAAATTGAGCGACTTATTTATGGCCATTGATTTGTTTGAGCTGAAAAAAACAAATGGCACGGTGCTGTGGGTTAGGGATAAAAAACGTACTAAACAGCTAAAAAAATCAATACTTCCAACTACTACCATGTCCGCCAACTGAGATGTTGGCGGTACTCCTTTTGATGCAGTAAAACCATGTTTTTGCCCGGAGATGTGTGCATGAAAAAATTCATACCTTTGGCTGCTGTGTTATTTGTTATCACCTCTCTGGATACATTCAGCGCTCCCAATAATCAGTCGAATGAACAAAGCGAACTGCCAACCTTGTTTGACACCATTGCCGCGTTGGATGCGGCGGTATTCGATACGTTTAACCATTGCAGTTCGCCGGAACAACTTAAAAAGCATGCCAGCTATTTTGCGGCGGATGTGGAGTTTTATCATGATACGGGCGGTGTAACCTGGTCGCGGCAGGATATGATTGCCAACACGGAAAAATATGTGTGTGGGAAATTTCGCCGCGAACTGATTCCCGAGACGTTTAAGGTTTTTCCCATCAAGGATTATGGTGCTATTGCCCAGGGCTCACATCGTTTTTGCCAATTTTCCACCGGGGAGTGCGAGGGTGTGGCGGATTTTGTGATGGTGTGGGGCAATCTCAATGCGGGCTGGCAGATTACCCGGGTGCTCAGTTATGGCCACAGGCCCAACCAGTAATGCGGATAGCCGGTGTTGTCGCAAGCTGATGACGACGCTTGTAGATGACATGGCTGGTATATGGCCTAATCACACGAACGCGCCTATACCATAAACAGGGTATATTGGCCGCCGCCGGGCGCTGCCATGATAGGTCTGTACCAAAAGGCTTACTTGTTCCATGACTAATACGACTGATGACAGCGGCGGACAACCCGCGCCGCCTGTGCGGGTGCTCCTGCTGGAGGACGACACGCCCCTGCGCGAGCGCTTTGCCCGCATTCTGGGTGACTGGCCCGGCGGCGAGCTGGTGGCCGCCTGCGCTACCCTGAGCGAGGCGCTGGATAGGCTGCACCGCCAGCCGGTGGATTTGCTGATGGCGGATCTGAACCTGCCCGATGGCCACGGCATTGAGGCTATCCAGTTATTGCGCCGCCTGTATCCCGAGGCGGATGCCATGGTGATTTCGGCCTTGGCCGATGACGAGACGGTGCTGGGGGCCATCGAGGCCGGTGCCGTGGGTTATCTGCTTAAAGATGCCGATTCCCTGGAGCTGGTGGAGGCGATCCAGGAGTTGCGCGCCGGGCGCTCGCCGATTTCCTCTTCCATCGCCCGCATCCTGGTGCGGCGCATGGGGGGCTCCACGCCAGCCACACCAACCCCGGAGCTGACACCCCGGGAGACGGAGATTTTGCGCGGTATCGCCAAGGGCTTTACCTATACCGAACTGGCGGAATGGCTCGGTATTTCCCGCCACACGGTGCCCGTGCATATCAAGAATATTTACCGCAAGCTGGCGGCCAACAACCGTTCGGAGGCCGTTTACGAAGCCTCGAAGAGGGGGCTGATAAAACTGTGATGCGCACACTGGGGTTGGGGCTGCTGTGGGGTGTGCTGGCGGCACTGGCCAGTGTCCCCCTGTGGCTGAAGCCGCCGGAACCGGGTGTGCTGGCGATTGCGCAAGCCCAGCGCCTGGAGAATGGCGCCTGGCAACCAGTTGCACTGCCACAGGCGCGCCGGCCCGCCAGTCGCTGGGAGCATTACCGCGCAACGCTTCCGCTGGACGAGGCCGGCGCGCGCTACCTGTTTATCCCGACCGTCAGCCAGCGGGTGGTGGTTGAGCTGGCCGGCCAGCAGATCGCCGATACCGAGCTGCGCACCACCATGATCGGGCTGGCGTCGGGCACCACGGCGCTGGTGCCGCTGCCAGCCTGGCTGTTGCAGGCGGGCGACAATGTTATCGATATTCACCTGCAATCCATGAGCCTGGTGCCGGGCTACCTTTCCCCCCTTTACATCGGCAGCGCCGACGAACTGGTGCCCTATTACCGCAGCCGGGTGTTCCTGCTGGAATACCTGCGCCTGGTGGTGCCCGCCGGCCAGTTGCTGCTGGCCCTGGTGGTGCTGGTGCTCTGGCTGTACCGGCCCCAGGAGGCGCTGTTCGGCTGGCTGACCCTGCTGCTGGTGACTTCCATGTTTATTTACCTGGGCATGATGCGCAACCTGCTGCCGTTCCTGGCCGAGCTGATGCCCTACCTGTATATGCTTGGCTCCATGGCCAGCATTATCCTGGTGATTACCGTGCTGCTGGTGGCCGGCATAGCGCCGCCGCGCTGGCTGAAGCTGGCGGCGGCGGGTGTGCCCGCGGGCTGTGTCCTGCTGGGGCTTGCGGATATCCTGCCCACCTCGGGGCTGGTGATGTTTGTGAATGCCCCGCTGAATATGGCCGGGCTGCTGGTCAGCCTGGTGATCATCGGCTGGGCGGCTTTGATCAAGCGCATCGGCGAAGCCTGGCTGCTGCTGTTTCCCCTGCTGCTGGCGCTGTTGTCGGCGGTGCATGACTATGCGGTGGTCACCGCCCGGCTGGATGGCCCGGTGTTGCTGTCTGTGTACTATCGCCCGGCGCTGATGATCGGCATCGCCATGATCCTGATGCGCCGCCTGGGTATCAGCCTGAACCGGCTCGATGACGTTAATGCCTACCTGACCCAGCGGTTGACGGAGCAGGAGCGGGAGCTGGCACGCCTGCACCAGGAGGAGCGCCGGGAGGCCGCCTGGCGGACGCTTAACGATGAGCGCCAGCGCCTCACCGCCGATCTGCACGATGGCCTCTCCGGCCACCTGGCGTCGATTATCGCCCTGTCCGAACGGGAAAACTCCGTGCAGGTGGAGCGCGCCGCGCGCGAGGCGCTGGACGATCTGCGCCTGGTGATCCACTCGCTGGATATCCGCGACCGGGAGTTCCCTGCCGCCCTGGCCGGCCTGCGCGAGCGGCTGGAGCGGCAGCTCCGGCGTATGGGCGTGTCCCTGCACTGGTCGATGGCGCGCCTGCCGGAAATCGCCGGGGTCACCCCCTCCCATGCCCTGAACGTGCTGCGCATTGTGCAGGAGGCCGTCACCAACGCCCTCAAGCATGGCCGGGCCACCCATATCCGCGTGCAGGGTGGGCAGGATGACGAGGGCAATGCCTGTATCCAGGTGGAAAACGATGGCATTCCCTTCCCGCGCCAGCCGGATCGCGCCGGCAACGGCCTGAACAATATGCGCCGCCGCATCCGCCAGCTCAATGGCAGCATTGAGATCGAACCGCTGGCAAGCGGCACCCGCCTGACCCTGAGGCTGCCCCTGCAATTGCCGGAATCCACGCCGGGCTAGGGCCGACCCAGGCATACCATGAATATGGTATGCCTGTGCTGCGCCCGGGCCGCGATAATGGGTTATCGCTGACTGGCTAATACCAATAACTATATCTATCTGGATTGCAGGCAACGTTTCCTGACAGGGGCGGGGCTGCCCCCTGTCCAGGCATTCCGAACCGCGTAGCACGGGGCTGACATAACACTATGCACTGGCGTCTTCTTATCCTCCTCGGTGCCTTGTTGGCCGCTATTGTGCTGGTAGGGATGTGGTGGTTTGCGCCTGGCGAGCGCGATGCCGGGGGGGCTGCCCCGGTAACGGCCCCGCCCCCCGCACGGGAAAGCGCGGCTCTGCAGCTGGTGGACGAAAGCCCTTGCCGGCAATGCCATGCGCGCCAGTTCGCAGACTGGCTCGGTTCGCACCACCAGTTGGCCATGCTGGCCCCGACGGCCGATACCGTGCTCGGCGACTTCAACAACATCACTTTGACCAGCGACCGCGAAACCACGGTCTTTTTTCGCCAGGGCGATGAATTCCGGGTGCGCACCCCCGATGCCACCGGCACGCCCAATGAATTTCGTGTGGCCTATACCTTTGGCTGGGCGCCCTTGCAGCAATACCTGCTGGCGCTGGATGACGGGCGCTTGCAGGCCCTGGGTGTCGCCTGGGATAGCGAACAGCAGCGCTGGTTCCATCTCTACGAGGGCCAGGGTGTGGACGCCCATCATGCCCTGCACTGGAGCAAGCCGGCGCAGAACGCCAATACCCAGTGTATCGAGTGCCATACCACCGGCTTCCAGCCCGGTTACGACGCGGCATCCGGCGGTTTCGACAGCCAGTGGCACGCCCTGGGGGTTGGCTGCCAGGGCTGCCATGGCCCGGCTTCCGACCACCTGCGCTGGACAGCGGCCCCGGACAGCAGCCCAAACAAGGGCTTTGCCTACGCCCTGGGCGTGGATGCGGGAGCGCAGCAGATAGAAACCTGCGGCCGCTGCCACAGCCGCCGCACGCCGCTGGGCGATCCCGCGCGCTGGAACCGGCTTGAGGATGCTTACCTGGTCAGCCTGCTGGGCGCGGAACTCTATGAGGTGGACGGCAAGATCAAGGACGAGGTGTTTGAATACGGCTCCTTCCTGCAAAGCCGTATGCACCAGGCCGGGGTGGTGTGCAGCGACTGCCACAATGCCCACAGCGGCCAGTTGCGCCTGAGCGGCAATGCCGTGTGCACCCAGTGCCACAACCCGGCGGGGGTTGCGGTGCGCCCGGCCATTCGCAGCGATAACCTGCGGGCGGCGAACTACGACAGCCCGGCCCATCACCACCATGCGCCCGGTTCGCCCGGGGCCGAGTGCCGCGCCTGCCATATGCCCGGCAAGGTCTATATGGGCAACGACCTGCGCCATGACCACAGTTTCAGCTCGCCGGACCCGGCCCAGGCATTGGCCCTGGGGCACAGCGATGCCTGCCTGGGCTGCCATACCGACCGGCCCGCCGAGGCCCTGGTGACGCAGTTCCAGCAATGGTATCCCGACCACCGGCCCCGCGATGGCGGCTACGCCCAGGCCCTGTTCAAGGCCCGCCAGGGGCAGGCCGGCGCCGCTGCCGCCCTGTCTGAACAGCTTGCCCGGAGCGACCTGCCGGCCCTGCGCCGTGCCGCGCTGATCGCAGAATTGCCGGCCTATCCCTCGGCGGGGGCGCAGCGCCTGTTGCAGGCGGCGCTCGGGCACGCGGATGCGGCGGTGCGGCGCGCGGCTATCGAGGCCAGTGCGGCGCTGGACCCCGGCCTGCTTGAGGCCCGGCTGGCGGAGTTGATCAATGACCCGTTCCGCGCCGTGCGCATCACCGCCGCCGGGCACTGGCTGATGCTGGCCGACCAGTACGGCGCGAGCCTGCCGCCCGAATCCTTTGGCGAATACGAACAGGTACAGGCGCAGTTGCCGGCCAATGCCGAGGCCCATTTCAACCTGGCCAACCTCTACCGGCTGACTGGCCGGGCCGGGCAGGTGGAGGCGGCCCTGCAAACCGCGCTGCAACGCGACCCGGCCTTTGCGCCGGCCGTGGTATCGCTGGCCCAATGGCGCGAACAGCACGGCGATCCCGCCGCTGCCCGCCGGTTGCTGGAAGACAGCCTGCGCGCCTATCCCGGCGATGCCGGCCTGCACCACGCCCTGGGCCTGGCGCATATCCGCGCGCGCCAGGTCGGCACCGGGGTGCACGCACTTGAACAGGCGCATACCTTGGAGCCGGACAACGACACCTACGCCTATGTGCTGGCGGTAGCCTGGCACGACACCGGCAAACGCGAACAGGCACTGCAATTGCTGCGCGAGCAGTTGCAGCGGCGGCCCGCCCGCCGGCCATTGCGCTTGGCCTTGCTCGGCTACCTGCCGCCGGGCAGCGAGCGGGACGCCCTGCTCAGTGAATTGAAACAACAGAACCCACAAGACCCGGTGCTGGCCCAGCACCCAAGACAGGGGAATTGACCATGGACATTCGCACACTACTGCTGGCCAGCCTGTGCCTGCTTGCCATCAGCGGCTGCCACTCCGGTTCGAGTTCCGGCGCCGGTTCCAGCGCAAGTGCCGCTTCCGCATCCAGCGCTTCGAGCCATGTTGAATCGAGCAGCACCGGGTCGAGCGAACCGGCGTCGCCGCCCAATATCCTGTTTGTCATCATGGATGACGTGGGCGTGGATCAAATGCCTTCCATGGGTTATGGCGGCCTGCATCCGCCGAGCATGCCGACCATCGACGCCATCGCCGGTGCCGGCATCCGTTTCCGCAACACCTGGTCCATGCCCGAATGCTCGCCGGGGCGCGCCGCGCTGCTGGCCGGGCGCTATCCCCTGCGCACCAACATCTACCAGGCCATCGGCCCCAATGACCTGGCCAACTCCCAGCTTTCCCGCTACGACCTCACGGCGCCCAAGCTGCTGAAGGGAGCCGGTTACGAAAGCGCCATGTTCGGCAAATTCCACCTGGCGGGGCCGGACTACAACGCCGCCGGCAATGGCACGCCGCGGGAACTGGGCTGGGATTATTTCTATGGGTGGACCGGCGGCCTGCCGGCTTCCATCGACACCACCGCCGGGGGTATCGCCCCGGCGGACACCTATTCCTGCGGTTATGTGCCGGCGCTGGCCGATGACGGGGAAGCCGGGGCCGACCAGGGCGCCTGCTATATCCCGCACAGCCCGGACAATTTCACCTGCGCAGAGCTGACCAGTGACCCCGAAGGCGATGCCGCCGGGCTGCAATGCCTGATTCGCGGCGGCATCCTGGTACCCAATGCGGCCTGTGCGCCGACCCCGCCCGATACCCTCGACTTCGCGCGGGAAAACGCCCATTACGTCTCGCCGCTGGTGATCAATCGCCCGGATGGTATTGAGGAAGTGCCGCTCGCCGATCCGCGCGGGCGCGGCTATCGCTCCACCATCGAGGCCGCTGCCGCCCGCGACTGGATCAACAGCCGCGACGGCAGCAAACCCTGGATGGCCACTGTCAGTTTCAGCGCCGCCCATACGCCGCTGCAAACACCGCCAAGCGCACTGCTGCCCTCGAACAACACGCAAGGCATGAAAGCCGATTGCCGCATGGCCACTGACACCCTGGTCAACCAGCGCCTGCTGACCGACGCGCTGGTGGAGGCCATGGACGAGGAACTGGGCCGCCTGTTGGTGGAAACCGGTATCGCGGTGCGCGATGGCGAGGGCAGGCTGGCCTACCAGCCGGACAGCAACACCATGGTGGTGATCGTTGGTGATAACGGCTCCTTCGGCGCCACGGCCAAAGTCCCCTTCGACCTCACCCGCGCCAAGGGCACGGCCTACCAGACCGGCATCTGGGTGCCGCTGATCGTCGCCGGCCCCCTGGTGGGGGCGCCGGACCGCGATGTGGAGCATATGGTTAACACCGCCGATGTCTTTCACCTGTTCGGCGAAATCGCCGGGCTGGCGGTGGACACCCTGGCGCCCCAGGGTATCGACGGGATGGCCATGCTGCCCTATCTGCAAAACCCGGTTCAATCCAGCCTGCGCGCGTACAACTTTGCCCAGGGCGGCCTGAATATCCAGCTCGACCAGGGGCGCAACGGCCCCTGTGTGATCAACAACCTCTGCTCGCACACCCCGGTGAACAAGGCGGTGTGCGAGGACAACGGCGGCACCTGGTGGGGCATGGGTGCCGACGACCCGCAGGTCGCCGCCTATGGCAGCGGCGACCTGGCGCACTGCTGGCAGGTGAACCAGGCCATCTACCGGCACGACCCGGATGCCTACGCCCAGAACCGCCGCGAGATGGGCTGGACCAGCTACCTGGCCATCCGCAACGACCATTACAAGCTGGTGCGCAATCGAACCCAGGACTACGACACAGCGACCGATAACGGGGTGGAAGTCGAGTCCGTTGAATTTTATGCCATCGACCAGGCGGTGCCGCTGCCGACACTGGATACCGCCGACAACAACCTGCTGGCCGATAAGGCTGCCGATGACCTGCCCCTGCACCAGCGGCAGCACTACCAGGCGCTCAGCGCCCGGCTGGATGCCATCCTGGCATCCCAGCCTGCCTGCCCGGGTGATGGCAATCGCGATGGGATGGTGGACGGCACTGACCTGGAGCAATGGGCCTACTGGGCCGACCCTGACCAGGGTGGCGGCTATTCGAGCTGGTATGACTTCAACTACGACGGCCTGACCGACGCGGCCGACCGGGCCGTGATCGAGGCCAATAGGGGCAATCAATGCCAGCCACAGCCTTAAGGAAAGCGCCCGGTGGCCTGCCCGCCGCGCGCTGCAATATTCACGGGTGCCGCCGCTTGCAGCGGCGCCCATTACATAAGGGGAAACAACCATGAAGACTCGTATGATAATGGCCTGCCTGTGCCTGCTGGCCGTCAGCGGCTGCAACCTGGGCTCCAGCTCGGGTTCCGGCGGCGGCGCCAGCAGTGCCAGTGCCAGCCTCGACAGCAGTTCCAGTGCCAGTTCCAGTTCTGAACCGGGGGGCACAGCCGATGTGCCGCCCAATATCCTGTTTATCGTTATGGACGACCTCGGCGTCGACCAGCTTGCCGCCTTCGGCTATGGAGGAACCATCCCGCCACAGACCGACAGCATCGACGCCATTGCCAGCGCCGGGGTGCGCTTCCGCAACACCTGGTCGATGCCCACCTGCTCGCCCACCCGCTCCACCTTTTACGAGGGGCGTTATCCGTTCCGCAGCGGGGTGCGCAATGCCGTGCTCTCCGCCGACCTGGCCAATTCGCAGGTATCGCCCTACACCCTGACAACGCCGAAATTGCTGCGCGAAGAGGCGAACTATGTCAACGCCCTGATCGGCAAGATGCACCTGACCGGCTCCGACCTGAACCCGGACAACCATCCCCTGGGCGATGAGGCCATGCGCGAGCTGGGCTGGGATTATTTTGCCGGCTACCTCGATGGCGCGCCCTATCCAATCGACACCACTGCCGGCGGTGTGGCTCCGGCAGGCACTTACCATTGCGGCTTTGTGCCCACCACCCTGATCGATCCCGACCAGGGCGCTGACACCGGTGTCTGCTACCTGCCCGAGGGCAGCGAGTCCACCCATTTGGTGATGGACGACCCGGAAGACTACCCGACACCGGGCCGCACCTGCCTCGAACTGGGCGGCATCCTCGACCCCGGTGCCACCGAATACAGCGATACCCGCCGGGCCGCACTGAACTTCAACACCCAGAACGGCCATTACACGGGCGAATGGAAAATCAACCTGGCCGATGGCACCAACCAGACTGTCCACGCCTCCGATGCCCGCGCCCGCGGCTACCGTGCCATCCTGGAAACTGACGCCGCCATTGCAACCATCACCCGCATCCGGGAGCAGCACCCTGACCGGCCCTGGATGGTAAGCCTCGGCTATTCCGCCCTGCACACTCCCTTGCAACCGCCGCCGGCCGCCCTGCTGCCGCACCCGGATGCCGCCCTCAGCCTGGTGGGCTGCGGCACCCCGGTGGCCAGCGCCCTGACCGAACTGGGCATTCTGCCGCAGGAATCGCTCGACCTGGCCGAGTTTACCCAGCAGCGGGCAGTGGCCCAGCATATGCTGGAAGCCATGGATCACGAAATCGGCCGCCTGCTGGTCACCGCCGGCATTGCCGAGCGGCTTGAAGACGGCAGCCTCCAGTACAACCCGGACAGCAATACCGTGGTTATCATCGTCAGTGACAACGGCACCTACATGCCCACCGTCAAACTGCCGTTCGACCCGCTGCGCGCCAAGGGTTCGCTGTACCAGACCGGTGTCTGGGTGCCGCTGATCGTGGCCGGCCCGCCCGCGGTGGTCAGCAACCCTGACCGGGACGTGGAACATATGGTGAACACCACCGACCTCTACAGCCTGTTCCGCGAAATCGCCGGTATCGATGAAGGCCGCCTGCCGGAAAGCTGGCGCGGACAACTGGACGCCCAGCCGGTACTGCCCTACCTGACAGAGCCGGGACGCGACGCCATCCGCACCACCAACTTCACCGAGCAGGGTGTCAACTTCAGCGTCGATACCCCGCCGCCCTGCGTGATTCCCGCGGCCAATACCTGCGTGCAGATCTTCACGCAGAAAGGTGTCTGCGAAGACCAGAGCGGTGTCTGGTACGGTGCCGGCAGTGATATTGCCGGTGTACCGGAAGGGGGCTTCGGCTCCTGTTGCGCGGTCAACGCCTGGTTCGAGGACAACGGCGGTGAAGCGGTACAGGTCTTCCCCAGCCACCAGGCCGCCCTGCGTGACGATCAGTACAAGCTGGTGCGCATCACCCGCCCCTATTGCGATAACGGCGTGGAAGCCGGCTCCACCGCCACCGAGGAGTTCTATGAAATCAACCAGAGCAGGGATACCGCCGAACTCAAGCTCGACCGGGAAGAACTCAACCTGCTGGCGGATAAAACGCCTGACGACCTGACGCCGGAACAGCGGGACAGTTTCACCGCGCTGAGCAGCGCCCTGACCGACCTGCTGAACAGTGGCATCGACTGCCCCGGCGATGGCAACGGCGACCTGGTGGTGGATGAACAGGATCAGGCGGAATGGGCCTATTGGGCCGACCCGGAACAGGGCGGCGGCCTGTCGAGCTGGTATGACTTCAACCGGGATGGCCTGACGGATGCCGCCGACGGGGAGATTATCCTGGCCAATATGGGGAATGATTGCCGGCCGTAATTGAATGGTTATTCGTTTGCCCAGGGCTCTTGCAGGAGCCTTGGGCAGCAAGTCCGGGTATCACTGGTTATACGTAAACACGCCGCTATTGGTATGCCCAACCACTTGCGCAATACAGGTATGGCTTGCGAACAAATCTACCGGGTTGCTGTCGCCGCCCATTACAAGCGACAACCACAGCATTAAAAAACAATAGCCCACCAAACCTGGTGAGCTATTGTTCGGGCTTTAGGCTTTCTTCACAAATTCAGATTTCAACATCATGGCGCCGTGGCCATCGACTTTGCAATCCAGGTTGTGGTCGCCATCGACCAGGCGGATGATTTTGACCTTGGTGCCAACCTTTAACACCGAGGATGTGCCTTTGATTTTTAAATCTTTCGCCACTGTGGCGTTATCACCATCGGCGAGCAGGTTGCCGTTGGCATCGCGCACAATTAATTGCTCTTCATCAATGGCGGTGTCGTTGGCTGACCATTCGTGGGCGCATTCGGGGCAAATCAGCTGGGCGCCATCTTCGTAGGTGTATTCGGAATTGCATTTAGGGCAGGGTGGTAAATTGCTCATAAAATTTCCTCGGCAATTATGGATAAGAAATTCGCCCGGTATTACCGGGCGTTTGTGGGCCTCCTGGCCTTGGTGGATTCCTGTATTACGACTGTTCGCTGCTAGAGGCGTTAGGCTCTGGCGACGTTGATCTGTTGTCTGAGTGACAGGGCGACCGCGCGCGCGGCTTGGGCAAAGTCGTCTCCGTTGCTGGCGTAAAGTACAGCGCGCGAGGAGCTGATAATCAAGCCATTGCCATCGGCGGTTTTGCCCGCTTTGACCATGGCATTCACATCGCCGCCTTGCGCGCCTACGCCGGGTACGAGGAAGGGCATATCACCTACCAGCTGGCGAATTGCTGCCATTTGCTCAGGCCAGGTGGCGCCTACAACCAGTAAACAATTGTTGTGACTGTTCCAGTGGTCTCGTGCAGTGATGGCCACTTTTTGGTAAAGCGGAATACCATCGACAGACAAATCCTGTAAGTCAGCTGCGCCGCTGTTGGAGGTGCGGCACAACAGAATAGTGCCGCGCTCCCGGTATGCCGTAAAAGGGGTAATGGAATCGAGGCCAAGGTAGGGATTTACGGTAACCGCGTCGGCTTGATAGCGTTCAAATGCTTCTGCTGCGTATTTTTGCGCGGTGCTGCCGATGTCGCCGCGCTTGGCATCGAGGATAACCGGTATGTGCGGGTATTGTGTTTTGATATAGGCAATGGTTTGTTCCAGTGATGTTTCGGCTGCTTCTGCAGAGAAATACGCTATTTGTGGCTTATAGGCACAAACCAGGTCATGGGTAGCGTCTATGATGGCCTTGTTAAAAGCAAAAACAGCCTCTGGTTTGGCCATGGTTTTGAATAAATCTGGAAACTTTTCTGTGTCCGGATCCAGGCCTATACAGAGAAGGGAATTATTGCTTACCCAGGCGTTTTTTAATTTTTCAATAAATGACAAGGCACTTTCCTCTGCGATGGTTTATGCAGTATCTGTGACGGTATAGCCGCTGTAGATTGTATGTTCGATGAGTGCTATATCGGTTAAAGCCTGCCCCCTCGGTATAACGGCATGGCCGTATTCCTTGGGGGCTTTAGTAAATACAGAAACTTCCTGGCCTTATCGGTTTTTCTTTAAGGCCTGTTGCAGCAGCGCACCCATGCTGCCCATAGCCGCCGGGGCGGGGTTGTTGCGCTGGGCGGCGCGCTGCTGGTTTTGTGAGGGGCGACCGCTGCCTTTGCTGTTGCCCTCGACTTTTTCACCGGGCGTATCGTCCAGGCGCATGGAGAGGGCGATGCGTTTGCGCGGTACGTCCACTTCCATCACTTTGACTTTGACAATTTCACCGGCTTTTACGGCGTCGCGCGGGTCTTTGATAAAGGTGTGCGACAGGGCGGAGATATGCACCAGGCCATCCTGATGCACGCCTATGTCCACAAAGGCGCCGAAGTTGGTGACGTTGGTGACTGTGCCTTCCAGGATCATACCGGGTACCAGGTCGGTGATTTCTTCCACGCCTTCCTGGAATTGGGCGGTTTTAAATTCCGGGCGCGGGTCGCGCCCGGGTTTGTCCAGTTCCTTGATAATGTCGGTGACGGTGGGGACACCGAATTTTTCGTCGGTATATTCCGCTGCTTTCAGGCCGCGCAGGAAAGTGGAGTCGCCGATGAGGCCTTTGATTTCACGCGCGTTTTTCTGCGCGATTTTTTCCACCACCGAATAGGATTCCGGGTGAACGGCAGAGGCATCCAGTGGGTTTTCACCGTTAGCAACGCGCAAGAAACCTGCCGCTTGTTCAAAGGTTTTTTCGCCTAAACGCGGTACTTTTTTCAGAGCAGCGCGAGAATTGAACGCGCCATTCTGGTTGCGGAATTCCACAATATTATTGGCGATGGTGGTATTTAAACCGGATACCCGCGCCAGCAGCGCGGCAGAGGCGGTATTGACTTCCACACCTACCGCGTTCACACAGTCTTCCACCACGGCATCGAGTGAGCGCGCCAGTTGCGATTGCGAAACATCGTGCTGGTATTGGCCCACGCCGATGGATTTGGGATCGATTTTTACCAGTTCGGCGAGCGGGTCTTGCAGGCGGCGGGCAATGGAGATGGCGCCGCGAATAGTCACATCCAGATCGGGGAATTCTTTGGCGGCGAATTCCGAGGCGGAATATACCGAGGCCCCGGCTTCGTTAACCACCACGCTGGTGGCCTGGATATCCTTGTGGGTTTTCAGCACATCTTTAACGAATTTTTCCGTTTCGCGTGAGGCTGTGCCGTTGCCAATCGCGATCAAGCCGACATTGTGTTTTTTACACAGGTGCACAATCACCGCTTCGGATTCGGCGATCTTGTTAAACGGCGGTGTGGGAAAAATCGCACAGTGATCCAGCACCTTACCGGTGGCATCGACCACCGCGACCTTGACACCGGTGCGCATGCCCGGGTCAAGGCCGATAGTCGCTTTTTGCCCGGCGGGGGCGGCGAGCAGCAAATCTTTTAAATTGGAGGCGAATACTTTAATCGCTTCTTCCTCGGCTTTTTCGCGCAGTTCGCCGAGCAGGTCAGTTTCCAGATGCGTTAACAGTTTTACCCGCCAGGTCCAGCGCACCACTTCGGCTAACCAGCCATCGGCAGCGCGGCCTTTGTCCTGGACTTGCCAGTGCTCTGCCACCATGGTTTCGCAGGGGTGGCCGACGCGCGCTTCTTCGTCGCCCACTTTAATCGCCAGGCTGAGTATGCCTTCGTTGCGGCCGCGGAACATGGCCAGGGCGCGGTGCGAGGGAACGGATTTGAGCGCTTCGTCGTGTTCAAAATAATCGCGGAATTTTTGTACTTCCTGCGAGCTGTCGTTGGCTTTTTCCGGCACGGCGCGGGCGGAAAGGGTGGCCTCGGCGTGGAGGAAGTTGCGCAGCTTGCCGAGCAGCTCGGCGTCCTCGCTGAATTTTTCCATCAGGATGTATTTGGCACCGTCGAGCGCCGATTTCACATCGTTGATATTGTGCTCGGCGTTGAAATATTTGGCGGCTTCTACGTCCGGTGCCAGGGTCGGATCGGCGAGCAGCGCTTCGGCCAGTGGCTCCAGGCCGGCTTCTTTGGCGATCTGGCCCTTG
The DNA here is from genome assembly GCF_000019225.1 of Cellvibrio japonicus Ueda107. NCBI lineage: Bacteria > Pseudomonadati > Pseudomonadota > Gammaproteobacteria > Cellvibrionales > Cellvibrionaceae > Cellvibrio > Cellvibrio japonicus. The sequence goes on along the minus strand of NC_010995.1, from coordinate 3,769,645 downwards.
GTGCGGCGCTTGGGTTTGTAGGGCAGGTAGAGGTCTTCCAGGCGGTTCTTGGTATCGGCGATAGAGACTTCATGCTCCAGCTCGGGGGTGAGCTTGCCCTGTTCGCCGATGGATTTGAGGATGGCTGTACGGCGCTCTTCCAGTTCGCGCAGATAGCGTAGGCGCTCTTCCAGGGTGCGCATTTGCGAGTCGTCCAGGCCACCGGTGACTTCTTTCCGGTAGCGGGAGATAAAGGGCACGGTGGCGCCCTCGTCGAGCAGGCCGACAGCGGCACTGACCTGTTGTTCTTGAACGTTTAATTCGTCGGCAATGCGTTTGGCAATACTGGGTAGGGTCATAAGCGGTCACTCGTCATGCAGATACATACCTCTGGCGAGGCAACGGGCTGTTATCAAGGTCGCCCATTATCCCCAAATCGACGCCAGCTGCCAGACTTGTTTTTTCGCGCTGCGCTGTTCCGTGGGATAGTTTGGAAAAAATCCGGGCAGGGGTGAATCCGGGCGGGAGGCTAGCGCATCAAAACCGTTAATCTCGCCAGGTCGGCGCTTGTTACCGGTTTTGTTATCCAATGGGGCTCATCGCCATGAAACAGCTTGTCGCTATAAAACAGTTTGTATTGCCTATTTTTTCACCTGTGTCGGCGCGCCTTGGCCTCGCCTTGGCGGGGGCGTTGATGGCGAGTGTGGCCCAGGCCTCTGACCGGGTGGCCAAAGCCTATCCCGCCAAGGATTTTTCCGAGTTGGTGGTGACCGGGAATGCCCATGTGGAGATTACCCAGAATGGCTCGGAATACCTGCGTATTGAGACCTCCCCGGAGGTGATGGAGCGGGTCAAGGTGGATCAGACGGGCAAGCGCTTGAGTATTAGCGTCAAGCACAAGGGCGGTATTTTTGACTGGTTCCGCAGCGGTGATGACCATATCCAGGTGATCCTGCACGTCAAGCAGTTGTCGCAGGTGGAACTGGCGGGTGCAGCGCGTGCGCGGGTGGGCGATTTGCAGGGCGATAGCCTGCGTTTCGAGGGCAGCGGTGCGGCCGCAGGTGATTTCAAAGCGGTAAATATCCAGAACCTGGTGGTGGGGTTGTCCGGTGCTTCCAACGTGGGTATTGCCAAGCTGAATGCGATTAATGTCAAGGTGGAATTATCGGGGGCCTCCAACCTCGATGTGAGGCAGGCGAGCAGCGCCCAGCAGCTTGGTGCGAATGTCAGTGGCGCCAGCAGCCTGCGTGCCCGAGTCCTGTCGACAGCCCATGCGGAGCTGGACGCCAGCGGTGCTTCGCGCATTGAGGTGACGGCGACCCATCGCTTGCGCGCCCATGCGTCGGGTGCGTCGGTTATCGATTATTTCGGCAACCCCAAGACCGAAACCAATTCCAATGGCGCCAGCCATATCAATGCCCGCAACGACTGATCCCCGAACCAAGTAAGCCCTCCCCTGTCACAAGGGACTGGTTCGCCAAGCCTGGCAGACTTTGCTAGGCTTGGCCCCTGTAAATAACCTGTCCCTACAAGGAATGCTTCATGCGAATCACGTCCCCCTTGCCTTTGATGCACACAGGCAACGCTAAGATTATGCGTGCCTGGATAGCCGCGCTTTTGCTCCTGACCCTGTTTGTTGCCGGCTGCCAGTCCGGCCAGTTGCGACAGGCTGCGCCGCAAGATCCGTCTCTGGTTACCATCATCAAAAGTCCGAATGACGACCGCCAATACCAAGCGCTGTTATTGCCGAACGGTTTGCAGGTGGTATTGGTGTCTGATCCCAGCCTGGAAAACTCGGCGGCGTCCCTGGCCGTTGGCGTGGGCAGTGCACATAATCCGGTTGATCAATTGGGCCTGGCGCATTACCTGGAACATATGTTGTTCCTGGGGACCGAAAAATATCCCGAGCCCGATGGCTTTATGAAATATACCCAGGCCAATGGTGGTATGACCAACGCCTTCACTGCTTACGATAAAACCAATTACATGTTCCAGATTAATGCCGGGAAATTTGATGAGGCGCTGGACCGTTTCAGCGATTACTTTAAAAAGCCAACCTTCGACCCCCATTACAGCGATAAGGAACGCAATGCGGTACACAACGAGTGGTCGCTGCAAAAAGCACAGGATGGCTGGAATTTGTTTGCGCTGATGGGCGTTACCGCCAACCCCGCCAACCCCAGTTCCAAATTCAATATTGGCAATCTGGATACCCTGGTAGACAAGCCCGATTCCAAGTTACATGCGACCATGCTGGCGTTTTACGAGCGCTATTATTCTGCCAATATCATGAAGTTGACGCTGGTGGGTAAGCAATCATTGCCGGAGTTGAAGGCGCTAGCGGAAAAGCATTTTGCGGCGATTCCCAATAAAAATATCGAGTTGCCCCATGTGACTGAGCCCGGGTTGACCAAGGCAGAAATGGGTAAGAGCCTTTATTACAAACCGATTAAGGATATGCGTGCGCTCTATGTCGATTTTCCGGTGAAGTCCAATAAAGAGCAGTGGCGCTTGAAGCCCAATGAGTATGTTAACAACCTGATCACATCGGAAGAGCAGGGCACCCTGGGCGAACAACTGCGCAGCAAGGGCCTGGTGAAAATGGTCACCGCGTTTGTAGAGCCGGATATCTATGGCCCCGACGGTATTTTGCGTATCCAGGCGGAATTAACCGACGCCGGTTTGCAGCAACAGGATGAAATCATTGCCGCCATTTTTGCCTATGTCGACCTGATCAAGCGCGATGGCTTAAAGCAAAACTATTTCCGTGAATTGCAAGCCATGCGCGCCAAGGATTTTGATAACGCACCCAAACCGCAGCCGCTGCAGCAAGCCGTCGGACTGACCATGAGCCAGTTTGATTTGCCGGTAGAAAACCTGCTGAATGCCGATTATGTTTACGAGCGTTACGACCCCAAGGCGATCAAATCATTGCTGGCGCAACTGGACAAACGCCGTGCGCGTATCTGGTATATCAATCCCGGTGTAGAAACCGATAAACCCATTCCTTATTTTGATGGCACCTATGCGCTGCGCGAGACCCGCGCCGATGAATACACACGCTGGGCCTCCTTGTCTGCCGGTTACCGCTTTAACCTGCCGCCTTTGAATGATTTATTTACCGATAAACCGGCCCCGATTGTTGAAAGCCTCTACCTGAAGCCCCAGGCGGTTGTCAGTGCCGCGGGGGTGGAAGCCTACCTGGTTCACCCGGAGCATTATCGTGAGGATAAAGGCGCCTTGTCGGTGCAGATTAACGTGGATTTTGCCAAATCATCGGCGCGCCAGGCGGTGTTGGCGGAACTGTTGAACGAGGTTTATAACAAGCAGAATGTAACCCTGGTTGATCGCGCCGGGCGCGCGTCCTTGGGCGTCAACCTTTATTTAACCGTTACCAGTTCCCAGGGAATTAGTATCCAGGGTTATACCACCAAGCACGAGCAATTACTGACGCAACTGCTGCAGAGTTTTGTGGCACTGGAGATCAATGAGCAGCGCTTTGCCGAAGCGGTGGATACCTTGCAGAAAAACCTCGCCAACCGCAGCAAGGACCATGTGTTCCGCCAGCTTTTCAGTCACCTGGGGCGTGTCGTTACCCAACAGAGTTATAGCCCCGATGAACAACTGGCGGCGCTGGCGCAGGTCAAGCGTGAAGACTTGCTCAGTTATTATGCCGCGGTGAAAAAAGACCCGCTGTTGCGCATTTTTGCCGCCGGTAATTACAGCGAAGCGCACGTGAAACACCTGGCGCAAACGGCGGCGCAATTATTGCCTGGTACCCGTGCGCCCCGGCAGCGTGCACTCAATAGCTATATGACTCCCGCGGCGGGAAAACCCCTGGTCTTTAGCGGTGATGTTGAATTGGCAGACAGTGCGCTCTTGCAGGCCTGGTTCCGCCCCGCCAAGTCGGATGCCGAGCAGGCGCAGCTCGCGGTACTCAATGCGCTCTATGGCAATGCGTTCTTTATGCAGTTGCGTACCCATGAGCAATTGGGTTACGCGGTGATGAGCCGCGAGTATCCGGTGGATGATATTCCCGGTTTTATTATGCTGGTGCAGAGTTCGAGTGTGGATTTACCGCATATCAAAGCGCGCATTGATAAATTCCGTAAGGATTACCTGGCTACGCTGAAAGCTATCGAACCGGCAGAAGTTGACCTGGCCAGGCAGGCGTTGATTGCCAATGTCCTGCAAAAGCCGACGGATTTCTATGCGGAGATGAACCTCTACCTGAACGAATTCCTGCAGGGCAAGTACCGCTTTGATGCGCGCGATCGCTACCTGGCTTCCTTGCAGCAGGTCACCAAGGCGGATTTGGTCGCTATTTATGAGCAACTGCTGTATGGCGACAAGGGTGGTACAGCACTGCTTCAGTTGCGCGGTACCAATTTCAAAGACAAACCCTATGCCAAGGTAAAATAATATTCCCCACAGCCCGGTTAATACCGGGCTTTGTTTTAGCGGGGTTTGTTTTCGCTGCGATAAAATATTGAAACCTACACAGAGATTGAAACATGACGGCACCAAAAACTGACGACGACCTGTATTGGGATCAGGTCGATGCTTTCCTTGAGCAGGCGAATAATGCGTGTGATAACGCGGATCCGGGTGTGGTGGCCGCGGCCCTGTTAAATGCCGCCGCGCGCTTTAATGCCTTCGTGGTGGCCCATGCATCACTCGATAAAAAAGAGTTTGCGGACGATGTTGAAGGTACTACCCACTTTATCAGCGGCCGCTTCCGCGACCAGCTCAAGGCACATATGGAGGATTACCGCGATCACTATGCCGAGTTGATCGGCACCCGGGAGCATCCGGAAGGCTAACCAGGTCGGGAGGGGCGCTAAAAAGGGTAAAGTCGGATGCCTGGGGTTGATCAAGGGGAATATCTGGTATACAAGTATGACAATCCTGTCGTCATCGATCATAACAAGAGTCCACTATGTCGTTTCTTCGTCCCCTCAGCCTGCTGTTGACCGCCCTGTTTATTCCCTGTACGGCCTTGGCCGATGTCACCTTGCCGCGCCTGCTGACCGATGGCGCTGTCTTGCAGCGCGATAAGCCGCTGAACATTTGGGGGTGGGCAGACGAGGGCGAAAAAGTGCGCGTGCGCTTTGCCGGGCACGAGGCGGTTACCCATGCTGCCAATGGCCACTGGCAGGTGACACTGCCGGCCATGCCTGCCGGCGGCCCCTATCAGCTGGAGGTATCCGGTAAGAACCAACTGCAGCGCAATAACCTGCTGTTGGGTGATGTCTGGATTGCCGCAGGCCAATCCAATATGGAGCAGCCGCTCAACCGGGTGCGCTATCGCTACCCCGAGGTGTTGGCCAATACCGAGCAGCCGCGTATCCGGGAATTTAATGTCCCGGTGGCCTATGCATTTAAAGGCCCGCTGGAAGATTACACCCAGGGCCAGTGGAAAAGCGCGACGCCAGAGCAGATTGCCGGCTTTTCCGCGGTTGGCTTTTTCTTTGCGCAAACACTGCTGGAACAGACCCGGGTTCCTATTGGAATTATCTCCATTCCCGTCGGTGGGTCACCGGCTGAAGCCTGGATGAGCGAGCAGGCACTGGCGGCCTATCCGCATTACCTCAAACAGCTGCAGCCGTTTAAGGATGATGCCCATGTCCAGGCGACCATCGCCCAGGACAAAGCCAACAGCGACCAGTGGTTTGCCCAATTGGGCGCGGCAGACGAAGGGCTGAAGCACCAATGGGCGAGTGCCTCCCTCTCGCTGGATGGATGGCAGCCGATGCAGGTTCCCGGCTTCCTGCGCGAGCAGGGCAGTGACTTTTCGCTGGGCGCTGTCTGGGTGCGCAAATCGATTGAACTGAGTGCGATACAGGCCGATAAAAAAGCCACCTTGTGGCTGGGGGCGATTGTCGATGGCGACCAGGTGTATGTGAATGGCCACCTGGTGGGCCAGACCGGCTACCAGTATCCACCGCGCATCTATGCTATTCCGGAAGGGCTGCTCAAGGCGGGTGCCAATGAGATCCGCATCCGTATTACCAGCTATTCCAATAACCCAGGCTTTGTAAAGGATAAGCGTTATGCCCTGTTATTGAGCGATGCAGCGACGGGAGAGGAAACCGTATCCCTGCAGGGACAATGGCATTACCGCATTGCCGCGCGTATGGAGCCGATGAAACCGTCCACGACGCTGCATTACCAGCCAGCATCCTTATTCAATGCCAAGTTGGCACCGGCATTACCCATGGCGATCAAGGGGGTGATCTGGTACCAGGGGGAATCCAATGTGGATCGCGCGGATGCCCAGGGTGTACACCGCCAACCTGGCGGTCAATGTGCCGAGCCCAGTTGTGCGGTGAGCACTTCGGAGTATCGCTACCTGTTTGCCGACCTAATCCGCGATTGGCGCAGGCAATTTAACCAGGGCGACTTCCCCTTTCTGTTTGTTCAGCTTGCCAGTTTTTTACCCGCCAGGGATGAGCCCACCGAAAGCAAATGGGCACAGCTGCGCGAGGCCCAACGCCACACCCTGGAACTACCGAACACCGCTATGGCCGTAGCCATTGATGCCGGTGAGTGGAACGATATCCATCCACAGGATAAGAAGACTGTGGGTGAACGCCTGGCGCTCGGTGCCCTGAAAGTGGCCTACGGCAAAAAATTGATTGCCTCCGGCCCTGCGCTGGACTCAGTCTCTGCAAAGGGCAACAAGGTGGTGTTGCGCTTTAGTGAGGTCGGCAGGGGATTGAAAGTACAGGGCGGTGGAGCCTTGAAGCACATTGCGCTGGCGGGCCCTGACAAGCGCTTTGTGTGGGCCAGGGCGCAAGTGAAGAAAGACCAGATTATTGTATGGGCTGATGGTATCGATGAGCCCCATTGGGTGCGTTATGCCTGGGCTGATAATCCGGAGGGGGCGAATCTGTATAATAGCGCCGGTCTGCCTGCATCGCCGTTTGAAGCCAGCATTATGGATACACGCCAATAGCCGTTTGTCGTTGCTCATATACTCGCTGAAAAAACGCCGATGCCAGGGTATTTTGCATCGGCGTTGTTATGTTGATTAATCATCCATCCAATTCTCATCACTCTCCATCCGTTGCCATTGTGGGCGGTGGTCCGGCCGGTTTAATGGCCGCTGAAGTCATCGCCGCGGCGGGCTATACGGTCAATCTCTATGACGCCATGCCGTCGGTTGGGCGTAAATTCCTGTTAGCCGGTGTGGGGGGAATGAACATCACCCACGCTGAGCCACTCGATGATTTTTTGTTGCGTTATGGCGATGCGCTCGATTGGCTTGAGCCGATGATCCGCAACTTTGACGCGCAAGCCTTACGCCACTGGGCAGCCGGTTTGGGGGTGGATACCTTTGTCGGCAGTTCCGGGCGCGTATTCCCCAGGGATATGAAAGCTGCACCCCTGTTGCGCGCCTGGCTGCATCGCCTGCGCGAGTTGGGTGTGCGAATCCATCCCCGGCATCGCTGGTTGGGATGGTCCGATGGTGGACACTTGCGCGTGCAGACCGTGGAAGGTGAATGCCAGATCCAGGCTGACGCCATCCTGTTGGCACTGGGCGGTGCCAGTTGGCAGCGCCTTGGTTCCGATGGTGCCTGGGTTTCCCTGTTGCGTGAACGCCGCATTAGGGTAAATACGCTCTTGCCGGCGAACTGTGGCTTCGAAACCTGCTGGAGTGACTATATGCGCGATCACCATGCGGGATCACCGCTGCATACCTGTGAGTTTGCTGCGGTTAGTCAGCAGGGAAAATGCCATCGCGTGCGCGGTGAGGCAATCGTGTCAGCCTATGGTATCGAAGGCAGCGCTATTTACGCGCTATCAGCACACCTGCGTGAACAACTGCAGGCTAATGGCAACGCAGATCTATTTATTGACATCTTGCCTGACCTGGCACTTGAACAGATTCAACAGCAATTACAAAAACCGCGCGGTAAAAATTCACTCAGTAATTTCCTGCGCAAGCAATTGCATTTATCGCCCGTCAAAATTGCGTTATTGCGTGAACGGACTACGCCTGATGTATGGCGTGATCCCGTGCAGCTGGCGTCTGCGGCTAAGCAATTGCATGTATCACTCCATGCAACTCGCCCGCTTGATGAGGCGATCAGCTCGGCGGGTGGCGTGGCGAGGGAAAGCCTCACGGATACGTTAATGTTGCATCAATGTCCCGGTGTTTTTTGTGCGGGGGAAATGCTCGACTGGGAAGCGCCAACAGGCGGTTATTTGCTAACGGCCTGCCTGGCAACAGGGCGACAGGCAGGCTTGGGTATCATTCAGTATTTGGCGTCTCACCCATGAAGTCGGTACTGATTATTGGCTATGTGTGGCCCGAGCCCAAATCCTCTGCAGCGGGTACCCGGATGCTGGAGCTGGTGCAGTATTTCCTGGAGCAGGATATACACGTCACTTTCGCATCGGCTGCGGCCTTGTCCCCTCATCGTTTTGAGCTGGGGCAATGGAATGTGCGCGAGGTGGAAATCAAACTCAATTGTTCCAGCTTTGATCATTTTGTTGCTGAGTTGCAACCGGATCTGGTGCTCTTTGATCGTTTTTTTACCGAAGAGCAATTTGGCTGGCGGGTGGAACAGGCCTGTCCGCAGGCGTTGCGTATTTTGGATTCCGAGGACCTGCATAGTTTGCGTCATGTTCGCCATCAATTGCTAAAAGCAGAACAGCGCCTGCAGGAAAATGAACGTGCTCGTCAATCCGTTGGGCCGGTGAGTTCAACCAGTGAGGCCTTATTTGCCCAAATGGCACAAGATGATATGGCCCTGCGAGAAATCGCGGCGATTTATCGCTGCGACCTGACGCTGGTTATCTCCACCTATGAAATGTCCCTGTTACAGGGTGACTTTGGGGTACCGGAAAACCTGCTGCATTATTGTCCTTTTTTGACCCGTCCATCTGAAGCTGATACGGCATTACCACATTTTGCACAGCGCCAGCACTTCGTCACTATCGGTAATTTTCGCCACGAACCAAACTGGGATGCCGTGTTGTGGCTAAAGCACCAACTCTGGCCCATGATCCATGCACAACTACCGCAAGCAGAACTTCATATTTATGGTGCCTATCCACCCCCCAAGGCAACCCAATTGCATAATCCCGGACAGGGCTTTCATATAAAAGGTTGGGCTGCCGATGTCGGCGAAATCATGCGCAATACGCGCGTGTGCCTTGCACCTTTGCGCTTTGGCGCAGGTATTAAAGGAAAGCTGATGGATGCTTGTTACTGGCACACGCCCAGCGTGACCACATCAATCGGGGCCGAGGGTTTTTGTAGTGATGTGTCTTGGCCGGGAATGATTGCCGATGAGGCGGCGGCATTTGTGGCAGGGGCTACCCAGTTGTATCAGGATCAAAATAGTTGGAATAAATGGCATGGAGCAATAGAACCCTATCTGCAGCACCTGTTTTCAATTGACCAACAATCACGACTTCGCTATCGATTGCAATCGCTGTTGGCAAATATCTCCAGTGAGCGCTGTTCAAATTTTGTCGGACAGATGCTGCGCCACCACAACTATCAAAGCCTGCGTTTTAAAAGCCTGTGGATAGAGGCGAAAAACCGCTAAAAATCCAAATAGGCCAAAACGCTATCTCCAGCGGTTTTACTATTTCATTGCGAAATTGTCGTATCGCAATCGTTACTTTTCTTCACGCCTGCTCGCTTGCATACGTATGCAGGCATCGCCCTTTCTGGCGCGTTTATCTGCATACGTATGCAAATTGCGGATTTATGAACTACACCATAGACTTATTAGAAGCCCTTAATGTGTAGGGCGTTTCTGTTTTATATAGCTATAACGAAACAATCCTTTTACGAAAGTCGACCCAAAAGCCAGCGCATGCAGCGCCCAGATTTCGATTAAAAAAACGATAGGAATCCTGCGCGGTTTATACGTGCCAATCAGTTAACGATAACTAAAGGAATTCAACATTAGGTTGTTATCGGCTGAAGAGGTTTTGCACTTTCATTTTTTCCAGTTTTTATATCGTAAAAATAACTAAACGGGGAGTTAAAAGATGCTCAAATACCGAAACAAGTTAGGGCTATTCGCCCTGGTACTCGGCTTGACAGCATTGTCCGGTTGCGGCGGTGGTTCCGGGACTGGTACTGATCAGGTCAATTTTCCCAAATGCCAGGATCCAGAGGTGTTGTTGCCTGGGGGGCAGTGTGGATTACCTACGGAACCATTTGTGCCACCTGCGTGCCCAGATGGCCAGATTCGTAATGCGCTGGGTGTGTGTATCCCCAGTAACTTCCCAACACCAGTGTATAAACCAGGGCTCAACGAAGCCGTTATCTACGTAAACGTTGATGGTACTGAATCAGAAAGAAAAGAATTGCTCTCTAAATATAACCTCCATTTGTGGCAGGCATGTGGTGGAGGATGGGGTAATAGCGTTACTGATGGTAAAAACACTAACTATGTTATTCCGACTACATGGCCTAATGGTCCTTTTGCTTCCAGCTCTGGTGAACCGGGAGCAGAAAAACCACATGACCCATATTATGGTGCTTATTTTATTATCCCTATCTCGGCAGATGGGACCTGCGGTAACTTTATTGTTAAACGTCCGGATTTGGAACCCGTTCTACAGACAAATGACTTGCGCCTCACGATTAGCCGTGCCGGCGGGCAATTTGATCGCATGGTGTGGGTAGTTATCAATAAAGATGACATGCGTAATAGTATTGTGAGCCAGGTTCCTGCCTGCTTGAGACCTGATTGCTCACTGGAAAGACCCATTACTACAATTACGGGTATTGATGCTCACTGGATTGATCGTGACACCATCGTGTGGAACAAAACGATAGATCCTGATTATGATGTGGTTTTGTATCAATCCGCTGAAGCGGGTATGAGTGCTAATACAGAAGGTGATATCGTTGGCGGCCAAGCACTGGCAACGCTTTCTGGTGCTCGTCCAATGACAGAAGAAGAAATCAGTCGTTTCCCCCATCTGGCCAGTTATTCTGCTTATGACATTCCGTCAACTACTGGACTTGATGAGATTAAGACCGCACTCAAAGGTGAGTTAATCCTGTATGGTCGTTATGACTCAGTAGAGACTGAGACAGATCCTGTCACCCAGGAAGAACAGGAAGTTACTGTTGTTCGCGGTTATGCCACACGTCTACAGACGGCGGGTGCGCTGGATGATATTTACACCTCGTCGGATAATGATGCTGATGAAGCCACATTGGGTGTTACTTACACTGCGGGCGGTGTCGGTGTTTCTGTTTGGGCGCCGACTGCACAAAATGTTGAGCTACGCGTATTCAGTGGCCAGCCTCTGCGTTTGGCTGAAAATATTCCCATGCAGCTCGATACTGTTACCGGTATTTGGCACTACCAGGGAACTCTTGCACAACTGGATCGCAAGTTTTATCGTTTTCGTGTAACCGCGTTTAACGCGGTCGATCAGCGTATCCGTCGTTTGGAAGTAACGGATCCTTACTCTATTTCACTGGCGACTGATGGCCGTTATTCACAGTTTGTGAATTTGAATGATGCTGATCTCAAACCATCGGGTTGGGATGAGCATACGGTTCCTGTTGCTGGAGCCCCCGAAAACTTCGTGATCTATGAAGCGCATGTACGCGACTTCAGTGCACAGGATGAAAGTACGCCTAAAGCCTATCGCGGTAAATATATGGCATTTACTGTTGCTGACTCTGCGCCAGTAAACCATCTGAAGTCCTTGGTTGAATCTGGTTTGACCCATATTCACCTTCTGCCTACCAACGACGGTGGAACAGTTCCTGAGGGGGCTGGTTCTCAGGTCAATCTTGATAGCTATATTTTCGAACTGTGCCAGCGTGTCAGTAATCCGGCAGATCTGTCGGTATGCGATGGCTCTATTCCTAATAGTAAAAAAGTCAGTGAGGTTATCGCATCATTTGATACCAAGACCAGTGCTGCGCGTGACCTGATTAATGCCATTAAAGATATCGATGGATTTAACTGGGGATATGATCCTGTCCACTACAATGCTCCAGAGGGCAGCTACGCAACAGACAGTAATGGTTTTGTCCGCGTAAAAGAAAAGCGCGCTATGATTATGGCTCTGCACAATATTGGTTTGCGCACTGTATTTGATGTTGTGTACCCACATACGCTGGAATCAGGTAATACAAGCCCCAATTCCACTTTCGATAAGATTGTTCCCGGTTATTACTTCCGTACGAATGTATCCACCGGCCTTGCAGAAAATGGTACTGGTGCAGGTTCTGACACTGCAACAGAGCATCGTATGATGGCCAAGTTCGTAAAAGACTCATTGGTTCATTGGACACAAAACTACAAGGTTGATGGTTTCCGTTTTGACCAGTCAGGCTATATGCCTAAGGCCGTACTGACAGAATCCTATGATGCTGTTAGAGCGATAGACCCGGACAATTATTTCTATGCTGAAGCGTGGAATCCGGCTAGCCCTGCTCCGGAGCGTATTGGTCTTGAAAATTTAGCGACCCAGATGTCATTGGCAGGAACTGGTATTGGTACCTTTAATGACCGTATGCGTAATCCTTTACGTGAGTTCCAGTTGTTTAAGGGCGGTAGTGTCGATGCGATACGTGCCGGTCTGGCTGGTAACCTCGCAGACTTCAAGTTGAAGGCAAAGAACGGCGCTATTATCAGTGCCAGCACAGTTGGTGCCTATAACCTGGATCCGCAAGAGGCTATTAACTACGTCGAAAAACACGATAACGAAACATTGTGGGATTGGATGCATAAGCCTGACGCCATTGATGCTGGTACCAGTATTGATAACCGTGTCCGTATGCAAAATATTACGTTGTCGATTCCTGTGCTAAGCCAAGGCATCCCTTTCATTCACATGGGTAGTGATCTACTCCGTTCTAAATCCATGACTGCCGATAGCTACAATGCTGGTGACTGGTTTAACTATGTTGACTTTACCAAGCAAACCAATAATTGGGCTGTCGGCCTGCCTCCGAGAAAAGAAGGGATGCCCAGTGATGCGCAAATTCTGTCGGCGTTCAACGATGTAAACTCCAAGCCATCACCGGAGCATATCGAGTTTGCTGGTGAAATATTCAAGGAGATGTTGGCAATCGCGAAAAACTCCCCCTTGTTCAGCCTGCAAACTGCGCAGGAGGTTTTTGACCGCGTAGGCTTCCAGGATGGTGGCAAGTCGCAGAAAGCGGGCGTTATTGTGATGAGCATTGATGATGGTGCCGGTGTTGTGAGTGGTACGGAAGATGTTCAGCGCGCCGATTTGGATCCTGCGCTTGATGCGATGGTGGTTGTCTTTAACGGTACGACTACTGCGCAAACACTGACTGTACCAACGGCTACCGGTTTTGAACTGCACGATATCCAGAAAAACTCTGTCGATGAGATTGTCAGAAATGCCTCATTTGCTGAAGCCGTAAATGATGAGATAGGTGGCAATTTCACTGTGCCTGCATTTACAACGGCTGTGTTTGTGAAAAAGCAGGCAGGAGGTCAGGGCGTTGGTTTATCCGCAGGTGCAACGCTTGATCTGCCAGATCAGGAACCACCACCTTATGCCAGCGATGTTTATGTGCGTGGTAATGTTTACGACGATGATTGGTCTGCTGTTGATGCCACACGGATGGCCTATCATGGTCGTGGTATCTATTCCGTTGTACTCGATATTGACGCTAGAGTGGATGCCTACAAGTTCAAAATAGCTGCCGCAGATTGGAATGTCCCCAATTTGGGAGCTAATGCCACTGTCGTATTGGGTGCTCCTCTTGTACTTAACCAAGGTGGAGACAGCAGTGATATTAGTATCAATATTACTGAGTCTGGCTTGTATCGCTTCGAGCTTGATGCATCGTCGAGTTTGACTGCTCCGACTATTACTGTTGTTAAGGAACAATTGAATGGTGGGACGGTTTATCTGCGTGGAAATATTCCAGAAGTAGGTTGGGATGCAACCACTACCCTCAATCAACTGAGCTATACCGGCAAAGGTATCTATTCGGTTGCAGTAGATGTAGCTGCTGCTGAAGACCCATATTCATTCAAAATCGCAAGCAGTGACTGGAGTACCTTTAACTTTGGTAATGGCAGCTCGATTGATTTGGGTGAAGAAGCCCCTGTTTCGCAAGGAGGGGACAATATAGGCCTGACGGTAAGCATATCTGCAACCTATCGATTTGAACTCAACATGCAGGACCCTGCTGTTCCAACCGTGAAGGTTTATGCAGATAACGTATATTCCTCTTTGCCTATCTATATTAGAGGTAATGTATCTAGTGACTGGGGCGCTACTGATGCAAACCAACTGGCTTATTCGGGAAGTGGTTTGTACACATTGAAACTCAATCTGGCAGCTAACAATAGTTACCAATTTAAAGTGGCTGCTGCAGATTGGGGCGCGCTGGATTTCGGTTCGAGTAATAGTGCTGTACTGGGTACACCGGTTAATTTGGTGGCAGGTGGAAGCAATATCGGTTTAAGCATAGCGTCGGAAGGCGAATATGTGTTCACCCTGGATACTGCAAATCCCGAAGCACTGACCGTTACTGTTGATTCTGCTGACTAATCAGCCATAGCCCCCGCTGAGGTGGGGGCGTTAGAAAAAACAGATAACACCAGATAACAAGCTGAGACTAAGCACATGAAAAAATTTACTGTAAAACCTATTGCCGCTGCTATGTCGGGCCTGGCATTGGTATCGCTCTCCCAATCCCTTATTGCACAAGAAACAGTTGATCCAACCGTTGAAGAAGTCGTTGTTACCGGTTATGCAAAATCCATTCAAAATGCCCTGGATGTAAAACGTAATGCTGATACGGTTGTCCAGGCTATTTCTGCAGCAGATATTGGTGGCTTGCCTGATGTGTCAATTGCCGATGCATTGGGGCGTGTTCCCAGCATTACTGTAACCCGTTCAGGTGGCCAGGCCAGTACTATTCAAATCCGTGGTATGGGTGAAGGCTTCGTGTTTTCAACCCTTAACGGTCGTGAACAAGTTTCCCCCAATGGTACCCGTGCCATGGAATTCAGTCAGTTCCCATCGGAACTGATTCAATCTGTTGAAGTATATATGTCTCCCAAAGCCTCCTTGATTGAAGGTGGTGTGGCAGGCTCTGTGGAATTGAAGACCGCAAATCCACTGGAAATGAGCGAAAACCAAAAGGTCATGGTTAGTGTTCGAGGTAGTTTTAATGACCAGGCTGAAGATATTTATGGAGCAGATCCTTACGGTAGACGTTTATCTATCTCCTACCAAAAGAAATTATTTGATGACACCTTAGGGGTTGCTGTTGGTTATGCCCATATGTACCAACCGCGTGCGGCCGTGCGTTTTGAGCACTATAACCTGGATCAAGCACTGAACTTATGGGATGAGGCAAATCTGGGTATTAATGTTTTGGATTCAAATTTGAATCAGGTTGATCCTTCCCAGCGCCCGACACTGGTTGCGATTAGTGACGGTTTTGAATTGTTCCAAACTGGAGGAGAAGAAACTCGGGATGGTTATGTAGCCTCTGTTCAATACGAGCCTAATGATCAATTGGCGGTTCAGGCTGATATCTTTTATTCTGATTTTGAATCCAATAGCTTTAACCGTGGTTTTCGTGTTCAGCCCATTGCGCAAGCAGACATTGCGAACGTAATCCTGTGGAATAACATTGCTGTTATTGGTGGTGAGTTTGGCGTTTATGATTCAATTCAGCAACGTGACTCATTTAATTTCCAAATCAACAACAACGATGTTACTCAGAAGAATGATTTGCTTTCCAGCGGTTTAAACGTGAAATGGAAAGAAGACGCATTGACATTGTCCCTGGATCTTTCGCACTCTGACTCGTCTGGTAATCAGGCGGAGGCGGTGACGCGTGCGCATTTATATCGCGAAGCTGAAAATCTTGTGCCTGGGCAAGATCCTTATGAGCGGGATCCTAATCAATCTGTAAGCTATTTGCTGGATGGCATTAACCTTCCCAGTATTAGCATGAACCGCGATTACACCTACTTTGATGAGCAGGGTGTAAGTAATGTTCGGTTAACCAGTTATGAGCGTTATCCACGCATCAGTGATGACAAAATTGATGCAGTACGGTTTGATGTTAAATACGACACAGAGCTTGGGCTGCTCAAATCAGTAGAAACCGGAGTGCGTTACTCTGAGCGTAATCATAAAGAGCGTCGTCAGGTTTTTGTTTATGGAACTGATGGTGCAGGTTCAAGCCGTTACTATCAATCGGACTTCTCCTTGCCAATTACAACAGACACCGCGGATATTGTTAATTGGAAAGGTGATTTTTCCCACTTTCCATCATTCCTGGCAATTGATGGTGATGCAATTATTCAATCCGCTTCTAATCTGGGTTTAGTTCGTGGAATAACTCCTGTACCTACAGAGGAGAATCTGGATCCTGAAGCGCCCCGTCGTTCAATTACTCCCGCTGCCCGCTGGGGTGAGGATCGCGCTTGGTCTATGTTACAGCGTGCTGATATTGATGAAAATGTCACAGCCGTTTATTTGCAAGCCAATATTGAAACTACGTTGGCCGGCCGTGATCTGACCGGTAACATTGGTGTTCGCCATGTTCGCTCCGATCAGTCCAGTCGTGCAATTGTTAATGTGAATGGTGATGTAAATGCCGGTGCGGTAGAAATATGTGATGAGCTTGGTGAGTGCAGAACAGATTATGCTTACAAAGACATTGGCATCAAGTACAGTGATACATTGCCTTCAATTAACCTGAACTATAGCTTGGCTGATTCACACCAGTTGCGTTTGGCAATGGCCCGTGTCCTGTCGCGTGCACCCATTAATCGCTTGGCTGCACCCGACTCTACCGGTAGTGTGGAGTTGCGTGGTGATATTCCTTATTTCAATTACGGTTCTAACACCTCTCCGTTCCTGAAGCCATTTATTGCGGATCAAATTGATTTGTCTTATGAGTGGTATTTGGAGGAAACCAACGGTGCAATTGTGATTGCAGGCTACCACCGTGAAATCAAGTCGTTTATTCAGGATATTACTATTGAGAACTTTGATTTCCGCGCGGCGGGTTTTGATGTTCCCGATACATGGCCTGTTGAACTCGGCGGCTTGGTGAGTGAGGTGGAAGTACAAAACGGTACTTACTCTACATCCATCAATAATCTGGATGGTGGTTTTATCCGTGGATTGGAATTATCCTATACGCAAACTTTCAACTTCTTGCCCGAGCTATTTTCTGGGCTTGGCCTGACAGCCAGTTATTCATGGACAGATAGTGAGATTACGGTTGTTAACCCGGTAGATTCTGATTTGAATTCAGGAACACTGCCTTTCCCAGGGTTGGTAGAAAACTCAGCGAAACTGACGGTGTTCTATAGCTATGGTGGATTCGAAACCCGGGTATCGACAACCTATCAGGATTCATTCGTGGGTGAGACTCGCAATATCAACCTGAATCCGATTGTGTATGCACCGGAAACGGTTGTGGATTATCAAGCTGCGTACAAATTTGATAATGGCTTGGATCTGGTGTTTTCAATTAACAACCTGACGAATGAACCTAATCGCAACTATATGTTCAACGAAGACCTGACCCGCACCTTGCAGTGGTTCGGTCGCACCTTCTATCTGGGAGCGAATTACACCTTTTAAGGTATAAAACCCCTGCTTGCCAAAAGCCGCATATGCAAATATGCGGCTTTTTTATTGATCGGCTATTGCATTTCCCGGTTAACACTTCTTTGCCTTTATCCTGTCCCTATCTGGCTTATTTGCGCGTATAACCTGCACTTTCGAAGTGAATGAGAATAGGTTGCATGCGCGTAAAAGGTTTTTATCGGATGGGCCGCCTTTGTGTCTGGTTGTTGGGATGGCTGCTGATCAGTGTGGCTGGCTTGTGCAGGGCTGAACCGGTTATTGACGCGGATCATGTCCGTATTAGTTGGCTGGCTCCTTCGCAGATGGGGTTGGCGTCTTCACAGAAAACATTGGGCATTTTGTTTGAGGTTGATCCCCATTGGCATGTGTATTGGCGCAACCCTGGCGATTCCGGTGCGGCGCCCCGTTTTGACTGGCGGGGTAACTACGCGTCTGTGTCCGAGCCCCTGTGGCCTTTTCCTGCCCGTTTGCCCGTCGCGCATCTCACTAACCTGGGTTATGAAGGGGATGTTGCCTACTTGTTCCAATTGGTGTTGCCGGAAACACCGGATGAACATTTGGAGGTCCGTGTTGACCTTGAGTGGCTGGTTTGCCAGGAGGAGTGTATCCCTGGTTTTGGCTCCTTAAGCCTGCAAGTGCCGCTTGTGGATGGCAGGGATGTTTGGGATAGCGCCAGTGAATCGCTGCTGGCGCATTTCAAAGCCCGTGTGCCCCTGGTGGTTGATGATGGGCAAGCCCAGGTGCCCTGGCAGCTTGCAAAGGCCGTGGTGTCCAATGGCAATCGCACCCTGGCGCTACACCTGCACTCGGCGGACGCCAATGCCCCTGAGCCCCAGGTGTATCCCCTGGATGGCGCGTTTGTGACGGCGGCTGCCCCACAGACAGTGAACAAGGGGATGGAGCGCATCCTAACGTTCACGCTGGAGCCGGCTGCCCCTGTGCCTGAACACCTGGGGTTTGTCGCCGTCTCTGGCGACAGGGCCTGGGAGTGGTCGGCAGTGTCCCTGACGGTTGGTGGAGAGATAGTCAATCCTGTCAGTGAACCTTTGTGGTGGTTGCTGTTGCTGGCTTTCGCTGGAGGGGTGTTGCTTAACCTGATGCCCTGTGTGTTTCCGGTATTGTCGATCAAGCTGTTCAGTTTGATGAAAACCCGTGAAGCAGCCCTCGCGCTGCGTGTGCGGGAGGGGCTGTTGTATAGCGCGGGTGTGCTGGCAACCTTTGCGCTCCTGGGCTTGTCTTTTTTACTGCTGCGCGCTGCCGGTGCGGGTATAGGCTGGGGGTTCCAGCTCCAGTCGCCCTGGATTGTGTTGGGCCTGGCGATTCTGTTCTGGTTAATGGCACTGAGTTTTATAGGCGCCTTTGAGTTTGGGCACTCCTTGATGGCCCTTGCCGGGCGCTCCAGTGCCAGTGGCTCTTTTATGACCGGCGTGTTGGCCGTATTTGTTGCTGCACCTTGTACGGGGCCTTTTATGGGCGCTGCACTGGGGGCGTCTGCCAGCCTGCCACCGCTGTCGGCGATGGCGATTTTTATCGGTTTGGGGGCGGGACTGGCGGCGCCTTTCCTGTTGCTGGCGGTTAGTCCCCGGCTGTCCGCTCTGTTGCCCAAACCCGGTCCCTGGATGGAGCGTTTGCGCCAGCTGCTGGCATTTCCGCTGTTTGCGACTGTGCTGTGGCTGTTGTGGGTGCTGGATGAACTCCTTGGGCAACAGACTTGGCTGGTTGCGTCGGCATTACTCTTGTCGCTGGCATTTGCCCTGTGGTTGGGGCAGGGCGCAGGGCGCAAGATGAAGGCTTTCGCCTGGATACTGGCCCTGATAGTGCTGGTTATCGGATTCCGGCAACTGCCGACAGAGCCGTCCGCGTCTGTGCAACCGACGGCCAGTGCCTGGCGGGGCTATGATCCTGATTTAGTGCAACAGGCCCTGGATGAGGGGCGCCCGGTTTTTATTGATTACACCGCTGCCTGGTGTATTACCTGCCAGGTCAATAAAAAGCTGGTACTGGATACCGACGAGATCCAAAACCTGTTTGCCGAGCGGCAGGTATTGCTGATTCGCGCCGACTGGACGCGCTACGACCAGCGTATTACCCAGGCACTGGCAACCCTGGGGCGCAATTCGGTTCCTGTCTATGCCTATTACCCGGCAGGTAGCCGAAGTCCCGAGTTATTGCCGCAAGTACTTACCCCGGCCCTGGTGCGCGAGCACCTGCGTTAGGGCCATTTCTTTATTGATAACCACCGGAGCTAGAAGGAGTAACACTATGAAACTGATCAGTCGTCATTTGAAACCCTGGGCTGGATTCCTGGCCATGTCCGTATCATCGTTATTATTTGCCCCACTGGTATTGGCAGAGGCTGTGCCCGGTAAACCTGCACCGGATTTCAGCCTGGAGGATGCCAACGGAAAAAACCATGCACTGGCAGACTATAAAGGCAAGTGGGTGGTGCTGGAGTGGTTTAACAAGGATTGTCCCTATGTGAAGAAGCATTACGGCAGCAATAACATGCAAAGCCTGCAAGCCAAATACGGTGAACAGGTTGAATGGTTGACCATCATCTCATCGGCCAAAGGTAAGCAGGGGTATCTGGAACCTGCACAAGCGGTCAAGGTGAAAGCAGATCACAATATGGTGTCTGAGGCCTTGCTGCTTGACCCCAGTGGCGCTACAGGCAAAGCCTATGGCGCGAAGACCACACCGCACATGTACATTATCAATCCGGACGGCCAGGTCGTTTATGCCGGTGCGATTGACGATAATGATTCAGCCAATCCGGCGGTGATTCCCACCTCGAAAAACTATGTGGCGGCTGCACTGGATGAAGCCTTGGCTGGTAAACCAATCACGACGGCCAGCACTCGCCCTTATGGATGCAGTGTGAAATATTGATAAGTTTTTTTCACCATAAAAAAATAAGGCCCGCCTAGGCGGGCCTTATTTTTTGTTGCGGGAGATTAAAACTTGATACTGCTGGAGTTGTCGCCAAACCAGCGCGGTTTGTCGCTGCCCAAGGCGTATTGTACAGTCAATCCGGAATTGCCGAAGCCCTGGAAGTAGGACAGGTTGAAGTCGTGGGTACCTGGTTCCAACTGCACAAAGCAGGGCTGGACGGAGTAGGGGCGGTCGCCCAAATGCTCACAGATTTTCTTGCCGTTGATGCTCAGGCTAAAGCCGTCATCACTGCCGATCATAAAGCGGAACTGGCCGCCTTTGAGGACCTGGATACGGTGCTGTACATCGACAAAGAAGTCATCGGAATAACCCGCGATATTGCCCAGCTTGGGATGGCTGAAGCGGCTTTTGTCAAGCAGGTTCAGGCGATCCACCATCACCTCTTTGGTGAACTCGACATCGCGCGGCTGATAAATATTGCTGATGCTTGCGCGGTTTTTGCTGATTACCAATTTTACGACCGGGTCGACCGACTCGGGGGTGATGCGTATCAGGATCAATACCACAATGGCCAGAATCAGGCCGCTGAAAATCCAGTTTTTATCCATCAATTTGTTCATGATTATCTCACCACCTGTAATTGCCAGAAGCTGAACCAGTTGCGCAGTTCGAATTGATCTTCAGTCAGGCCGAAACCATAGGTGAAGGGTGAGAAAAACGCGAACACACCAATAACCAGCAGGGCAAATAAACTGGCATTGATGATGGTATGGCGATTGTTGGCAATAACTTCATCGCGGAAAACGTAATTAAATATCAGCGCCAGGTTGATTGCGCCAAACACCAGCGGTACCAGGTAGTGGTAGAGGTACATGACCCGTTCAATCTGCAAGATGGCGATCATGTAGCTGAGATAGAGGCCGGTAAATGCGCAGATCCAGAAAAAGAGGCGCTCATCTTTAATGGCGTTGCCGTAAATAAAGCGACCGATAATCAGACCGGAAGACAGGATGATCCCCGCCAATACACTGAACCAGACTACGGGATTGCCGGTCAGGTATTTGTATTTAACAACGGTTTTTCCGTCGACCGTATTTTTGTCCCAGCGGTAGCTGATGGTCTTCTTGCCCAGTGGCCAATTCATGGCATAGCTGCCGTTTTCACCGGATTTACACACATCCAGGCGCGGTACACCATCGGCGTATTCACTCATGTATTTCCAGTTATCGCGCATACCAATCATAAAGGTGCCGGGAGCCCAGGTATTGCCCGCGCGGATTTGGGCCAGGTACTCGGGCGACGCTTTATAGGTGCGGTCTTTCATAATGGTGCTGCCCATACCGATGTGGATATAGAAAACACCAAAAAATACCAGCAGCAGGGGGACAACTCCGCTGGGGACCGTCACCGCTAAACGTTGCGCCAGCGGCAGCCACTGCCATTGCTTAATGGCTTGCCATTGGTCGACCCCGTACAGCATGACAAACAGCAATACCAGGATCATGCCGTTGACCTTTACGCTGATGGACAGGCCAATCAACACGCCGAGGATGGCGTAATGCCGCAGCAGGATTTTCTTTCCCTCATGGATGTGGTCAGTCGCCACTCGCACAAAGTAGTAAAGGGCTGCCAGGATAAAAAACATCTGGATGCCTTCGAGCATGGCGGCGCGCGAGTGGATGACGAGGGCATTATCAAAAATTACCAGGCTGGTGAATGCGGCGGCGAGCCACTCCCGCTGGGTAATGCAGCGCAAGATGCCGTAAAAAAACAGGACCGAGATCGCCATCATGACCACAGAAGGCCAGCGGAACCCCTTATAGGTCATTTGCGGTGGGGCCTGGTCACCGTTCAGGTAATCCGTTTCGTTGAGTTTGGATTTATCGACATTGCCGTTACCTCCAAACAGGACTTCGCCCACGGCCATGAGCATTTTGCCCAAGGGGGGGTGAGGCTCCATGTACATGACGCCATCGATATGTTTCTGGGCCGAGGCGACGTGGTAATTCTCATCCCAGAACATGGCCTGGGGCGAGCCGTAATAAGTGAAATAAACCCCGAAGGAGAGCACCAGGATCACAGCGGGATAAAGGAAACGCGCATAGGTCTTCAAAAAGGTTTTCATAGTCGTGTCTATCGTTTTTATGTGTTGTTATTAATCCAGTCCCTTGCCTGTCGCCGCCCAAAAAATACCGCCATAGACGTGGGCGAGGAACAGGGGTTCCGCATAGGTAGCAGGCTGATGCCCCAGCGCCGTGTAAAAAGCGCGGCCGCCATCATACTGCTGATACCAGGCAACGGGGTGAAATTTACCCATGCCCCCGGTTTTTTTCTCGCCCCATTGGGCGGCGGGGTTATAGGTTTTTTCATTCACGGCCAATATGTAGTTGAGGTGCTTACTGCGCTCGGCCCCAAACTCATACCATTCTTCTGTCCACCAGAGCTTTTTCGGCATCAGCTCCAGGCCCGGAAAATCCGGTTTGAGTACCTCCAGGCGTGCGGTTTGTATTTCCGGGTGAATATGGAACGTCCGCCCCACCATCCTGGTGTACCAGTCCCAATCGTATTCGGTATCCGAGGCGCTGTGGATGCCCACAAATCCCTTACCGGACTGGATAAAACGCTCCATCGCCGCCTGCTGTTCCTCGTTCAGTATGTCGCCACTGGTCAGCAGGAAAATAATCACCTGGTATTGTTTGAGCCGCTCATCGGTAAACACCGCTGCATCCTCATGCCAATCCATTGCGAAATGGTGACGTTGCGCCAGGGTGCGCATGGCGGTAATACCATCGTGGATGGATTCATGGTGCCAGCCCATGGTTTTGGTAAAGACCAGTACCTTGAACTGCTGGGCCTGGGCCGGAATAGCGAGCACCAGGGTGGCCAGGGCTGACAAGCCAAGCGCGGCCAGATAGCGTTTGAACATAATGCACCCCTTCGGGAAAATCCGTTACAGGTTGTTATTCTTGCGTCCGGGCAGGCATCGCCCGGGTGTCTACTGTCGGGAAGCGCCATCATAAGTGATTGAAAATTCGAGGCAACAAAAAATCGTCGGGAACGATTTTTGACGTCGCTACGCGACGGCCCGGAGGGCGGCTGCCATGGATGGCAAGCCGCAAAAAATCGTCAGGAACAATTGCTGGCACCACTACGTGACGGCCTGAAGGGCGGCTGCCATGAATGGCAAGCCACAAAAAATCGCCGGGAGTGATTTTTGACGTCGTGGCACGACGGCCCGCAGGGTGGCTGCCAGGGATGGCAAGCCACAAAAAAGGGCGCCTTAGGCGCCCTTTTTACTGCGGTATGAGGCAGGTCTAGCGTTTGCTGCGGCGCAATCCAATACCGATCAAGCCCAACAGTACCAGCAGGAATGCAGATGGCTCGGGGAGTTCAATAACCGGGGGCTTCTCTACGGTGACGCCCTTGAGTTTGAAATAGTCGGTCTGGCCTGTGTAGTTGAGGTTATCGCCATCCCAGCTGCCACCCAGGTTGGGATTGTAGGCACCGATCAACCAGTACTTGGCGGTATAACCATTGGTGTTAACCAGTCCGGAGTTGGCACTGTAATCAACATTGTAATAATTTCCGACACTGAACCAGTTTTCGAGCAGCAGGTCTTGCCATTTTTTACCCAGCAGGGAGCTGCTGTCGAATGTATCACCATCGAAGGCCAGGATGGAAATGTCGCTATCCAGATAGATCCAGCCCAAGTCCAGCGAGGTCAGTTTTACCAGTTGATCGAAGCTGAGTAACAGCATGTCGTAGTCGCCATTTTCGTTATCGATGGCGTGATTGGGACTGTCGGTTTTCTCTATGCCCAGGCCATCCCACTTACCAACAAAATCCTGCTCAATGGCTTCTACCACGCTGGTGGTGGTCGTGGTTGCGTACTTGGTGCACTGGCCTTTTTTGTTGTACTTGGTACAGGTTTGGGTTGTCGTGGTTTTGGTGCCGTAAGACCAGCCGGTGATGTTCAAACCTATGTCGTCTTCACTGTAGTTGTAGCCTTTGGCATAGGTGCTGTTAGAAATACCGGTGCGGCTGTCAGGGCTGTTCAGGTCGAAGCCGATAGGGGCGGCACTGGCTGTGGCAGCACCAAATGCCATCGCAAGTCCTGCGATGATGATTGTTAGAGTACGCATAGAGAGAGTCCATGGTGAAACGTTGAGTGGTTTTACTGCTGAGCCTCCCAAGGCAAATCCCGCGCCACATTCCCTAATACATTGATCTCCATCATAAAAAGCGACGCGTTTTACCCAAAAAATGGAATGCCCTGGATTTAAGTGTGATGTACGTAAAATATTTCGACAGTATTGATGGGCGATGGCATAAAAAAGCCCGGGCGTGAGACCGGGCTGAGGATTGGCAAAAGCGGGTGCCTTGTCAGGTTGGCGAGGTCGTTTGGGGCGTGGGCTGGTGACTTTGTTCATCCTTGCTCAATGCTTCCAGCTCACCCATTTCACGGGCGCGCTTGCCGTAGACCACTTCAAACAGGGGGGAGGCCATCAGCGTGGTTACTATGGCCATCAGCACCATCATGGAGAAGAGGGCTGGGCCAATCACCCCGGCCTGCAAACCGATATTGATGATAATAAGCTCCATCAGGCCGCGTGCATTCATGAGTGCACCAATACCCATCGCGGTGCGATTGTCTGCTCCGCACAGGCGCGCCGCCCCCCAGCAGGCGACACCTTTGGCGGCAATGGAGCCAGCCAAAATGACCAGGGCAATTGCCAGCAATTCCAGGTTATTGACCATGGTCAGTTGGGTATTCAGGCCGGAATAGGTAAAGAACATGGGGAGTAACAGGATCACGACGAAGGGTTCCAACTGGCGTTTTACTTCATTGGTCAACTTGCCGCGCGGCATGATGGCTCCCAACAGGAAACCGCCAAATACTGCATGCAGGCCGATTGCATCGGCGATAAAGGCCGACAGCATGAACAGCATCAGCACGATAGACAGCAGGGTGGGGCTGAGGGTTTGCTGCCCTTCGGCGTAGCGAGCCAGCGGTGCCAGCAGCTTGGGCGCAACCAGGATCATAAAACTGGCAAACAGGATGCCGCCGATAATGGCGGTGTAGGCAACGCCGGCACCGGCGCCAAAGCTGGCCAATACGATGGCCAACACGCACCAGGCACCGGCGTCATCGATAGCGCCGGCCGACAATGACAATGTTCCCAGCTTGGTCTGGCTGAGGCCGCGCTCGTGGATGATGCGCGCGAGCATGGGAAAGGCTGTGATGGCGATACAGGCGCCCATAAACAGGGTGGCGTTGAACCGGGTCGCGCTTTCGGAGAAGAGGCCGGGTACACTCATCAGCCAGGGAGTAATGAGGATGGCCACCAGGAAGGGCGCCGCCATGCCGGAAATGGATACCGCCGCTGCACTTTTCACGTTGGTTTTAAAATGGTCGGCGCGGAATCCCAAGCCTACCAGGAACATGTAAAGGCCTACACCCAGCTGGGCGCCCACATAGAGCACACCCTTGGTTTCCACCGGGAAAACGGCTTTCTGGAGCTCCGGCAGCAACAGGCCGAACAGTGAGGGGCCGAGGATCACCCCGGCAACCATCTCGCCGACCACCTGGGGCTGGTGCAGGTACTTGCGCCCTATCCAGCCGACCACGCGGCAGACGAGCAGGATAATAAACATTTGCAGGAAAAAGACGACAGACAGTTGTGCAATAGACATGGGAATTAACCGAATAACTGTTGAATAAGTTGTTATGCTGTTTGTATTGTTAAATAAAACGACAGTTGTAACGGAAGCGACATGGCGGGGACAATTTGAAGGTCATTAATTCTAGCTATGACGATTTTCAAATGTAGGGATACTGCTTTACCGAATCTATTCTTTACAGGCAAACTGGCCGCCAGCCCTGGCCTCTCTTTCCCATGGATATCCCGTTTTTATGACGCTGATTGAGTTGCGTTACATAACGACACTGGCCGATGAATTGCACATCGGGCGCACTGCCGCACGCTGCCATGTTAGTCAGCCTACCCTCAGCATTGCATTGCGCAAACTGGAGGAAGAGCTGGGTGTTGTGTTGTTTGAACGCACCAAAACCAGTATTAAGTTGACGCCTGAGGGCGCTCCTATCATTGCGCAAGCGAGGGTTGTGCTGGCGAGTGTTGCCGATATCAAATCCCTTGCTGAGGCGGGCAGGGACCAGCTGGCCGCACCGCTTGTCCTGGGCACCTTGACGACCCTGGGGCCCTATCTGTTGCCACAGTTGATTGCCCAGCTGCAGCAGTGGGCACCGGAAATGCCGCTCTATGTGCAGGAAGATACCGCTGAGTCACTGCGACGAAAGCTGCGCGACGGGGTAGTGGATACGGTTCTGATACCTCTGCCATTTGCCATGCCTGAGGTAGTCACCCAGCGTTTGTTTGACGAGCCTTTGGTGGTACTGGTACCCCGGGCCCATCCCCTGGCCTGCAAACAGATAGTGGATATTCCGGATATCGCGCAGGAGCCCTTGTTGTTGATGGCGGAAGGACATTGTTTGCGCGATCAGGCGCTGGCCCTGTGTCCCTGGGCGGCATTGCAGCCGGAGACGGTTTCGGTGAATAGCCTGGAAATGTTACGTAATCTGGTGGCAGCTGGTATGGGGGTTAGCATAGTTCCCGCCTCCGCAGCGGAGGTTTCACTGTGTCGGGCAAGCCGTGTAGCGGCGCGACCATTGGCCATAGGGCAGCGTACGTTGGGATTGGCCTGGCGCAGCAGCTTTCCCCGCTATCGTGCCATTGATGTATTGCGCCGGGCCATTCAAACCTGCAGCAGTTCCTGGTGGGGGTTTACCACAGAGGCAGACGGCGACGCCCAGTCCCTGCTGCAAGCCTCCTGGTAAGTGGAATAAAGACAATAGATATCCATGAATACATCCATGAAATCCATCAAAGATATTGTTGTTCTCGGCGGTGGCACCTCCGGTTGGATTGCTGCGGCGATGCTGGCTGCCCATCTCAAGCCGACACTGTGCCGGGTCACTGTGATCGAGTCCGAGGAGCTGGGGCCGATTGGGGTAGGGGAGTCCACTATCCCTCCCATATTGCACCTCATTCACAGCCTGGGGATTGATGAGCAGGATTTCATGCGTGAAACCCAGGCCTGCTACAAATTGGGCATTAAATTTATTGACTGGCGCGAATCCCGGCACAGCTATTTCCATCCCTACGGCAGCATTGGAAAACGTATAGAGAACCAGGATTTTTACCAGTGCTGGTTAAAGGCGAGCCTTGCGGGCGAGCATTATCCACTGGAGGATTTTTCCCCCTGTGCCGTCATGGCGGCGAGAGAGCGTTTCTTTCCACCGGGGCAGGCGCAAAATACCCCGATTGGTGGCGCCCACTACGCGGTGCACCTGGATGCCAAATTGGTTGCTGCCTATTTGCGTCGTTATGCTGAAGCCCGGGGCGTTAAAAGCATCCAGGGTAAGTGTGTGTCCAGCGAGCGCGACCAGCGCGGTTTTATTCAGGCACTGCAGTTGCAGGATGGCACGCGGGTGGACGGGGATTTCTTTATTGATTGTTCCGGTTTCCGCGCGCTGTTGATTGGTGAGGCGATGGGGGTGGAACTGGAGGATTGGTCACACTATTTACCCTGTGATCGCGCACTGGTAGTAAAGACGGACGTGGCCGGTTCGAGGATGCCCTACACCACTGCTACGGCGCGCAAGGCCGGGTGGTCCTGGCGTATTCCCCTGCGCAACGGCACTGGCCATGGCTATGTCTATGCCAGTCGTTTTTGCAGCGATGCGGAGGCAAAAAGTACCTTATTGCGGCATTTGGATGCTGCGCGGCTTAATGAACCGCGCCTGATCCACTTTACCAGTGGACGCCGCAAGGTCGTCTGGCAGGGAAATTGTTTGGCGTTGGGTTTGGCGGCCGGATTTGTGGAGCCGCTGGAATCGACGGCGATTCACCTGATTGTTCGCGGTATGGATTTTTTCCTGCGTTATTTTCCGGATGCCGAGTGTGAGCCCAGCCTGGCGCGCGCCTACAACCGCCGCATTGCGGCAGATTATGAAGAGGTGCGCGACTTTATCCTGCTGCATTACTGCACTAGCCGGCGCAATGACAGTGATTTCTGGCGCTGGTGCCGCCAAATGCCAATCCCCGATTCATTACAGGAGCGCATAGCGTTATTCACTGCCCATGGCTTGGTTCCGGAAGCCAGCGATGAACTCTTTCGTAGTAGTAACTGGCAGTCTGTGTTTGAGGGTATGGGGATCCGTCCGCACAAATATTGCCCGCGGGTTGATAATCTGGATTACGTACAGATTCGTGAAACCCTGCAATTGGCACGTACTGCCATTGCCAAAATGGTAGAGGGACTGCCCAGCCATGATGAATACCTGGCCAGGCAATTTCCCCGGGGTTTTTGACGTGTCTAATCGCTAATCGCGAGGAAGGCACCGTTCAGGTACTGGCCGTCTACCAGGACGGCAGTGCTGTGGGATGGATAAACCTCTTGCAGTTGCAGTCGGCTATTGCGTTTGATCAGGCGGGTTTCGCTGGCCATGTATCGGGTTTGGGATGGCACTACCAGCAACTGATAAAGCTCCATCTGGTCGCCTGCACGCAACCCCTGGTTGGCGCCGCTATCAATAATGACTTGCGGCCGACCGGGAGCGGCATCAATCGCGGCGATAAAGGGCTGGCAGGCAAGGGTGTTGGCCAGGTCCTCCCCCATTTGCCCTACCAGTTCATAGATGGCCTTGCCATAGTCGCTGCGATGGAAGGCGGCGGAATTGAATCTGGGGGCGCCTTGCTGGTTCCAGATTCCCTGGGTGTGGTAGCGGCGGCTGAGCAGGGCCTCCCCGGTGAAGCCATCGCGCAATTCCAGGTAGAGGGCCAACTGGCGTGTGCGTTTATCGCGGCTGGTAATCGTCGTCAGGTCGTGAAACAGATTGGCTGCACCTTGCCACAGGCCGGGATTGTATTGGCGACCCGGGTCATCCATCGTCATGTCGAGAATGCTGCCCGCCAGGACAAACTGGGTGTGATGGCGGCGGGCCAACTCCTGGGCCTGGCGCTGGCGTTGATCTTCGGTTGCCTCTTGGGCTATGCCCTGGTTGAGCAGGTTTGCACTGATAACCTCGCGCTGCATGAGTTCATCGCGCAGCAGTTGGGGCAGCCCCTGCTCCAGCTCGTGCAGGCCGCCGGCATTGGCCATGTGGGGGCTGAGCCGTGTAAAGCTGGTGAGGGTTAAGGTTTTGCGCAGTGGTGATTGGCGCTTGCAGGTATCGGTTGGCGCCACCGGGGGCTCCATCCGGATGGCGTCTGGCTCCGGTTCTGCCACCGGAGGCGGAAGGCTGGTCGGTGTCGTATCGCTAACTGGCCTGGGGCCGGGTTGGTAGGCGATATCTTCTGGTATCAGCGGTTCCGCTTGGGATTGGGTGGCACTTGCCATGAATAATCCCAGGCAAAATAGGAAACCCGCGCCAGGCAGGAGGGTCAATAGCGGATGCCTGCAGGATGTGAGTAATGGTGTAGCCATACCGGCTGGTGTTGAACCCATAGCAGGCTCCAGAGAATAGCGGCTATAGTGGGATTGGATACCTGATAATGTCGGCTTTTTTGCTGAAACCTTTAACCCGGCTCTTTACCGGGGCCGGCCTGGCCCCGAGACACAAGATGAGGTAATGAATGATTAGAACGGCCAGCAGCCTGATCGTGGTAGCCGTGTTTGCAGCACTGCTTGTCGCATGCTCCTCACCCGGTCGCAGCTATATCAATGATTCCATCCAGGAAACGCTGGAAGTGGAGATTCTGCCTAATACCAGCAAGATGTTCGTGTACCGGTTGCGCATGCCGCAACAGCCTGACCGGATCCAGGTGGCTACCAGTGGCGGGCCCGCCCGTCCACCGATGCAAGGGGGTATCCAGATCAACCGTTCAACGCCCGAACGCCTCCTGGAAAATGTGGCCTATGTGGTGCGTCAATCCGGTTATTGCCGCGAGGGCTTTATGGAATTGGATCGGAGTTTGGCCCCCAGTCACCTGTGGGTGAAAGGGGAATGCAAGGAGGGGGCAACCGGGGAAGACCAGGAACGTTTTGGTCGTCAGCAAGTGCTCACTTCCGACCATTGGCGCCAGCGCCAATAACTCTGCAAGATCCCGTCACCAGGGTACCTGTTCGAATCAAAAGGCTGCACTTTTTTGGTGCGTTGCCGCCGCCGTTTGACCCGCCGGTTTGCTTGCCATTGCAGCGCTGAGCGGGTAATATCCTGCGCCCATTTGCCCAGCCCCTAAACCTCAGGGGCTTTTTTGTCTGGGGTATGGTTTGGCGCGGCTTTCGCATGAGCATCGCCTTTCACTTGCAGCGTATCCCTTGATAGTGATTTTTGTTGAGAATTAGCCTATGACCACTGGCCTCTACCAGATAGACGAGTTCAAAGATAACTGCGGCTTTGGTTTGATTGCCCATTTGAAAGGCAAAACCAGCCATCGTTTGCTGACAACCGCAATCGAAGCCCTGACCTGCATGACTCACCGTGGTGGTATCAATGCGGACGGTAAAACCGGTGATGGTTGTGGTTTGTTGTTGCAAAAGCCTGACAGTTTCTTGCGTGCCGTGGCGAAAGAAGCTTGCGGTGCTGAGCTTGCACCCGTGTATGCCGTGGGTTCGATCATGCTTAACTCCGATAAGGAGATCGCGAAAACACAGCAGTCAGCCTTCACCGCGGAGCTGACCCAGCAAGGCTTGGAAGTGGTCGGCTGGCGTGAAGTGCCAACCGACCCGGAATGCCTAGGTCCCATCGCTTTAAAGTCTCTCCCCAGTTTTTTCCACATCTTCATCAACAGCTCACCAGAGCTTCCTCTAGAACAGTTCAACGCCCGCCTGTTTATAGCCCGTCGCAAAGCTGAAATCCGTTTGGCGGGTGATAAATCCTTTTATGTAGCCAGTTTGAGTAGCAGCGTCCTCTCCTATAAAGGCTTGATGATGCCGGTGGACTTGCCGCGCTTCTTCTCCGACCTGGCGGACGAGCGTTTGGAAACGGCGATCTGTGTGTTCCACCAGCGCTTCTCCACCAACACCATGCCGGTATGGCCATTGGCGCAGCCGTTCCGCATGCTGGCGCACAACGGCGAGATCAACACCATTGTGGGCAACCGCAACTGGTCGGTCGCGCGCACCCCGAAATTTGTCAGTGACTTGCTGCCAGGCCTGCAAGAGCTGAAACCCCTGGTTAACCGCACCGGCTCTGACTCTTCCAGCCTCGATAATATGCTGGAAATCCTGACCCTGGGCGGTATGGAGCTGCACCGCGCTATCCGTATGCTGGTGCCGCCGGCCTGGCAGAACGTGGAAAACATGGACCCGGACCTGCGCGCCTTCTACGAATACAACTCCATGCATATCGAGCCCTGGGATGGCCCGGCGGGCCTGGTAATCACCGATGGTCGCTACGCCGTCTGTACCCTCGACCGCAATGGCCTGCGTCCCTCGCGCTGGGTGATCACCAAAGACGATATGATCACCGTTGCCTCGGAAGTGGGTGTCTATGCCTATGACCCGGCGGATGTAGTGGCCAAAGGCCGCCTTGGCCCCGGCCAGATCATGTCTATCGATACCCTGACCGGCACCCTGCACAACACCCGCGATGTGGACAACCAGCTCAAATCGAGCAAGCCCTACAAGCAATGGCTGAAAGAGCGCGCCCTGCGCATTGAGTCCACCCTCAATACCGACGCCAAGGAAAATGGCCTGGAGGGGATTGCGCTCAAAGCCAATATGAAGATGTTCCAGGTGAGTTTCGAAGAGCGTGACCAGCTTTTGCGCCCGCTCGCCGAGGGCGGACAAGAGGCTGTGGGCTCCATGGGTGACGATACTCCCATGGCCGTGTTATCGCGCCAGCAGCGCCCGCTTTACGATTACTTCCGCCAGCAGTTCGCGCAGGTGACCAACCCGCCCATCGACCCGCTGCGCGAAGCGATTGTGATGTCGCTGGAGACGTGCCTGGGGCGCGAACTCTCGGTCTATGACGAGCTGCCGGAACATGCCGATCGCGTGATCCTGAGTTCGCCGGTGCTGTCGCCGGAAAAATTCCGCGGCCTGATGGCGTTGAATCGCCCCGGTTATGAGCAGCAAAAGTTCTCGCTTTACTACAACCCGGAAACCACTAACCTCAAGGCGGCCCTGGCCAAGCTCTGCGATGATGTGGCCGCGGCGGTTCAATCCGGCAAGGTGCTGGTCGTGTTGAGTGATGCGGGCTTTGAAAAAGGCGTACTGCCTATCCATGCACTCCTGGCCGTGGGCGCGGTGCACCAGCACCTGACCAATATCGGCCTGCGCTGCGAGTCCAACCTGATTGTGGAAACCGCGTCGGCGCGTGATCCGCACCAGGTGGCGGCCTTGATCGCCTATGGTGCGACGGCTGTGTATCCATACCTCAGTTACCACGTACTCAACGATTTGATTGAGACCGGCGAGTTGCTGACCGATGTGGACACCGCCTACAAAAATTACCGCAAGGGTATCGATAAGGGGCTGTTAAAAATCCTGTCGAAAATGGGTATCTCCACTATTACCTCTTACCGCGGCGCCCAATTGTTCGAAGCGATTGGCTTGTCGGAAGAGGTGATCAATACCTGTTTTGAAAGCACTCCCAGCCGTATCGGCGGTGCCCGTTTTGAAGACCTGGAGGCGGACCAGCAACTGGTGGCGCAGACTGCCTGGCTGGATCGCAAGCCCATTGTCCAGGGCGGTTTGCTCAAGTATGTCCATGGCTCTGAATACCACGCCTTTAACCCGGATGTGGTACAGACCCTGCAAAAAGCCGTACAAAGTGGCAACTATGCCTTGTGGCGTAACTATGCCGACCTGGTGAACAAGCGCCCGGTAGCCATGCTGCGCGACCTGCTGACCCTGCGCGACGACCTGTGTACGCCAGTGCCCCTGTCAGAAGTAGAGCCTATCGAAGCCATCATCAAGCGCTTTGACTCAGCGGGTATGTCGCTGGGCGCCCTGTCACCCGAGGCGCACGAAGCCCTGGCCGAAGCCATGAACCGTTTGGGCGGGCGCTCCAACTCCGGTGAGGGTGGTGAAGACCCGGCCCGTTACGGCACTGTCAAAACATCTAAAATCAAGCAAGTGGCCTCCGGTCGCTTTGGTGTAACCCCCGCGTATTTGGTCAACGCCGAAGTGCTGCAAATTAAAGTGGCCCAGGGCGCCAAGCCCGGTGAAGGTGGTCAGTTGCCCGGCGGCAAGGTGAACGATTTGATCGCCCGCCTGCGTCACTCAGTGCCCGGTGTTACCTTGATCTCTCCACCGCCACATCACGATATTTACTCTATCGAAGACCTGGCGCAGCTGATCTATGACCTGAAACAAGTGAACCCGGATGCGCTGGTATCGGTGAAACTGGTATCCCGCCCCGGTGTGGGCACGATTGCCGCCGGCGTGGCCAAGGCGTATGCCGATTTGATCACCATTTCCGGTTATGACGGCGGTACGGCTGCCAGTCCGCTCACGTCTATCAAATACGCCGGTTCACCCTGGGAGTTGGGTTTGTCTGAAACCCACCAGACCCTGCGCGCCAACGACTTGCGCGATAAGGTGCGGGTGCAAACCGACGGTGGTCTGAAAACCGGCCTGGACGTGGTGAAAGCGGCCATGCTCGGCGCTGAGAGCTTTGGCTTTGGCACCGGCCCCATGGTTGCCCTGGGCTGTAAATACCTGCGTATCTGCCACCTGAATAACTGCGCCACCGGCGTTGCGACCCAGCAGGACAAGCTGCGCCAGGACCATTACATAGGTACTGTGGAAATGGCCATGAACTTCTTTAAGTTTATGGCGGAGGAGACCCGCGAATGGATGGCACGCCTGGGTGTTCGCAGCCTGGCGGAGCTGGTGGGGCGCGTTGACCTGCTGAAAGTGCTGGACGGTGAAACCACCAAGCAGCAACAGCTGGATTTAAATCCCATCATTTATACCGACGATTACCTGGCAACCAAGCCACAGTTATGTGCGGTCAGCAAGAACGAGCCCTTTGACAAGGGCGAAAAAGCGGAGGCCATGGTACAGGTGGTACTGCCCGCCATCGACGCTAAATCAGGCGGTGAGTTCGAATTCCATATTACGAACTGTGACCGCTCTATTGGTGCACGTATCAGTGGTGAAATCGCCAAGCGCTACGGCAACCAGGGCATGGCCGACAAGCCTATCAAGCTGAAACTCACCGGTATTGCCGGCCAGAGCTTTGGTGTGTGGAACGCTGGTGGCCTGGAAATGTACCTGGAAGGTGATGCTAACGACTATGTGGGTAAGGGGATGGCCGGCGGCAAGCTGGTGATCCGTCCTCCGCGCAATTCCGGCTTCAAGTCCAACAAGACCAGTATCCTGGGGAATACCTGTTTGTACGGTGCCACGGGTGGTAAATTGTTTGCGGCGGGCACTGCCGGCGAGCGCTGTGGCGTGCGCAACTCCGGTGCCCACGTGGTGGTAGAGGGGGCAGGCGACCACTGCTGTGAATACATGACCGGCGGTGTGGTGACGGTGCTGGGCCAGACCGGCGTTAACTTTGGCGCGGGTATGACCGGTGGTTTCGCCTATGTGCTGGATGAGGCTAACGACTTTGTCGACCGCTACAACCACGAATTGGTTGACATCCATCGGATCAACACCGAAGCCCTGGAAGCCCACCGCAACCACCTGCGCAGTGTGATCGAAGAATTTGTGCAAGAAACCGAAAGTGCCTGGGGCCAACACCTGCTCGATAACGTCGATGACTACATCGGTAAGTTCTGGCTGGTAAAACCCAAGGCGGCAGCGATCGGCGGCCTGTTAAACAGTTTCCGCAAGCGCGGCGAATAAGGCGGGGCGAGGAGAACCTATCATGACTCGTTTAAACAATGACTTTCAGTTTCTCGATGTGGGTCGTAAAGACCCCACCAAGAAAGACCTGGAAACCCGTAGACACAAGTTTGTGGAAATCTACCAGCCCTTCACGAAAGACGAAGTGGCCAACCAGGCGCATCGCTGCCTGGCTTGTGGTAACCCCTATTGCGAATGGAAGTGCCCGGTACACAACTTCATCCCCAACTGGTTGAAGCTGATCAGTGAAGGCAATATTTTTGAAGCGGCTGAGCTGAGCCACCAAACCAACTCGCTGCCGGAAGTCTGTGGCCGCGTGTGCCCGCAAGATCGCTTGTGTGAAGGCGCCTGTACCCTGAATGACGGCTTTGGTGCGGTCACTATCGGCAATGCCGAAAAGTACATTACCGATACCGCCTTCGCCATGGGCTGGAAGCCGGATATGTCCAAGGTGGTCTGGACCGATAAAAAGGTCGCGGTGATTGGTGCGGGCCCCGCCGGTATCGGCTGTGCCGATGTGCTGGTGCGCAACGGCGTCAAACCGGTAGTGTTTGACAAGTACCCGGAAATCGGCGGCCTGCTCACCTTTGGTATCCCCGAATTCAAACTGGAAAAATCGGTGATGTCCCGTCGTCGCAAAGTGTTTGAGGAAATGGGCGTAGAGTTCCGCCTGAATACCGAAGTGGGCAAAGACATCACCCTGGAACAATTGCTGCGCGATTACGATGCCGTGTTCATGGGGATGGGTACCTACAACTACATGAAAGGTGGCTTCCCCGGTGAAGACCTGCCCGGTGTTTACGATGCGCTGCCGTTCCTGGTCTCCAACGTGAATCGCAACCTGGGTTTTGAAAAGAGCCCGGAAGATTTCATCAGTGTAAAAGGCAAAAGAATCGTAGTGCTGGGTGGTGGTGACACCGCCATGGACTGTAATCGCACGTCGATTCGCCAGGGCGCTACCAGTGTCACCTGTGCCTATCGCCGCGACGAAGACAACATGCCCGGCTCCAAGCGCGAAGTCGCCAACGCCAAAGAAGAGGGCGTGCAATTCCTGTTTAACCGCCAGCCGGTTGAAGTCGTCGGTAATGGCAAGGTGGAAGGCGTTAAAGTGGTCACTACCCAATTGGGTGAGCCGGATGCCAAAGGCCGTCGCAGCCCGGTAGTGGTTCCCGGCTCCGAGGAAATCCTGCCTGCCGATGTGGTGCTGATTGCTTTCGGTTTCCGTCCCAGTCCGCAGCCCTGGTTTGAGACCAATGGTGTTAAAACCAATGACTGGGGTGGGGTCATTGCCCCGGAACACCAGCCGTTCAAGTTCCAGACCTCCAACCCCAAGGTATTTGCCGGTGGCGATATGGTGCGCGGCTCTGACCTGGTGGTAACCGCGATCTGGGAAGGCCGTGAAGCTGCCCAGGGCATTCTCGATTACTTGAACGTATAATCCCTTCCTTTTTGCGCGCGGCACTGCCGCGCTTGAAAGCAAGGGGCTTCTTATGGATATGTCTGCCGTTACCCTTGAGGTGATAGGGGGTATAGGCCTGTTCTTACTCGGTATGAGTTTGATGACCGAGGGGCTGAAAAGCCTGGCAGGTGAACCTGTGCGTAAAGCCTTGATGCGTTTTACGCGCAGTCCTTCCAGCGGTGTGATGACGGGTATTCTCGCCACTATCGTCACCCAATCTTCCAGTGCAACCATCATTATCACGGTCGGCTTTGTCGGCGCGGGTATGCTTGCCTATTCCCAGGCCCTGGGCGTGGTGTTGGGAGCCAGTGTCGGCACCACCTTTACCGGCTGGATGGTGGCCATCATCGGTTTCAAGCTCAAGCTGGCGACTATCGCATCCCCCCTGATTTTTATCGGAGCCTTTTTGCGCCTGTTTGGCGGTAGCCGTCGCTCGGGATTGGCGTTTGCGCTGGCCGGGTTTGGTTTGGTGTTTGTGGGGATCGACAGCCTGCAATCGGGCATGGCGGGTTTGCAGGAAAAGGTCGACCTGGGTTTTGTACCCGCCGATCATTTGTGGGGCAAACTGGTGTTGATGGTGGTGGGAACCGCGTTTACCCTGCTGACCCAATCCTCGACGGCCGGAGTGATTTCGGCCCTGGCGGCATTGCATAGCGGTGTCATTAACTTCGAACAGGCGGCCGCGTTGGTCGTGGGTATGAATGTCGGCACTACCTTTACCTCGGCGATAGCGACTATCGGCGGCAATGTCCATGTGCGTCGCACCGGGTTTTCCCATGTGGTGTTCAATACCATTGTCAGCGGTTGTGCGCTTTTCCTGATTACCCCCTATATACAGCTTTGGCATCTCTGCTTTCCCGATACACCCCAGGCAGAATTGGCCCTGGTGGCCTTCCATACACTGTTCAACCTGGTGGGTGTCCTGATCATCCTGCCGTTTATCGGTTACTACGCGCGCTTTATAGCGCGTCTCTTTCCCGAGCGCGGTGGAGATGAAAAACCACTGCTGGACACCAGTCTGCTTAAATATCCCGAGTTGGCATTGACGGAAGTGAGCCGGGTATTGGCTCAGCAAATGCTGCCCTTGGTGCAACAGATCGCTTACATCCTCGGACAATCTCCACGCCCGGTCTCTTTAGCACACACCGGGCGCACCCTTAACGAGGCCAAGGCCTATATTGACCAGATTCACCTGGATAGCAGTGATGGAAAGGATTGGACCCGGCTGCTGAGCAGTATCCACCTGCTCGACCATATGCAGCGCCTGCACGAGCGCTGCCAGAATGCCCAGGCTGTGATAGTGCTGCACGGAGAAGATCAGCTGACCTCTGCTAAACAGGTCTTGATGACCCTGACCCAGGCGCTGGTCGAAAGCCGTCCGCTGGCACCTGACCAGGCCGGGTTACTGGTTGGGCAACTGCAAACCCAGGAGCAACATTTACGCGAGCTAACCATGCAGCAAGTGGCCACCGGGAGCCTGTCGCTGGATACCGGTGTCAGCCGTATGGAAACCGCGCGCTGGATGCATCGTGTCGGCACCCACCTGGTGCGCATTTATCAATATCTGGGCGTTATGGCACAGACGGGCACTGCCTCCGAGGCACCGCACGGATGAACGGGCAGTGTATACTGCCGCCCCTTTATAGCCAGCCGGTGCGCCATTGTGCGGGGCGCCGGAACAGATTGCCGGAATAACAAGAGAGGCGCCCATGACCCCATTAAACAATGATCGATTCCTGCGAGCGCTCTTGCGTCAGCCGGTGGATGTGACGCCGGTATGGATGATGCGCCAGGCTGGCCGCTACCTGCCGGAGTACCGCGCTACCCGCGCTCGCGCCGGGGATTTTATGGGGCTGTGTACCAACCCTGAGTTAGCCTGTGAAGTCACCCTGCAACCCCTGGAGCGCTATCCGCTCGATGCGGCCATTCTCTTTTCCGACATCCTCACCATTCCCGATGCCATGGGGCTCGGCCTGTATTTTGAAACCGGCGAGGGACCCAAATTCCACAAGGCAGTGCGCACTGAGGCGGATGTCAATGCACTCAAGGTGATCAATCCCGAGCAGGATTTGCCCTATGTCGTCAATGCAGTAAAGACCATCCGCCGCGAACTCAATGGCCGCGTCCCCCTGATCGGTTTTTCCGGCAGCCCCTGGACACTGGCCACCTATATGATTGAAGGCGGTTCCAGCCGCGATTTCAGGCGCGCGAAGGAAATGCTCTACAACCAGCCGGAGGTCATGCATCGGTTACTGGACGTATTGGCCGAATCGGTGATTGTCTACCTCAACGCCCAAATCCGTGCCGGTGCGCAGGCTGTGCAGATTTTTGATACCTGGGGCGGTGCGCTGTCGCACAATGCCTATCGGGAGTTTTCCCTGAAATACATGGAAAAGATTGTCGCTGGCTTGATCGGCGAACATGAAGGACGCCAGGTGCCGGTCATCCTGTTTACCAAAGGCGGAGGCCAATGGCTTGACGCTATGGCTGACACGGGTGCTACAGCGCTGGGGCTGGACTGGACCACCGATATAGCCGCCGCCCGCGCCCGCGTCGGCAACCGGGTCGCCCTGCAAGGCAATATGGACCCGGGCATTCTCTACGCCTCGCCCGAGCGCATCCGCGCCGAGGTGGGCAATATCCTCGCTGCCTATGGGCAGGGCTCCGGCCATATTTTTAACCTGGGACATGGCATTACCCCCGAAGTCGATCCCGAACATGCGGGCGCTTTTATCCGTGCGGTACATGATCTGTCTGCCCAATACCATACCGCTGGGTAACTGGTTGTCGGCGCCAGTCTGCCCAGTCTGGTGTCGCCTCTTTTTCTTGATTACACTCTGCCGATAAAAACCCTGAAATCGCCGGGGTGAATACACTTGGATAGGCCATAAACGGTTTAGTGAATAGATTCAGATAACGATTGTCCTTTTTCTGTTATTGTCTGGCGTTAAATTGCCGCACCGGCATCGGCACATGGGGAAGTAAGTATCGTGGGAATTAAACAGGTTAAAGTGGATGTCAATGAGTTAACCATCGGCATGTTTGTGTCCGGCCTGGATCGCCCCTGGTCACAGACGCCTTTTCCCCTGCAGGGGTTTTACCTGCGCGATCTGGGCGAGATCAACCAGCTCAAAGCCCTGTGCCATTATGTGTTTATCGATATTGAAAAGGGGCGAGGCCCTATAGCGGCCAACCTCAAAACCCTGGCCCCCGCCAAATCCAAACCCGTATCACGCGAGCGCGCCTCCTCGTACAGTGACCCTGTGGCTCCCCTCAAAATCCAGCGCGGCCTCTACCGCGAGGTCGAGCCTTTGCAAAAAGAGGTCAAGCGCGCGCGGGCTCTACACCAGAAGGTCTATGACGCTGTTGTTGAAGTGGTGAAACAGCTCGAAGAAAACCAGTGGGAAGGCTCTTCATTGGGAGAAACCAAGCGTGTCGCCAGTGAAATGGTGGATAGTGTATTGCGCAACCCGGATGCCTTTACCTGGTTATCGCGGGTGCAGGAAAAAGACGAATATACCTACAGCCATGCGGTGCGCTCATCGGTCTGGGCTATTTTATTCGGACGTCATATCGGCTTGCCCAAACGCGACCTGGATGTATTGGCCATGGGCGTCCTGCTCAAGGATGTGGGCAAGGTGCAATTGGATGCAAGCCTGTTGGCCAAGGTGGAGCGCAGCCCGGAAGAAGAGCGCGAATATGAAACCTTTGTGGAGCGGGGCTGCGATATTTTGCGCAAAACCCCGGGTATGGAGCCACGGGTTATCAGTGTGGTTAAAACCCATTGCGAGCGGCTGAACGGCAGTGGTTTTCCGCAGGGGCTATCGGGCGATAAGATTCCCCTGCTGGGTAAGATTGCCGGCATAGTGACTTACTACGATTACGTAACCAATCCGCGCGGCTCGCGCCATCCTATTGCCCCCTCCAAAGCCGTCGCCAAACTCTATGAGCTGCGCAATATCCAGTTCCAGGAGGAGTTGGTAGTTGAATTCATTCGCGCTATTGGCCTGTATCCCACCGGAACCCTGGTGGAGCTGAGTACGGGTGAAGTGGCTGTCGTGGTTGAGCAGAACTTCGAGCGTCGCCTGAAACCCAAGGTGATCGTGGTGCTGGATAGTTACAAGCAGCCGATAGAGGAATACCTGCTGCTGGATTTATCCGAAGATGACAAGCGCAAGCAGGCGCTGCTGGATTCCGGTAAGAAAACCCGCTACGAGATTGAGAAAATTGAAATCGCCCGCGACCTGGAGCCGGGCAGTTACGATGTGGATATCGCCGGTATCCGCGATCACTATTTGATGAAAACGGAAAAAAAAGGTCTAATGGCGCTGCTGAGCAAGCTAACATCCAAAAGCTGATAGGTTCAGGCAAGTACCATCCGGATGACCAAAAACCAGAGCATTGGCTCTGGTTTTTTTATGCAGGAATGGTGGGGATTCGCTCCAGGCAAAGGTCGCATGACCGATAAGTCGCAACACCTGGCAACGCTATTGTTATCTTAAGAGAGTCTTTTTATGTTTGAGTGGATTTACAGCCCCGAAGCCTGGGTTGCCCTGGCGACCTTGACGGCCCTGGAGATTGTCCTGGGCATCGACAACATTATTTTCATTTCCATCCTGGTTGGCCGATTGCCCGAACACCAGCGCAAGTTTGCGCGCACAGTGGGTTTGGGGCTGGCCATGCTGACGCGTTTGGCGCTGCTGTTTTCACTGGCGTGGGTAATGGGATTAACCGATCCACTGTTTAGTCTTTTTAATCACGAGGTATCGGGGCGCGATATTATTTTGATCGGCGGTGGTTTATTCCTGATCGCCAAGGCGACCCATGAAATTCACGGCAGCCTGGAGGGAACCCCCGAAGAAGCGCGCAGTGTGACATCCAACGGGCTGATGATGGTACTGGTGCAAATTGCGATACTGGATATTGTCTTTTCGCTTGACTCAGTAATCACGGCCGTAGGCCTGGTATCGCAAGTACCCATTATGGCTATCGCCATTATTATCGCGGTGGGCGTCATGCTGTTTGCCGCCAAACCGATCGGTGATTTTGTGGATGACCATCCCACCATTAAAATCCTGGCGCTGTCATTCCTGGTCGTCGTTGGTTTCACACTGATGATCGAAGGCTTCGAAGTCCATGTACCCAAAGGCTATATCTACTTCGCCATGGCATTCTCCCTCGGTGTCGAAATGATCAACATCAAAATGCGTAAAAATATGCAGAAGCCGGTGGAATTGCGTAAGGAATACAAAGAAGAGATTAATGAATAGTTTGAGCTGGAAGCTAACAAAAAGGCCGATCGATTGATCGGCCTTTTTGTTATTGGGTGCTGCAAAAAATTATTTTCTCCTGCCCATAATTTCGCCCATTTGGGTGGGGGTTCCCGCCTGGTATTTTTTGCTCCATTCAATTTTATCTTTGGCAAATAACATAATGGCGGTAGAGCCGAGCTTGAAACGGCCC
This sequence comes from Cellvibrio japonicus Ueda107, assembly GCF_000019225.1. NCBI lineage: Bacteria > Pseudomonadati > Pseudomonadota > Gammaproteobacteria > Cellvibrionales > Cellvibrionaceae > Cellvibrio > Cellvibrio japonicus. The sequence continues at coordinate 3,727,419 of NC_010995.1, read as the reverse complement.
ATTTCATCGCCTTTTTTCAGCTGGATATTTTGATAGGGATAGTGGGAGGTAGCGATTTCGCGGCTGGCGAAGGGGGCTACCTGGCCATCCCAGACGGTTTCGATACCGGCGACGATCATGGCGCCGACTAACACAACCGCCATAGGGCCTATGTCGGTATCGAAAATGGCAACGGAGCGCTCGTTGCGGGCAAACAGGCGCGGGACGTTTTCAGCGGTGACGGTGTTGACCGAAAACAACTCGCCCGGCACGCTGACCATCGTGCGCAGTTTGCCGCCATAGGGCATGTGTACGCGGTGATAGTCGCGCGGCGACAGGTAAACGGTGGCGAATTGTCCATCGGCAAACTCGGTGGCCAGTTCGCTATCGCCGAGTAGTTCTTCTACCGAGTAGTCCTGCCCTTTGGCTTGGAAAATTCGCCCGGCTTCAATGGGGCCCAATTGGCTGATGGCGCCGTCGGCAGGGCAAACAATCGAGAACGGATTAGTATCTACCGGGCGCGCATCGGGTTTTAGCGCACGGGTGAAGAAATCATTAAAGCTGGGATAGGCAAGCGGGTTTTCTTCGGCGGCCAGGCTCATATCGACCTGATAGCGTTTTACGAACCAACGGATAAAGGTATTTTTGATCAGGCCTATCTCGGTTGCGGCAAGCCAGCCGGCTGCCCGGGAGAGGGCATGTTGGGGAACCAGGTGTTGCAGCTTGATAAACAGCTTGTCGTTCATAGGTGTGTCGCTTTGTTTTGATCATGCCCGCACAAGGCGGGTCGGGGCGGCAATACTAGCAAAATCTGCCGGGCTGTTGGTTTCCAATCGTTGGCGGCGGAGGCTTTATCAATTGATAACATGCTTGCCAGTGCATATCGGGCCGGGAGTAAATCTGCTTGAATGCTGGTCTCTGTTACTTATCACTGTGGTCCGGGAGGATTTTAAAATGGTCAGGGTTGTTTCCGTTCGTTTTTTGCTGTTGGCCTTGGGCTGGTGTTTGATGTTATGGATGCCGGCAAGCTTTGCCCATGAGGGCCATACCCATACACCGGTCAATATGAAATCTGCGTTGGAGCTGGCGCTGAAAACAGCTGACGACTATACACGGGCAGCACCTCCGTTTGCAGCGGAGCCCCTCGCTGCTTCGTGGCGAGGTTTGCCGCAATCCGCGGCGAGCCTGGTGGAAAACGGTATCGGGTATTACCGGGTGCAGGTTGTTAATACCGCTACTGCCGAGTTGTTGCTGCTCAAGATTACCCTGGATGGCGATATAGCAACGGCAGAATTGGAACCCCTGGGCGCCGATAATTAACCCATTTATCCATTCAATCCGGTCAGCCTGGTTGTTGATATATGAGAAGCATTTTAATGCGTGATAATCCGTGGCGCGCAAATAAGCCTTTGATTGGAAAGACATATTATTTTTATGGACGGGTTCAGGTTTTTCTTCATTTAATATTTGACAGCGCTGTCAAATTGATCAAAAAATTGCCAGGTTCAGTAGTTCACTTGTCCTTGGATGAGACCCCGGGGTAACCCGGGGTGATATTTAAGGCGCCATAACGATAACAAATGATCTTTGTGCTTCTCTCAGGTTTTCGGCCCGCTTGTCCGGGTTGCTGGTGACCGGGCACTTGGACAGGAGTACTGAAACTCTCTATCCCAGGCTAGTCCTGTGGGTGTCGGAGATTGCCACCGGTGCGGTTTGGCTGGCGGTGATTGTCTTGTTTTTCGGTTGAGTGAGGATACATAAATGAATAACAAGTTCGTAAAAATGGGTGGCATGGGAGCCCTGTTGTTGGCTTTTTCCGCCCTGAGTTTTGGTCATGGTTTTGTCGACAGCCCCGGTGCCCGCAATTACTTTTGCGGCGCTGTTACCAAGCCGGATCATGTGATGAATGGCGTGGCTCGCTACCCCGAGTGTGCCGGCGCTTTCGCCAATGATTTTAACGGGGGCTACTCCTACATGAGTGTGCTTACCCATCACCAGGGCCGCAAAGTCCTGGGGCCTGTTGCAAGAAATGTGTGTGGCTTTGATAGCGAAACCTGGAACGGTGGTAAAACGCCCTGGGATAACGCCATTAACTGGCCAGTCAACAATATCAATTCCGGTACCCTGACCTTCTCCTGGGATATCAGCAATGGCCCGCACTTTGATGACACCTCGGATTTCCGCTACTGGATTACCAAACCCGGCTTTGTGTATCAGGTTGGCAGGGAATTGACCTGGGCGGATTTTGAGGACCAGCCCTTCTGTGACCTGGCCTATAACGACGATAATCCGGGAGCCTATCCCAATGTGCGGGCGGACAAGCCCAATACCCATTTCCATACCACCTGTACGGTACCGGCACGCACGGGCCGCCATGTGATTTATGCGGAGTGGGGTCGTGAGCCACCCACCTATGAGCGCTTCCACGGTTGTATTGACGTGCAGATTGGCGGTGGTAGCAACAGCTCTGTCCCGGTGAGTTCTTCCAGCTCTTCTCGCAGCAGCTCAAGCAGCAGCCTTGCGCCCAGCTCATCCAGTCGCTCAAGCAGCTCCTCCTCCAGTGTGTCATCAAGCCGCTCTTCCAGTTCCAGCGTGGTATCGAGCAGTTCATCCAGTCGTCCAGCGTCGTCCTCTTCATCATCGACCGGTGGAAGTACGGAATACTGCAACTGGTACGGTTGGCAGGTGGCCATTTGTAAAAACACCACCAGTGGCTGGAGTAATGAGAATCAGCAGACCTGTATAGGTCGTGATACCTGTAACGCCCCTCGCTAACCCGGGGTATTCACAGGTTGATTCGCCACCGGCAGTGTTGGGTTGCTGCCGGTGTTTTTGGTTGATATCTGTGTGGAGTTATTTGTGAGTCAGCAATCCTCACCCAATCCTCTGCCCTGGTGGTTGCCGCTGTTGGTTGTGCCACTCTTGTGTGTTGCGGTTTATGTGCAGTTTGGTCGGGAGCCTGCTGAGCCAGCAGGTGATGTGCGTGCGATACCGCCGGTGGCTGCACCTGTGTCCCGCGACCTCAAGCGCGACAGTACGGGATATTCCGCCCCCCGGGAAAAGCGGGGAACGACAAGTACCAATACGGCCGGCAACACCGATAAGGCGTCGCCAATCCCTGTCGTGCCGGACCCGGAAATGGCCAGGGTTGCGGTGCACAGCGTGGAAAATACCGTCTATGAGCGCGCCACCCGCCTGTTTGAGGCAGAATCGGTCGATGTGACCTGGGCCAGCGATTACGAACAGCAATTGCGCGATATGTTTGCCCGTCACTACGGTTTGCAGCGTGTCAGTGTGAATACCATCAACTGCCATACCAGCATGTGTCGCATCGAGGTGTTTACCCCGCGCGATGCCGATGCCGATTTTTTTACCGCCATGTTTTACGATGGCCTGGCCAATTTTCGCGAGGGGGCGCTTAAGGCAGAAGCGGCGATTACCCGACGCATGGAGGTCGGTATGACCTCGGTCTATGTCGCGCGCAAAGACTACGCCCTGGGGTTTTATTGAACCGACCGGCTATCTGCCTGTGGTATCTTGGGCGCCTGAATTGATTTGAGGTGTCCCGTGCTGCAATACCAGATTATTCCCGTTACCCACTACCAGCAAAACTGTACCTTGCTCTGGTGCGACCAGACGCGCGAGGCCGCGGTGGTTGATCCCGGTGGCGATGTGGCGCGGATCCTGGCGGAAGTGGAGCGCTTGCAGCTTAAGCTCACCCAGATTTTGCTCACCCACGGCCACCTCGATCATGTGGGCGGCACGGCGGCCCTGGTTCAATTGCGGCAACTGCCGGTAATAGGCCCCCATCAGGACGATATGTTCTGGATCGGTATGCTGTCCCAGCAGGCGCAAATGATGGGCTTTGCCCCTGTGGCCAATTTTACCCCTGACCGTTTTCTGCACGAGGGCGATAAGGTGATGGTTGGCCAGGCGGAGCTGGAGGTATTCCATTGTCCCGGGCATACCCCGGGCCATGTGGTGTTTTTCTGCCGTGAGGCAGGGCTGGCCCAGGTGGGTGACGTACTGTTCCAGGGCTCGGTGGGGCGCAGTGATTTTCCGCGCGGCAACCACCAGCAACTGGTGGATTCGATCCGCACCAAACTGTTTCCCCTGGGGGATGCGGTGAAATTCATTCCCGGTCATGGTCCCATGTCCAGCTTCGGGCAGGAGCGCCGCACCAATCCCTTTGTGGCGGATAAGCACTATGGCTGAGTCCCGGGTATATGAGTCTGCTGCCTCACCGGGTTTTGCCTATACCCTGAAGCGTTCGGCCAAACGCCGCAGCCTTTGTATTGAAGTAAAACAGGCACAGGTGATCCTGCGGGCGCCCATGGGGGTTGCCGAGTCGGTAGCGGTGGGTTTCCTGCGCCAGAAAGCGGCGTGGGTGATGCGCAAAATCCAGGAGCAATCCAGCCAACTGGCCGTGCAGCCGCGTGAACGCGAATACGCGTCGGGATCAACCTTGCCCTACCTGGGGCAATCCCTGCGCCTGGTGATTGGCTATGGCACCCGTAGCGCCGTGGCCCGTGTAGACGATGCCCTGCATCTGCTCTTATCCAACCGCTCGCGCCAGCCTTTGCCGGTGCAGATTCGCCAGGCGCTGGAGCGCTGGTACCAGCAGCAGGCACTGGCGCTGCTGACACGCAAAACCCTGGCGCTGTGCGAGCGTATGGGGCTGGTTTGCAACCAGGTCAATATTCGCGCAACCCGCTCCAAGTGGGGCCATTGCACCAGCCGCGGTGTCATCCAATACAATTGGCATATACTGCTGGCCCCTGAGGCGGTAGTGGATTATCTTGTCGCCCACGAAGTTTGCCACCTGCGTCACCACAACCACAGCCCCGCCTTCTGGGCGCTGGTTGCCAGTGTTTGCCCCGAATACGCAACGCTGCGTCACTGGTTGAAGCAGGAGGGGGCGGGGCTTCACCTGTAGGTGGGGCCGGCCTGTGCAGGATCATCAGCAATCAAAAAGGTAACGAGCCATGAGTGAACAGGTTGAACCCCTGAGTGATGACCTGGATGAAAACCTCGACCGGTTTATTGTCGAAGCCCTGGAGCGCGGTTGTGTCTGGGGTTTGCAAGGCAGTGAGGGCTGGGCGCTGTGTGCATCCGAGGAACACGACGACATGGATGTGATGCCTTTCTGGTCGCAGGAGTCCTTTGCAAGGGTACACTGTGTCGACGATTGGGCCGGTTATACCCCGGCGGCTATCGACCTGGGTGAATTTCTGGAAGAGTGGCTGCCCGGTATGCACGAGGACCTGCTGTTAGTCGGTGTCAACTGGAACCAGGAGCTGGATGGCGACGAGATGGAGCCGATTGATTTGCTCGAGGAGTTCGAGACCGAAATGGGCGATTAAGCGCCGGCGTCGGGAGTGTCTTCTCCGGTATCACCAGGAAGCCCGATATCGCCAAATAAATAGTCGTGCAGAATATCCACCTCATGGTGTTTGACATAGGCCGTCAGTTCGCTGAGGGATGGATAGGTGGGCGTCATGCGATACCAGTGGACATTATCCGGGGCCTTGCAGGCGAGGATATACTCGACCGGGCCCGGCACCCACTGGCGCGAGAGCAGGCTGAATACACGGGGATGTAACTGGAGTATCTGCAAGCCGAAGTCGAGGCATAAACGGGTGAGCAGTGGATAGCGGGTCTCCTCCCGATCCAGCAGGCGAATGACCCTGGCACCCTGTAGTTGCTCGTCATTGAGACGGGTGTAGCGCGGCGGTTGATGCATGGCAATTGTTATGGGCACGCTGGTCGACAGGTGCGCGGATTAGAGCATAAATCAGCCGCGCCACCAGTGGCTGAAATCACAAAACATGATGGATTCCAACAAGATGATAAATTCTGCTTTGCGGTCTTACCTGCGCCTTTCCTGCCTGGCGCTGTTCGCGGTGGTCCTGGCCGGTTGTGCCGCACTCCAGCCCCGGCTGGAGCAGCCGGAGGTCAAAGTGGCCGGACTGCGCCTCCTGCCTGCGCAGGGCTTTACCCAGCCGATCGAAGTCAGCTTGCTGATTGCCAATCCCAACGACCGCGACCTCAGCTTGCGCGGTATTGCCTACACCATCGGTATTGAAAATTACGATGTACTCAGCGGTGTCAGCAATGATTTGCCGTTGCTCAAGGCTTATCAGGAAACACCGCTCAAGGTGGTAGTGACTGCCAATGTATTGCAACTGGTGCGCCTGCTGGAGCATTTCGGCCGCACCGGTTTGCGCGAAGATGTGAACTACAACTTTAAGGCCCGCCTGGATTTCAGTGCCTGGTTGCCTGCCCTCAATGTGGAAGAAAAGGGCAGCATCCCACTGGCCAATAAATAAGGCACAGGCAGCGTTTTGCCCGGTGCACCATCCAGCCCGTTATTTTGTTGTTAACGCCTATCAGGACTAGTAATGACCGAAATACCTGTACTACCGGAAGCTGAAGAGCGTATCTCGCTCAAAGACTACACAGAAAAAGCCTACCTCGATTACTCCATGTACGTGATCCTCGACCGCGCGCTGCCCCATATCGGCGACGGTCTCAAGCCCGTGCAGCGGCGCATTGTCTATGCGATGAGTGAATTGGGTTTAAAGGCCAGTGCCAAATACAAAAAATCCGCGCGCACCGTGGGTGATGTGATCGGTAAATTCCATCCCCATGGCGACTCTGCCGCCTATGAAGCCATGGTGCTGATGGCGCAGCCCTTCTCCTATCGCTACACCCTGGTGGATGGCCAGGGCAACTGGGGGTCGCCCGATGACCCCAAATCCTTTGCGGCCATGCGTTACACCGAATCGCGCCTCACCAAATACAGTGAAGTGCTGCTGGATGAACTTGGCCAGGGCACAGTGGATTGGCAGCCCAACTTCGACGGCACCCTGGACGAGCCCACGGTATTTCCCGCGCGCGTACCCAATTTATTGTTGAACGGCACCACCGGTATTGCGGTGGGTATGGCGACGGATATTCCGCCGCACAATTTGCGCGAAGTGGTCAACGCCTGCGTCCATTTGCTCGATAACCCCCAGGCCAGTGTTACTGACCTGTGCCAGTTTGTCCTGGGCCCGGATATGCCCACCGAGGCGGAAATTATTTCGCCGCGCGATGAGCTGATCAAAATGTACGAAACCGGGCGCGGCAGTGTGCGCATGCGCGCGGTCTGGCAAAAAGACGAAGAGTCGGGCGATATCGTGATTACCGCGCTGCCACACCAGGTGAGCGGTGCCAAAATCCTGGAGCAAATCGCGGCGCAGATGCAGGCGAAAAAATTGCCCATGGTTGCCGACCTGCGCGATGAATCCGATCACGAAAACCCCACCCGCCTGGTGGTTGTGCCACGCTCCAACCGCGTTGACCTGGAGCAGGTGATGCAGCACCTGTTTGCGACGACTGAGCTGGAGCGCACCTATCGCGTCAATATGAACGTGATTGGTATCGACGGCCGCCCGGCGGTGAAATCACTCAGCAAGATCCTCGGTGAGTGGTTGAGTTTCCGCACTGTGACCACCCGTCGCCGCCTGCAATATCGCCTCGACAAGGTCGAGCGCCGCCTGCACCTGTTGCAGGGGTTGCTGATTGCCTTTTTGAACCTCGATGAAGTCATCCGCATCATTCGCGAGGAAGACGATCCCAAAGCCGAATTGATGAAGCGTTTTGGCCTTACAGAAGACCAAACCGAATACATCCTCGAAACCAAGCTGCGCCAATTGGCGCGTTTGGAAGAAATGAAAATCCGCGGTGAACAGTCCGACCTGGAAAAAGAGCGCGACCAACTGCAATCCGTCCTCGGCTCGGCGGTAAAACTGAAAAACCTGGTGCGCAAGGAATTGTTGCAAGCGGCAGAACAGTATGGCGATGACCGCCGCTCCCCGATTGTGGTGCGCGCCGAAGCCCAGGCACTCAGTGAAACAGAACTCATGAGTGTCGAGCCCATTACGGTGGTGATCTCCGACAAGGGCTGGATTCGCTCGGCCAAAGGCCATGATATAGATCCCACCGGACTCAGCTATAAAGCGGGCGACAGCTTCAAGTTTGCAGTGCATGGCAAGAGCAACCAAAACGTTATCCTGCTCGATTCCACCGGGCGCAGCTACGCAATTCCCGCGCACAACCTGCCGTCAGCGCGCGGCCAGGGCGAACCTTTGAGCGGCCGGATCAATCCTCCCAGTGGCGCCACGTTTGAGGGCGTACTCATGGGCGCGGATGACCAGCGGGTGCTGCTCGCCTCTGATGCCGGTTACGGTTTTATTGCCAAGCTGGATGACCTGGCCAGTAAAAATAAAAGCGGCAAGGCGCTGCTGACCCTGCCGGATAATGCGCAGGTATTGCCGCCGCAATTAATCAATGATCCCGCCCAGGCGTTGCTGGCTGCCGTCAGTAACGATGGCCGCCTGTTGGTCTTCCCGGTAACGGAATTGCCGGAGCTGGCGCGCGGTAAAGGCAACAAGATTATGAATATCCCTTCGGCACGTGCAGCGGCGCGCGAAGAGTTTGTGGTGGCCGTGAGTGTTATCCTGCCGGGCCAGGTGTTGACGCTCTATTCCGGCAAGCGCACCATCACGCTCAAGCTGGGTGATCTGGAACATTACAAAGGTGAGCGTGGTCGCCGTGGTAATAAACTGCCGCGCGGCTTCCAGAAAGTGGATAAAGCCGAGGTGAATGACAAGTAATAATGGCGCTCGGTCAAGGTGGGGTTTCCCCACCTTTTTTATTCTGTGTGAGCCAGTCCCAATAACCGATAACACGACAAACTCAATACATAACGGGATAGCCCCATGAGTCAGGACAAACGCAAATACGTTCGCACCCCGTTCGTCTGCCGTATCAAAATCCGGCACGACTCTATCGGGGAGCTATTGGTAAAAACCCGCGATATTTCCGATGGCGGTGTGTTTGTCGTGCTGGAGCCGGAGCAGATTCCGCCGGTGGGCACCCATGTCACCGGCCAGGTGCAAGGCTTGATGGATGATGCCCCGGTCCTGGAAATGGAGGTGGTGCGGGTAGAGCCCTCCGGTGTAGGGTTGCGTTTCGTGCAAGAGGTATAGGGTTGGTCGTTGCTGTTAATGCGTTCCGGTGCATTGATTCCGCGTAGAGGTACAGCGCTGGCATAACCGGGTAACGGAAGGAGTGCTTGTGTATAAACTCGTTTACAAAGGGGATTTTGTCGAAGGATTTGATGAAGATCAGATAATTGGCAATCTGGCTCAACTGTTACAGTTGAAGCCAAAAGTGGTACGCCTGATGTTTTTTTCCGGGCGTCCCAGCGTCATAAAATTACTCGATAATACGACAGAGGTGGAGCGTTGGCGCGCTGCCTTTGTGGATGCCGGTGTGCGCCTCCATAGTGTCAGCCTGGATGCCCCGGATGTGGGCAATATTGCCGATCAAATCGAGCTGGACCTGGAACTGCATGAACTGGAGGTTGATGATGAAGATGACCTGCCACAATTTCTGGTGCGCCGTGAGCCACAACCCGAGCCGGAACAAGAACCGTCCGGCTCTATTTTTACCCCGGTTCCCCTGACACCACCGGTACCGGTGCAACATCCTGTTGCCAAGGTACAGCCCCCTGCCACAACCTCCGATCAACCTGCACCTGCACCTGCACCTGCACCTGCACCTGCACCTGCACCTGCACCTGCACCTGCACCTGCACCTGCACCTGCACCTGCACCCAATGCATCTTCAGGAGAACCTGTTGTTACGCCTGTATTGGAAACCCTTGCATCGGCGCCGGGCGATAACACTGAATTGCGTGATGAGTTCGATTACGACGATGATGACTGGATTAAAAAACAGAAATGGCTAGCTGAATCGGAAGAAGAAGTAGAGCCACCGCCAACAGCGGAGGAGGCTGCCGAACTGGAGCGGGCAATCCATCGCCACAAAGCCTCGTTCCTGTGGGGAATGCTGGTGATCCTGCTGGCGATCAGCATCACTGCCGGCACCATACTGTGGCTCAAGCGGCCATTGTGGACACCGGTAGCCGCCAGCGAACAGGCATCGCAGCTGGCCAGTGCACTGGCATCGCCGTCGCTGTTTGGCCTGGCTTATTTGCATGTTGAGCGTATGCACCGTGTGAAGGACGACCAGCCGCGTACCCTGGCACATTTGCCCGGGCCTGAAAAAGAGTTTTGGGCGCGGATGGAAGCCGCCGGGATTGATCTGGGCAAACAAACCCGCGAGGCCTGGGTGGGCTTCTATGGACAACAGCAGCGCCTGCAGCCGCTATGGATATTGGAGGGGCAGTTCCAGCCGGTCGTGATCAAAGCCTGGTTGCAACAGCATTACCAGATTGAAGCAGACACGCCCCAGGGCATTATTTTTTCGGGTGTGGATATTCAACATTGTGAGCGCACACCGGTTAAATCGGCCTATATCAGCGAGCAGCGTCTGGTTATCGGCGCCCCGGAATTTGTCGCCATGTTTAATGGCCGCCTCGAAAGCCAGGCGCGCGCCGAAAAAGACCTCAGCGGCTGGCAGGACTGGAGCAAGGATAAAATGCTCGCGGCAGCCCTGTTCCATCCCGGCAATAGCCCCGAGCGCACCACCGCGATGGCGTTAAGCCGGTTATCGATAGATGCTGCACCGATCAGTGCTATTTATGCCGGACTTGAGCCGCGACTGTTTCCACCGGCGGTGGAATTCAGCAGTGCGTTAGCCAGCAGTGATGCACAAGCCATCCAGGCTATTCGCCAGCAGTTGAGCAACTCGCTGCAACAGGCCAGGCACACCCTGGCAGTCGATTGGCCGGAAACCTTACCGTTGTATGAGCGCCTGAGTGTGGGTGGCGATGAGTCCCATGTGGCGATTAATGCGCTGTTTGATGAGCAGGTACAGCAAGAGATCCAGCAGTGGATTAGCTCTCTGTTAGGCAAAGCCTTTTCGCCCCTGGGCCTTACCATGGAGGTTGCGCAGGAGCGGGTGGACGAGAGCCCACTGCTATTTGCCGATGTACCTGCGACGCCATTGGCGGATTTTGCCAGCGTTAAACATTTCAACCAGTCGTTTGTACCCCAGGTAGAAACCGGGCCGTTTGGACTGGCGATCAGCAGCCTGGAGCAAACTGACAATGGCGCGCTGCTTAATCTGGATGTGGCGGCGTTTAACCTGCCCAACCTCGGGCGTGAAACCGATTCGGTTAGCCTGCGTATTACCGATATTGCCGATGCCTATGGCAATAGTTTGCTCGCTACAACCGATTGCGCTACACAAAGTCTGCGGCAGGCGACGCCCATCAACCTGATTTACCAGGGCAATGTATTTGACCAGGGACAGCCAGTGGGTTTTGTCGGTTTGCAGGGCGGTAAGAAAATCCTGTTGCCCCCGACATTGGATTTAACCCGGGCAGGATTGATCAAGGGCGTGATTGAACATCGCCTGCCCACGCGGATTGAACGGCTCTCCCTGGCCCAACCCCTGGCCGGGCAGAAGATCGATGCCCAGGGCGTGTCTGTGCGTTTTCTCTCGGCGGGCCCCAGCCAATTGCATTTCCAGGTCGCGGGTAATACCGCGGCACTCTTGCACGTCAATGCCCTGAACGAAGCCGGTAAGGTCCTGGCCAGTAACAGTGCCTTGCGCGGTAGTAACCTGCTCGACCAGGGGAAAACCGTCACTATCGACTTCCAGGGCAAGGTCGCTGCGGTTGAACTTATCCTGGTGCGCGAACAGGTGTTGCAAACGCACGAATTTACCCTGGCGGGCATCTATCCGCCGGTGCGCGATTTCTCCATGGTGCTGCCTCCGCCGGAGGTATTTAGTGCAGAACAACTGCCCGCGCTGGAAAAAGATACGGCACCTGCCGTGAGTTTTCCCCACCAGGCACCGGCTAATTCCGTGATTGCTGGCCCAGTGTTAATTGCCGTGCATGAGCTATTGGCTCAGCCGCAAAATACGCTGGCATTGCGCGCGGATATTTACACGCGCAACAGCCATCCGCTGAGTCGCCAATTGGGTGCAGTGAGCATGGTGATTAGCGAGCTTGAGGATGGCTCAGGCAATTTGCACTCGGTGCATTACCAGAGTCCGATTGCCATGGATCACCAGGGGGGGTACTGGCTTAATGGCAATTACCAGACGGATCCCACCCAGCCCTGGTTGCGCGGTCTGTTGGAGATGCGCGCTGGCGATCTGCCGGTGGGCGATACGGTTGCCCTATGGGGCAAGCTGGTATTTAGCGCCGCCCAGGAGCCGGTTCCCATCCAATTGCCGTTCCGCTTCGGAATGCAATGGAATGCCAATGATGCTTTATTAAAATTACAGCGCGTTGAATCCGGTCGGTTGATCTTTGATATGGAGGGAAACTTGCCTTCGCTGATGGCCATTCGTGCGTTGAGCCTTGACGGTGAACTGGTGAGCCAGCCCGCGCAATTGCGTACGGTGTTTGGCAAACACAGGATTGAGCTGGACATCAAACAGATTCCCGCTACGATCGAATTCCAGACTGCGCGCGAGTTAACCACCCTGGAGGTTCCGGTGGAGCTGCGTGTCAATCCTTGAGGATTTTGGGGGGCCAGCTTCTCGTTGTGAGACGCTGTTGAGATGTTCAGTTGTGGCGGCGAGGCAAGCTATGCTATGCGGTGGTTATCCAACATATCCTGTATGACCAGGGGACTCGTGACACCGGGCAAATACGCCCTGGTTAGCCTATTGGCTGTGCTTGCTGTTCCAGCCCCGGCGGCTGTGGTGGTGCTTTATCATCACGTCAGTGATAAAACCCCGGCGTCGACCAGTATCAGCCCCGCGCGTTTTGAAGCGCAAATGGATTACCTGGCTGAAGCGGGTTTTACGGTGGTACCGCTGATGACCTTGGTTGAAACCTTGCGCAAGGGCGGCACTCTGCCTGATAAAACCCTGGCTATTACCTTTGATGACTCCTACGCGAGTGTGTACGAGTCGGCCTATCCACTGCTAAAAAAACGCGGTTGGCCATTTACCTTTTTTGTGAATACCGAGGCGGTAGGCAGCTCGCGCCTGTTTGTGTCCTGGGATCAATTGCGCGAAATGGCAACGCAAGGCGTCACTATCGCCAACCACACCAACGCACACCATCACTTGCCGCGTAAACAACCGGGTGAAAGTGCGCGTGAGTTTCGCCAGCGCATCGAGCAGGAAATCAGCCGGGCGCAACAAAAAATTGCACAGGAAATCGGTGAAGCACCGATGATCCTTGCCTATCCCTTTGGCGAATACGACCGCGAGGTGCAGGCGATTGCCAAAAAGCTGGGCTATGTCGCCTTTGGCCAGCAATCGGGTGTGCTCTCAGAACACGGTGATTTGCAGGCGGTGCCGCGCTTTCCGTTTGGTGGCAGCTTTACCGAACTGGATGACTTCAAACTCAAGGTGAATAGCCTGCCCATGCCTATCGCCTCCACCGCGTTCTATGCGAATAAACAACAGCGCCTGGATGACCTGGTGGTGAAGGCCGGCGATCAGCCCTGGCTGGTGTTAACGCTGGAGGAACCGCGCTTATTAAAAGCGGTTAACTGCTTTGCAACAGGGCAGGGCGCTATCCCGGTGGAGATTATCCGCGACCAGCTTTGGACTCGCGCAAAGGCGCCATTAAACGCCGGGCGTGCGCGTTACAACTGCACTGCACCGGCGGGTGGGAAGGGGCGTTTTTACTGGTATACCCAGCAGTGGTTGGTGACCGATAAAAACGGTAACTGGAGCCATAACGATTAATCTGTGCGGGGACTTTCGCATAACAAAAAACGGCAGCCGAAGCTGCCGTTTTTTGTGGCTGGAGAGCCGTCGCTGTTTAATTCCGTTTACATGAATCCCTAGAAATTAACGAAAGTGGCGCTGGAGCTGCCACGCTGGAACACATTGATCTTACCGCATTGGGCGAAGTGGTTGCCGGATGCGTAGGGCGTACCGCTCTGGCTCACATCGGCTTCCCAACCTGGTCCGTTGCTGATAAAGGTCTTCAGCTCAAACCAACCGTTAACGGTTTTGCTGCAGTCCATATCCACATCCATCATCCAATAATGTTGGCCGTACAGGTTGAGTGGGTCTTCGCCATAACCATCCACTGCCGTGGTGCGTTTGGTGCCCCAGGAGCTTGGCCAGACATTGGTGGTCCAGTCCGCCGCCGTACCCTGTGCGGCACTGCTTTGGCCTGACTCGGTGCCATACCAATCGAGGTAATTGTCGTTGGTTTTCCATGGCGCTGTGGTGGCGTTGCGCAGGTTGTTGTGGCGGATGGGAATGGCGCACTCAAAGTTGGTGTTGGTGCAGGTTTTGCCCAGCGTGTTGCTGGCATAACCATGGTCGATACCACCGCGGATAAACATATCCTGGCCGGAGGAGGTCACACCGTACACAAATACCACGGTACGTTTCCAGTCAGCTTGCTGGGTTGTACCTTTGGTCCAGACAGCATAGTTGGTGCCGCTGGCGGCCAGGGTCCAACCGGTACCGCTCGGACTCCAGGCATTGGGGCCGATTTTCATCGCCACCTTGCCATCGATCACCGCGGCGTAGAGACCGGTGGTCGCTGCCGCAATGCTGACGCTGGAGGTTGAGGTGATGCCCTGGGCCTTGCGGATATCCACTAATGCCTTGATGCCGTTATACAGCCCCCAGTTGTAGGCGTGTGCCCAGTAGATGGAGGGAATACCCGGGTGGGTCAGCACATAGGCATAGCCTTGCATGACCTTGTCGCAGGGCACGGGCCAGTGGTTCTGGCCGACGCCGCAGGACTCGCTCGGGCCGGTATCGTGGTTATCCACAAAGGTCACCATCTTCTGTGCCCACCAACCGATACCGCCGGCCGGGGCGTTGCTGATGCTCAGGCGATGGTACTCGTTGTAGCTGAGTGCCTGGTTGAGCAGCCCCTTGGTGGTGAAGTCGAAAACGCCGCAGTCACCGTCAGTGCCGTTGACATAATCCATCAGCAACTGGCGGTGTGCATTGACGTTGTTGTAGTTGAGGTCGGTCCACACCTCGCCCACACAAAAGTCGGGGTTGGTTGCCCGTGCGTAAAGGCCGGCGTAATAGGGCGCGTAGCCTTTGGAGTAGTCGTAGCGGATACCGGTAAAACCGACCCCTTTGAGGCGTTGGTTAATCCAGTTAATGATGTCCGCTTGTACAGTGCTATTGATGTGGTTGAGATCGCGTGCGGCCGCATAGCCGTCGCCAGTATCACACTCACCCGTTGCACCGCTCCACTCATCATTACAGGTGACGGCCCAGGAACCCCAGGTCGGGTTAGTAAAGTCAGCCCAGTTGGTCGTGCCCACGCGGTGGTTGATCACCACATCGGCTACTGAGTTGACGCCTTTGGATTTCAGTGCCGAAATCGCCGATGTCAGTTGTGCCTCGCTACCGTATTTGGAGTTGAGGATATTCAGCTGGCGCGGCAGGTAACCCTCATTCGAAGCGGCATCCGAGGGTGGCGGGAACCACACATGGGTGACGCCCAGGTCAGCAATGCTTTGGGCATTGTTCTGCAGGGTGGTGTACCAGGCACTGTTGTGGGAATTCCAGTGAAAACCTTGCAAGAGAATTGCACTACTGGATTTGCTTTGCTCTGTGGCAGCCTGGGTAACAGGCGCCACAGCAGCACAGATGGCTGCTGCCATGATGACGTTCTTAATCATTTTCTCACCGTTCTTACAATTATTATTAGGGTATCCATGACCGGTTTCAGTACGGCTCTCTAGCGCACTACTAGTGTATGAGTGTTTTTTGCGCCAATCTATGCGGGATTTGGTTTTATTGATAAAAATAAAATTATTTTTAGGCGGAAAATGGCAAAAAGGTGGAGGGAAGTTATAGGGCGCTATCTGGATAAAATAAATACTTATAACGGAGAGTCGTTGTATTTTTATCCTATTTATTGTGGTCATTCATCTGTCCCGCTGACCCTGCCTCACTAACCGGGCCATAGCCGAGCCATCGATAGCTACTGGCTGGGTTACCTCTGGCCCGGACAGGACATTAAGACTATTCGAGGTTATTCAGGCGGATGACCCGACGCAACTCGTCGACGTAGACCTGTCCGCGCTGTGAGTATTTGTGCAGTTCGGCCACCATGGCCTGGCCGGTAAACTGCTCAGCGTCCTGGCGCAGTTGCGCGCGCAACTGGCGCCAGGGGCGATAGGCGCCGTGGGTATTGATGTTGTTGAAATAGGCCGTCAGCGACTCTTCAACACTGTTAAATTTTTTCACTTCGTGTTTGGCACCGGCGACGCGACGCGCAGGCACCAGGCCGCAACCCGGCTCGTAGCACCACTGGCCAAACAGGTTGTGCGCCTCCTCGGCAAAGCGCGAGGTACCCCAGCCCGATTCAATCGCCGCCTGGGCTAATACCATCGCCGGGGGAATCATATCGACGCGCAACAGCAGTATCTCGATGGCGCGGTCTGTCTCCGGGTAGGTTTCGTGGCTGACTTTGTATTTGCTGCGCAGTTTTTCCAGGTTGCGCTCATTAACGCCGCTGACGGCCCCGGTACTGTCCCACTCGGCTTTGATGTTTAACAGGCGCTCGCGCGATTTTAGCACCACGGCGTTTTTGGCCTCCACCAGGGGGGTGAGCATGGCCAGAAACTGCGCCTTGCGCTCCGGTGTCTGGTCGATCGACGCGAAATCCGGCAGCAAGGTGGTGCTCGACAGTTCATCGTCGTCGACGCTGGTGAAATCCGCGGGCGTGTGGATGATGAGCCAGAACACCAGCAGCAGGCAGAAGATCGGATAGGCAACAAGGCTGAGGCCCAGTAACCATTGGGATGTATTGTTTGGCATGGATTCTTTACCGGTATGACAGGGATAGATGCATTACAGGTCCAGTTGTTTACGCAGTGCCTCCATGCGTTTGAGGTTTTCTTCCCTGCTCAGTGGCGTCTCTATGGTTTGGGGCAGCACGGGCGCGTTGGGTGCGGGGAGCTCCTCGCCGTTAATGACCCGCTCGCACAGCCTCAGGTAGTGACGCTCGAAAATAGGAAATGCTGTTTTCTCGCTGTTGCTGGCGAGAAAATACCAGTCGCTGGCACAACCGGCGTGATACACCGCCGGATGGCTCCAGGTATAGGCTGCTTTAGGGCTGGGGGCCTGGCAGGCCTCGACATAGGCGCGGTGCGCATCGGGCAGGCCAAATTCCTCCGGGCTGCCCTGGCAGGCGCGGATCATGCGGTTGAGGGTGGGCAGGTACTCGCTTTCCTCAATCACCTTTTTGGCGCCGCGCAGTATGGCTTCCGGGCTGAACTGGGCTAGGGAATTGAGCCACAGGCGCTTGGCCTGGTTGAGCAGCTCCAGCTGTGAAAAGGCGCTGTAGTACTGGTTGTGGTAGTTGATCCGGAACAGCGCAAAGACCTGGTTGATCGCATCCACATGGGCGTCGCTGGGGGGTGGGCTGGCCCGGGTCGCCTCAGCTTGCCCAGCTGCGGTCGTTGAGTTGCTGTGCAAGGCTGCTATCTCTTGTTCGGCCTGATGGATGAGCGAGTGGCTGTCCTGCATGGGCATTTACCTGTGTCGATGGATCGGTGTTCAGGGCGTGCTGTTTGGCCCAGTGAAACTTCACATGTTGCAAAAATTTGGTATTCCAGCTGCTGTGCAGTTGGTTGCTGTCGCGCCAGAAAAGCACAAATTCCGGCAGTTGCTGTTGGGCAAAATTAAGGTCGATGTTCGCCAATTTCAACACATCGTAGACATCTTTGCTCGGCTGCCAGTGCTCCGGCAGGCGGCGGGGTTCACTGTCGTGCTCCAGCGCGGTGTTGTAGCGCAGCCATTGGCGTTTGACGTGCTGGATAAACTTGCTGTTCCAGGTGCGACCCACATCGCCACGCTCCTGCCAGTAGACCACGAATTCGGGAATGGCATCTTCCACAAACGCCAGGCTGATCCCGGCATGCTTGACCAGGACTTCCAGCGCATCGCGGCTGGGGCGCCAGTGGCTGTGCATGGCGGTTTCCTGGTCGCGCTGCAAAAACACCGCCTCGTCGTCGCGCTGGCGGCGCTCCTGTTGCTCGCGGGTTTCGCGGGCGATTTGGGTCTGGTGGTGGCGCCACTTGTGCAGCACATCTTTTAAAAATTTGGCACCCCAGGCATGGCTGATTTCACCGCGCTCGCGCCAGTAGGTAATAAATTCTGGCAGCTGCTGGCGAATGAAATACTCGGGGATATTGTGCTCGGCAATGCGCTTGAGCAGCTCGGTATCCGGCTGCCAATGGGGGGATATCAGGTTGGCCCCGGGGTGGATCTGCGGCGCTTCGGGCTGGACATGGGGCTGGGTTGGGTTATCGGCCAGATGGTTATCAAACGCCAGGATCAGCTGGCGGCTGGTGACGTAGGGTGCCGAGGCCAGTTGGATAATGCCTTTGTCGCGCAGGCTTTTACTGATGCGCTGTATATCGTAATCGGTCCAAAAGGGCATGAGTTTCTGGACCCAGCCTTCATCCAACTCCAGCCATTGCCGACCATTGGCCTCGCGCAAGGGGCGATAAGCCGCCAGGTCGCTCAATACCGACAGCATGCACGCCTCCTCCAGGCCAATGGTGGCGGCCAAGGACGGGGAAATCAGCAAGGGGCGCTCGGATATCAGGGATGAACTCATGGTTACAACGCCGTTGGGCTGGCATAAAAAGAACCGGAATTGTAGGTGGGATCATCTTCCCCGGCTACAGGAATAGTTGGCTTTCTGTGAACGTCTTATAGCTATCACTAATTGGTTGTTGACTCCTAATTTATGTAACCGGTAACATTTTGATGCTTAATAATTGAGTATACAAATAATTTTTATGGAAATTTTGAGGAGTTTGCAGTGAAAATGGCTTTTTGCAGAAAATGGGATGTTTTAATTAAGTCTTTTGCTTATTTAATAATATTGGGAGTAAACAGTGTTTCCTTACAGGTCCGTGCTGGGCAGGTTTGTTATGTGGCAGGAGAGGCATGTTCGGTTTTTGCTCGGCAGGGATATTATGAAAGGGTTTGTAAACCAGTCATACAATGTCATTGGGTTCCTGAGCCATCTCCTGTTCCAACACCTCCCTCTCCTCCATCGCCTCCTCCACAGCCCCTGCCGCCTCCCAATCAGCAATGTATAAACAACGCGATTACTGCGGAATCAAACTGTAAAGCTTCATATAATCAGCTGCATGATATCTGTACAGGCTTTAATGCGGCTCTTGGTGGCGCTGCAGGAGCTACATCCAAGTGGTTGTATAGCAAGCTTGTTGGTTCAGCAGTTGATGATAAGACCTCTAAATTGATCGTCAGCGGAGCTGCTGCTACGGGTTACGCGGTAGATGATGTCCTGGTGCCATGTACTACGTTAACAGCACAAGCGATGGAGTTTTGCTCAGCTGGTGCGGAAAAAATGAAGCGAGAGTGCAATTAAGGTTATACCAGGGATGGTATTAAAATTATCATGAGGTTATTGAAATGAAAGAGATAGGCTTGAGTAAAGATACCCATAATAAATCCAGCTTGCGTGACCGTTATAACGCTCTAAATCAGCATTCGCTTTTTTATCGATTATTTCATCTCGCTCCAATATTTTTATTGATTTTTTTGCCGGTATTTGGTTACAAAATTACCTTTCCTGTGGCGATTATCCTATTGTTGTCGCCATTTGTTATCAGTGTGCTTGCTCTTCTTATCAAGGTGGATAAAAAAATTGATATACTTTTTGAAGGTATATCTTTGCAGCAAGAGTTTTCTGGGACTAAAAAAGATGGAATCAACGAATAATTACAAACCTCATATGTTTAAGTTATTTCTGTTGCTCTTTATAGGGGGGGGGATATTTATTGGGATAACCAGTATTGATTTTTTTAAAAATCAGAATGTTGTTTTATTGTCGAAAAATAAAATAGATAGCGCTTTGAAAAAAGAAGTAGATTCTCCATCTAGAAAAACTGCTATTCCGGCTAATGCCTCTGCATCAATTATGGATTACCGCCAGCTGACTTATAAGGAAAAGTTGTATATGGAGAAAAAGTTGAATGTACTGGCGGTAAAAAAATATAAATTGAAAGAAATGTCCGGTACAACTCTTTATCATGCTCTTTTAGAAAAAGGTGCTGATCTTGATGACGATATAAAACAAAGAATGCTAAATGAAGAGTTTACCGAAAAGGACTGGGAGTACATTCTATCTTATATGGCTCAGCTTTCAACAGAAGAGGAAAACTTCAAAATTGAAATGGCATCAAGCTCTAATTTCTCGGAGTTAAAAAAACGAGTTGAAGCTCGTGCAGAAAAAACTGGGCTATTTTATGGGGATATGATGTTGGGGCAAAGTGGTATGTATAAAGATGTGGCAGTTGCTGATGTTCTGGGTCTTCTTCGTGAGGGAGCTATTCTTCCGGATAATGCCATGGAGTATATGGTAAATCAGGATAACATCGATTTGGCTGTTGCTTTAAATAAAGAGGGTATTAATATTAATACTGATTATATTGATGAATTCCGAAGTATGAATTTATTCGAAATACATGCGGATAAACTTGCAATTAATCCATTTTCAGCATCTATTGATCACAAACTGCAGGAACTAGATAAACTTTCAAGTTTGGGAGTGCCTATTAAATTAAATGATGGAACGAGAGATGCTTTAGATATTGTTCTGTTTGCTGCAGTAAAACATGATAAAGCTGAGGCTGCGAAATTGCTTCAATACGCATTGAAGGTCAATCAAATGGGAATTCCTGTAGAGCAAAGCCATGCTGAACTTTTAAAGGATTTGAATAATCGTCATCCGGATTTGTACCAACAGTACGCTGCCCGCTTTCATTAATATTAATGTGTGTTTCTTGATTCACCTTAGTCAGTTGTTGTCATGGACGTGTAGTAGGCCAGGTATATTGTTTATCTTTCAGGTTAAAGTAAGTTGAACAATAACTGTTTCAAGGGTAGACTCCGGCGCTTGGATAATTAATCACAACATATAACAATAAGTTAAATCAACCCGCCTGTTTCGGTCCCAGGCACATCTGTCCTCTAAGGGGGGAGTATGTTGCATTTTTGGTCTGGCCGATCCGGCCTGGTATCTATCACCCTTTCCTGTGTTATTGCCGGTGTACTGAGTGGCTGTGGCGGCAGCAGTGGCGGCGGTAACAACAACGCTGGCAGTAGTTCAGTTTCGTCGGTTAACAGCTCCCTGGTGAGCAGCTCATCAGTCAGTAGTTCCAGCGTTTCGGTTTCCAGTGTGTCCCTGTCGAGTGAATCCTCTTCGTCATCCAGTGAATCATCGACTGAGTTGTCCTCGTCTTCTGTAGCTGAGGTGTCTTCGGAGTCATCTTCCTCCGAGTCTTCATCCAGCCTGTCCTCTTCCAGCGCTGCCCCGGTGGAGCCGGTGGTGCTGAAAATCGAGGAAAATTCGCCGGGCATGATCGCTTTTTTCCCCACCACGGCTTACACCGGCACCAACGGTGGCTTGACGGTATTGCAGGGCTTGTCCAATAACAAAACCACCACCCCGATTACCTCGGCTTTTGTGAACTATTCGGTCAATGTGGCCCAGAGTGGCGATTACCAGTTGCGTGTGCACTATGCCTTTGGCGGTACGGAAACCAATATTCGCGATACCTGGATGTATGTGAATGGTGCCAAGGTGCAAACAGATGATGACCAGATTATCGAGTTCGCCTATACCGGCGCAACCGATGGCAAGTGGAACACCTATGCCTATACCGACTACATCGATATCCCGCTGATTGAGGGCGATAACGATATCCGCCTGGTGGCAGTCAATACGGCGGATTACACCCGCACCATCACCTTTACCCGCAATGGCAGCGGCGGTACCCAGGGCACTACTGGCACCGGCATAGTGAGTGGTTTGCCCAACCTGGAGCACCTGGAAATCAGCGGCCCCGGCCCCATTACCCCCGGCACCGGATCGACGGTGCTCTATAGCCTCAGTGTGGGTATGGATGCCGGTAGTGGCAGTGTCAGCCTGTCACCGGAGCAGGATTTCTATTTGCCCGGTAGCGAAGTCACCCTGATTGCCACACCTGGCCTGGATGAGAAATTTGATTCCTGGACGGGGGATAAGCCGTCGGTCGACAGCAACTACAGCTTGGTTATCAATGGCAACCTGAACCTGAAGGCGCGTTTTATTCCCGCTGCTGCCATTCAACCGGAAACATTGGTGGGCTATGGTGCGATCCAGAGCGATGACGCCGTGCCCTATACCCTGACCGGTGGTGCCGGTGCGCCTGTGACGACTGTTACCACCCTGGCTGAGTTGAAAGCGGCCTTGGCCAGTGGCAGCCCGCTGGTGATTAAAGTCTCCGGGTTGATTGATAACAGCGGCAGCCCCAGCGAAAGCCTGACCGTACCCTCCAATACCACGATATTTGGTGACCCGGACAACCAGGGCCATTTGAAAAATATCGAGCTAAAACTCTCCGGCAAAAATTACATCCTGCGCAATTTGAAATTGTCGGAAGTGGTGTCGGTGGCGATCAAGGACTCCAACGGTACTACCCTGGTCGCAGAGGGGCCGGGCAATGATGTGATCAGCATTAATGGCGGTCGCCATGTGTGGATCGATCACTGTGAGCTTTATTCTTCGCTCACGCCGGCCGCGGTATATGACCTGAGCGGTCCGAATGAAACACCGGATGGGGTTGTGGATGATTACGATGCTAAGGATTTTTACGATGGCCTGATTGATATTAAAAACAGCGCCTCGTTTATTACACTGTCCAATAATTACATCCATAACCACTGGAAAGGTATTCTGATCGGCTCGGGCGACAATGCCGAAAATGGCGATGCACAAACCCGCATTACCCTGCATAACAACCACTTTAAAGACATTATTAGCCGTATCCCTTTATTGCGTTATGGCAAGGGACATTTCTTTAACAATTATGTGCAGGGCACTTTACCGACGGTGTATGGCAAGCAGGTGCGTGTGGATAGTATCTTTAATATGCGCCAGGGTGCAGAGGGATTGATTGAAGGTAACTATGTCGAAGGTGCAAAAAATACCTTTGGCTATTTCTATACCTCATCGACCACCACCACCGGCTTCTGGAATTTGGCCGATAACACCTATGTGGATGTCACCAATGCCGCGCCTTCGTCGACCAGTACCTATACCGTGCCCTATGAATACACGCTGGAATCCAGTGCGAGTATCAGCACCAGTGTGCCGACGCGCGTTGGGGTTGGCATCCTGACCAGTGAGCAGTTGCCCTGATACGACTGAACGCAATCTGCGTTAAAAAAACAGGCCGCCCTTTGAGGTGGCCTGTTTTTTTTCAGCAATACAAAAACGTCAGATTTATTCTGTTTGTACCACCGGGGTAGTCGGATGGTTGCCCCATTCCGCCCAGGAGCCGTGATAGGCGCGAATATTCAAACCCAGCGCCTTGCCCACCAGATAAGTAAAACCGGAGCGATGATGGCCCTGGCAATGGGTGATGATGCGTTTGTCCGGTGTAAAGCCCAGGGCTGTGACGTAGTCGCGCGCATCGGTGCGAATACGCAGCGCCTGGTTAGGGTCCATTAAATTGGTCCACTCACAATTTATGGCACCGGGAATATGGCCATTTTTTTGCGCGGTGATGCGCTCGCCACTGTATTCCGCCGGGCTGCGTGCATCCCAGACTACAAAATCCGCACGATCCATTTCACCCAGGATATCGGGGATTTCAATCACCACCTTGGGATCAATTTTGATGTTCACCTGGGTGGGCGTTACCACGGGAACTTCGGTGGTAAGCGACTGGCCGGAGGCCATCCAGGCGTGCAGGCCGCCATTGAGATAGGAGTATTGCTTATGGCCAATCGCATCCAGGGTCCAGATCATCCTGCCGGCCCAGCCGCCGCCTTCATCGTCGTAAACCACCACATGGGTGTCGGGTGTCAGGCCGAGGAAGGAAAATAATTTTTCCAACTGTTCCTTGCTTGCGATTTTGCCGGGAACCGGCGGCTGTGCGCAGACAATTTTTTGCGCTGGCACATGCACGGCACCATCAATATGCCCGGTGCGATACGTCTGCTCGGCACCCAGGTCCAGAATTAATAATTTACCGCAGGGTTGCGCTAATAGCGCCGCCAGCTCGGTAGGCTCCATGATAAAGGGCAGTGGCATGGGGTCATCTCCTGTGCAATCAAAACGAAATTAATCATGATCGGCGGCCAGTGAACTCAGGATGTAGCGATAGGAATCCATCCGGGTCTGGCTGATATGCCCCTCGTCCAGCGCCTTCAGGATGGCGCAGCCGGGTTCATGGCGATGCGAACAATCGCGGAATTTGCAATGGCCGATATAGGGCCGGAATTCAATAAAACCTTCGAGCACCTGCTCTTCTTCCATATGCCACAAACCAAACTCGCGGATACCGGGCGAGTCGATCAAATGGCCGCCACCGGGAAAGTGCAAGAGTGTGGCACTGGTGGTGGTGTGGGTGCCCTGTTGTCTATCGGACAGGTCGCCCACGCGCAAGTTCGAGTCGGGCAACAGGGCATTGATCAGCGACGATTTGCCCACTCCTGACTGGCCGACAAACACACTGGTGTAATCCGCCAGGAAGTCTTCCAGCGCCTCCAGCCCATGCTCGGTTTTGGTGGACACCTTCAACACGGTATACCCCAAGGCGCGATACGTGGCTTCCAGTCGGTTGACCTTGTCGCCGGTTGTCTCATCGATCCGGTCGCTTTTATTGATTACCAGCACGGGTTCAATATCAATTGCATTGGCGGCAACCAGGTAGCGGTCAACCAGGTTGGCGTGAGGCTCGGGGTAGGGCGCAATCACCACCATAATGCGGTCGATATTGGCGGCCACGGTTTTCATATCGCCGTGGGGATCGGGGCGCTGCAAGGCCGAGCTGCGCGGTAATACCGCGACCACAACCCCCATGGGATTACCGGGGCGCCAGGCCACCCTGTCGCCGGTCACCAGCGAGCCCAGGTTGCTGCGAAAGTGGCAGCGCCGGTGCTGGCCCGCAAACTCCCCGTCAGTGCCCTCTACCACAACCTGGGTGCCGTAATGGGTAATGATCAGCCCCTGCTGTTCCGGCCCCAGGTCGGTTTCGCCCAACTGCTCATCGGCGCGCTGGTCGCGCCGGGCCGCGCGGGCACTGCGCTCTTCCTGGATTTTTTCAATGCGCCATTGTTGGCGGCGCGTCAGTTTGCGTTTCGACATGGGTGAGTCAATCAATCCCGAAATGGCCGAGGCGCAATCTCAAATTGGCCAGAGGCGGGGTTATGGTTTAGGCTGGCAAGCATTGTGCCTGATTTAACGAGGATTTTCCCATGACCACAAGCGCCCCGAATGAGAACAACCTGATCTGGATCGACCTGGAAATGACCGGCCTGGACCCGGATAAGGATGTGATCATCGAAATAGCCACCATTGTCACTGACGCCCACCTCAACATCCTCGCCGAAGGCCCCGTATTCGCCATCCACCAACCCGACAGCATCATGCTCAATATGGATGAGTGGAACACCAACCAGCACGGCAAATCCGGCCTCACCCAGCGCGTGCGCGATAGCCAGGTCAGTATCGAACAGGCCGAGGCCGCGACCATTGCCTTCCTGGAGCAATGGGTACCCAAGGGCAAAAGCCCCATTTGTGGGAATTCCATCTGCCAGGACCGCCGCTTTTTAGTGCGCGGTATGCCCAGGCTGGAAAACTACTTCCACTATCGCAACCTGGATGTCAGTACGGTAAAAGAGCTTGCGCGCCGCTGGCGGCCGGATGTGATGGCCGGCGTGAAAAAATCCGGTGCGCATTTGGCGCTGGATGATATTCGCGATTCGATTGACGAGTTGAAGCATTATCGGGCGACTTTCTTCAAGATGGATTAATGCTGTTTGACGTATTGCAAAGGCGACTGTTAGGTCGCTTTTTTTATGGGTGCTGATAGCGGATTTTCCTCCCCCGGTCGTCAATCTCTCTCCCTTCCTGTCTTCAATAAAAAAAACGGAGCGCGTTCCGATGCGAATAATGGTTCGACTACTTTTCTCTTTGGTTTTCCCGCATTTATTTTGATGCCTACGCCGGTAATTCCCGTGGTTATCGCGCCGATGGCCGCTACGCTGACCCGGACGCTATCGGTAAGGCAGTCTTCATCCGCACTTTTATGGATCGCCATATCAAGGCCCAGGGCTGGTCGAGTATGGTGGGCACAGCGCGCGACGGCAGCAAAAGCCGAATCTTTACCCCGGAAGAATCACGCTTTTTTGAATACCAAAGCCGGGGCCCAGGTGCCCTCATTAATCCTCAGCGACCCCAGTTGACGGAGGTGCAGCTGGCGCACTATTCACTGGACAGGATTTTTGGAGATTGGCAACCTCCGCGCTAAAGGTAAGAACGGTTAGACTGATATTGCCCGCTGCTTAACTTTCGTATTCTTTAAATGGGTTACGCCATGAAACCAATTGCTTTAATGGCTATTGCTGTGGTGATGACTGGCCTCTTAGCCTGTTCATCCCTATCGTCACCACCTTATGAAAATACCTACACGGTGGAAAACCGGTTTGCACAGGATGTGAAAAACTTTCCGGCTATTCAGATTGCCAGTACTGCTGTGCCTGCTGAGGTGGTTGAGAAAAAAAACATTACCTATGTGCGCTATGGTGCGCGCGAATTGCAGTTGGACCTGTATATGCCCAGGGTACTGGCGGAGAACACCGGCAATGCACCGGTACCCGGTGTCATCCTGGTCCATTGCGGCGGTTGGCGCTCAGGCTATCGAACCCACCTGACACCCATGGCCATCGAATTGGCCAGGGCGGGTTATGTGGCTGCTACCATCACCTACCGGTTAGCACCGGAAGCGCAATACCCCGCGGCGGTCTATGACGTGAAAGCAGCCATCCGCTGGTTGCGCAGCAACGCCACTGAGTATCGGGTTGATCCGGCGCGTATTGCTGTCGGCGGCTCCTCGGCGGGCGGGCAAATTGCCAGCCTGACAGGCATGACCAATGGCCTGGCCCGGTTCGATCCGCAAGCTAAAGGCAGCTCGGTTTCCAGCGCTGTGCAGTTGATCCTCAATATCGATGGCCTGTCCGACTTTACCTCTGCCGAAGCGCGCAAGCATGAAGACGTACCCGGCAAGGGGCGCTCATCGGCCGGCTCCTGGTTTGGCGGCAGCTATGCGGAAAAGCGCGACCTGTGGCACGATGCCTCGCCCACCTATTATGTCGGGGAGGGCAGCCCGCCCATCCTGTTCCTGAACAGCGCGCAGGAGCGCTTCCATGTCGGTCGCGATGAGATGGTCGCCAAAATGAAAATCTATGGTATTTCCAGCCGGGTCGTTACCCTGCCGGATACCCCGCATACCTTCTGGCTCTATGAGCCCTGGATCAAGCCCGCCGCCCGTGTGGTCGTTGCGTTTCTGGACGAGCAGTTCAAACCCTGATACCTGAAGTAATGTCATCGCCGGAGAGATAAGCGGTGAACCGGGTTATTTTATGGCGGCAACCCGGGTGAAAACCTGGGAGAAAAATGCCGTACTCTGGAAGCGACTCGAAAGTGAAATCCGCAAGCGCAGCAGCAGTGGCGAATTCACCCTCGGCCAAATGGGAAGCTTTTCCACCCGCGTTAATGACACAGTGTGGTTCCGTGCCTATCAATACCAAAGCGCAGACCAGCAGGTCTATTTCCTGTTAAAAAAACAGCGCACAACCTATTGGATCACCCTGACCATGGTCGAGGGTGTCGACATCAACCTGGCTACTCCCATCGCGACAGCACTGATTCGCCGCGCTCGTGTCATTGATGATTTTTGAAATGGCTTCTGGCAAGGTAAACAACGTTTGACCCACATCAATACCTGTCCATAACCAGCTGCTTTAATGGCAACCTCGATAAGTCATAGGGGAAAGCAGCTATGCGGGAGCGGTCTTACAAAAAAATGGCGGGAACGTCCGCTGTCTTTATTCCGGCAAACTTTGCCAGCGCATCGCCCGTAGAGCGCGATGGCTTGGTATGGTCAGATGCAGAGTTGCATATGCCCGACAGCCCTCAGCCATTAGCGTGGAAACCGCCGCTGGATACCAGCCTGGCGCTGGAGGGACTGGAAGAGTACGAACCTCCCGCATCGGGCGATGCCCGCTATATCAAAAACCTGGGCATGGCTTTTGTGTACAACAGCGAAATCCGCGGTTGGGTAGCGCTAACGGATTATGTGTAGGTGCACAGGTTTAGTGTGCATATTTTTTAAACCAATTTGCTACCCTGGTGTTGACATCAGATTCAAATCCCCGCAGCCCGTGTTCGCCTGCGTGATATATCATCAATTCGTAAGGGTATCCGGATTGTTGTAATTGCTGGGCAAATGCAAGGATATTGAGCGGAGATACCTGCTTATCATTTGACCCATGTACTATCAGCAGCGGGATTTGGTTGAGCTCCTTATACCAATAGCGTACCGATCTTTTTTTCAGTTCGACTTCCCTGTGCTCTTTAAAACGGGGAATCCATGTTTCAAAAACACTATCCATGCGCGTAGTGGATTCTGCTTCTGCCACTAAATCCACCGGCGCAGAGTCGGCAACAATAGCGGAAAAACGATCCGACTTTTTCGCCGCCAAAAAAGCCATAAAACCACCGCGACTAATTCCCCACATACCAATGCGCTTTCCCTTTACACCGTCAATACTATCGATGATCGGTATCAGTTGAAGCACATCATTAACATCCTCGCCCCCGAATTGGTCTGCCAACCGATAGCGACTTGCTACCCCATTAATTTTCGCACCGCGATAAAAACTGCCCACCACCAAAAAACCTTTGCGGGCCAGGGGCGCCAGCTTGTCATACAGGTAGGGTGTTTCAATCGCATTATCAGCATTACCGCCACGGTTAAAAATAACCGGCAGCAAATCCGCCTCTTTCATATCCCTCGGCTTAAGGATAAAACCGGTCACCGGAATATCATCAACCCTATACGTAAAAAACTGACAGGAAACCTTATCGCTATCAACCTTCTTCCAATGTGCATACCGTGCCGCTATTTTTTCTTTTTGGTCTTTGTTGACTTCACCCTTCATCACTTTTTGCATCGCGGTCAGGTAGGTTTCCCTGGTTTCATATTTGCCGGTAAAGCAACTTGAGGGGTTTTCTGTTAGTGGGCTGGCGAATGTGCTGCTGGTGATGATTAGTAGAATGCTGAGTACAGCTGATAGGCGAATCATTGTTGGTTCCTGTTATGATTTTTATGGTGTTGTCTGTGTGTTAGAGCAATCTGATTTTGGTTAAAAGAGAATATTAGTTTAATTTATTCAGCGATAGCAGGATGGGTTCCCCGCCTCAATATATCCCTCACAACTCCCCATCCAAATTACACCCAATTACAAAAAAGTAAACCATCACAACAATTACCAGGGCTTTCCGTTGTATCAAACTTCCAGCAATTGAAGTACTAACCGGCTTGCCTCGACAATGACATCGTTATTCCAGGGCGCATCCTGTGTGGGTTGGGTGAAGTAGATTGCTAGCAGAATGGGTTTGCGTTTTGGTGGGAACAGGATGGCGATGTCGTTGCTGGTGCCGTAGTCGCCGGAGCCGGTCTTGTCGCCGGCTTGCCAGCCTTGGGGGAGGGCTTTGCGAATGCGTTTGTTGCCGGTGGTGTTGCCTTTCATCCAGGTGATTAGTTGAGTTTGCGCTTGGGACGCTAGTGCATTGCCCAGGGTGAGTTGTTGCAGGCTGTGGAGCATGGCCTGGGGTGTGGTGGTGTCGCGTTTGTCGCCGGGGATGGCGCTGTTGAGTGCGGTTTCCCAGCGTTCGAGTTGGAAGTCGTTATCGCCCAGTGTGCGTGCGTAGGCAGTGACGGCTTGCGGGCCGCCGAGTTGGTGCATGAGCAGGTTGGCGGCGGTGTTGTCACTGTATTGCAGGCTTGCTGTGCAGAGTTCGCCCAGTGTCATACCGGTGTGCAGGTGTTGTTCGGTGATCGGTGAGTAGGGCACCAGGTCTTGGGCGGTGTAATGAATGCGTTTGTCCAGGAGTCCTTTTTGTTGCGTGCTTTGTGCCAGGATGGCGCCTGCCAGTATCACTTTAAAGGTGCTGCACATGGCGAAGCATTCAAGCGCGCGATAGGCGATGCGTTTTCCGGTGTGTGTATCCAGTGCGGCGATACCGAGTCGGCCCCGGTGTTGTTGCTCCAGTGATTGGAACGGTGTTTCGAGTTGTGTGCGGGTGCAACCGAGCAGCCAACTGCTTTGGCTGGCGATGGCACTGGCGGTGAGTGTTTTTAGCAGTGTGCGGCGGGTACAAGGCATAGGCGGTATATCGGCTGTCTATGGGATGAGTGTTATTGGTGTGTGCCTCTACTCTAGTTGGCTTGGCAGTCGGATTCAAATACCAGTAATTGTTTGTAATGGGCGATGCTTTATTTGTCCCTATACTGGAGTTTGCCGCGCGCCTTTTGTGGGTGCCGGTGAATGGCGCAAATCCCCTTTTATTTGCTGAAGGAGCAAACCATGAATTTACCTATTAACATGACCAGGGATACATCCGGCCATGTGTATCTCGATCCTGATATTGCCGTGTTATTGGGCGCTGCGTCCCGTGCGGCTTATGATGATTATGCCAATCGCAATAATCCTGCCTACACACCGGCGGCGATTCCCTTCCCGATCGGTACCTTTAACTTTGTGCAGCGTTTTACCGGTTTTGACGATGTTGCCTGGGGCCTGGGCGATGAAGAGCGCTATGGTGTGATTTTCCAGTGGTCGGAGCAGGCGGATGTGTATGTGTTTGCATTTCGTGGGACATCGTCGGTATACGATATGTTGCTCGACCTGGAGTCTGCGGCGCCTGCAGTGTTTGTGCCCTATAAAAATCCCGGCAACTTTCCCGATGATGTGCATGTGGCCGATGGATTCAATAAAGTCTATGCCACCAAGAACGACACCATGACAGCCTCCATGCAGGCGCAGTTATTCGAGATTATCCAAACCTTGCCAACACCACCGGGGCAGATCCTGATTACCGGGCATAGCCTGGGTGCGGCACTGGCCACGTTATTTACCATGGATGTGGCAGTTAGCCGGCCTGATATCGCGGTGGCGAATATTAATTTCGCCAGCCCGCGTGTTGGCCAGAGCAAGTGGCAATCCACTTACGATCAAACCTATGGCTTGTTAAACCGTACGATTTGTGTGCGCAACTCTTTTGATTTGGTGCCCAAGGTGCCGCCGCAGAATTGGCCCTTTGATTTCCAGGACGTGGGCCAGGTGTTTCCGGTGGCGTTTAACGTGACCGGTATCCATGTGGATTTGCCCGCGCTGGTATTGGCATGGCATGCGCTGAGTAATTATATGTATGTGGTCAGTCGTGCGACGGTGAACAATCCGCAGGTGTGGACAGGGACATTCCCGGACAGTGAACACGATTCCTGGCAGATGGAGAGTGTTGATCCATCAACCAGTGCCACCGAACTGGAGTTGGCAAAATCGCGTCAGGATGTGAAACGTATTCTGGCGCAGCTTGTGTGATTCTTTTCTAAAGAGGACTGCACGCTATGGTTTTGCCCAACTTCAAAATTCCCTAGTGAATAAACAATGGCTCACTGCTGCAAGGTGTGCAGCAGTGAGCAGATGCTTGTGTGTTAATCCCGCGGCCGTGCCCCGAGGATTTGCACCTGGTAATTCAGTCCAATAGATTCCGGACTGGTGTCTGTGCTGTCAAAGGCGTTGTACAGGTACAGGTTATCCGGTGTATTGGTGACCACCAGGCTTGCCTCTTCGCCGGAGGACAGCTGGAAATTCCCGCTGCCATTCGCAAGGTCGACATAACGGACACTGTTGTTCGCTGCCTTGATCGCAACCGTCGCGGTGAAATTACTGTCGTTTAAACCATTGCCCAGGTTGGTAACCTGGATACTGATCAGGCCGCTGCCGGTTGCCTGCAAGGGAGTGATATTGCTGCCGGTGTATTGTGGCCGACGCGTTGCCAGGACGCGGTAAGTTGAGGAATCAACCGCCTCCAGGTTGCGATAGGCCCGGGCGCGGAAACTGGCATCCCGCTGTGCGCTGAAGAGTCGCTGCTGTGCTAAAGGATGGCCGATATCGGCATAGGCCATGCGTGCGCGATAGCGCCCCACCAGTGTTTGGATCGATACCGGTTGCGTCAGCCTGGCCAGGCTGTGCAGTGGTGTTTCCTGGCCCTGGTGCTGGCGAATCAGGTTGCGGACGGCGTCGCGGCCCAGGCCGGGATAATTATCCGGGTTGCTGGTGAGATAGGTCATAAAGGGCCAGGCTTGATACAAATTATTTCTGTGCACAATGCTCAGGCGCGAGTCGGCATGCAGTGAGTTTGCATCAAAGTTGGTGCTATTGGTGATAGGGCCCATAAAGGTATCGGCAAACCATTCCGCTGTGGTTTCCCACCAGGCACCGGTTCTTGCTTTATCTACCCAGACATATTCCGCCAGCGTGATGGAATGGCCAAATTCATGGGTGGAAACGTTGTAGGCATTTAACAAGTTACTGCGGATGACCAGGAAACTAAGCCCCGCTGTGCCGTTATAGCCCATGAAGCCACCGGCATCGATATCGGTCACCGAATAGAGATTGATTTTGAACAGGCCGGGCCTGCTGGCATGGACGGATTGCGCGGGCGATTTAAAGCCGCGCTCCCCGATAAAGTAGTCGTACACTTTTTCCATATGTTCCAGTAATCGGGTGACATCCGCCTCTGAATGGGTGCCCAGATTGCCTTTGGGGCCGCGCCGGTTATCCGCGCCGTAATAAAGGCGGAAGCGATTGGAGTCCTTGTAGACGGCATTACCGGTATTGATGCCTTCATATTCATATTGGTTGGTAATGGGCGGGAATACCGCCGGTGCCGAACTGCTGGCGCTACTGGAGGCAACGGACGAACGGGAAGAACTGATCAGCGAACTGCTGGAACTGATGACACTACTGGATAGCACGGAGGAGGATTGTGACGAGCGGCTGGAGCTAAGGCTGCTGGAAACGGTACTGCTGGACGAGGAGGGTATAGAGGATGATATGGATGAGGTACTTCCTCCCGTCGCTGTGCCTGACACGCGCCACTCTAAAATACCGGTGGATTGCTGGGTATTGAGCATGGACACGCGCAGGCGATTGGTAACGATATTATTCAATGCCAAGGTGTTGAAGGCATTTTTGGCCAGGGGCACATTGCCGGCGTTGATCCAACTGCTGCCGTTCCAATATTCAATGTAAGCGCGTGTCGGTGTCAGCACACCGCCGTTGTCATCGAACCAATAAATCTGTGTTGAACCCAGTGTGTAGGGTTGCGGCCAATCGTATTGCACCCATTGGATGGAATTGGGGTTATTCCAGTTGCCATAGGCGCCGCGGGTTTTGTCGTTGGAGTTGGCGGGTGTGTTGTTATCGTTAACTGCCGACAGGGTTTCCCAAGGCGATACATAAGAGGTGCTGGCGGTGGCCAGCGGTGCAATATTATTGCCCGCCGCTAACGCGCTCGATGATGTAGCGGATTGGATGGAGCTGCTGGCGAGCGAACTGCTGATAGTGTGTTGGCTGCTTTGTGCGCTGCTTGAGCAGAGAGCGCCGGAGATAGCCGGTGCTTCCAGTGAACCGCCATTGGTTGAGCCTTGCAAACCAAATTCTACGGTTTGTCCTGGCTGGATATTGCCATTCCAATTGAGGTTGCTTGCGCTGTAATTGCCGCTTAGCTGTGCATTCCACGCATTAGTCACACTATTGCGTGTATAGGACCAACTGACTTGCCAACTGTTAACGGCCGAGGCCGTGTCATTGGTAATGCGTATAGCGGCGGTAAAACCGCTGCCCCAGGCATTGGTAATCACATACTGGCAGGCGGCATTGGCATAACCGCTGGCTGCCAGTATTCCGAGGGCAATCAGGCTTTTCAAACGATAGGCTTTGATGCAGTGACTTGGCATAAGGACGCTCCTTTGCAATTTTTTAATAAGTCGCCTTTCACTCTTGTGAACACATGGCATTTATGTCGGCTGGGGCCAATGCCAACGGCAGGCGATTCAGCCGCCCTTTAGGTCGGCGGCCGAATCGGTTGGCGAGCTATTTAAGTTATTGATAGTGCTTGTCGTACAGTGTTGCTGTACCGGAAACACCGTTGATCAGCTGGAGGCGGTAATCGTGTTTGCGGGTGCGGGTTTCCTCGCCGTTATAGAGGTAATCCACATTGCTCACGATAGCGACGACCACACCGTTTTTCGGTGCCTTGTTCAAATTCAGACACACCTCGCCACTGGCTGCCGGTTTGCTGTAAACCGCTGTGCCATCGGCGGCGCGATACGCAAGCTGGATGCGCATGTTTTGCGCCAGGGGTTGGAAGTTCACCCGCACCTGGTTGCCGTTGGTGCGCAATGGAATCTGGTTGGCGCCGCTCCAGCCGGGCAGGGTTTCGGTTTTGGGGATTAACAGGCTGCCTTCCTGGCGGGTTTCCGCATAGAAGGTCAGGCGATGTGGTCCCGGATCTTGCCAGATACCGCCCGCGATACGCTCGGCATTGATGGTCCTGCCCCAGTTGTTATTGATAGGCACTTTGAATCCGTTGCTCCAGGGGCCGAAGTCCACCATGGCCTGGCGTGCGCGGAATTCCATGATCATGCGCTGGGTCTGTTCTTCGCCCGCGCCACTCGCGAGTGAGCGCAGGATGTGGTTGTGCGGTCCCTTGGCCCAAATCCAGCCGTTGGCACCTTTGGAGACATGTTCCGCCAGGAAGTGCGCAAACGCTGAGTTGTATTGGTTGCCGCCCAGGTATTCGCGCCAGGTGGAAATCTGTTGCCCGTTCACCGAGCGATTAACGCCCTCGGCATTGGGGCCGCCAAACGAACCATCCTGTAACCAGCCACTGTAGTTTTCAATCGGCATGTGCGGTGCCAGGAAGGAGGTGGCGTCGAGGAAACCCACACCGTATTGGTTATTGCGCGAGGCTTCGAGGTTCATCTGCAACCAGGTGTTGCCGCCCTCATTAAACCAGGCCGCTTTGTTGCCGCGCGTGGCCATGATGGTGTGGATAAATTCGTGGGTAATCCCGCCGCGCTCGCTCGGTGTCACCACCGGGTAATAGGACAGCAACACCATGGGATAGCCATTGATGCCACTCTGCCAGCCACCGCGCTCGGTGTTGGCGGCGCGATCGGTACACAGGCCTGAACCATAGAGATACACATTGCTGAAATAGCCTTCCTGTTGCAGGCGATCCACGGGCCAGCCCATCACGTTGTGGATGTAGTCCGCATCTTCATTCAGGTTTCTCAACACACGATCAATATCGGCATCGGTGATGGATGGATTGCGGTTGTGGCCCCAGATAAACGCAAAGCGGCCCATGGTTTTTACACCGGCGATTACATTTTGCGGGCAGCCGTAATAAATGCGGAATTTGCTGGTGTCCACTTGGCCGAAATCGGTGCGCAGGTCGTAATTCAAATCAGGCTCGTAGTTGGGCCAGGTGTGGGCATCACATTGGGCGACGGGGGTAGAGCTGGCACTGCTGCTCGCCAGGCTGCTACGCGATGAGAGACTACTGCTTAACACACTGCTACTTGGGCTGCTCGCTATCGAAGAACTACTGACGGCTGAAGAACTACTGCGAGCACTGCTACTGGCGGGCGTTACACTGCTGCTTGAACTGCTCAGGCTTGACGACGCGGTTCCCCCCGTAGCCGTGCCAAGTACGCGCCATTCCAAAATACCGGTGGATTGCTGGGTGTTCAGCATGGACACGCGCAGGCGATTGGTAACGATATTATTCAACACCAAGGTGTTGAAGGCATTTTTGGCCAGGGGCACATTACCGGCGTTGATCCAACTGCTGCCATTCCAATATTCAACATAGGCGCGCGTGGGGGTCAGCACACCGCCGTTGTCGTCAAACCAGTAAACCTGGGTTGATTCCAGGCGATAGGATTGTGGCCAATCGTATTGCACCCACTGGATGGAGTTGGGGTTATTCCAGTTGCCATAGGCACCGGCCGATTTATCGTTGGAGTGGGAGGGGTTGCTGTTGTCGTTAACTGCACTTAAGCGTTCCCAGGGCGATACATAAGACGTTGAGGCACTCGCCAGGCCGGCAATATTGGCGGCTGCTGCAGAACTGGCGACAGAATTGACTGAGCTGGCCGTTGAGCTGGTTGTAGCGGCGCTGCACAGGGCGCCGCGGATATCCGGTGTTTCTATAGCGCCGCCATTACTGGCGCCCTGCAAACCAAATTCGACGGATTGGCCCGGATTAAGACGGCCATTCCAGGTGAGGTTACTGGCGGTGTAATTGCCGCTGAGTTGCGCATTCCAGGCATTGGTAACGCTGTTGCGTGTATAGCTCCAATTTACCTGCCAGCTGTTAACGGTGGTGTTGGTATCGTTGGTAATGCGTATTGCCGCGGTGAAGCCGTTGCCCCAGGAATTGGTGACGGTGTAGCGACAAGCGGCGGCTGCACTGGTGCTCCAGACGGCGGTTAATAATCCCAGCCCGAGGAGGGCGGTGCGACCATAGCCTTTGACAGAGTATCCAAACATAGGGTTGTTCCTCTCGACCTTGAAGAGTTGTTATTACTACCTTGAAGGATTGTTATTAATGGATTGCGGCGGCAGGGTAGGGGCTGGCGATGTCACGGATCAAGGACACATTAATCGTATTTGAGTGATTATTGTTAAAGTAAGATTTATTTCCGTTGCCGGGGTGACCTGTTTGGTGTTCATCCTGGAATCCTTTCTCAAACAGGCGATGTTATTTTGACAAGGCTTCTACCCTGTGTGTGTAATGCCCCTGTGGTTAAGGGCACTTTGCTATGTCGCATTAGCACACATATATTCGCAATGGTCGTGAGGCTGCTGGTGACAATCGCAAAACTGCCTTGCTGCCGTTGGTGGCGACTAAAATGGTGCACAGGCGTTACATAAGTCGTCATACAAATGTTTTATAGGTGAATGTCAGTTTCACTGTAAAAAATAAGTAACCGTTTACATTGCTTTGCACGACATTAGCACAACCAGCGTTTCAACAAATAAGGCACAGGTGCTGTTGTACCTGCTTGGTGCACCTTGTATGGGCTCAATAGAATGGTGCTGCCATTCGTTTCTATTGGCTAATGAATGTCTGATTACTAATAAAAATTCGGCGTGTTTTATTCGGAAATGATAGCGCTGTCATTTGGCGCTTTTCGAAACAGGGTATCGGTCTCTACTGGCCCGGCAGCACCGGATAACTGATTGGGGGTGTGTAATGCGAGTCGGCCTGGTTCGCCTGCGCATCTGACATTAACAATAAGAATGTACTGAAGGAAAACCAATGCGAACACTTCATTTTTTACCTGTATCCCGTTTTTTCATGACATCGCTCCTGGCAGTAACCGCCATCAGCCAGGTGGCGCCTGCCTGGGCCGCCTGCAGTTACAAGGTCACGAATAATTGGGGCTCGGGGTTTACCGCTGAAATTAACGTCACAAACGATACCGGCCAGGCCGTGAGCAACTGGTCGGTGTCCTGGCAGGAAAGTGGTGCAACCGTGACCAATGCCTGGAATGCGACCCTGAGTGGCTCCAATCCTTACACTGCTGCTTCCCTGGGGTGGAATGGCACCCTGGCGCCGGGCGCCTCCGCCAGCTTTGGCTTCCAGGCCAATGGCAGCGCAGGTGCTCCCGGGGTGAACGGCACCCTGTGCGGAACCGCCACCTCATCGGTGAGCAGTGTGTCCAGTACACCGGTAAGCAGTTCGTCCAGTGTCAGGAGTTCTTCCTCCAGCAGTTCGGTACAGAGCTCCCAGGCGCTCTCAACCTTGACCCTCCAGGAAGTGCAGGCCGGCTTTTGCCGCGTGGATGGTATTGCCAATGAATCCACCAACGGCGGATTTACCGGTACCGGTTACGCCAATACCGATAACGCGCTGGGTGCTGCCATTGTGTGGGCAGTTGCGGCCAGTACCAGCAGCCGCTACAAGCTCACAGTGCGCTTTGCCAATGGTGGTTCAGCCAGTCGCGATGGTTCATTGCTGATTAACGGTGGCAGCAACGGTAATTACACCCTGAGCCTGCCCGCTACCGGCGCCTGGACGACCTGGCAAACGGTGACGGTTGAGGTAGACCTGGTACAGGGCAACAACCTGGTGCAATTGACCTCGCGCACTGCCGATGGCCTGGCCAATATTGACTACCTGCGAGTAGAGGGGGCGTCAACCACCGCCGGTTCCTGCAGCGGCAATACCGGTAGCAGTGTCTCTTCAGTCAGGTCCAGCTCCAGTGTGGCCAGCAGCTCGTCCTCCAGCCAGGCGACAGGCCGGATGCTAACCCTGGATGGCAACCCGGCAGCCAATTGGTTAAACAATGCGCGCACAAAATGGTCTGCCAGCCGTGCGGATGTGGTGTTGTCTTACCAGCAAAATAACGGCGGCTGGCCGAAGAACCTGGATTACAACAGTGTCGGCAATGGCGGTGGCGGCAATGAGAGCGGCACTATCGACAATGGGGCAACCATTACTGAAATGGTATTCCTCGCCGAGGTTTACAAAAGCGGAGGCAATACCAAATACCGCGATGCCGTGCGCAAGGCGGCTAACTTTTTGGTGAACTCACAATACAGCACCGGTGCCCTGCCGCAGTTTTATCCGTTGAAAGGTGGCTATTCTGATCATGCCACCTTTAACGATAACGGTATGGCCTATGCCTTAACGGTATTGGATTTTGCGGCCAACAAGCGCGCGCCTTTTGATACCGATGTATTCTCTGACAGTGATCGCACGCGTTTCAAAACAGCGGTGACCAAAGGCACTGACTATATCCTCAAGGCCCAGTGGAAGCAGAATGGTGTATTAACCGTTTGGTGCGCACAGCACGGTGCCCTGGATTACCAACCGAAAAAAGCTCGCGCCTATGAACTTGAGTCATTGAGTGGCAGTGAATCTGTAGGCGTCCTGGCATTCCTGATGACGCAACCGCAAACGGCGGAGATCGAACGCGCGGTAAGAGCGGGGGTTGCCTGGTTCAATAGTCCGAGAACTTACCTTGAGGGGTATACCTACGATTCATCCCTCGCGGCTACCAATCCCATCGTACCCAGGGCAGGCAGTAAAATGTGGTATCGTTTTTACGATTTGAACACTAACCGCGGTTTCTTCAGTGATCGTGACGGCAGCAAGTTCTATGACATTACCCAAATGTCCCTGGAGCGTCGCACCGGCTATAGCTGGGGTGGTAACTATGGAACCTCGATTATCAACTTCGCCCAGAAAGTGGGTTACCTGTAACCTGGTGTACTTCCCTCCGCACTAATCAAAAGGCCTGCAATTGCAGGCCTTTTGATTATCTTCGTACACATCCTATGGTGTTCATAAATCATTCCCGATTTACCAGATACCTTTTTTCTGCTGCAAATGGGTAATTAGCAGATTGGCCAGCAGTTGATCATCGTTGGCCGAGGGGTGCCAATGACAGCCGCTGTAGTCCAATCCTTTAAAAACAATCTGCTCTACCTGATGGAGACCGCCACCCTTAAGCTGCGCCACTACCTTGCCAACCTGCTCGGCAATTTCTCCATTCGATTGGTCAGAATTCATCAAAATAAACTGGGCCCTGGCGTTGTTGCTATGTAACTGTTTAACGAATTTGACATAGTTCGCCACATAGTCGGCGTGCAAGGCCTCGCGGGTTTTCCAGCGCTCATTGTCATTGAGCGCGGTGGAAAAATCGTTCGTACCTAAACCAATCACAATCACTTGCGGTTTCCAATGTTTGTTGTGGTAAAGCTGGTCGGGATTGTTCAGGGTATAGGGATAAAGTGATAACAGGCTTTTATCGGGCGAGGTGCCGTTGTAATTGCGCACAATACCGAATCCGGACGAGGCATTGATTTGATAATCCGCGTCAAAGGCTTTCGCCGTCAAAGGGCCAAACGCCATTTGTGAGTTGGTGGTTTTAAATAATTCTTCGTCCGTACACTCCCGGCTGGGCGATGTATTGCCATAACCAACGGTAAAGGAGTCACCGATAAATTCGATCTGGCGCTTGCGCTTG
Source organism: Cellvibrio japonicus Ueda107 (assembly GCF_000019225.1). Taxonomy (NCBI): domain Bacteria; kingdom Pseudomonadati; phylum Pseudomonadota; class Gammaproteobacteria; order Cellvibrionales; family Cellvibrionaceae; genus Cellvibrio; species Cellvibrio japonicus. The sequence goes on along the minus strand of NC_010995.1, from coordinate 3,687,529 downwards.
GGCAGCGCCAGTGGCTTGGCGGATGGGTCAGTATAAAAACCCAGGAAGCGCCCGCTGGTGGATTGGGTTTCGGTGAGTTTTTCGAGCCTGACCCGGTGCTTGCCCGGCGCCAGGGATTCGACCGGGTAATCGACCTTGCCCGGCTTATTGATAACCACGGGTGCCTTATCATCCACAATCAGGCGGAAAATATTCTGGTCATCATCAAATTTCAGGGTTAAGGATTGGCCTTTAAAGGCGGTTTCAAAATACACGGCAGGCCAGGAGTACGTATAGGATACGGGTTGGTTTGCCGGGCTTTCTACCAAAACGCGGCCGCCGATATGCAGTGGGAGCGGCTTGGTTGAGTCGGCTGCATAAAGGCTGGAAGACAATAGCATACCGGCCAGCAGGCCGATGAGTGCATGTGGTTTCATGGAGGGTTCCGTTATCAGGTGTGGTGGTAGCAGCGCAAAAAATTACTGCATATCCGCAATAATGCGTTGCAGGCCTTTCAATGAGGCTTCGACACTTTGCATGGGGGTCATACCCTCAGGGTAGGACTCTTGCTCTACAACCAGCCACAGGGTGCCGCCCCAGGTTTTATTGGCATTAATGAGTGCTTTCCAGTCAGTGGTGTCCTGGCCAATGATGGGGTGTTCACTATTGCCTTCGGCGGGAGCCGAGGCTTTGTAGTGAGTCGTCAGGGTGCGGCCCGGATAGGCTTTGATAACGTCAATCGGGTCTTTTCCCGCAACCTCTGTCCAACCGACATCCTGCTGCAGGATTACGGCCTTGGACGTACCCTGGCCAATCACATCCCAGGGGGTTTTGCCTTGCTCACCCAACATTTCTTCCTTGTGGTTGTGGTAACCCGTGTGCATGCCGTGGGGCGCCAGTTTTTCCTGGATCAACTGTAATTCAGCTGCCACCTCTTTCGCGCCCTCTGCGGTGAAGGCGCGCTTATCCATCGGGATAATCAGGTAATGGCAATCGATCGCTTTGTAGAAGGCGACCGTCGCCTCAAAGTTGGCGTCGTTAAGTTTTTCAAAGGGCACATGGGCGCCGGAAGCTTTCAAACCCAGTTTGTCGAGAAAAGTTTTCAGCCCCTTGGGATCGTCAGCGTATTTGCCAAAGGTACCGGCAAACTCTACCCCCTGGAAACCCATGGCCGCAAGTTTGGTCAAGGTGCCTTCAAAGTCGGCCGTAACATCATCTTTCACCGACCAGAGCTGCACGCTGAGTTGCGGTGATGTGGGCGCAGGTGCTGCGGCCAATACGCCAGTGGAGAGCGCAATCGAAGAGGACAGTAAACCTGCCATGCCGATGATTTGTAGCTGTTTTTTTAGAGTCATAGTGAGTCCTTGTAATGGTCGCTATTGATGTATACCTAGAGTTTGCCTTGCTTTAATTGTTGCGCCGCATAATCCGCCGCGCGTGCACTGATCGCCATATAGGTGAGCGAGGGGTTTTGCCAGGCACAAGAGCTCATGCAGGCACCGTCGGTCACAAACAGGTTGGGCACATCGTGCGCCTGGTTCCAGCCATTGAGCACCGAACTTTTCGGGTCTTTGCCCATACGCGCGGTTCCCATTTCGTGAATGGCCAAACCCGGCTCCCAATTGTCCGGGGCACTGATGTGTTTGCTCACATTTTTCACACCGATGGTCTCCAGGATATTGGCGCAGGTATCGGCGATGTCGTTAAACATGTTCCAATCGTTTTCGGTCAGTGCACAGTCAATCAAGAGTTGCGGCATACCCCATTTGTCTTTGAGGGTCGGGTGCAGGGAAACCTGGTTTTCGTAGCGCGGCAACATTTCACCGGAACCGGATAAGCTGAAAATCCAATCGCCACCGGTGCGGATTTTTTGTTTTAGTTCTGCACCAAAGCCCTCCTGGTTGCCGATTGCATTCCAGTTTTCGCGGTGGGCTCCGCCCATCAGGAAATAACCGCGCAGGAAATCGGCATCGGGCTTTTGCGGATTCAAATTGCGGAAACGCGGAATGACGATGCCGGTTGGGCGGCGGCCGGAATAATATTCCTCACCAAAACCTTCCACGCGCCCGCTGGCACCGGCACCGTAGAGGTGATCCATCAGGTAATGCCCCAGTGCCCCGGATGAATTGGCAATACCGGTGGGAAACTGTTCACTGACAGAATTGAGCATGATTTGTGTGGTGCCCAGGGTTGATGCGCACAGGAACACCACCTTGGCAAAATACTCGCGCACCTCCAGGGTTTCGGCATCAATCACCCGAACGCCGGTTGCGCGGTTGGTGTTGGGATCGTAAATGACACTGTGCACAATGCTGTCGGTGGCAACCGTCAGGTTGCCGGTTTTGACTGCCGCCGGCAGGGTTGAACTTTGTGTCGAAAAATAAGCGCCGAAGGAACAGCCTTTTTGGCATTCATTGCGCGCCTGGCATTGGATGCGGCCCTGGGCCAGGTGATGGGGCGCCGGCACCGACAAGTGCGCGCAGCGGCCAATAATCAATTTGCGATCTTTCCACTGTTTTTCGATGCGGACTTTCATCGCCTTTTCCACCGCATTCAATTCAAACGGCGGCAGGAATTTGCTGTCCGGTAAAATGGCAAGGTTTTCACGGGAGCCGCTGATGCCGGCGTGAACTTCCACATGATCGTACCAGGGGGCGAGGTCGGCGTAGCGAATGGGCCAATCGACGCCGTGGCCATCGATGGCATTGGCGTTGAAGTCCAGTTCACTCATGCGATAGGACTGACGGTGCCAGAGCAGGGACTTGCCGCCCAATTGGTTGCCGCGGATCCACGACCAGGGGCGGCCTTTCGGTGTTTGATAAGGGTAGTCCTTATCGTTCATAAAAAAATGCTTGGTGGCATCGTTAAACGCGTAGCAGCGTTGCTGCACGAAATATTCATTATCGGCCAATTCTTTTTCAACCTGGCCGCGGAAGGGCATCTTCCAGGGGGGAACGCCTTCGCCGATATAGTCCTTGCGGTGTTCCACATTGCGCCCGCGCTCCACCATCAGGGTTTTCAGGCCTTTTTCACAGAGTTCCTTGGCAGCCCAGCCGCCGGAAATACCGGAGCCTACGACAATCGCATCAAAGGGCTCGGCCGCTTTTTTAATATAAAACGTGTTGGAATTGCTCATGGCTATCTCGTCGGTATTCTGGATATGGCGTTAGCGATCAGGTCTGCGACCAGTTGCGGCCGACATCCTTGAATTTCAGGTTTTTAAAACCGCCGGGTATGGGCAGGTATTTCAATTCCTGGCTTGCGCCTATCTCAGAGGTGTAATAGCCAAAAATCACCAGGGCTTTCAGTTGTTTGAAGAAATGCCGGTCCTCCAGAGCAAACGGCGCCTCGCCTTTTTCCATCGTGCTCAGGAGTGCAACCTGTTGTTCGCTCGGGGCTTCAAGGAAGGATTTACCCAGGGCTGCTTGCGCCAGGCTGGAAAAGCGATCCAGCTGTTTGAGGTAGAGCGCCTGATCGGCTTTGCTAAAGCAATAGGCCAACTGGTAGTTAATAAAGTCGTGCACTCCGGCGGCAATGGCACCGGGGGTATCTGTCGTTGGAATAATGAATTCACCCAGTTCGCGCACCAGGGCCAGTTGGTTGTTATCCAGCAGGGTTTTCTGGCGGCGCGCCATATCAGTTGGCACACTAAAACTGGCAGCCAGCGCTTCCAGCGAACTTGCCGATAGCGACAGCCCCAGTAGCAGTGCCAGGTGTTTGAGCGCCTGGCGCCGCCCGTTAAGGGAATGGGGCTCTGTCGCCGCCAATCGGTGGGAATCCCGTTGGGGAGGATGGGGAGTGCCGAACATGTTGGTTAAACCTATTTTGTTATTGTGAACAAAACACCACGCCACAAAAACCAACGCCTGGCGGGTGATACACGGATGCCCTGGATAGTTTCAGACTAGTTGCAGTTAAACAAACTGGCTACACAGGATGGCTAAATATGTAAACGATAACATCTGCCTTTCAAGTGGCTTTACACAAACAAACACAACTTGAGGGATACGAGCAGTATCCATGCTCTGGGGTGGAATAAAGCGGCATAAAAAGAGCATAAAATCAATCTATGGCGTATTTCTTTATTTTCAGTGAACTAGTAGAGGGAAGTATCTTTGGATAGTTGAACTGTGTCAGGCGGTCACAGGAGTCTCTTGGATTCTAAACTTGCTTGAAGTTTGGGTTATAGGGAGTAGGGAGGGTTAGCTAAATGGCTTATTCTGGATTACTGTAATCACAATCATTGGCTTGATCGTGCTGTTATTGCAATTAACGTAATCGCACGACTCTCTTGCTGCAACGACTTTTTACCTTATTGCTAAAAAGCTCTAATGAACTAATAATGCTTCGTTGAGTATCTAACTACCTCAGAGGTATCTTGACCAGCTTAGATCAAAACGACTGCAACTCGGCATATCGAGTCTATATACAGTAAAACATATCCTCTATACACATTCTGCAAAACATATACCTTCTTTATTTGGGTGAAAATCTTGATGTTTTGATCTGCAGAAAGGGATAGTATCTGTGCCTGCAGGTTGCGATATGACTGGTCTATTCATTTAAATTAAGTCAGTTTGCTGGATAGGCCATAAGGCACGATTTATCGTGCTTTTTATGTCGCATTGGGTAGCCTTATGGCTAAAAGATTAAGCTATCACAATTGCCAAAGTTGTAGTTGAGCTGACTTTTATGACTATTGTGATCTTGTATATTTGATACAGTAAAAATTGAAAAACCTAAAGTTAAATTAATTTCATTCTAGGAGAAACTATGGCGCGATTAATTTTATTTGGCTTGATGCTTGTAGCAGGTTCAGTTGTGGCAGGAACACAAGAGGGGCAAGTAACTTCCATCGTAGTAAGAGATAGTGATGGGCTGCATTTATTTTATATGACGGGAACTGCTACTAATAGACCAGAGTGCGCTTCACAATATAGATACTGGATCATAAAAGATGAAAGTTCAAATGTTGGCAAGGCACAGCTTTCAATGCTTATGACTGCCTATGCTGCAGGAAAAACAGTACGAGTTACTGGGGCGGGAACTTGTTCTCGTTGGCGAGATGGAGAAGATGTAAATACCCTTGAGTTAAAATAATTTAACAAGAATTTAATATGGGCGCTGATCATATTATGAATAGCGGTATAAAAAGGCCGGATCATCACTGATCCGGCCTTTTTATTTTCTATCACACCAAACGACTTACACGTTGTAAGTTGTCGACGCGGTATTACCGCCGCGACCGGTCCAGTTGGTGTGGAAAAATTCACCGCGTGGCCTGTCGATACGCTCGTAGGTGTGGGCGCCGAAGTAATCGCGCTGGGCTTGCAGCAGGTTGGCGGGCAAGCGGGCAGTGCGGTAGCCATCGAAATAGGTGAGGGCGGAAGTGATGGTGGGGGCGGGAATGCCGTTGACAATTGCCGCCGCTGCGACACGGCGCCAGCCTGCCTGGGCCGCATCCACAGTTTTGGTGAAGTAGTCGTCCAGCAGCAGATTTTTCAACTCGGGATTCTTGTCGAAGGCTTCTTTGATATTGCCGAGGAACGACGAGCGAATAATACAGCCGCCGCGCCACATCAGGGCGATACCGCCGTAGTTAAGGTTCCAGCCGTATTCTTTCGCCGCTTCGCGCATCAGCAGGTAGCCCTGGGCGTAGGAAATAATTTTGGAGGCAAATACCGCATTGCGCAGGTCGTTGATAAAGGCTTGCTTGTCGCCGGTGAAATTCACGGCGGGACCCTTGATCACTTTGGCGGCTTCAACGCGCTCGGCTTTTTGTGAAGACAGGCAGCGTGCAAATACCGCTTCGGAAATCAGGGTGAGCGGTACACCCAGGTCCAGGGCGATAACGCCGGTCCACTTACCGGTACCTTTCTGGCCGGCGGTGTCGAGGATTTTCTCAACCAGCGGCTCGCCGTCGTCGTCTTTGTACGCGAGAATATCGCGGGTGATTTCGATCAGGTAAGAATCGAGTTCACCTTTATTCCATTCGGCAAATACCTGGTGCATTTCGTCCGCGCTCAGGCCGAGCACTTCTTTCATGATCTGGTAGGCTTCGCAGATCAACTGCATATCGCCGTATTCGATGCCGTTGTGCACCATTTTTACAAAGTGACCGGCACCGTTCTCGCCGACCCAATCACAGCAGGGGCTGCCATCGTCCACTTTGGCGGAGATGCTCTGGAAAATGTCTTTGACATAGGGCCAGGCCTCGGGTGAACCGCCGGGCATGATAGAGGGGCCGGTCAGTGCACCTTCCTCGCCACCGGAAACGCCGGTGCCGATAAAGCGCAGGCCTTTGCTGGCCAGGTAGGCGGTGCGACGATCGGTGTCGGGGAAGTGGGTGTTGCCGCCATCGATAATGATGTCGCCTGGTTCCAGGTGGGGAATCAGTTGCTCGATGAAATCATCTACCGCTTTACCGGCTTTTACCATCAGCATGATTTTGCGTGGTTTGGCCAGTGAGGCGACCAGTTCTTCGATGGAGCGGGCACCGCGAATGGTTTTGCCCTGGGCGCGGCCAGAGAGGAAATTGTCAACTTTGTCTACGGAGCGGTTGTATGCCGTGACGGTATAGCCTTTGCTGGCCATGTTGAGGATGAGGTTTTCGCCCATCACTGCCAAGCCAACCAAGCCTATATCGGAAAGTGGTTTCATAGTAGTAACAGCCTATCGTTGTGGTTGATGTCCTACCCGGGTAGGACCATGCAACAGGGGGAGCCAGCACCGGAGGTGAACATGCCCTGGTTGTTTGTGACCCGGGAAGTGCGTGACCGATTTTGTTTAATGGCACCGCTCTATGGGCAGTGCTTCTTTGAGGGGCGCCTATTATTCCCGTTTGCGTTACAAAAAAATAGCCAGACGGGAAAAGATCTGGCTATTTCTTCTATTTAGTCTTGCTATGGATGGCGTTACCTGATTTTTGACCGGGCAGCGCTGATATTGCGGTGGGTCTTTAGATACTGGCCAGATCCTCCAGTATGTGATCGGCCACCTTAAAGGCCAGGGCGGCGATAGTCAGGGTAGGGTTACCCGTGGCTACCGTGGGGAATACCCCGCTGCCGGCCATATACAGGTTGCTGTGATCCCAGGACTGCATGCGCGGATTGAGCACGGAACTGCTCTTGTCGTTGCCCATGCGGTAGGTGCCGACAATATGCCCCGCACCGTAGAAGGTGAAGTTGTTGCCCTGGTACTGGAAGTTGGTGGCGGTCACCTCGCCGGGGTTGCCATAGAACACCGGCGCCGGCGGTGCCTTGGTGTACTCGCGTGCGCCCATGGCATTGAAAATCTCAGTGGAGACCTGCTTGGCCGATACGAAGGCGTTGCGCTCGTAGTCCTGGCGCACCCGGTAGGTGACTTTCGGGCGCGGCAGGCCGAGGTGATCGGTGAGACTGTCCGACAGTTCCACGCGGTTGCCTGGGTCGGGCGCCGGCTCCTCTGCCTCCGGTTCCCAGCCGCTTTGGCGGGTGTCTATGGGGGAAAGGCGCTGGCGGCGGTAATCATCCACATAGCGGTTATAGAGGATGCGCACTAACCAGGGCCGCAACTGCTCGACTGCCTCCATTTCCTCTACCCGGCTGGCCAGGCGCACCAGCACATCCTGCACCAGGTCTTCGGCGCGATCCTGGGTGCCGGTCCAGCGGTAGGCCATGCGGTAAAGCAGTTCGATATGGGGGCGTAGCAATGCCTCAAAGCGATCTTTGGGCGAAGGGCGGCGGTTGAACAGGTGGAGGATACTGGCCAAGGTCTGGTTATCGTCACATGACAAAACAGGTATTGGGTGATAGTTTTTGTTAGTGTTAAAACATTTATGAATGTAATGGAAATAATAATAAAAAGGGGATCGAATTTCGATCCCCCCAAATTTTTACCTTTAAATTGCGTTATCACCCATTGCCTGTAAATAAGATTCACGCTGCATTTCATACAGCTTTTTCAGGCCATCTGGAACAGAGTTATCAAACGGCCCGAGACCTAACTTCATACGCTCACCCTCATAGTTAGCGTAAATTTCCCTGGCTCTGGCCAAGATTGCAGCTTTATCTGCTGCAGTTAGCTTTATTGGGGCCTCAGGGGTTGAGTGCACAATAAAAAATACCTCTTGCCCTGAATATTTTTCAGACAGGTTTCCGCGCATACCCATAAACTCATGATAAGCGAGTAGATCTATCATGGCATTATGTTTTTGCTCGGGAGAGGCCTCAGGATTTGTAAACCGATCAGAGAGTGATGAAAGCTCAGGCATATGCTGGAACATATCTCTATCGCCGTAAACAATAGCCTTAGTTACAAGCTGACGCATTTTCTCGACATCATTCACATCATCGCTTTTTAAATATTTAACCCAAAGCGCCTTCATTGCGGACACATCACCGGAATCAGCCATCCGTTCAAGAGTGGCTTCGTCGTACATGGCATAATCACTTTGTGAAAACGCAGGGCTTGCGATGTTCTGTTCATTCGCTTTGTTTATGTCACGAATGTCGCTTTCATTCAGTATGCCTTTACCTGTCGTGGCTGATGAGTTGCTGGCGTTTGATACTGCAATATCTGTCGCTTTCAAAAGATCGCTCTCAATCACAATTTCGTTTTCAGAAGCCGTGATTGCAGGATTTCGAATCGTTTGGGCTTGCCAGAGAGCAATAATCGCAATGATCACAATAACTATTAGTATTGAGGCTTTTTTGTTCATCATCTTAAGGAAACCCGATAAATTACTGATAATAGCGTGAACAGGCACCGTCGTCGGCTGCTCGTGCGGTGTTTTTGTTCCTGGTATATACCACTGAGCAATAAGCTTCACCTAATTTAATTGCTGCACTCACTTGGTTTATACATTTATCGTAAGTTGGGTTTTGAACTACATAGTCAGCATTTAAAAAAACGATCCTGTGCTGAATGCCGATACCACCGCCAAACTCTCTGTTATTAAATGCATTGCAATTTCCGGTTTCTCGAAGCCCATCTAAAGCAACATTGTAATTGCAATCTGAATTTTCTTTCTCGATTCTATTTTTTTCAGCAACACATTCTATGTTTTGTTTTTGTTTGTCATTAAGCACAAGACTTCGTGTGATTATGGACGGGCCTCCCCCCTAGGTGTGCGGTTGTTTATTTTATTGCCTCCCCCTAAGTCGTAAGTGTTGCACCCTCCACCTTCAGTACATGCCACGTAAATTTGAGCCATTGAAACGCTCGGAACCAAAATTGCCAACAGTAAACAGCTCCTAAACAATAACTTTTCCATAATCTATCCTAAGTATTTTCATCCACATTTAGAAATTCCTAACAGGAATATCCACTAACACATCTCCTTTGCTGGTTAACTGCCAAGCTTATTGTTTTTTGCCAAAGAGCAACGCCGTATTGGCAATCCCTAATGGTAGGTGATGAGGCCCATTTTCGAGCGGGGTAATCCTATATTTCGCTTCTGCTATGAATCAACATAAGGGAAAAGGAAGAGCTATAACATTTTGCAATGTATAACTAGGCATCTATAGCCAAAATCTGTGCGAGCGGAAAGCGACAACAAAGAAACGGGCAGCGCCAGGCACTGCCCGTTGAGTGAAAGCCTTAGCCGGCTGCCAGATCCTCCAGTATGTGATCGGCCACCTTAAAGGCCAGGGCGGCGATAGTCAGGGTAGGGTTACCCGTGGCTACCGTGGGGAATACCCCGCTGCCGGCCATATACAGGTTGCTGTGATCCCAGGACTGCATGCGCGGATTGAGCACGGAACTGCTCTTGTCGTTGCCCATGCGGTAGGTGCCGACAATATGCCCCGCACCGTAGAAGGTGAAGTTGTTGCCCTGGTACTGGAAGTTGGTGGCGGTCACCTCGCCGGGGTTGCCATAGAACACCGGCGCCGGCGGTGCCTTGGTGTACTCGCGTGCGCCCATGGCATTGAAAATCTCGGTGGAGACCTGCTTGGCCGATACGAAGGCGTTGCGCTCGTAGTCCTGGCGCACCCGGTAGGTGACTTTCGGGCGCGGCAGGCCGAGGTGATCGGTGAGACTGTCCGACAGCTCCACGCGGTTGCCTGGGTCGGGCAGTTGCTCGATCAGGTAACCCAGGCGGATTTGGCGGGTGTAAATCCCGTTGAGGGTATTCACCAATTGCTCGCCAAAGAGCATGGCGTTGTCCGGCAGGCCGGGGTCGAACTTGAGTGCCTGCCCCTGGGCATTGACCGCATTGCCATTGGTCTGGCTGTTGTCCTGGCCGAACACAAAGTCCGCCAGGGTGGTGAAAGGGTCGTTGGCGGCCCATTGCCAGCCTTCATTGCCGATCTCGATGCGATAGGCCGAGCGCTGGGAACGGAAGGCGCCGTCGCGCAGGGACTCCACCCCCGAAGTGGAGAGCGGGCCGCGGTAGGCATAGACCGGGTCTTTCGCCAGGCCCCAGGCCAGGTACATGATGTGATCCATCAGGTTGCGCCCCACCTGGTCGCTGGAGTTGGCCACGCCATGGGGGAAGTGTGTGTTCTTGTTGGACATCAGCAGCAGCTTGGGCGTCTCTATCGCGTGGGCGGCGAGCAGGTACTTTTTGCCCACTGCTGTGCCTGAGCCTGTCTGTATCCCGCTGTGGGTATCGTAGGTAATAAAGTCGATACCGGTGACCTCGGCGCTGTTGTCATCCACGCGGATATTGCTGGCGACACTGCGATAGCGCACCTCCACATTGCCGGTTTGCTGCGCCAGGGCCAGGGTGACGGTCGCATCGTATTTGGCCTGGATGGGGCAGATAGGAATGCAGTTGGTATTCCCTGCGCATTGGCGGCGCTCACCCGGCAGGGAGTTGCGCCCCTGGGGCGTGGGGGTGATGTCCACCGGGTTGCCGTCGACGGTCAGGGCGGTAACGGTCGGGGAGTTAAACGCATTATCCACCAGGGATTCGACGATACCCGGCATGGGGTAGTCGTAATTCTGGCCATAGGTTCCGGTGGGAGAAACCTTGAACAGGCTATAGATTTGATCCATGGCCTCCTTGTCGCCCGCCACGCCTATGTGGTTGGTCGCCTGCTCGTAATAGGGCACCAGAGCATCGTAATAGGCGGCGCCATCCGGCCAGTCCACGCCCTGGCCGTAGCGGGTCTTCAGCTCGAAATCGCTGGGAAACAGCCGCAGGCTGGTGCCGAGCCAGTGCCAGGTGGTGCCGCCGCCGATACGCTCATAGGAGCTGCCAAAGGCAAACTTGGCGTCGGGGCTGCTGCCGTTCAGGCCGGGATCTTGCGCGGTGTAATCGAAATAACACTGCTTGGCGTTGCGCCAGGCACCTATCTGCAACACGGTATAGCGCGGCACATTTTCCAGGGCCGGGTCGGGCAGGCCGAGGGGATTGTCCGGGGTCGATGCCGACGGGTTTTGGGTGGTTGGCGGATAGGGCGATTCCGGGGTTTTGGCATTGGCCTTGAAAAAGGTTTCCATATAGCCGCTGCGGTCAACGGGCACTTCCTGCCCCGCTTCCAATATCAGCACCTTTTTACCTTGCAGGCCCAATTGGTAGGCCACGATGGAACCGGCAATGCCCGAGCCCACAATCACCAGGTCGTATTCTTGATTGCTCATAGTCTGCTCCTTAGTTGCCGGTGTATTCGCTGAGGGCGGCGGGTGTTTTGGCCCAGTAGCCGTAGCGGTAGTTGGAATCGCCCATGGGGTGGGACTGCATCACCTGCCAGGCGAGTCCGCAGGTGTAACTCTTGGCAGAGATCATGTCGCTCACGGTGGTGGCCGGCGCAGAAGCCGTGGCGGGAATCACGGTGGGCCAGGCGCCGGAATACCACATAAAAATCAGTTTGCGACAGGCGAGCACAAAGGCATCGCCATTGCCCGGGTCGAGCATGGACGCGCCAATTTGCTGGGGGGACAACTTGGGATCGGTTTGGCTTTGCAGGCTGGCGAATTTGCTGAAAATACTGCTCGCCAAATTGGGATTGCCGGATTCCTCGCTGACTTTGGCGGTGAAAAAGGGCAGGTATTCGGCTTTGATATTGACCGGGTCTAACTGCGGCGCAAGGATGTCTGCACTAAAACCGGTCAGCACGGCGCTGAGGCCAATAAAATTGTTCATGTCATTGTTTGCCATGATGTCATTCCTTCTCGTAAGTGCAGCGACTTATTGCGCGCGCTGTAACAGGTAAGTGAAATCGGAGAAATTGCCCGTGGTGCCGGTGGCGTTGTTATGGCAGGCCATGCAGCTGCTGGACGTCTGTTTGATTTCACCCTGGATATAGGTTTCGAGTGTGGTGTTGGCGAGGAAGGATGGTGCCGGTACCCCGGTGGGATCGGTTTTGCTTTTGGCGTTGGTGGGCCACTGGGTGCTCACCAATTCGTAATTCAGCCACACCGAATTAGGCACCGCGGCAGCCAGTGCCTGGTGATACAAATCATTCAGTGCCCTGGTGTCGTCGGTGATCGGAATAACGCGCTCGATTTGCGAAGGTTTGGTGTAAGGTGTCGCGGGATTCCAGGGGCGCGGTGGCGGCTCGTTGATCGCGCAATCGGCACAGGCCGGGTCGTAATAGTTGTAGGTCGTGCGTGTGGGTTTTTCACCTTTGGTCGGTACATTGGCGATATGTTCAAAGGTGGACCAAATCCACTGCGGTTCATCGATGGTTTTGTGCGCGATATGGAAGCCCACCAGGCCCACTTGTTCCAGGCTGCAGGCCGGTGTTACGCCGTGCTGCTCGGCGGGATTGTTGTACACCAGCGCCATGGCAGTGTGGTAATCCTTGGGATTAAATTTCCCGCCCATTTTGATCCAGGCGGCTTTCAACATGATGGAGCCGATCTGCTTGGTTTTACTGATGCTGGGTGGAAAATCCGCATCGTTGTTAAACGCTTTTTGTCCCGCTTTGGAATAGAGTTTATTGTTGAGAATGTAATTAAACATGGTCTCATTGGTGAGGATTTCATAGCGGGTGTATTGGCCGTTTTGGTCAATCAGGGGGCCTGTCTGGAAGGGCTCGCCACTTTCATCCAGTACGTTGGGTGTTTTGCCCACCTGGGTGAGTTGCAGTGTCCCCGGTGGAATACTGCCTGGGTCTATACCTTTACAGGCGTCCGGCAGTGAGCTCGCTTGTCCCCAGGGCGCAGGCGTGGCGCCATCGGGTAAAAAAATCGTGTAGCTTTCGCGCCAGCTTTGCCACACCACCGGGCCGTTCGGGTTTTGCCCAATGACCAGGTTATTGTTGGGGGTGCCATCGGGATTGGCAGGCCAATTGAGTGCAACAAAGGATTGCCAGGAAAATACATCAAAATCGTGTTGCAGGGATTCCAGTGTGACCGGGGTTGTGCTTACCGTAATTTCCAGTGGAATGGTTGAACTTAATACCGGTAATGGGTTGGCACTACTGGAGCTGCTGGCACTGGCGGTCCATTCTGATTCTGCCTGTACCGGTACAGGATTATCGGTAGCGACGGTGGTGGACTCTTTATCGGAGCACGCGGTAATGCCGGAAAATACGCCAGTGATGAAGAGTAATTTGAGAAGGTGTGACCTGTGGTGTAGGTAACTCGGATAACACGGTAGTTTTTTTCGGATAGTCATATACATCATCCTTATATTTGTTGGTGAAATAGCAAACCTTGTTGTGGCAAATAAAATACGTTTGCCGTTGTTACGCCTCCTGCAAGACTTAGTAGTAGCACACAATTAAAAGAAGACGTTATTACCCAGGATAACGTGGCATCCAAAATTGGAAAATGGCACAAAAGCTCACCAATAAAAGACTTATTGCATGTCAATTTGAGTGAGTAGTGATGAGTGGAAATGTTTTTTTGCGGGTGTGGCGGATTAATTATCGCGTTGGATTTTGCGCTTGCGACGACGCTGGGGTTGCGCCTGTTGGGCAAGTGCCCAATCAATATGTTCACGCACTAGACTGGAAGCAGTTTCGCGTTTGTGTGTGAGTGCTTCGATAATGCGTAAATCGCTCGGAGCATTACCCAAACCTACCGCGATATTACGCAGCCAGCCCTCATAGCCAACGCGGCGAATCGCCGAGCCTTCGGTGCGTGTGAGGAATTCTTCTTCACTCCAGAGAAATAAATCCACCAGGTCGCTATCGGCTAACCCGTGGCGTGGCAGGAAATCAGTCTCGCCGGTAAAGTGCGCATATTTATTCCAGGGGCAAATAGCCTGGCAGTCATCGCAACCGAAAATCCGGTTGCCGATGGGCTCGCGAAACTCTTCAGGAATCACGCCTGTGTTTTCGATGGTGAGATAGGAAATACAGCGGCGCGCATCCAATTCATAAGGCCGCGGGAAGGCATCGGTGGGGCAAACTTTCAGGCAGGCGGTGCAGTCGCCGCACTGGTTATGCTGCTCAGGTTTGTCGATAGGCAAGGGTAAGAAAGTAAAAATTTCGCCCAGGAAAAACCAGCTGCCGGCACTGCTGTTAATAATCAGCGTATGTTTGCCGGTCCAGCCCAGCCCCGCCTTTTCGGCCAGTGGCCGCTCCATGACCGGCGCGCTATCCACAAACGCGCGATTCTGGCCTTTGAGCGGATAATCATCCGGTAGCGCGCGCTCAATACGCTCAGCTAATTGCCCCAGGCGCTTGCGAATTAATTTATGGTAATCGCGCCCCAGGGTGTAACGGGAGATATAGGCTTTGGTGGGATCTTTCAGTATCTGGATCTGCCGTGTATCACCCGGCAGGTAATCCATGCGTACTGAAATAACGCGCAGGGTGCCCGGTAACAATTCGGCCGGCCGCGAGCGTTTATTGCCATGGGCAGCTAACCATTCCATGCTGCCGTGATAACCCTTGGCCAACCATTCCTTAAGGCGTACTTCAGCTTCACCCAGGTCGATATCAGTAATTCCCAACTGTTGGAAACCCAGTTCGCGCCCCCAGTGTTTGATATCGGCAGCCAGTTGATGAAGATCCAGATCGGACATGGAATGTATGGGTATGGTGAAGTCGGACGGGTATTGTGCCAGAGAACCCCCGCAGGGGTAAAAGTGGTTAAAAAACACGGCAAAAATCTGCGTATGGTCTAGAATTACGCCACATAACCCTACTTAAAAACACCATAACTACAATAAATCAACAGCATAACTACAATAATCAACCGAGGTCACTATGCGCTCTTTTGTATCGGCAATTATCGCCCGTGCCATTTTTATTGTGTTGCTGGGAGGCAGTTTACTGGCACATGCCCAATCTCCCCAGGTTATTCGCACCTTGCCCATTTCTACGGATATTGATAGATACACGATCAATATCCTCAAGCTGGCCATTGCCCGCCAGGACATCCCCTATAGACTGGAATTTGACCCGAGCGATACCCGCACCCAAAGTCGTTATATCGAAGATGTCGCTTCCGGCAAGGTGGATTTAATGTGGGCCGCCAGTGACCAGAACCTGGAGTCGCGCCTTTTGCCTGTGCGCATTCCCCTGCTTAAGGGATTGCTGGGGCACCGTATTTTCCTGATCCACAAAAATGATCAATACAAGTTTGACCAAATCCAGACACTGGATGATTTAAAGCGATTAAAACTGGGGCAGGGCACCACCTGGGCAGATACTAAAATCCTTGAGAGCAATGGCCTTAAGGTCGTCAAGACCAACAAATATGAGAGCCTGTTGTATATGCTGGATGGCGGTCGCTTTGATGCATTTCCCCGCGGTATCCAGGAGCCCTGGGAAGAAGTGAATAAAATTCCCGGCCTGCAACTGGTGGTAGAGAAACGCATTATGCTGGTGTACAAAATGCCGTTTTATTTTTTTGTCAGTAAGGACAATCCACGCTTGGCGCGCGCTCTGGAAGAGGGATTAAACAAAGCTGTTGCCGATGGCAGCTTTGATAAGGTGTTTTTTGCCGATCCCTCTATTCGCAAGGCAGTGGAATTGGCCGATTTAAAAAATCGCAAGGTTTTTTATCTGGATAACCCCAACCTGCCGAGGGAAACACCGGTGGATCGACCCGAGCTTTGGCTGGATATTAACCAGCTCCAATAGTCCAGGTGATAGGGGCGCACAAATTTTCACAGTTTCAGTGGGCGTGGGTTCAGTTGGCTTTGTTATAGTCGCGTCACGATTAACCTGAGGGAGAACATGATGAAACATGTAATTTGTGCGCTTTTTTTGTCTCTGTGCAGCCTGCCATTGTTGGCCAATCCATTACCCGCCCAACCCCATGTGTATGTTGAAGGCTCAGCGGAAATCGAAGCTGAACCTGACGTCATGACGTTTTCACTCAGTATTCAAGCGCTGAATATGGATCTGGCTAAAGCCAAGGCGGATGTAGACCAGCGCTCGCGCCTCTTGATCGAGACCAGTAAAAAATTCGGTATCAAAACCAACGATATTGCCACCACCGCCCTGAATATTCGCCCTGAATATGACTATCGCGACCGGGAGCGAGTGCTGACCGGTAACCTGGTTTCGCGCCAGGTTGATATTACCTTGCGCGATCTCAAAAAATACCCCGATATGATGAAAGCCCTGGTGGATGCCAAAATCACCGAAACCATTAACACCACCTTGTCCCTCAGCAATAAACAGGATTTGGAAAACAAAGCGCAGGTTGCTGCCATGGCCGATGCCAAGGCCCGCGCTGAACGTCTCGCCAAATCCCAGGGCAAGGCACTGGGCGAGCCCTGGTCGATTTCTGAATTTAATACCCGCGGCAATGAGCGTTGGCAGTTGGTGCCCAGCCGCCAACTCATGGGCAGCAGCAGTAATAAAGTGATGATGGAAATGCGCGCTGCCGATTCCTCCGAGCCTTTTGAACCCGGTGTGATTAAATTAACTGCACAGGTGTTTGTGGTATATCTGGTTAAATAAATGAATTGATCGTTGTGTGCAAAAAGCTCTCCGCCGGAGAGTTTTTTGTTTTATGACGACGCTGTTGTGCCGTTACAGCGCTGCGCAATCATCTCCTTCCATTTCTGTATATCGGTGCCCTCCGATTCAAACAGGCTTAATCCCACCAGGTATTCCCCGTCCGTTTCATAGGGTTGGTTCCATTTGACTTCGCATACCAGGACGAAACGCTCGCCGGTTTTTAATTGTACACAGGCTTGCATGATGCAGCCTTCAGGTAATGGGCAATCGGCAATTACGCGCAGGCCGTTAGCTGACATATCCAGGCTGGTACTCACCAGTAAGGTTGCCGGGCCATTGTCCAGGGGCTCTTCGAGGTAAACCGTTTCGCGCGCGTTCAGGCGATATTCCTGGCGCAGGTCGTTGTTGGGAGTTTGATTATTATTATCGGTTGTCATGAGTGAGTGTCCTTGCGTAATCCGCGAATCACTTTCGCGAGTTGGTCTTCAAAATCTCCGCCCTGGCGCAACAGGCGCAAGCGATCCTGTTGCAGGAGTTCAATTAAGGGTTCGCGCTGTAATTCGGCGAGTTTGCGCCCGAGCTGATCGACAAAAATATATTTCCCGCTATTGCCGAGGATGACTGAGAGTTTGCAGCGGCGCACTTGGCCTGGGGGCTCCTCCAGTTCCATCCAGGCGCCTACACGCAGCTGATTGACGGTTGCTATGGCTGCCAGCCGCCGCGCTTCAGCGTCGGCAAGTTTGGCCAGGCGCTGTTGCTCGCGCAGGTGTGCAGCCTCGACTGCGCGCCTTTCTTTTTCTTCTGCCAGCGCGCGGGCTTCGGCCAGTGCTTTGCGTGCGGCGGCGTGGCGCAATTCCAATTGTTCTTGCATGGCGCGCTCGGCGGCTTCAGCCGCTTGTCGTGCTTGCACTTCGTAAATGGCCTGCTGTTGCTGGAGCAGCTTGTGCGCCTGTGCGACCAGTTTGCTGAGCAGGGGCTCTATGTTTGGGCGCAGGCTAAATTCCGGCAGCGGGCGGGCAATACCGGTGGACAGGCTGAGCGCCATGTCCTTGAGGCTTTTGCTCATGATTTTGCGCCCTGCCTGATCAACCAATAGCAGCTGGCCGGCAGCGGTATTTTTATGGGCAAGCAGGGTGCGGATTGGCGCTGCCTCTGTTTCAAAGACCAGCCAGTTGCCGACTTCCAGCGACTGGCTTTGCTGCAGCAGGCTGGGGGTGATGCGTGTACCCGTCTGGCTGTAACCCTCCGGGTAAGGGAGCGGCTCCAGGATACTGAGCGGTTGGCTTTTTTTCTGGATGGCCAGCATGAGTGCCTGGCAGAGTTGCTCCGTCCAGAGCCGGTAAAGGGCGGGATTGCTGAGCGGTAATTCCAGGCTGCGCTCCAGTTCACCGATGAGTGAGGGAATCTGGCTATACAGCCATTGGTCGTCGGGCAGGTTTTGTCCATCGCCAAATACCTGCCCCAGGCGCGGCAGGAGTTTTTGCCAGAGCTTCCAGAAAGGCGCCTCATCCCCTGTGGTTGTGGACAGGTTGTGTTGCAATTCGCTTTTGAGTACGGCATCCAGTTGGTCGGCACTGTCCTGCGGGAAGAGGCGATGGGCAAGGTGTTCGTTAAGCGCTTGCACCACCTGGCACTCAATGGCAATCAGGCGCATCTGTCCCGCCTCTGTCTCCACCAGGCGTGCACTCAGCATGGCGGCGCGTTGCGCATCGCTATCCGCCCAGTCGACAAAGGCGTGCAGACTTGCCTGGTCCGGAGAATCTACCGCCTGGGCAAAACGGTCATAAAACTGCTGGCTGGGTTTGCTGGCGCGCGGATACCAGCGATTCAGGTGGTAATGGATTCGCTCAAAGAGCCGGCGCGCCGGATGTCGGTTGTCGAGATACGTCGCCTCGTCAGCGCATAGCCATTGCTCGCACTCCGGCCGGAGTTTGTCGATTAATGGTTTGAGCCGGGGATCGAGTTGTTGCCATGCCGGCTCCAGCCATTGGCTGGTTATGGCCTGCTGTAATTGCGGCGGGGTTTGGCGGCTGGCTTTGGCAACCAGTGCAATAGCCTGGCCGAGCGCCTGGGTATCGCCGGAAAGGATTTGTGCGAGGGTGAAATCCTGGGTCATGGTTGATCTATGTGAAAAGGTAATTACCACTATAGATAACCCCATGCAGTCTTGCCGCCTGAAAACACGGGAACTTGCGTATAATCGCGCCCACTTGTTACTTCCAGCCGGATTCTATCCATGATGATTGCCCCCGCTTCACCCGACTCTGCACCCAGCCACGGACTTTATACCGCTGCCCAGGCCTATGCCCTGGATGCGGCGGCGATTGCCAGCGGTATCCCATCCATCCAGTTGATGAAGCGCGCCGGTCGTGCAGCGTTCAACCTGTTGCTGGCGCGCTTTGCCAATCCCGGGTTGATCAGCGTTTACTGCGGCGGCGGCAATAATGGCGGCGATGGCTATGTGCTGGCGGCCCTGGCGGCCCAGCGGCGCCTACCGGTGCAGGTGATTCAACTGGTTGCTCCCGGCGATCTCAAAGGCGAAGCCCTCCAGGCTTATGAGTTTGCCTTGCAGGAAGGGGTTACCATGCGCCGTTTTGCGGCAGATACCCAGCCTGAACAAGGGATGATTGTTGATGCACTGCTGGGAATTGGCCTGCGCGGAGAGCCCCGTCCGGACATGCTGGCGGCCATTGCCCAGATTAATAGTGCTGGCCTGCCGGTACTCGCGCTGGACATTCCCTCCGGGCTCAATGCCGACACCGGCGCGGTACAGGGCGATGCAGTCAGGGCGGGATTGACGCTCAGTTTTATCGGGCTCAAACGCGGCCTGCTGACCGGGCGCGGCCCGGCATATTGTGGCGAAGTGCTGGTGGATCAGCTTGATCTTCCCGCTGATGTATTTGAGCAGGTGCCGGCGGCTGCCGAGCGCTTGAGCCTGCCGGCGTTGCAGTCGCTGTTGGCGCCCCGCGCTGCCGATGCCCACAAAGGCGATTTCGGCCATGTGATGGTGATCGGCGGTGATACCGGCTATGGCGGTGCCGCACTTATGGCCGCTGAGGCGGCGGCCCGCTCCGGTGCCGGCCTGGTCAGTATTGCCACGCGCCCGGAGCATATTCCCGCCATCCTGGCGCGCCGCCCTGAAATCATGGCTTGCGGCGTTGTGTCCGGCCAGGAGCTGGAGCCCTGGCTGGCGCGCCCGACGGTGCTGGTGGTCGGGCCTGGCCTGGGGCGTTCCCCCTGGTCGGAGCAAATGCTCCAGCAGGCGGTAAAAACCGGCCTGCCGCTGGTGCTGGATGCCGATGCGCTCAATATCCTGGCGGCCGGGCGTGTGGTGCGCAATCCCAAAGGGCGCCAGCGCTGGCTGTTAACCCCCCATCCCGCCGAAGCGGCACGACTGCTGGGAGTGACCACTGCCGAGGTACAGGCCGATCGCTTTGCGGCGGTAGCCGAGTTGCAAACCCGCTATGAGGCCGCCGTTATCCTCAAGGGCGCCGGCAGCCTGGTTGCCAGTGCAGAGCGTCCGGTGGGGCTGGTGACAGACGGCAATCCGGGCATGGCCACCGGCGGTATGGGCGATGTGCTCTCGGGTATCCTCGGCGCCCTGCTGGCGCAGGGGCTTGCCTTTTGCGATGCCGCGCGCCTTGGGGCGGTACTCCACGCCTGTGCCGCCGATCTGGCTGCCGATGAGCACGGCCAGCGCAGCCTGCTGGCTGCGGACCTGGTCCCCTACCTGGGCGAATTGCTGGGCTGAGGTGCCGCTATGACAGATGCACACAACTCCCTGTATCTCGCCGATGAGCAGGCAACCCTGGCCTGGGGTGAGCGCCTGGGCGCGCTGCTGGCGGCGCGGCACACCTTTACCAGCGTTTATTTGCTCGGTGACCTGGGGGCGGGTAAAACGACCCTGACGCGCGGGTTACTGCGCGCCTTTGGCCACCAGGGCGCGGTCAAAAGCCCAACCTATACCCTGGTGGAGTGTTATGAACTGGGCGAGCGTCGGATTTACCACTTTGACCTCTACCGCCTGGGCGATCCGGAAGAGCTGGAGTTCATGGGTATCCGCGATTATTTCAGCGATAACAGCCTGTGCCTGGTCGAGTGGCCCGCCCGCGGTGCGGGTGTCTTACCCGAGCCTGATTTGATGATTGCGCTGACGCCTGA
This sequence comes from Cellvibrio japonicus Ueda107, assembly GCF_000019225.1. Lineage (NCBI taxonomy): Bacteria > Pseudomonadati > Pseudomonadota > Gammaproteobacteria > Cellvibrionales > Cellvibrionaceae > Cellvibrio > Cellvibrio japonicus. The sequence goes on along the minus strand of NC_010995.1, from coordinate 3,666,593 downwards.
AGCCGAAGGGCGCCGTATCGCCTGGTCAGGGCCACTCTCGCAAAGCCTTGAGGATTTATTGGACAAAACCGCCAGCTGACTATTGGTTAAATTGACTATCCTGCCCTAGGATTATCCTTACCGTCACAGTTCAGATGTGCTTATGGGGTTATCCACTTGTCCCTTCACCGCAACAGCGTTGTCTCTCCGGAGCAGCGTTACGTCTTGCCGATGCCTCCAGGGGCGATGGTGATTTAGCCATGTGCCGCAAAGGATAGATAGGAGGGCGCCGCCATGTATATCCGTGAATCCATCAGGTTAGGGAGCGGGAGGTTATGGATTTTCCTGGTGGGGCTATTGCTCTGGGCTGATATAACCGTGGCGCTACCCGAATCCGTTCTGTTTGGGGGGGATGCCGCCTACCCGCCCCTGGAGTGGATGGAGCACAACCAGGCGCGCGGTTTCAATGTAGAGCTGGCGCGCGAGTTGGCTCGTATCGGCGGTCGTCGCGCGACCCATCGCCTGGGCAACTGGCCGGATACCGTTGCAGCACTGGAGCGGGGCGAGCTTGATGTGGTTCCCATGTACTACTCGCCCGAGCGCGCCCAGCGCTTTTTATTCACAACGCCCTACTACTACTCATCCCACGCCATCTATGCCCTTGAAGATGCCCCGCGCCTCACCTCGGTAGAGCAGCTTGCCGGTAAGCGTGTTGCGGTGGAGGAAGCCTCCTTTGCCCACCAGCAATTTCTCGCCAGCGACCATCCGCCGCGCTTGCAACTCACCACCAATACCCTGGCCGCGATCCAGGCTGTGGCCCAGGGGCAGGCGGACTATGCGGTATTGGCCAGTCTTGCCACTGAGCGACTGCTGCGCGATCACCAGTATCCGTTGCGGCGTATGGGCCCTCCATTCTGGGCACAGGGCTATGCATTTGCCATCAACCGCCATAAACCGGAAATCGCTGCCTGGTTGCAGGGTGCCCTGAATACGGCCATGGCTTCCGGTCGCTACCAGGAGCTGTACCAGGATTGGTCATCGGAGTTGGAACCCGCCGCCGCACCCCTGGCGCTGTTGCGCTTCCTGGGGGGAGGTGTAGCCGTATTGTTGGGGTTACTGCTATTGGGCGGTTCCTGGTACTGGAGCCTAAAGCGCACGGTTGCCCTGCGCACCCAGGAGTTGCGCCAGGCGTTGGAATTGCGTGAACAAGCCGAGGCGGAATTGCTGCACCTGGCCCATTTCGATAGCCAGACAGGCCTGTGTAAAACCCAGCGCTTTGTAGATCAGCTCGATGATTTTTTCCATTGCTCCCAGGCGCCGATCCGTGAATTAAAGGAAATACTGATTATCAAACTGGCCGACCTGGACACGATTGTGCGCACCTTTGGTTTTGCCCGCGCCGAAACCATCGTCAATGCGTTTGCGGTGCAGTTAAAAAATATTGAGGGCGGCCTCGCAGCTTATCTGGGGCGGGGTGTGTTTGCCTTATTCATGGATCGCTGCAATGCCACACAACTGCTCGATCAGCTCAGCCAGCGTATGAGCCAAACCGAGCCGGGGCTCAATGTACAACTGGTCGGTGGCTCGTCCTACTGGCCCGACCAGGGCCGCTCTGCCAGCAAATTATTGCGTCATGCCGAAACTGCCCTGGCCATGAGCCTGGCGCGCCACAAACGCTGGTTGGCCTATGAGCCGGATATGGAGCCCAGCCGCCTGGACCTGGATATTATCTCCCTGTTTATTGATGGCAATGTGCAGGGCATTTACCCCGTCTTCCAGCCGCAGTTGAACCTGCGTACCGGAAAAATCCACTCGGCCGAAGCGCTGGTGCGCTGGCATCATCCGCGACTCGGTTATGTACCCCCCATAGTCTTTATTCCGCTCTTGGAAAACTCCGGTTTAATTGAGCAGATTACCGCCGTCATGATCGACGAAGCGGTACGTGTTGCCGCAAAGTTGCGCGCAGCCAATCTCGCCTGCTCCATCAGCGTTAATGTCGCTGCCTATGACCTGACCGAAACCAATTTGCTGGACATCATCACCCAGGCGCTGGTGCGCCATCAGGGGCGTGCGGGCGATCTGCGTCTGGAGTTAACAGAGACCAGCGTGGCTGCAGATCCTCAGCGTGTGAAAAAAATGCTCACTCAGTTAAGTGAGCTGGGTGTCTACACCTCGGTTGATGATTTCGGCACAGGCTATTCTTCGCTCTCTTACCTCAGCCATTTCCCTATCAATGAACTCAAAATCGATCGCAGTTTTGTCGGGGATATGCTCATAAATCCACGCAACCACAGCATCGTCCGTTCCACACTGCTGATGGCGCGTGAGTTGGGCCTGGTAGCTGTTGCCGAAGGTGTAGAGGATGATAAAACCCTGCAAATGCTCAAACGGGAAGGTTGCGACCTGGCCCAGGGATACGTCATCGCCAAACCCCTGCCCGAACACCAATTTATCGAATTCATGCATGCCCATGCGCAAATAGGCTTTGAGGTAACCGGGCGCAATTAGGGATATGATCTTACGCGATCCTTCAATCTACCTATTTCACAGGAGCCATCCCAATAGTTCGTTGATCAAAGGCGTTGTCTGTGGTGTGCGTGTAGAAAATATCGAAGACCCATTAATGCAAAAAATACGTTTTCTCGACAAGCTGGTTGACGAATTGGCCAAGGGAAAGGCAATAGAGAAAATCCTGCGCTAGTCATGGTACCGCGGTCGTGGTTGGGTGAAGTTCCAAACGACTGAGCATGGCTCTACTCTTTCTCCCCAGTGTATTTTTTAAAAATTGGCCGAAAAACAACCTGGGCAGGTACTTTGGGTGGAGAAAAATACAAATTTTGCGGTAGAGTGCACATCATCATCTATCCCGGGTATTCAGCCCGGGTTGCCCAATGACCGCGATTATGGCGCTGTCGATAATAAATGCTGCGGAATTTTTAAACGCCTATGGGTTTTGTTCATCGTTTGTATCGACTGGGTGTGCTAATGGTGCTGCTGTGCTCCAGCCTGGTCGAAGCTGCCAATATCAATGGTGTTCGCGTATGGCGGGCTCCGGATCATACACGCATTGTGTTTGATCTCGACGGCCCTGTTGTGCACACGCTTTCAACCGCATCCAATCCTGAACGGGTTATTCTCGATATCACCAATGTAAAGCTCAATACGGGTACCCAGGGGCTGGCGTTGGCAGATACACCCATTAGCCAGATTCGCAGTTCCGTACAGAACCAGCGCGATCTGCGCTTGGTGTTGGATTTGAAAACCCGGGTGCGGCCCAACAGTTTCTCGCTCAAGGCCCATGGCACCATGCATGATCGATTGGTGCTGGACCTGCATGATCTAGCGCTGACGGAAACTACCGCAGCGGTTGCGCCCCAACCTGTGGTACCAGCGCCAGTCCCGTCACTGAATACACCCACGGCACAAGTGGCAAAACCGGCGCCGGCCCAGCCTGTGCGCCCAACACAGGAAATCAACGGCAAACGCAATATTGTGGTGGCAGTGGATGCCGGCCATGGCGGTGAAGACCCGGGTGCTATTGGTCCCAATCGACTGCGTGAAAAAGAAGTGACCCTGGCCATCTCCCGCGAGCTGGTTGCTGCGATCAATGCCCAGCCTGGCTTCAGTGCCAAGTTGACACGGACAGGCGATTATTTTATTCCCCTCAAAAAGCGCCGGGATATTGCCCGCACCATGAAGGCGGATTTATTCGTGTCCATTCACGCTGATGCCTTCACCCGTGCCAGCGCGCGCGGCGCCTCGGTATTTGCGTTGTCGCGCACCGGGGCGACATCCGAAACCGCCCGCTTTCTGGCTGAGAGGGAGAATGAGTCGGATTTGATCGGGGGGGTGGGCAGTATCAGCCTCGATGACAAGGATCAGGTGCTGGCAGGGGTGTTGGTGGATTTATCCATGACCGCCACCCTGAATTCCAGTTTGCAGGTGGGCAGCCATGTGCTGCGCTCCATGGGCGGGATCGCCCATTTGCATAAGCGCCAGGTAGAGCAGGCCGGGTTTATGGTGCTCAAATCTCCCGATGTGCCCTCCATCCTGGTGGAGACGGGATTTATTTCCAATCCCGATGAGGCGCGCAAACTGGCGACGCCGGCCTATCGCAAGCAAATGGCCGATGCGCTCTTTAAAGGCATCAAGCAATATTTTATGCAGCATCCACCGGCGGGGACCCTGCTCGCGGCCCAAATGGCGTCCGGCCAGGTTAAAGGTATTGAACGTGAGCACACGGTTGCCTCGGGTGATACACTCTCGGCCATTGCGATGCGCTACGGTGTCAGTGTCAACCAACTGATGCGCCACAATAGTATGCGCACCACCACCGTTAAAGTGGGCCAGACCTTAAAAATTCCTGCCAGTTGATTCCCATGCGCAAAATCAAACTCCTGAGTCCCCGCCTCGCTAACCAGATTGCTGCCGGTGAGGTGGTAGAGCGACCATCGTCAGTCATTAAAGAACTCCTGGAAAACAGCCTGGATGCGGGCGCTACGCGCCTGGATATAGAAATAGAGGACGGCGGCATCAAGCTGATGCGGGTGCGCGATAATGGCGGTGGTATCGATAAGGATGACCTGCCTTTGGCACTGAGCCGTCATGCCACCAGCAAAATCTATGAGTTGGATGATCTGGAAGCGGTAGCGACACTGGGGTTTCGCGGTGAAGCGTTGGCCAGTATCAGTTCGGTAGCCCGACTGGCGCTGGTTAGCAGTACCTCGGAGGATAGTGCCGGCTGGCAAGTCGTGGCCGAAGGGCGCGATATGGAAACCCAAATCTCTCCAGCACCCCACCCGCGCGGTACGACAGTTGAGGTGCGCGACCTGTTCTTCAATACGCCCGCCCGCCGCAAATTCCTGCGCAGTGAAAAGACCGAATACACCCACCTGGAAGACGTGGTAAAGCGCCTTGCCTTATCGCGCTTTGATGTCGCCTTTAATTTGCGCCATAACGGCCGCGCTATCTATGCCTGGCGTGCCGGCGATTCCCAACTGGAACAGGAGCGTCGCGTCGCCCAGGTATGCGGCCCGGCCTTTATGGAAAACGCTGTGTTTATCGAGATGGAGCGCGGTAGCTTGCGCCTGTGGGGGTGGGTTGCCCAGCCAACCTTTTCCCGTAGCCAGGCAGATTTGCAGCATTTTTATGTCAATGGCCGGGCGATTCGCGACAAGCTGGTCAGCCATGCGGTGCGCCAGGCTTATCAGGATGTGCTCTACCATGGCCGCCATCCGGCATTTGTACTCTACCTGGAGCTGGATCCGTCAACGGTGGATGTCAATGTGCATCCCACCAAGCACGAAGTGCGTTTCCGCGATAACCGTACCGTGCACGACTTTATCTATTCCAGCCTGCATCACGCCCTTGCCAAGGTTCGCCCGGAAGACACCCTGGCGCGTAAGGCTGCCGACCTTGGCGAGGACACTCCTGGAATTGCCCCCTATGCGGTCTCCCCGCGTCCGTTGGTAGAGGGGATTGCCGCGGGAGAATTCAAAGGCCAGGGCGCGATGAGTTTTGCCCCGTCCACCTCGGGCGGATATCGCCCGGGCTATACCTCTGTGTCGCCGGGAACAATACGCGAGCAAATGCACACTTATGGCGAATTACTGGCGTCGGCGGAGCCTGTGACCGCGCGTGCCTTACCGCAAACCCCCACAGAAGACATACCCCCTTTGGGCTATGCGCTTGCTCAACTTAAGGGCATTTATATCCTGGCAGAAAATGCCCAGGGCCTCATTGTGGTGGATATGCATGCTGCCCACGAGCGCATCACGTATGAGCGAATGAAAGCAGCCTATGCCCATGGCGGCCTGCAAACCCAGCCGCTCTTGGTACCTGAATCGATTGCTGTCAGCGAAAAAGAAGCCGATTGCGCCGAGCAGTTTGCCGATATTTTTAAAACCCTGGGATTTGAATTACAGCGCGCCGGCCCGGAGACACTGTTGATCCGCCAACTGCCGGTTATCCTCAATCGCGCACAGGCCGAGCAATTGGTGCGCGATGTGCTGTCTGACCTGATTGAACATGGCACCAGTGAGCGCATCCAGCACCACATCAATGAAATACTTGCCACCATGGCCTGCCATGGTTCGGTCCGCGCCAATCGCAAATTAACCATTCCTGAAATGAATGCGCTGTTGCGCGATATGGAGGCCACCGAGCGGAGTGGCCAATGCAACCATGGGCGGCCAACCTGGTTCCTGCAATCGCTGGATGAGCTCGACAAATTATTTATGCGTGGCCAGTAATTCATGGATAGTACGCGCCTGCCTGTTATTTTCCTGATGGGGCCAACGGCGTCGGGAAAAACCGATCTGGCAATGCGCCTGCGCGAACATTTGCCGGTGGAATTAATCAGTGTGGATTCGACCCTGGTATATCGGGGGATGGATATAGGCACCGCCAAGCCGTCACCGGAAGAACTGGCGGCAGCCCCCCATCGGTTAATCGATATTCGCGATCCGGCTGAGCCTTATTCGGTCGCTGATTTTTTAGTGGATGCCGAACGTGAGATTAGCGCTATCCACCGGCAGGGAAACATTCCATTGCTGGTGGGAGGCACCATGCTCTATTTTCGTGCGCTCCTTGATGGTCTGGCTCAGATGCCGGCTGCAGACACCAGCGTGCGCGCGCAAATTGAAGCCGATGCGGCACAATTCGGGTGGCCCTATGTACATCAACAACTCGCCGAGGTGGATCCAGATGTTGCCGCTGACATACACCCCAATCATTCCCAGCGCGTCAGTCGGGCATTAGAGGTTTATCGCGTCAGTGGCAAAACCATGACGCAATTGCGACGTGAACAACAGGCATCCGGCGATGTCAGAGCATTCGAAGATCGTTATTGCGTCCGGCAAATTGCAATAAGCCCGCGTGATCGCGCTATTTTGCACCAGCGTATAGAGCAGCGGTTTCACGCGATGTTAGCGCAGGGATTGGTCGAAGAGGTGCGCCGACTTTACCAGCGCGGCGACTTGCATACCGACCTTCCGGCAATCCGTGCAGTGGGGTATCGCCAGGTATGGGACTACCTTGATGACAAACTGCATTATGACGAAATGGTTGCACGTGGCATAATCGCAACCCGTCAGCTGGCCAAGCGGCAATTTACCTGGTTGCGCGGTTGGATGACGAATGAGGGCGCTCGGTCGACAAGTGAAAATAGTCAGCTACACTGGCTATACACTGAGACTGAACAGGGAAAACCACTGGCAAAGGAAGAAATTGTGCGTTGCGCCTTGAATTTTCTCAAGCCGACAGCCATATAATAGCCCAGTGAGAACCCTAGTCAGATTTTCATGCTTGTTTCCTCCCCTGCTCCTCAGGATGTACGAGGGGTTCTTGGAGGGTAAATTTTGTAGTCTTTTTTATTGTCCCGAGGAGAATAAACATGTCAAAAGGGCATAGTTTACAAGACCCTTACCTGAACGTTCTGCGCAAAGAGCGTGTGCCTGTATCGATTTACCTGGTAAACGGTATCAAGTTACAAGGCCAGGTTGAGTCCTTTGACCAGTTCGTTGTACTGCTCAAAAACACAGTAAGCCAAATGGTTTACAAACATGCTATCTCTACCGTTGTCCCGTCTCGTGCTGTTCGTGTTCCTTTGCTGAATGAAGCGGGCGGTGCTGAAGGCGAAGAAGACGAGCAAGCCGAGTAATTATCGCCCATAGATACTGCTCGAGGTCGCTAATTGTTTTTCGATCGCCCCGAATCAGGTGAACTGGCTGTGCTGGTTCACCTGAATTTGTCTCATGGCCAAGAAGCCGAAGATCCTCGTGAATTTGAAGAACTGGTGTTATCCGCTGGTGGTGACCCTGTTGCGTTCCTCACGGGTTCGCGCGTTACTCCCACAGCCAAATACCTGATCAGTACCGGTAAGCTGGAAGAATTACGCCAGCTGGTGCAAGAGCATAAAGCCGAACTGGCAATCTTTAATCACACCCTGACTCCCAGCCAGGAGCGCAACCTGGAAAAAGAATTGCAATGTCGAGTGCTTGATCGCACAGGCCTGATTCTGGATATTTTTGCCCAGCGTGCACGTACCTTTGAGGGTAAGTTGCAAGTCGAGCTGGCCCAGCTGCGCCATACCGCTACCCGGTTGATCCGCGGTTGGACCCACCTGGAGCGACAGAAAGGGGGAATAGGCCTGCGTGGCCCTGGTGAGACCCAACTGGAAACAGACCGGCGCTTATTGCGCAACCGGATTACACAAATTGAATCCAGGTTGGAAAAGGTGCGCTCGCAGCGTGAGCAGGGGCGCCGCTCGCGCCAGCGAGCAGCGATTCCGACAGTGTCTTTGGTGGGATATACCAACGCTGGCAAGTCGACGCTATTCAATCTCATCACCGGTGCGGAGGTGTACGCTGAGAACCAGTTGTTCGCTACCCTGGACCCCACCATGCGACGTATAGAGCTGGCAGATATTGGTGCGGTCGTACTGGCGGATACGGTGGGTTTTATCAGCCATCTCCCGCATCGCCTGGTGGAGGCATTTCGTGCCACGCTGGAAGAGGCCAGTAACTCCAGTTTGTTATTGCATGTGATAGATTCTGCAGCAGAGGAGCGCCTGCGTAATATTGAGCAGGTTGACCTGGTGCTGGAAGAGATAGGCGCAGCAGATTTACCGCAATTACGGGTTTACAACAAGCTTGATTTGTTAGAAGGTGCATCCCCGCAAATTGACCGCGATGATTCTGGCAAACCAATTGCCGTCTGGTTATCTGCCCAGACTGGGGTTGGCCTGGATTTGTTGGCCCAGGCAATTTCTGAACTGCTTGGCAAGGGGATTGTTGCCGGGAGCCTTGTGCTGGAGCCGCAGCAGGGGCGCTTGAGAGCCATGTTGTATAGCCAGCAAGCGGTAATAGATGAGCATTATCGCGATGATGGCAATCTTGAGATTTACATACGTTTACCCAAAGACGATTTGCTGCGTATTCTGAGTGCTTGTGGCACCCAATATGATTCACTTCTCTGGCTCGATCCGGGGGACGATGGGGAATTGCAAAATCCGGATGCGTCCCCAACCTAGCTTTACTTTGATCTGTGGAGACTGATTATGGCCTGGAATGAACCGGGAAAAGACAAAGACCCTTGGGGTAGTCGCAATAACAACGACGGGCCCCCAGACCTGGACGAGGCGTTTAAAAAGCTACAGGACAAGCTGAACGGCATGTTTGGTGGTGGCGGTGGTTCCAAGCGGGGCTCGGGAGGCTCCGGGTTTGGTTTTATGGCTGTTATCGCCCTCATTATCGCGGCTGTGTTCTATGTGGCTGTGGGTGTCTATCAGGTGGATGCAAAAGAGCGTGCTGTGGTGCTGCGCTTTGGTGCCTTTGCGGATATCAAGGGGGAGGGCCTTAATTGGCGCTGGCCGTTGATTGAGCAGGTGATCATTGTGAATACCACCTCAGCGCGCCAGTACTCTTCCAAGGGCTTGATGCTTACAGAAGATGAAAGCATTGTTGAATTGCCTTTGACGGTCCAGTACAACGTGGCGGATGTCAAAGCCTTTGCGCTGAATGTCCGCGACCCTGAGACCAGCCTGCGCCATGCAACAGACTCTGCGGTGCGCCATGTGGTGGGCTCTTCGGAGTTAAACCAGGTGTTGTCCGAAGGCCGCCAGGCTATTGCCGCCGAGGTTCAGCGTCGCCTCCAGGCTTATTTGGAGGCCTATGGTGCTGGTATTAACGTTATGAACGTCAATATCCAGGAAGCTCGTCCTCCACAGGAGGTTCGTGCGGCCTTTGACGATGTTATTAAGGCTAAAGAAGATGAGTCCCGCCTGAAAAGCCAGGCACAAGCTTACTCCAACGCGGTTATTCCCGAAGCCCGCGGTAGGGCTCAGCGTATGATGGAAGAGGCCGAAGCCTATAGGGCTGAAGTTATTGCCCGTGCTGAGGGTGAAACGGACCGCTTTGAAAACCTGTTAGCAGAGTATAAGCGGGCGCCGGAAGTCACGCGCGAGCGTCTCTACCTTGATGCGGTAGAGAGTGTCATGGGAAGTGCATCCAAAGTAATGGTTGATGTTAAGGGCGGCAATAATATGATCTATTTACCGCTGGATCGTATGGGAGGGGCTCGCTCAGTGAAGTCTGTCGATTCTTCTCCCGCACCGCTGGATCCCTACAACACCCGATCCATGCAACCTGCTGAAACTCTCGTCAGCCCCAGTGTTCGCCGGGAGGTGCGCTAATGTCTAGTAAAGGTCTTTTCGCAGCATTCTTGCTGTTCCTGGGGACTATCATTGCCTTTAACAGCCTCTATGTTGTGACTGAATATGAGCGTGCTGTTGTCCTCCAGTTCGGTCGCCTGGTTGATATGGACGTTAAGCCCGGGCTCCATGCAAAAATCCCTTTTGCTGAAAAAGTGCGCAAGTTTGATGGCCGTTTGTTAACGGCTGACATGGTAGAGGCCAGTTTCTTTACCGTTGAGAACAAGCGTTTGATTGTGGATTCCTACATCAAATGGCGCATTCTGGACGTGGAGGCCTACTACAAGGCTACAGGCGGTGTTGAGGACCTTGCGGTTGATCGCCTTGCCCAGCGTGTTGCCGATGGCCTGCGCAACCAGTTTGGTCGCCGTACCCTGCACGATGTGGTTTCGGGTAAACGCGATGAGTTGATGAAAGAAATTACCCAAAGCATTAATGAAGAAGCCATCAAACTGCTGGGTGTTGAGGTTAAGGATATTCGCGTCAAGCGTGTCGATTTCCCGGCGGAAGTGAGTCGCCCTGTGTACGATCGTATGGCGGCCGACCGGGAAAAAGAAGCGCGTGAATATCGCGCCCAGGGTAAAGAACAGGCTGAGGTTATCAGTGCTGATGCTGACAAGCAGCGTGCCGTGCTTGAAGCGAATGCCTTCCGCGATGCCGAGCGTATTCGCGGTGAGGGTGATGCCAAAGCGGCGGCTATTTATGCGGCTGCCTTTAGTAAGGATCCGGAGTTCTACAGCTTTGTGCGTAGCCTCAATGCGTACAAAACCAGTTTTGGAACCAAAGATGATCTGATGGTCATAGACCCTAACAGTGACTTCTTCCGTTACCTGAAAAACGCCAAAGGTAAGAACTGAGATAAGGCTCAAGGGCGAGGAGGCGGGGTAAATTTAGCCTGTCAATCTTCGCCCAAAGAGTGTTAAAATGCTGCAACCGAGCCAGAAGCTCGGTTTTTTTATGTGTGCGTCCCTATCATGAGCCTGGTAGGTGAACACTGCGCGTTACAGTCTGAGGTTTTTATGTGGGAAGAGCTGGGTCGGGCATTCTGTCTCATGCTGGTGCTCGAGGGCATCATTCCCTTTCTCTACCCCGCCCGTTGGCGCCGCCTGGTGGCCAGTCTGGCCGAGGTAACTGATAAACAGTTACGCTCTATGGGTCTGGTATCCATGGCCATAGGGGTTGGTTTGTTATACCTGATTAATTAAATAGGATGGTTAGAGTCGTCATGACCTATGCCGATCGTTGGCTTTTGCCGGAAGGGGTTGAAGAAATCCTGCCGGGGGAGGCCAAAGCAATAGATAGCCTGCGCCGCAAGTTGCTGGATCTCTACAGCGCTTGGGGTTATGACATGGTTATCCCTCCCTTGCTTGAATACACTGACTCGCTTTTGACCGGGTCCGGGCGGGATATAGATCTGCTGACACTTAAAGTCACTGATCAGTTATCTGGCCGCACCCTCGGAATCCGGGCTGATATTACCCCGCAAACGGCGCGTATGGATGCCCATAGTTTTAATCGCCAGGGCGCTAATCGTCTCTGTTATGCCGGTCATGTCGTACATGCCCGGCCCAAGAACCCGCTTGCCACCCGAACTCCCATCCAGGCGGGAATCGAGTTTTATGGCGAAGCGGATTTGGCTGCCGATATTGAGGTGGTTTCACTGTTGCTGGAATCGCTGCAGGTCGCAGGACTGCCACGCTTGCACATAGACCTGGGGCATGTGGGAATCTACCGTGCCATCGCAAATGATGCCGGTTTGACTACTGCGCAGGAACAAGAGTTCTTTGAGTTGTTGCAGCGCAAGGCCGTGACAGAGATTCACGCTTGGGTAGAGGCGAATATTCCGTCTGCCGATAAAGCGGCTGCCTTTATCCTCCTGCCTTCACTGGCTGGTGGCATAGAGGTGCTTGATCGGGCGCGCAGCCAATTTGCCCATCTGCCTCAAGTAATCGACGCTCTCGATCATTTGCAGCAGTTGGCTGCCGTGGTGATGGCCCGCTACCCCAGCGCTGAGCTTTATTTTGATCTGGGTGAGGTTCGTGGTTATCACTACCTGACCGGGATTGTATTTGCCGCATTTGCACCGGGTTATGGTAACCCGATAGCCAGTGGTGGCCGTTACGATCATATTGGTGAAGTATTTGGACGGGCTCGTCCAGCGACCGGTTTTGCTGTCGATATCACCGCGCTAAGCAAGCTGGGATTCATTGGACAGCATGATGTTTCTGCGATTGCTGTTGAGGTCAATCAGGATCCACAACAGTGGGCGGCGATTAAAGCGCTTCGCGCGCGTGGTGAGCGGGTTATCCAGCTAACACCCGCCGGCCAATTGGCAGAGTTGAAGTGCGATCGGCAGTTGTTATTGCTGGACGGCAAGTATCAGGTAGTCCCGCTCCAGTGAGCGGGCTATGTCTCAATTGTTTATCAAAGTACAGAGAGTTAAACCAGTCATGGGTAAAAATGTCGTGGTATTGGGCACCCAATGGGGTGATGAAGGCAAGGGTAAAATCGTTGACCTGCTGACCGACCAGGTGTCGCTGGTGACTCGTTTCCAGGGTGGCCACAATGCCGGCCATACCTTGGTGATTGACGGGAAGAAAACCGTTCTCCACCTGATTCCCTCGGGAATACTGCGTGAGGGGGTCACCTGTATGATTGGCAATGGCGTGGTACTGTCTCCCGAAGCTTTGTTAAAAGAGATTAATGAGCTGGAAGCGACAGGTGTGCCTGTTCGCCAGCGTTTGCGTCTCTCACCCGCTTGCCCGTTGATTCTTTCCTATCATGTTGCCCTTGACCAGGCGCGCGAAGCTGCCCGTGGTGATGCCAAAATCGGTACAACCGGCCGTGGCATTGGCCCTGCCTATGAGGACAAAGTGGCTCGTCGCGGTTTGCGCCTCGGCGACCTGGCAGACATGGGACGTTTTGCCGTTAAGCTGAAAGAAATACTCAAGTTCCACAATTTTGTATTGGCAAACTACTTCAAGGCCCCGGAAGTAGACTATGACAAAACCCTGGCAGATTGTGCCGCCTGGGCTAAAGAATTGCTGCCTATGATGGCTGATGTCACAGAGCAGTTGCACGCTGCACGCGAATCCGGTCAAAGTATCCTGTTTGAAGGTGCACAGGGCTCCTTGCTTGACATTGACCATGGTACTTACCCCTTTGTTACCTCTTCCAACACCACTGCCGGCGGCACTGCAACAGGCTCTGGCTTTGGCCCTCTCTATCTGGACTATGTACTGGGCATTACCAAGGCCTATACCACCCGCGTAGGCTCGGGCCCTTTCCCTACTGAGCTTGATTGTGAAGTGGGGGCTTATCTCGGTGAAAAAGGCCATGAATTTGGTGCCACGACCGGGCGTAAGCGCCGTTGTGGCTGGTTTGATGCAGTGGCGGTGCGCCATGCTAACCGTATTAACAGTGTTACAGGCCTCTGTCTTACCAAGCTGGATGTACTGGATGGCTTGAAAACGGTAAAGATCTGCATTGGTTACCAGGATGGTCAGGGCAATCCAGTAGGGATTCCCTACGATGCCGAGGGTTGGGCAGATGTACAACCTATTTATGAAGAGATGCCTGGCTGGAGTGAGTCCACTGTAGGTGCCAAGAGCCTTGACGACCTTCCTGCCAATGCACGCGCTTATATTGAGCGCCTGCAAGAGTTGATCAAAACCCCAATCGATATTATTTCTACAGGTCCGGATCGGGTCGAGACTATCGTTCTGCGCCACCCCTTTGCAGAATAATCCCCCCTCTTCATTTCATCTTCCTAAACCCGCGATAAGCGGGTTTTTTATATTTAAAAATTGTTGTTGCCAGTAATTTTAAGTCACTCCTTATTGACAGCGCTGTCATTTTGGTGTGGCGCCAGCGGCCAAATAGTTAATAAAAATACTTATAGTCAGATTGACATATACTTGTGTGCAAGACTATTATTGAGATACCGATGATCTGCACGACAAGTACACCAGTTTTAATAGTGAAAATAAAATTGCGTGTGGAAATTCGAATAAACCGCAAAAAACATAATGTTAATTAAAAGGGGTTGGCTATGGTTTTCCATAAAAAACAATCAGCTATAAACAGCAAACAAAACCTGGTTTTTAAAAAATCGATGTTGGCAATGTGCGTTATGGCATTTAGTGCGCCTGGTTTTGCTCAGACAGAGCAAGGTCCAGCTGTAAGTGATGGTTCGGTTGAAGAAATTATTGTTACCGGAATGCGTCAAAATTTGCAGAATGCGCAAGACTTGAAGCGTAATGCAAATACTTTCGTTGATTCTATTACTGCTACAGATATTGGCTCATTACCGGATCGCTCAGTGCTAGAAGCTATGCAGCGTTTGCCAGGTGTTTCTATCGAGCGATTCCAGGCTGCAGATGATCCAGATCACTTTTCTGTAGAAGGCTCTGGAGCAGTAATTCGTGGTATGACTGCTACACGTTCAGAGTTTAATGGTCGCGACTCCTTTACTGCCGACTCAGGTCGTGGCTTATCATTCCAAGATGTTCCACCTGAGTTAATGTCAGGTGTTGATATTTATAAAAATCAATCTGCAGACCTAATTGAAGGCGGTATTGGTGGTACTGTTAGTTTGCGCACTCGTAAGCCATTTGATCAAGATGGTCGTTTAGTTGCATTTACTGCGGATGGTACATGGGGTGATATTGCTGAAGAGTTAAAGCCCTCAATATCAGGTTTGTTTAGTGATCGTTGGGATACTAATGTTGGTGAATATGGTTTTTTAATCAATATTGCACATTCAGAACTTGTTGGTGTATCTCACGGTATTCAGTCTGATGTGTATAAGAAATTTGATGCTGCTGGTATTAAAGGTGCGGAGGCTTTTGTAGGTGAAGATGGCCAAGGCACTGTGTGGATGCCTCAGGGAGCAAATTTGCTGATGAAGGAAGATCAGCGTGAGAGAAAGGGCCTTGCAACTGCATTTCAGTGGAAAGACCATGATAGTAAATACTTGGTCACCGCTGAATATATTCGATCAGAAGCTAATTTAGATTGGTGGGAAAATGCCTTGAAATATCAAGGTGGCTATAAAGACTCCGATCGCAATACACGTCCTTATGGTGATACGGCATTCAGCTTTACTGATAATGGTTTATTTGAGTCTGGCTTCATGTCACATGCTAATGGTGCGTGGCGTGCAACTAGTGAGATCGGTCCAGTGATTGGCACTAAGGAAAATGGTGATCCTCTTTATTTGGAGAGTGTGAATACTCGTTATCCAAACCCTTATAGTGGTATGCCAACAACGGCGACTGGAGTAGGCGGTATTTCCAATTTTGGCCATAAGTTCCAATTGGACACTCGTGGACAGTCTAATAATACTTTGGTTGAGGATATGTCTCTCAACTTGAAGTGGACTCCTGATGATGCCTGGACGATTGATTTGGATTATCAGCATATTAAGGCTGAAACGGAAGTCGATGATTTGGCTGTACATTTAGCAGTTGCCGCACTACAGAAATATGATTTATCGGGTGATACTCCTCATTTGACACTGATCAATCCATGGAATGGTATTCGTGACGCTAACCCAGATAATTACAACAACGATGTAGTACGTCCTGGTTGGACTGGTGATCCTGAGGGTGATGCAAATTATTTTAGTGATATTACTAGCTATTGGTATCGTTCTGCGATGGATCATTATGAGCGTTCTGATGGTACGTCAGATGCTATTCGCATGGATATTAAGTATGAATTTGAAAATGCTGGCTTAATTAAGAGTATTCAAGGTGGTTATCGCTTTGCAGAACGTGATCAAACAGTGCGCTCTACCAGTTATGGTTGGGGATCGATAGCGCCAGAGTATAGTGCCGGTACACTTTATCTTGATCATGTCCCAGAGCAATCAAGCTATTACAGCAGTGTTGATTGGTCTAATTTCCATCGTGGAGGTGCTTTGGATATAGAGGGCGGTAACTCACTTTACTTTATTAATCGTAATGTGGTTGCAGACTTGCGCAGTAATCCAGATTGTAATGGTTCACGTTATAAAAAATCACCAGGAGGAAGCTATACACCTTATGCATGTCGTGAAGGAGTAGATAGTCAATTCGGTATTTTCTTACCAAGTGAAATTACCAATACGATCGAAAGAAATAATGCAGCTTATGTGAGAGTTGATTTTGGATCAGAAGATACTGAGCTGCGCTTTAATGGTAATGTTGGTGTTCGCTATGTTGAAATAGAGCGTCGCTCTACGGGTTATGTGCGTTCGGCAGAGCTGGATAGAAATCTAACAGCGTCAGACGCTATACCTGCATCATCTGGATTACCATCTGTGTTAACTGGCACTCAAGTATTGGCATATGCAGACACGTTAATTGCTGCTGGTGATTATATTGATTATCCGGATTTTTTCTCAAAAAACAGTTGGGCCAATCAAGCGTGGAACTACTTGCCTGAATCAGATCGCCGTTATGGCGCGATGGGATCAGGTTGGAGTACTGCCAAAGATACTTATGATGCATTTTTGCCAAGCCTTAATATTAAGGTTGAATTGACAGATGATCTCATTGGTCGCTTTGCTGCATCGAAAGCTATTGCGTTACCGGATATGAGCTTAGTGCGTAATAATATTAGTATTGGTACGAATGGATACGACAAGAATGAAAGGCAGGTCTCTATCGTTGATCGTGATGATCAGGGAAATATCAATTATGATGGTGATGGCAACCCCTTAATGCGACCATTTACTTACACGGAGTCTACCTATATTGGTGACTGGACTGGTTCAGGTGGAAATACCTATCTGAAGCCTATGGAGTCCGTACAATATGATGTTTCCTTGGAGTATTATTTCGCTAGTGCTGGATCGCTGACTGCAACTTATTTTTACAAAGATTTGTCCAATTTCTTTGTGCATGGTGCAAGTAGACAGGCTATCCCTCATCCAATCAATACTGGTGAGGTACGTTATGTTGATGTTGTGTCTACCCGTAATGGTGGTGATGGCAGCATGCAGGGCATTGAGCTGGCTTATCAACAGTTTTTTGATTTCTTGCCTGAACCATTTGATGGATTGGGCATGCAGGCTAATTACACTTGGATTGAAGCATCTGGTGTGCCTAATAATGAAGAAGACTATGAGGATGCTGACTGGACGCAACCAGGTAGTGAAAATGATACCGGCGCTCGTGTTAATCTGACTACAGTTCCTTTGCAGGGACAGTCTAAACACACAGCTAACCTGGTGTTAATGTATGAGAAGAATGATTGGTCCGCTCGTCTTGCATATAACTGGCGCTCTAAGTATTTGCTCACTACGCGAGATGTGATTTCCAAGTATCCTTTATGGAATGATGACGCAGGATTTTTGGATGGGTCGCTGTTTTATAACATTAATGACAACATTACCATTGGTCTCCAAGCAACAAACCTTTTAGATACTCAATCTAAAACTATCATGATTTTGGATGATGGTGGTACTGAGGCAGGACGCAGTTGGTTTATTCAGGATCGCCGTTATTCTTTTATCATGCGGGCCAAGTTCTAATACTTCGCTTGTCAAAAGCCCTGCTATTGCAGGGCTTTTTTCTTTTTGAAAGATGGCTCGTTCGATTATCGTTAAGATGGAAATTTATCAAGGTGATTCTACAGTGAGGTAAGATTTATTTACTCCTCTTCCGCACAACCCTTTTCCCCAGCCGGTAACTTTTCCAACCGAACATTCGCGATACTTACGGTAAATTTTCCATCGGTGGTAATGGAAAATGGGCCGTTTATTTTGCTTAGGTCGAAGTTGTCACTTTTGAAGCAGTTCAGTGGAATCGGTAGGGAGAACCACTCCCCCCTGGGCATGGCACTGATCATTTTGCGGATTTGTACTTCGGCGCGGCAGGGATAGCCGCAATCCATTCCTACCTTGACGTCTTTATCCGGTTTTACATCGACGCGCATATCTATGGTTAATGATGCTGCATCCTTGTATTTACTGAGATCAATAGCGTTGCCGTAAACAGAAAAGCTGCCCTGGACTTTTTTGCGTGGTGCCCAGGTCAGTTGCAGGGCGTCGCCGTCCTGTTGGAATGTGGTGGTGCCGACGGTTAGTTTGCCGCTTTTGGATTTTCCATTGCGATTTTCAATGGATGTTGACCAATTGCTGGGATCACCGACCTGGATACCGCGAGCGACAGGATGGCCCTTGTCGATGTAGAAAAAATCAGGATTAAGTTGCTGGGCTTCAACCGCGGGAATCATCAGGAAGCTACTACAGATGAGTACATAAAGCTTATCGCGCATGATGTTGACCTCAAATTATTATTGGGTGTTGTGAGTTGCCTATGCATGGATAATGCATCTGTATCAATATTCACTTAAGTCGGATAAATGTCAATTCGGCACCAATAAAAATCCCGTAACAGCGCAGGACTGTTACGGGATTTTTAAGCATAAACCAACGGGGCCGGCTAGTTAGAATAGGGAACTATGGGTTGGATACTGCCATCATCATGATGTACCAGTTCGGTAACCTTGATATTGCGCAGGTGTGTTTCCCCTCCGGAGAGTTGGGCGTCGTGGTAAAACAGGTACCACTTGCCTTGATATTCCACAATAGAGTGGTGTGTTGTCCAGCCAAGCACAGGGGTTAATACGATGCCTTTGTAGGTGAAGGGGCCATAAGGGCTGTCACCGACACCGTAGGCGATGTAGTGGGTGTCTCCGGTTGAGTAGGAGAAATAATATTTCCCATTGTATTTGTGCACCCAGGCAGCTTCAAAAAAGCGGCGATTATTATCAGTCCCCAGCAGCGGTGTTCCACCTTCATCCTGGAGCAAGACATCGCGCGGTACCTCTGCAAATTGCAGCATATCGTCGCTCAGGCGTGCGATCTTGGGGCTGAGGGCCGGTTGGTTGCTGGCAGGATAGGCATCGGTGTCGCTGTAGGTTCCTGTTGTCCAGCGCTGTAATTGCCCTCCGCGGATGCCGCCAAAGTACAGGTAATAGCTGCCATCATCGTCTTTGAATACCGCCGGGTCGATACTGAAGCTGCCTTTAATTGGTTCGGGCTCGGCGTTAAATGGGCCGGTGGGTGAATCGCTGAGAGCAACACCAATCTGGAAGATACCCTCCTTATTTTTGGCGGGAAAATATAAATAATACTTACCGTCTTTTTCGGTGGCATCCGGAGCCCAGAGTTGGCGGCTGGCCCAGGGTACATCTTCCAACGTGAGTGCTACGCCATGGTCGACAACCGGATCGCCCGGTTTTTCCAGTGACAGGACATGATAATCGCGCATATCGAAATGATCGCCTGTTTCATTGGGTGTTTTGTCTGTCGGAATATCACGCGATGGATAAATATAAAGACGTCCGTTAAATACATGCGCAGATGGATCGGCAGTATAGATGTGGGACACCAGTGGCTGGTTGATAAATTTATTGCGGTCATAGATGACCTTGGGCGGCGCAACACCAGCACTGGTTGCATCGGGTGCAGCCGTGGCTGGTGTTGACTCGGCAGATTTATCCTGGCAGCCCAGTAATAACAGGCCGAGCAGGGTGAAGGAAAAACAATGTCGCAGTGGTAATGGCATGGCAATGACCTCCTGGAATAATTTTTAGTGTATGGGGTGCCGTTATTAGCCTTGCCAGCTTACCAGTGCCAGAGGGTTCCGTCTTCTAACCGATTCACAGGCAGGCAGGCGCGCTTGTAGGGATACTGCGCGGCCAGCTTTTCGTCGATATCTACCCCGTGGCCAGGTTTTTCCCCTGGCGTGAAATAACCATCATTAAAGGTATAGGCATGGGGGAAGACGGCATTCATTTGCTCGCTGTGGGCCATGTGTTCCTGGATGCCAAAGTTGGGAACCCAGTAATCAAAATGCAGCGCAGCGCCCATGCATACCGGCGATAAATCGGTAGCGCCATGGAAGCCGGTACGCACGTGGAACAGGCTGGCGAAATCGGCGATACGACGCATTTGGCTGATGCCGCCGGCGTGGACGATGGTGGTGCGTATGTAGTCGATCCACTGGTTTTGGATGAGCTCGCGGCAGTCGTGAATGGAGTTGAACACTTCACCGACTGCCAGTGGCGTGGTGGTGTGCTGGCGAATCAGTTTGAAGCTTTCCTGGTTCTCGGCCGGTACAGCATCTTCCATCCAGAACAGGTGGTAGGGCTCCAGTGCCTTGCCCAGGCGCGCCGCTTCAATAGGGGTTAAGCGGTGATGCACATCGTGCAGTAAATGAATGTCGGGGCCGAATTCCTTGCGCACAGCGGCAAAGACATCGGGAATATAGTTTAAGTATTTTTCGGTTGACCAGACTTCTACAGAGGGCAGGTCGGCATCCGCCGGTTCATAACTTTTGGTATTGGTGGAAACGCCATAGGTTTTAGCGATGCCGGGGATACCACATTGTACACGGATGGCCTTATAGCCCTTGTCTTTGGCTTTGCGTACCGCCTCAAGGGTGGAGTCCAGGTCTTTGCCATTGGCGTGGGTATAGCTGAGGATTCGCTCGCGGCTTTTGCCTCCGAGCAATTGGTAAAGTGGCATGTTGGCCAGTTTGGCTTTAATGTCCCAGAGTGCAACGTCAATAGCGGCCAGTGCTGTCATGCCAACAGGACCGCGGCGCCAATAGGCACCGCGATAAAAGAATTGCCAGATATCTTCGATTTGTTGTGGGTCGCGACCGATGAGGACCGGGATCAGATAATCTTCCAGATAGGAGACAACAGATTTTTCCCGGCCGTTGAGGGTTGCATCGCCAATGCCATAGATGCCTTGGTCGGTAACGATTTTTAGCGTAACGAAATTTCTGCCAGGGCAGGTGACTATGACTTTAGCGTCAACAATTTTCATCGGCTGTAACTCAACTGGTTTTTTAAATTTAATATCGTCGGCTTTCCGTGGGCCCCAGGTAGCTGGGTTTAAGGCCGCCGGTGTTAATGACCACTTTTTGCAAGCTAACCCCCGGATCAACCATGTAGATACGCAGGGTTTGTGGACCAGCGCGATCTACCCGATGGCGACTGCTGATCGTGCGAATGTCGCGCTTAACCGATTCTTCCCAGGCCTGTTCGCTCATATCGGCCACGATATCCACAATCTGCGGTTTTTCGCCGTTGAGGCTGATGGCATAGCGCAAGCCCCTGCCGGGAAAGAACGCCAGGCTCGGTGCAAAGAATCCTGTGATCTCAACATCGCCAGCCTGGAATAGATACAGGTCGTACTCTACATAAGGCGCCTTGGCGGGCTCTTCAAAACTGTAATCAGTGATCGGATAAGGCGATATCGATGACAGGGTCCGGCCATGTTGGGGAATGATGTCCCAGCGGAAACTGGTATTGCCGCCACGCCGGGCAAAGTGCTCGGCCTCAATCGCGATATAGCCATCCCCCTCCACAAAGCCTTTAGGGTCTTTGCGCAAGGCGGGATTGAAGGCATTCACCTTGATTGTGGCACCACCCCATCCGGTTCCGGTGATCTGCACGTTTCCACTCGCCTGTCCCTTGGGGACTTTGCTCCAATCAATGGAAACCTGCAGTCGCTGCTCATCTTTAACTTGCATACTAGTATTATTAATTATAATCCATGGTGCCGAGGTTTTGGCAAGAGCTGTGAACGGAGTTTTACCTTTGTTAAAGATATCGATGTAGCGCTCGCTTTGGCCATAGGGATCAAAGCGTGGCAATTCGTATTGTCCCGGTGCTGGCCAGGCTTGTGTCATCCCTTCGATAGCAACACCCATATCCGCTGCGCCATGGGGTTGGTAGTCGTAGAGCAGTGGCAGGGTGTTAGCTGGCGGGTTATTCCAATGGGTATAGCCGATGCGGGTTTGCGCCATCATATGGTTCCATTTGCCGTTATTGAGCTGGTGATAGCGCTGGGTGAGGGCCTCATCCGCAGCAAATAGCTCGCGCACCTTTTCGGCGTAGCGATTGGCCGAGGCGCGACCCTGCTGGGCATACAGCTGGTTTTTGGCCTGCATGTCATACATTTCGGTGATGACGGCACTGGCGGCGGTGGGGTGGAGTACCAACTGGTAGAACGCATCGCGGTAGTTGGTTGGCAGCTGCTGGTAAAGGGCTTCCGCTTCTTGTGCAAGTGCTTTGATCTCGGCGGTGACACGATCTGCCTCGCGATAGTGCAGTTGGTGATAAATGCCGGCGTCTTGCAGTTCCGGTTTGCGGCGCAGGTTGTGGCGGGAGTAGCCATCGACAATACGCGCAATCGCCTGGGCATGGGTTTTGCCGAATTCGCGCTCTGCCCAGAGTTTGCCGAATTCCGGGATGCGCTCTTTGGGCCAGGCTTCCGGGTTCCAGGCCATGCGCAGGAAGAATTCAATCGGGTATTCCATGGGTTTGAGGTCGCCGACATTGACCACCCAGATTTTATTGGCGTCATAGGTGTAGGCGAGGTGCATTTGCTCCCATATCTTGGCGGTGCTGACGGAATTGATCCAGCGATAGGAGCGCGGGCCGCCGACATAATCGAAATGATAATAAACCCCGGCCCCTCCACGGCGGCGGCGCTCCTCCGGTGTGGGCAGGCGACGGATATTGCCCCAGTTGTCATCGCACCAGAGCAGGATTACGTCTTCGGGAACACGCATGCCGCGCTCGTAAAATCCCTGGACTTCTTTATACAGTGCCCAGACTTGCGGTACCTGGGTGAGTTGTTCCTGGCCGAATACATCGGCAATAATCTTGCGTTGGTCGCGTACGATACGCTCCAGCAGGTCGATATTTTCGCCCTCGCTCATGGGCTCGTCTTCCTGTCCGCGCATACCCAGGGTGTAGATACTTTCGTAGGGCTTATTGCGCTTGGCACCGTCGACCCAAAATTGGTACAGGTTGTCGGGATTGGTGGAGTATTCCCAGGGGCCTTTGCCATAGCGATTCCATTCCTTATCGGCGCGCATCATGGGTTCGTGGTGCGATGTGCTCATCACTATGCCGTAGTCATCGGCGAGGATCATGTTTTGTGGATCATCGTCGGCAAAGGCGTTATTCCACATCGCGGGCCATAGGAAATTGGCTTTAAGGCGCAGCAGCAGTTCAAAAACCTTTTCATAAAATGATGCGTTGTAATCGCCGTATTTTTCCTTGACCCAATTGGTCAGGGCCGGCGCTTCGTCATTCAGGAAGATGCCGCGGTATTTCACTCTGGGTTGATCCTGAAGGTGCAGCGCTTTGTTGATAAACAACAGTGGCCTGGTCTTGATGGGAACATCGGCCCACCAATACCAGGGCGATACACCAATCTGCTCGCTCAGGCTGTAAATGCCGTAACTGGTGCCGCGTTTGTTACTGCCGGCAATCACCAGTGCCTGCTTGATATGGGGCAGGGGGTTTTTAAGCACCTGGACGTGATAGGCATCCCATTGGTCGCGAATGTCACTCACATCCAGCTCGCCTTCGGCAATCAGGCGATCAATCAGCGCGCTTTTGCCGATGGTGCCCATAATCACCGCGGTGCCGGATAGTTGTGATGCATCCTGAATGAGTGCCAGGGTTTTTCCGCTGACCTTGGCAATATCTTGCTGCAAGTGGCGCGCACTGCGCTGTGCACCGGAAAAATCATTGCTATCGATATAGAGGCTTGCCTGGGTTTTATTGCCGACCAGGACAAATTGTCCGCCTCGACTACTGGCGGTGAGCCAGCTGTCTTCCCCCAGGGCAAGGCTGCCTGCACTGGAAAACAGGGTTACAAGAAAAAAAAAGACCAGCCACAGGGGCTGGCGCAGGATCTGACGAGTCATGGTAAAAACTCCGTGACGATGGGTGGCAACAATGAAGAAAAAGCGTCTGGTGTCGTTAGGGTGACTGCCTGACATGCAGGCCCACCATACTGCCCACAAAGCCTCCTGCTTTGTGGGAGCTGAGTATACTGGCATCGGCGCCGCTTAACAGTTCGCGTTTTTTGCCTTCGCTATCCCAATAATAAAAATCCAGGGTATCCGTGTTGAGGCGCAAGCCCAGTTGTAGGGTTTGCAATCTGAAGGGCAGCGCCAATTGCCCGCGCGCGATAATCTGTGGCGCGCCCAGGTTGGCTTGTTCAACGAACCAGGCATAGCCCTTGTCGTTGCGCTCTACGGCTAAAAAGTAATGGGCCTGCTCGCTTTGGAAGGCGGCAAGTCCGGCGGCTATGCCTTTGGCGCGTGGCAATGCCATGCTCACTTTGGCGGTGTAGTGCATGTGCTGTTGGCGGCGGGCAAGAAACGCGGGTTGCTCCAGTTGCGCAAGGGTAACCGGGCGGGCTTCCAAGGCAATAGCGCCCTGATGGGGCAACAACTGGTAAAAGGGTTGGTGATCTATGCGTAGCTGTAACCAGTCGTGGGCCAGGTGATCCCGGGTGAAGGAATCTTCCCACACAAAGTTACCGGTTGTGGGTTGTGCTGCGCGGGATTTCGCCTGGGTGCTGGGGGCCGGTAAACGATAGGGCACTGCCTTGCCGGCATCGAGAATCACTGGCCATTCATCGTGCCAGCGCACAGGTAATAAAAAGGTTTCGCGACCGGTATTAAAGTGTTCCTGCTGATAAGTCCGTGTGGCGAGGAAGACGGCCCACCATTCTCCCTCCGCCGTTTGCACCAGGTCGGCATGGCCGGCATTGTTGATTGCATTTGCGCGCTTGGGATCCAGGTCGCGCTGGGTCAGGATTGGGTTTTTGCCATAGGGGATAAAAGGTTCCTGCAAGCTTTTGCTGCGGAAAACAACCGCAGAATGATCGTAACCAGTGCCACCTTCGGCACACACCAGGTAATACCAACCGTTAATTTTATAAAGGTGTGGCCCTTCAACCCAAATGGGTTTTTTCTTGAGGTCACTGCCGCCATCCACGAGCAAGCGGCGCGAGTCGGGGATAATTTTTTGATTATCCGGATCGTATTCCCACATCCAGATAGCGCGATGGCCTTCATATTGCGGCTCACCGGGTGGGCCGTCGTTGTGGGCGATATACACGCGACCGTCATCGTCAAAAAAGATATCCGGGTCTATACCACCGACCTCGGGCAGCAAGATGGGTTTGGACCAGGGGCCTGCCGGATTGGTTGCTGTTACCAGGAAGTTGCCGCGAACATCGACCAGTGTCGTAATCAGGTAAAACACACCCTTGTGATGGCGCAGGGTTGGGGCATAGATGCCGCGCGATGTGCTTTGGTTAAACAGGGGGAGCTGTTCGGTGTCTATCAGGGCATGTCCCAGCGAACGCCAGTTCACCAGGTCCTTACTGTGGAAAATGGGTACGCCAGGGGAATAACTGAATGACGAGGTTGCCAGGAAAAAATCCTCGCCAACCCGGACAATACTCGGGTCCGGGTAAAACCCGGCAAGGATTGGGTTTTGGTATTCGCCGGGCTTAAGCGGCGCTGCAAAAATATCGTCCTTCCCTTCATAGGTAAAATCGAAAAATTTTACCTGGGGAAGTGGGTGAGGCCTGCTGTTACTGGCCAGGCCCCATGGGCTGGCCAGTAACAGGCTGATGGATGCCGCAAAAGCGGCTAGCGTTTTTAGCGGCATGGGTGGAGCCTTTTTTACATCAATGCAATCAATGTGTATTAGTACATTGCGTACCGATTAACGCATCGGCAAAACCGCGCAGTGCAGGTTTGTCGTTGTAGTTGTTGTCGAACAGCAAGGGCCAGGAAATTTTTTCATCCTCAAACTGTTCTCTGTACAGGCCATCAAGCCAGGTGTTGGCATCGGTAGTTCCCCAGACGCTGATACCGCCGCGCTGATTCACCGGGACTGTATCCAGATAGGCCTTCACTACGTCGCAGTAGCGTTTTTTCTGGGCCAATTGCGCCGCTTCGGTCAGCGGATTGATTTTGTTGGCCGGATACGCATCGCAATGGGGCTGGTTGACGGCAACATCCAGTTCGGTAATTTTTACCAGCAAGCCAAGGTCGACCACTTTCTTCATCGCGGCAGAAATGTTGGCGATGGATGGATAGTTCATACAGACATGCATCTGGAAGCCCACACCGTCAATCGGGATACTGCGCGCCTGGAAGTCCTTGACCATATCGACCATTTTGGTGGTCTTGGCATTGTTCTGCTCAATGTTGTAGTCGTTGTAGTAGAGGATCACAGCGGGATCTGCCGCGCGCGCGGTCTGGAAGGCGCGCTCAATATAGACAGAGCTGTTTCCGCTCTTCACATAAAACGCAGAATCCGTCGTGCGGAAGTTTGCCGGACTGTTGTCGTCGATGGCTTCGTTAACGACGTCCCAACTGACGAGGTTACCCTTGGCTTCGTAGTGATCGACAATGGTGGTGATATGTGTGTCCAAGGCCGCTAAAAAGTCTTCTGCACTGCCTGCCCAGTTTTTCATAAAGTTGGGAACCTGGTAATCGGAATGCCATACCAGGGCGTGGCCGTGCACCGTCATATTATTTTCAGTGGCCCAATCCACAAAGGCGTCGGCGTTGGTGAAGTTAAAATTGCCCTCGGTAGGTTGCATGTAACTCATCTTCATGATGTTACCGGCAGTTAAATGATTGAAGTGCTTTTTAACCACAGCCTGCTCTCTGCTGTTGGTGAGCAGGTTGTAAGTGGCGGAGTCGGTATTGGACACGGCGACGCCAATGGGGAAATCGCTGGGGGCCAGGTCGCGCAGGTGATCGACATTGGCTGAATAGGCTTCCTGTGCGAGTGTAATGGTGACGCTTTTAATGGTGATAGTTCCGGCGGGTGTTCCCTTGGCCTGGATACCGACTTGTACATCGCGCGCCGTTTGGTTGAATTTATCGTCGTCTTCATCAATGGTGCAGGTCAGGGTTAGGTCAGTATCCGCAGTGAGTTCGCTGCTGGCCGCCAGACAATCCCATTCGCCCTTTGACCAGTCTTCTTTTAACTGGGCAAATATCTGCAAGTTGGCTTCACTGGCCTTAAATTCAGCGCTGACATTAACAACCATTGCTATCACAGCATCTTCCAGTGTGGTTGGTCGGGCAATATCAAAAACAGCGCCCACGCCATCACCCAGTGCGGCAAAGGTAACGCCATCGGCACTGTAGGTAATACCGGAATGGCTGGTACTGCCTGATGCGTTGCCTCTCCAGCCATTTGCCATGTCCACCTCTATAACAACATTGCCCTCGCTGGCAGCGACACTGGAGCTGCTAACACTGCTCGCCGATGAAGAAGACAGCGATGACGAGGATAGTGATGAGGAAGACAGCGATGATGATAGCGATGAGGAGGATATGATCGATGAGGATGAAGCACTGGATGGCGTCGATGCTGGACTAGAGGATTGGGGTGAGCTGCTGGTGGTTGGTGTTGAACCGCCCCCTCCACCGCCGCCACAGGCAATTAGTGTTGAGCTAATCAGGGAGAGCATGAGGAGTTGCTGGATCTTTTTCATTGCTGGAGTCTCGTTAGTTTGATTATTGTGATCGCGCCTTTATTATTGTCAATTAAACCATAAGTGAGTTTTTCTTGTATACCAGTCGATCAGCAAAAAGTGTAAGGATTTATCAGAGGGTTTTTGGTGCCCAAACAAGAGGCATAAAAAAACCGCCCGAAGGCGGTTTTTAGGCATGTAAGCGAATGGTTTAGCCTTCCATTTGCTCCAGCTCCTTGCCTTTGGTTTCCTTAACCAGTTTGAGTACAAAGAAAATGGAGAAGGCAGAGAAGAAGGCATAGATGCCGTAGGCTCCTGGTAATCCCAGGGCAGATGCCAGCAGGTATGGGAAGGTGAATGTGATCAGGAAGTTGGCGCCCCATTGCGCCAGGCCGGCAATGGCCAGGGCAGAGCCGCGGATTTGGTTGGGGAACATCTCGCCCAGCATGATCCACATAACGGGGCCCCAGGAAACGTTAAAGAAAATGACGTAAAGGTTGGCCGCAACCAGTGCCAATGTACCCATTTCCGGGCTGAGCATCAGATTGCCTTTTGCGTCGAGCGGCGCGCCCGAGAAGGCGAAGGCTACCAGGGTCAAGGTCACTGTCATACCCACAGAGCCGATCCACAGCAGTGGCTTGCGACCGATTTTGTCCACAACGAAGAAGGTGATAAAACAGGCACCGATGCTGACAGCGCCGGAGACAACGTTAATCAGCAGGGCGTCAGACTCGGAGAAGCCGGCGGCTTGCCAGAGTACTGCGCCGTAGTAAAACACCACGTTAATGCCCACAAATTGTTGCAGTACGGCGAGGCCCACACCTACCCACACAATCGGACGGATGCGATTACTGACTTTATCGATAATGTCAGACAGGCGCGGTTTATGGTGGTCGGCAGCCAGGGAGGCTTCGATTTCACTCACCTTGGCATTACCTTCGCTCTCGCCATAGAGCTTGGTCAATACCTTGCGCGCCTGGCTGGTTTGGCCGGATGCCATCAGGAAGCGGGGGCTTTCGGGAATAAACAGCAGTGCTACCAGGAAGATCACCGAGGGAATCAATTCCACCCAGAACATCCAGCGCCAGGTTTCATAACCCCACCAGAGCTCGGCGAGGGACGAACCAGCGTATTTGGCGAGGAAGTAATTGCTCACAAAAGCTGCCGTCAGGCCAGTGATGATGGCCACCTGCTGTACGGAGCTGAGTTTGCCGCGGTAGCGGGCCAGGGCAACTTCGCTGATATAGGCGGGGCAAATAATGCTGGCGGCACCTACTGCAAGGCCCCCCAGCACACGATACAGCACAAACTCCAGGGAGCCGGTGGCGATACCTGAGCCCCAGGCAGAAACAATAAAGAAAATCGCGGCAATAATCAGGATAATCTTGCGGCCGTATTTGTCGGCCAGGGTTCCGGCAAAGAAGGCACCCACCGCACAGCCAAGCAACATTGAGGACACTTCAAAGCCGGCCGTATTGATATTAAAGGCGGTGCGCAGGCCATCCACGGTGCCGTTAATCACACCGCTATCAAAGCCAAACAAAAAGCCACCAATGGTGGCAATGACACTAATCAGGATAATAAACGGGGTGTTCGCCTGGTTGGGGCTTGCAGTTGGGTTCATGGTAATACCTGTTATTGAAATTATGACCAGCCAGCATGTTGGTGCCGGCATTTTTCTTATTGCCGCTACGGTTGCCGACCATAGCATATTCACTGTCGGCGGAGCCTGTGCGGTACGGGGTTTGTGATCCAGGTGACGCACTTGGGTGGGCGTCGGACAACATACTAAAGCAATATGGTTTATGTGACTATATGCGATATTGATTTGCTGTGCGGCGGCGTGTCACAGGGGAGTGGAAGCGACACGCCGGCAGCAGGTTAGATCTCAAAGGCAAAGCCGGATTCGGTTAAATGCCTGTAGGCCTCTGAGTCAAAACGATAGAGGTTGGCTGCCCGGTGGGGCACACCCTGCTGCTTTTCATTACAGGGGGTCAGCAGGTTCATCTTCATGATCTTACGGCGGAAATTGGGCTTATCCAGCTTGGTATTGAGGATCGCCTCATAGAGCGCCTGGAGCTGTAACAGGGTGAACTTCTCAGGCAGCAGGTTAAAGCCAATCGGCTGGTGGCAGACCTGGTGGCGCAGCACTTTCAGGCCGTGCTCGATAATTTCGGCGTGGTCATACACCAGTTCTGGCAGATGGTTGGCGCTGTGCCAGCTCACATCGGCAGTTGCCTGGCCGGCAACCAGGGAATAGTTTTCGGCACTGACCAGGGCGTAGTAGGCAATGGTCACTACCCGCTCGTTGGGAAAGCGGTCTACCCGGCCAAAGGTTTTGAGTTGTTCCAGGAACAGCTGGCGCACACCGGTCAACTCTTCCAGCAGGCGATAGGCTGCATCGCGCAGGTTTTCATCGTAGCGAATCCATCCCCCTGGCAGTGCCCATTTGCCCTGGTGCATGGGGTCGGTTTGTTTGACCAGCAGGATTTTCAGTTCGTCGTGATCCAGTCCGAAAATCAGGTTATCGATAGATAGGGCCTTGATCACATTAGGCGGCAGGTTGAGTGGTTCAAAATGACTATTGGGATGTAGGGGCTGGTCTGACACAGCGGATGTCCTCTGGTTCTTAATCTCGTTATGGGTAATGGCCGAATTCCGGGTGTAACCGGGCGAAAGTGCTCGCATTGTATAAGTAGCGATCACCGGGGTCGAGCCTGTGTGCGGCTTCACCCGTGCCATATCTGCAACAGGGTTTACAAAAATTACGTTGTTTTTATCTTGTTGTCAGATAGACAATAAGATATATTGTCATCAATGCAATAAGGCTGGTGTGACACAAAGCACCGGGCCATCGAAATCAATAACAGCAAAATGAGTCCGGTTACCCCTCCACAGGTACTACCTGGTTACAAATTGACAGCCTAGAGAACCCTTATGTTGTTTCTTGGAATTGATGTTGGCAGCTCTTCGGTAAAGCTGTCTGTACTGGATGGCCAGACGGGTAAAAGCCTGGGTTCCCTGGCGCATCCTGAATCCGAGCTGGCGATTGCCAGCCCGACGCCCGGTTTTGCCGAGCAGGATCCCGACATTTGGTGGGATTGCGTGCGTAAAGGGTTTGCCCGTTTGGTGGCTAAGGGAAGTTTTGACCCCAAGCATATTTCAGCCATAGGTATTTCGTACCAGATGCACGGCCTGGTATTGGTTGATCGCCAGCAGCAAGTACTGCGTCCGGCCATTATCTGGTGCGACAGTCGCGCTGTTCCGCTGGGCGAGGCTGCCTTCAATGCCTTGGGGCGCGATTACTGCTTCTCCCACTTGCTGAATTCCCCGGGCAATTTTACCGCCGCCAAATTGCGTTGGGTGCAGGAAAACCAGCCGGATATTTTTGCCCGTATCCATAAAATCATGTTGCCGGGTGATTTCATCGCCATGAAATTATCCGGGCAGATCAACACCACGGCATCCGGATTATCCGAAGGTACCCTGTGGGACTTTACCGGGCAGCGCGTTGCAATCGAGTTGTTGCAACATTGGGGGATGGACACCAGTTTGATTCCCGATGTGGTTCCCAGTTTCGGCGAGCAATCGGTGGTCAGTTCTGCGGTAGCGGCAGAGTTGGGATTACGTGAAGGCGTCAGCATTTGCTATCGCGCCGGAGACCAGCCCAACAATGCATTCAGCCTGAATGTATTGCAACCCGGTGAAGTGGCTGCGACAGCGGGAACCTCCGG
This sequence comes from Cellvibrio japonicus Ueda107, assembly GCF_000019225.1. Classification (NCBI taxonomy): domain Bacteria; kingdom Pseudomonadati; phylum Pseudomonadota; class Gammaproteobacteria; order Cellvibrionales; family Cellvibrionaceae; genus Cellvibrio; species Cellvibrio japonicus. Next base: position 3,635,350 of record NC_010995.1, on the reverse strand, counting down.
TGTTATTTACGGTGTGACCGATCAACCCGCCGCCGATTTGCAATCGCGGGTGAATACGTTTTTGCATGTCACCAACACCGCAGAGCAGCCACGCAATGGTGTGCTGGTGTGTGTTAACGGTTGTGGCCGCCTGTATTCCTGGTTGCGCCAGACCTTAAGCAGTGCAGGGGCAAGCCCATCCTATCCGCAATTAAATGCCCTGGCGCAAGCCGTGCCTGTGGGCAGTGAAGGTTTGTTGTTCCATCCCTTTGGCAATGGCGCTGAACGGATTTTCCAAAACAGGAATCCCGGTGCGCAGCTGCGCAACCTGGATTTCAACCGCCATGGCCTGGGGCACATGGTGCGCGCTGCCCAGGAGGGGATTGTGTTCTCCCTGAACCAGGGCTTTGACGTATTGAAGTCACTGGGCGGTAGCTGTGAAGTGATTCGCGCGGGTAAGGGCAATTTGTTTTTGAGTGATGTATTCGCGCAAACCTTTGCCAATACAACCCAGGCCGCTGTGGAATTATTTGAAACCGATGGCGCCGAAGGTGCAGCCCGCGCTGCTGCCTTGGGTAAAGGTTATTACGCGTCGGCCAATGAAGCCTTTCAGGGCTTGACGCGACTGGCTGTGGTAGAGCCGCAAGCGCAATTATCTGCGCAATATCAGGATGCTTATCGGGCGTGGGTTGACCTGCTGCCGTAATAAGTTAGTTGTAACGCTTTTCGAAAAAACAAGGTGAAAACTATGAGCATTGTTCTCGGTAGCAAAGAATATTTCCCCGGCATCGGCAAAATCGGTTACGAAGGTGCGGATTCTGACAATCCCCTGGCGTTCAAATATTACGATGAAAATCGTGTTGTTGCCGGCAAAACCATGAAAGAGCATTTCAAATTTGCGGTTTGTTACTGGCACACTTTCTGTGGTGCCGGTCACGACCCTTTTGGTCCAGGCACCAAAATATTTCCCTGGGCCGCTACGCCGGATGCTGTTGCTCGCGCCCGTGAAAAAATGGATGCGGCCTTTGAATTTATCACCAAGCTGGGTGTTCCCTACTACTGCTTCCACGATGTTGACCTGATCGACGAAGGCAGCAGCCGCGCCGAAACTTCCAAGCGTTTGCAGACCATCGTTGAATACGCAAAGGAAAAACAAAAAGCGTCTGGTATTAAACTGCTGTGGGGTACTGCCAACCTGTTCTCCAACCCGCGCTACATGAACGGTGCATCGACCAACCCGGATTTCAGTGTGCTGGCTTACGCCGGTGCGCAATTGAAAGACGCGCTCGATGCAACCATTGCTCTGGGCGGTGAAAACTATGTGTTCTGGGGCGGTCGCGAAGGTTACATGAGCCTGCTCAACACTGACATGAAGCGCGAGCAGGAGCACATGGCCCGCTTCCTGACCATGGCGCGTGACTATGCGCGTGCCCAGGGCTTTAAGGGAACGTTCTTCATCGAGCCCAAGCCGATGGAACCCTCCAAGCACCAATACGATTTTGACGCGGCCACGGTTATCGGCTTCCTGCGTCATCACGGCCTGGATAAAGATTTCAAACTGAACCTGGAAACCAACCACGCCACCCTGGCTGGTCACACCATGGATCACGATATGCAAGTGGCGGCTGATGCCGGCATGTTGGGCTCTATCGACGCTAACCGTGGCGACTACCAAAATGCCTGGGACACCGACCAGTTCCCGATGAATATCAACGAAACCGTTGAGATGATGCTGGTATTGCTGCGCAGTGGTGGCTTGCACGGTGGCGGTGTGAACTTTGATGCGAAAGCGCGTCGCAATTCACCCGATCCGGTAGACCTGTTCTACGGTCATATCGGTGGCATGGATACCTTTGCCCGTGCGCTGTTGATTGCCGATGACCTGCTGCAAAAATCGCCGCTGGAAGCCATGCGTAAAGAGCGTTATGCCAGTTTTGATGCCGGTGATGGCTCACTCTATGAGCAAGGCAAGCTGACCCTGGAGCAATTGGCCAATATCGGTAACAGCAATGGTGAAGTGGCTCTGACCAGTGGCCGTCAGGAACTCTACGAAAACATCATTAACCGTTACATCCGTTAAGCGTTTTGAGTCTGATTTAACCTCGTTTCTAGCAAAGCCTGTTGCCGCTGCTATTTACCACCCAGGTGTTAAATGCAGCGGCTTTTTTGTGTCTGCTTTTTCAAAAATTAACGGTGATGGCCGCTGTACTTATACACTGGCAGTTTGAAACTGGTGCTTATCAATCGCATATTTCTGCAATAACTTACCCAGCGCACGTCGCTCTTTACCGGCGATGCGTGCCGCGGCAGAGACATTGCCGTGGGTAAGGCGCATAACGTTTTGCAAATACTCTGATTCAAAACGGGTAATGGCTATGGCTTTGGCATCCTGAAAACTGAGTGACATGGATGTCGGTGTTGACCCTGTCAGAGCGAGTGTGTGAGCTTCTGCAAAACCGGTTTGCAGCGGTGAGTTATCCGTGTCCTCTTCGGTGATGGCTGACTCTGTTGCGTCAATAAATTCGAGGTAATTCCCTGCCGATAGGACAAAGGCGCGCAGCAGGCAGTTTTCAAGTTCCCGGATATTCCCTGGCCATTGCTGTTGCAATAAGAAGTGCATGTGGGCAGAGGATATTTGCTTGCGCGGGGTTTGGTATTCTTCGGCGAAACGGTTCAATAAATGGGTGGTCAGCAGGGGGATGTCGTTGCGGCGCTCGCGTAAGGGCGGCATCAGCAGGCTGAGAACATTCAGCCGGAAATAAAGATCTTCGCGAAAACGTTTTTGGCGTACACAGTCAACCAGGTCGGCATTGGTGGCTGCCAGGATGCGCACATCGGCGTGCAGGGTTTGCTTGCCTCCCAGGGGACGGTATTCCTGGGTTTGTAAAAAGCGCAGCAGGGCTGCCTGTGCCTTGGGACTGAGGCTATCGACTTCATCGAGGAACAGGGTGCCGCCATTGGCCAGGGTAACCAGCCCGGCCTGTGCCTGTTTGGCATCGGTGAAGGCTCCCTTCTCATGGCCAAACAATTCACTTTCGATCAGCTCATCGGGAATAGCTGCGCAATTCACCGGCACAAAACTTTGTTCGCGTCGCTTGCTTAAGTAATGAATAGCGCGCGCTGCATTTTCCTTACCGGTACCCGTCTCTCCGTGAATCAGCACGGCGGCATGGCAGGCGGCCATCTTTTTTATCAATTGCACATTGCGCATAAACAACGGCGATTCGCCGATCAGGTTCATCTGCGCAAATTCGGCCAGGAGTTTGCCGTTATCCCTTGGGCTTGGTTGGCGCAGCAAACGCTGCAGGCGAATACTTAACTCGGTTGTACTGCAGGGCCAAAATAAAAAGTCGTGGAACAGCTCAACCAGCTTGTGTGTTGTTCCCAGTGTCTTTTCATGTTGCATGAGCAGGCAGAGGTTGTTCATGCCTGGATGGGCGAGTAAATAGTGTTTCAGTGGCTGGTAGAGTTCAGGCTTATGAAGTTGTTGGCCTTCATCGACGATGACATTCAAATGCGCTGCCGGTATAGGTATCTCTGATAAGGCGTTTTTCGTTATAAAACAGGATTCATCCAGTAAGCGCAGTTGATAGCGTCCACGCCATTGCTGATCCAGGGTATGCCGCAGCAAAGCCTCTACTCCGGGGGTAGCTACCTGTCCGGCGGGTGCAAACATCAGGAGATTGATCTGGTACATGGCAAAGCATCCTTCTCTCGATTTCGGCGATTGGCATTATCAGGGAGTCAGTGAGGGGGTGACCCTTGTACTACCTGGTTGTCGATGAGGTTGCATCCTTGCATGAAAAGGCCGGCAGTAGTTCACCAGCGCTAAGACATGTGAAGTTAGCACAGGCCTATGCAATGTAAAGTGCATTATTCACCAAAAAGCCGTGATCAAAATACCGGATGGCATCGGGCACTGCATCGTTATCTCTCTTGGGGGGCGGGTGATTTTTTACCCGGCTGGGGCTGCGAATTCCCGGTGTTTGGCATCAAAAATTTCACTTCTTTCTTTTTTGTTGAAAACAGTCGGGTGGAAATTGCCCCGCCCGCTGTTGAGGCTTTTTTTTGATTTTTCCCACCTGTTCAATCAGTTAGATAATTTTTTTTGAGTTTGGTATGGCGGTTGCTATTGCTCTGTTACCTGATGGGGTGGCAGTGATCGAATGGCAAGCTATCCAATGCGATTCGGATTACCTGTATCGGTCAAGCGAGTAAGGACTCATGGTGCAGAACGATAGCAATGAGCTACAGGCTGAAGTGCGGGAACTCGCTGAAGAGATCGCCACCTATTTACGTGAGCGCCCCCAGGTAGCCGATACGGTTGAAGGAATAGCGCGCTGGTGGATCATGCGGCAGCGCTTGCAGGAAAGTGAACGGCGCGTGGCATTGGCGATGGAATACCTCTGTGACCAGGGGGTGGTGAATGCACGGCAACTGCCGGACGGCGAGTTGCTTTACAGCGCCAGGTTGTCGGATGCGAGCGTGAACGATGCTGCAACAGTCCATCCTCCGGCACAAGGGAACAACCGCAACATTGATGAGGAATAACAGGTGGCATCTTACCGGGCCGTTAACGGTGTGCTGCTCAGTCTTGAGCATTTTTTAACAACGCGTATGCCACCGGAGTTGCGTGCCGGCGGTGTTAATGCCTCTGTCAAATTGTTTGGCAGTAACACCATTGCCGATGCGCAAACAGGCAACTACCTGGGTATTTATTTGCATCGCCTGGCGATAGATCCCCATGGTCGCAGTCGCTTTTTTTCACCCCAGGGCACCGACAAAAATACAGGACCTGCCCCCGAGTTGCCGGTGAATTTGCATCTGCTGCTGATGGCATCAGGTGGCAGCGCCAGCATAGAGGCAGATCTGTTGGCCTGGGCGATGACCGCATTGGCAAACGAGTCGCGCATGGATGCCTCGCACTTGACGGAATACGACGACAGCTGGACGGCGAAGGAAATTCTTACCATAGCGCCGGATGAAATAACCAATGAGGACATGCTGCGCATTTGGGATGCGCTCAAGGTGAGTTTTACGCTGAGCATGCCCTATGTCATTCGCACGCTGCGTTTGCGGCTCAATGCGCAGATGACAGAGGGGCCGGCGGTGGTTTCGCGGATTTTCCCCACGGGCGTCGCGGAGTCTGTGGCACTGCCACGTGAATAACCGTGTGTGAACGAATAGTTCTGTAACAGGATTTTTGAGCAGATAAACGATGACGGATGAGACTGACGAATTTGAACTGGCTGACGCCAACCATGTGCGGGTATTGGAAACCAATCTCCTGCATTCCAGCGATGTTATTTACTGGCTGGATGGCGCGTCGGCAGAGCAGGCCAGTGCCATGGCCCGTATCGATATTCCCCTGGCTATCCGTTTCACCCAAAAACCGCGCAGCCTGAAATTTTTGCATTCACTGGGTAAAACCGCATTTTGGCAAACACCGGTTGAAGACATGCATGAGGGTGTTGCCAACGAAGCCCAGCGCGCCCGGCCGGTACAGCCACCGCTAGTGGTTCGTGGCGAAGTGAGCGACCCGCGCGGGCGCTACAACCCGGCGGCTTTCGAGGCGTCGCTCGGCGCCGGTAATGGCCAGCCCGTTGTGCTTTATCCCTCGCCTTTGGGGGTGAGGCCGGGAGCAGGTGGGGTGTTGTTTGGGCGTGTATCCATGGCCTCTTCACTGGCCCCGTTGCTATGGGGCCTGTTAGAACTGGAGGTGGCGTTGGGGTTAAGCCAAACCCAAACCTATCGCGCGCAAACCGATGCCAAAGGCGATTTTCGTATTGCACTGGATCGCCTGCCGCCATTGCCACAGGGCACCACACACTACAACGCCAGCTTGCGAATCCTGGGTAATCCTGCCGCGACGGTGGATACCCCGGTAGCCGTGGGTGAATTGCCTGCACTTGCGCTTGAATCCTTTACCCAGCAAGACAGTTTTTCCCAAGACCAGTCGTTAACGGTGAGGCCGGCGCTCCATCAGCGACTTCAATCCGCTAACAAAACTTTTATTGCAGTACAAACCGTCTGACATTGACTGACATCACCAACAGGTGAGCATGAGGAGGAAACCATGCCCGAATATCTGGCTCCCGGAGTGTTTGTAGAAGAAGTAAGTTACCGCGCGAAATCCATCGAGGGCGTGGGTACCAGTGTAGCGGGGTTGGTTGGCCCGACGCGCACCGGGCCCTTGCGCGGCAAACCGGAGTTGCTCACCAGCTTCGCTGACTTTGTGCGCGTTTATGGTGATGCCCGCGATTTGACCCTGGGTACCGACACGGTGCTCAACCACACGGCGATTGCGGCCAAGGCGTTTTTCGATGGCGGTGGCAGCAAGTTGTTTGTGGCCCGTATCGCCGGCGGAACCCCGGAGGCCGCTACCTCGGCGGATAACGATGACCTGGTGTTTACGGCGCGTTTCCCCGGTGCGCAAAGCAATTACACCCTGGAAGTGCACTGGCGCTCGCCGGTGACGGGAACGGATCCAACCGATTTTGATTTGGATGTCATTTCCAACGGTGAAGTGATTTACACCTACAGCAATATTTCAGTCGCGCCGACCGGGCCGCGCAGCCTCGGCAGTGTGCTGGCTGCAAATCCTGCGCGCCGCAGTGATGCCCTGAGCAGTCCGGTCAGTGCAACTGTGTCGGCAGACACGGAGGCAGAGGTGGTGGCGGCACTGACGGCATTGTTTGATGACGATGCGGCCAGTGCGGAAGACAATCCACTCACCGGTGCACGTTATTTAATTCACCTGACCGGTGGCAGCGATGGCGATGCGCCGGATGCGGCTGATTACGCCGGCATAACCGATGAAGTCAACGGCAGCATTGGTTTTGCCGCACTGGAAGACATCGAAGATATTGCGATTGTGTTAGCGCCTGCCGCCGCCGCGGATGAAACCAATCACCAGGCGATTGTGGTTGAGATGCAAAAGCACTGCCGCAAAATGCGTTATCGCGTCGGTATTGTCGATGCGCGTGAAGGCATGTCGGTGGGTGAAGTGCGCGAGTTCCGCTCGGAGTTTGATGATTCGCGCCTGGCCCTGTATTACCCCTGGGTAGTGGCATCTGATCCCAGTGGGCAGCGCACCACGATTAATGTTCCTCCCGCCGGGTTTATCGCCGGTGTCTATGCCAATACCGATGTGCAGCGCGGCGTGCACAAAGCGCCGGCCAATGAACCGGTAATCGGTGCACTGGGATTTGCGCAGGATATCAATCGCTTCCAGCAGGAGTTGCTCAACCCGGAAGGGATTAACTGCCTGCGCTCCTTCCCCGGCCGCGGCCATCGCGTGTGGGGGGGCAGAACCCTTGCCAGCGATCCTGAATGGAAATACGTCAATGTGCGTCGCTATTTCCTCTATCTCGAACGCTCTATTGAAAAATCTACCCAATGGGTGGTGTTTGAGCCCAATGGCGAACGTTTGTGGAGCAATGTGCGTACGACCGTGGAGGATTTCCTCTACAACGAATGGTTTAACGGTCGCCTGTTGGGCCCAACACCCAAGGCTGCCTATTTCGTCCGTTGCGATCGCAGCACCATGACCCAGAACGATTTGGATAACGGTCGCCTGGTGTGCGAGATCGGGGTTGCCCCGCTCAAGCCGGCCGAGTTTGTGATCTTCCGTATCGGCCAGAAAACGGCAGATGCCTGATCAATACCGACATCCTTAATCCATTGAACAGAGGACAAGATTCATGGCCGAATTACGCGAAACACCCTATAGCGTTTTTAATTACCTGGTGAACCTGGGCGATAGCAGTGAAGCCACTGTATTGGGCGGTTTTTCCGAGGTGTCCGGGCTCAATGCCGAGGTGACGATTGCCGAGTATCGCAATGGCAATGCCAAAACCAATTACGTTACCAAGATCCCGGCGATTACCAAGGCGGGTGATGTCACCCTGAAGCGTGGCGTCATTGGCGCGAGCAATATCTACGATTGGTTGCAACAGGTTCGCCAGGGCGATGTGAATGCCAAGCGCACGGTGCAGATCAAATTGAAGGATGAAAATCCTAGCAATGCGTCTGCTGTGGTGACCTGGAAGTTGATTGGTGCCATGCCCATTAAATGGACTGGCCCGACCCTGACCGCCAAGGGTGGCAATGATGTGGCCATCGAGGAGCTGGTGTTGGCAGTGGAGCATATCGAACAGGAGTAATCCGGATTCGATAAGGTCATTGATCAGGCAGGTATCGCATGGATTTCCTCGGCGCACGTATTCAGCTTAATCCCCGCCCTCCCGCTCGCCGCACGGCGCTGCTGGAGGTGGGTATACTCGGCCATTGCCCGGGGCGGGTACGCATTGAGCGGTTATTAGCGCTGGAGCCAACCCTGGCCGATATTCACGCGGCGGGTTATGGCGATCGCCTCAGGCAACTTTATGCCTGTGTTGCCGATCTGGCGCTGGCGGAGGATCGGGAGGCGGCCCTGGATGCTTTGGATCTGGCGGTATCGCATTTGCCCATTCCCCTGCATTCCACGGCCGAGTTTGACGATATTTTTCCGCAGGCGCGCACCACGCCAACCGCTTACAGCAGCCAGTTAGCGGGTAACCATGCCTGGTTGCCACAGGCGGTCGATGATTTTTTTGCAAATGGTGGTGAAAAACTCTGGCTGGTGCGTGTACCCGAAGCAGAGGGGGCTGACGGTTTCCTGCCGGAAGGCAATGTGTCGCTGCTGGAGGTCAATCAACTGCGTGGCGTGGCGTGTCTGCTGGTACTTAACCAGCTTGCGCTGGTGGCCATGCCCGATCTTGAGCGTTTGCAGATACCGGCGCAATTACCGGATATCCAGCGCAAACGCCTGGCCAATCCCAAACCGACGTTTTTACCCTTGGGCAGTTTGCTGGACGACGGTCACAGGGAGCGCCGCTACAGTTCGGAAATTGTAGCGGATGTGCCTGTCCAGCCCCTGATGGATGTTGTGCGTCGCCTGCTGGCACTGATCAGTCGCTACCGGCCGGATATCCAGTGCCTGCTGACATTACCGCTGAGCTACAGCGCCAGCCTGGCCAGTCCGGCCGCGGATGTGGATGCCTTAAACCTGCTCGGGCAGGCGCGAGTCAACAAGGGCGCGCATTTGCTGCGGCAATTACAACTGATTTTCCCCTACTTGCGCCTTAATCAGCGCCTGTTTAGTCCCGCCGGTGTTATTGCCGGTGCTATTGCAGCCAACAGTGCCGAGCTGGGGCCCTGGCGCTCGGTAGCGCCGCGCGCATTGGTATCACAAGCCCAGCCTTTTCCGCCGGTGGATATGCAAACCACCCTGCGCCTGCGCGAGCAACCGGGGATTGGCGTGATCCACTACAAAGCGGGGCGGCTCAAGCTTGATGATGAGCGTTTGCTGGTTCCTGCGCTGCATCGCGATGATTACCTCCTGCCGGTGGAAAACAGTCCTAATGTTCCCGCCAATTACAGCGCGCGCTTGAATGGGCTGTGTTCGGCAGAAGTTGTGCGCTTCCTCGGTTACCTGATGCGCGAGTTGCGCGAACTGGGCGAGCACCTGGTGTTTAACCTGGATCCGGATGATCCGCGTCCGCAATTGGTATTGGAAGGTTTTTTCCGCGACCTGTATCGCGCCGGTGCCCTGCGCGGCGCCAGTTACCGCGATGCCTTTCGTATCCAGCGCGCCAGCCGGCAGGAAAATGTGATTGCGTTTGATATCGAGATTGCCCCGGCCTATCCCATCGATAAATTAATCATCACCTTTGTTAATCGCGATGGCGAATGGAGTGCAGGCTTGGGAGGAACGGGCCGTGGCTGAATTTATTCCCTTTCGCTTTGAAGTGAGCCTTTATGAGCGCAACAAGAAAGAGTTGCTCTGTCGCGGTTATTTCAGCGAGGTCACCGGGCTGGAAGTGACCATGGAACCGCGCGCTATCCAGGAGGGCGGGCGCAACTGGGGCGAAATCCAGCGGGTGGGACAAACCCGTTTTACCCCTCTGGTGCTCAAGCGCGGGGTGACCCGTTTGGATGACCTGTGGGCCTGGTTTGATGCGGTAACGCGTGGGCAAAGCTACGGTTACCGCTTGCATGGCACGATCAAAGTGCTGGGCAGTGAGATGGATGGCAATGGCCAGCCCAAGCCAGTGATGGTCTGGGCGTTGGAAAACGTATTACCCACCCGTTTTAAAGGCCCCGATTTGTCCTCTACTGCCAGCCAGGTGGCTATTGAGGAAATTACCCTGATCCATGAAAGCCTGATGCTGGAGACCGCCACGGGTTAGCCGGGCGAAGTGAGCAACCATGAGCGAAATTGAAAAAGCCAAGTTGTACCACGTGAAGGGAGAGATTGATCGCCCCGAGCGCACCGGCGATCCGGTGACGGTGATGTTCAACCCGGCCAGCCTTAAAGTCACCCTGGCCAACTCTATCAGCGAAAACCAGCGCAACAGTAATAGTCGCGCGGCCCAGTATGTCGATAAAAGTTCTTCCTCGCTAACGGTCGAGTTGATTTTTGATACCAGCATGGGACCGGAAAGCGACAAAAAGAAATTGGAGGATGTGCGCCAGTACACCGGGAAAATCGCCAATGAGTTCATGAAGTGCGACAAGGTCGGGGATAAGAATGCAAAGCCCAAGCGCTGCATGTTTATCTGGGGCAGCTTCAAGTTTGTGGGAATTATGGAGAGTTTCGACGAGACACTCGATTTTTTCTCCAGGGAAGGTATGCCGTTACGTGCCACGGTTTCGATCAAGATGAGTGAAAGCCGCTTTCAATTTGAATCAGATGCCGCCAAGAAGGCCAAACAAAATACCCCGCGCCTGGGGCGTGGCAGTGACGCGCCTCACCAGGCAGCGTCTGACGCAGGTCATGATCCCAAGGACTGGCGTGATACATCACTCTACAACGGCGTTGAATCGCCCCGTATGCCCGGTGGTGATGGCTTGGCGGTACCGGGAATGTCTGCATCCGCATCCCTGGGGGCCAATCTCGGAGGTAGCGTGGGCGGCAGTGTGGGCATAGGCGCAAGCATGGGGGCCAGTGCCGGGTTGGGCATGGGCGGTGGCTTGGGGATTGGTGCCAATGCGGGTTCAGGCCTGTCCCTGGGCGGTAGCTTCTCGGCCGCTGCTTCTATAAGTGGAAACATCGGCGGTGGGATTGGCGCCGGTGCCAATGTGGGAGGGCTATCCCTGAGTGCTGCAAGTGCCAGTGTCAATCTGTCGCCACCGGCTTTTCGCTTTGGGGCGTCTTCATCCCTTGGGACTTCCATTCCCGGCGCTTTTTCTGTGAATACCCGCGAATGCAGTGGATTAACGGCAGGTAGCTTGTTGCTGCTGGCGGGAGAAGTTCCCGGCCGCTCCGGTAAAAAGCAGGGCCAGGTGGCTGGAGCCAGTGTGCGCCTGGGTTTTGGTGGGGGCAGCCTGAAAGCCAAGGCGTCCCTGGGATTTGATTAGTTCGGCAAGGAGAGGCGTTTATGCCTGTGGTTATCAATGAAGTCGTCACTGACATTACCCCGGAGCCGGTGCCGGCTATTCATGCCCAGGCACCCCAGGGGGCAACACCGGTCACCCAACCGGAATATGAATTATTGCAAACACTCAACCTGATTCAGGAGCGGCAAGCCCGCTTGCAGTTTGATTAAGGATTACCCATGAGCGATGCCGCACTTGTCAGTACCCGACCCAAGATCCACGTGGATGGCGAGGCCAATGCTGACCTGGAACAGGCACTGACAGCCCTGGTTATCAACCTGCCTTTAAGCGGTATGGCCCACGCTGAGCTGACTGCGACTAACTGGATTGCCCAGGGCGACAATGCGGCGATGGATTACGGCTTTGGCCAGATAGGACTGGGCGCTGGCATCGAAGTGCTGATGGGGGATGATGATCCCAAATCGCTGTTCAAAGGCGAGGTGACTGCCATAGAGGAGCGCTACGGGGAAGGGGCCCCCCAGGTTGTGTTGCTGGCGCAGGACAAGCTGCATCGTCTGGCGCGCAAACGCCAGAGCAACGTGTATGAGGATGTTTCTCCGGATGAGGTGATTGGGCAGATAGCAAGGGGGGCGGGTTTGCAAGCTGATGTGAGCCTCTCTAGTAGCCAGGGAACCTATCACCAGCTCAATGAAAGTGACCTGGCGTTTGTATTGCGTCTGGCGGGCAGCCTGGATATTGCTTTGCGCCTGGAAGATGGTCGCTTGCGCGCACGCGAAGAGGAGGAAGACCCGGAACCTGTGGAGCTCAGTGCCCAGGACAGTGCACTCAAGGTGCGCCTGATTGCAGACCTTAATCACCAGCCGCTGCGAGTCAGGGTGAATGGTTTCAACCTGGATGCCGACCAGGATATCAGTCGCCAAAGCGATAGCCTGCGCCAGGGTGCCGATGGCACTACCGCTGCCGATACCCTGGTCAGCCTGGGCTGGGACGGTGAAGAAATCGTGCCCCAGCCCTTTGCCCGTTCCAACGGCGAGGCCAGCGAGCTGGCGGAGGCGCATTTCAACCGCGCGGCCAAACGCTTTGTCAGCGGTGATGTCCGGGTACAGGGCGAGGCGGGGTTGCGCGCCGGGCGCGACATTTTATTGCAGGGGGTTTCACCGCGTTTTGCCGGGCGCTACCAGGTGGTGAATTGCATCCACCGCTTTGATGTCAGCAATGGCTTTGAGACACACCTCAAGGTCAACCGTGCGGATTGGCAGCCATGAGCCTGGTGAATCCCCACAGCCTGGGGCAAATGCACAGCCTGCAACTGGGCCAGGTGATGGACAACGCCGACCCCGATCACCGCGGGCGTATCAAGGTGCTGCTCCACGCCAACCAGCTGGAGCTGTGGGCCAGTGTGGTGGTGCCTTCCGCGGGCAGTGGCTATGGCCTCGCCTGTTTGCCGCGGGTAGGGGAGTTGGTGGTACTGGCGTTTATCACACCCGAGTTACCCATGGTATTGGGCAGTGTGTGGAGCGGCCATAACAGCGCCCCTGAGGAGGCCGATGCGGTGGAGGATCGCTACATCGTAAAAACCCCGGCGGGCACGATTCTCGATTTTAACGACCAGGATGGCCCCAGCGTGAGCCTGACCACGCCCCAGGGCTACAGCATCACGATTACCGATGGCAGCGGCGGTGAGATTGCCATTGAGCGCCAGGGGCAGAGCGTCAAGCTCACCAGCAGCGAGGTGAACATCACCTCCAGCGCGACGGTGGCCGTGAATGCTTCGCGCGTCACCATCAGTGCCAGCATGGTGCAGGTGGATGCGGGTATGTCGCGCTTCAGCGGCGTAGTTCAGGCCGATACGGTGATCGCCAATGCGGTGGTCGGTACCAGTTACACACCAGGGGCGGGGAATATTTGGTAATGAACATTGCACTCAACTCCATAGCTCACTCGCATCCGGCGCGCTTGCTGCCGCCCTATTTCACACCTGGCGGCAAGCCGGGTGGCGCCCAACTGCATCGCTATTTCGAGCCGGAATTTATTAACCGCTTTGAACAGGCCCTGCAACGCCATGAGCTGGCAAGCCTGGCCGATTGGCAACAGGAGGATGCGTTCAGCGGCTTTGACAACAAGCCGGTATTGCGCCTGCCCATGCACAAAAGTTTTTACCTGGTGAGCTGCGAGCTGGTGTGTGACCGCCCCGGCAAACCGGCACTGGACCCGGCGCAGATTTCATCGGCCGGCTTTGTCATTCGCCGCCAGGGCACTGCCGGTGAACAGAGCTGGATGCTGGAGGATGACCAGGCCCTGGGCTGGCAATCCACGCCGACAGGCCCGCGCGATCCCGACCTCAACCGCCGCCTCTGCCAGGTGCAGGGAATGCGCCCCAAAGTCCGCCTGCGCGGTGCGCCCACACCGCCACCGGCGACCACCTATACCGGCGAGCAGACCCATCCGCTCCATGCCATCAAACATGTCGATGCCGAGGGTAAATACCACACCATCCTCTATGGTTACCTGCCCCTGGGGGGCAGCTATGTGGTGCGTCAACCGGTCGGTAAGAGTATCAGTGCAGCAGATACCTTTAGTGCGGAATCATTGGGGCACTTTAACAATGCCCTGGCTGCCCAGCTGTTGTGGCCCTTTGGGTTTAAGTCGGGTTCACAAGCCTGGACAGCGGCTTGCACCCGCCCGATTAACCAGGGTTATCCCTCGGCTGGGCTGTTTGAACTGCTCAAGGTGCTGGTTAACCGTTATCACCTGGGTGCACCCAAACGCCCGGATAATGCGGCATTGGAAGCCTGGGCTGGGCGCCAGTATTTCTACCAGGAGGCGCTGAATCCCCATTTGAATCCCGCGGTATTTAATGATTACTCGCGCGCCAGTTTCCTGAATGCGCGCCGTTTTAGTTTATTGGTGTGGCTGCGCCAGATGTTCGCCAACACCAATGCCCCGCTGGTCAGCTATCTCGCCAGCCAGGAAGCACCGCTCAATCGCGATGGTAGTGGTGGTGGACTTAAGGCCAGCCCGACCAGGCTTCCCGGCGTGAGTGACTACGCACTGTACATCACCCCGGCGGATGCCCAGGAGCTGCGCGCCTTGCTGAATCAGCGCGCTCTGGCCATGGCCACTGGCAAGGTGAAGGAAATCCCCCTGCCCAAGTTCGGCCAGGCGCGCGAGGATGTGTACGAGATAGTGCCTTTTGTGCGCCTGCGCACCGCCTGTGGCGGTGAAGAGATTGTCTGGGGGGCTACCCAGGTGCGCAGCCAGCCGTTTCGTGTGGCAGCACCCTTTGATCCCAACGCCAGCCGTCCCTCATTAATCCAGATGCCGTCCCTGGCGGATTTACGCAAGGGCATGGCCCAGGGTGTGAGCATGATTACGCCATCGGATACCTTCAGCCTGCTCAATGCGCTCAACCTCAAGAAAGGGGTGAGTGAGGACCTGGTGCCCAATCCCAATAATGCACCACAGCTGGGTATCCAATGGATCTGCTCCTTCAGCCTGCCGGTGATTACCCTGGTGGCGATGATCCTGCTGATGATCATGATCTCGCTGCTCAACATCATCTTCTTCTGGCTGCCCTGGGTGCGCATCTGCCTGCCCTTTCCCAGCATTAAAAAGGAGTGATTGAGATGGCTGCCGTACTTCCCGCTGTGCTTCCCCAGGTCATGAGCTTCCCCCTTGGCGGTGTGGACAGCCAGGGCCGCTTGCTGTACGCACGCGATGACCTGAGCGTGCGCGAAGTGATCCGCAATGTATTGCTGACCGCACCCGGTGAACGCCTGATGCGCGCCGAATTTGGTGCCGGGTTGCTGGATTTTATCCACCAGCCCAATAACGAAACCACCCGCACACTCATTGCCAGCCTGGTGCGCAAAGCCATAGAGCAATGGGAGACGCGGGTCAGGGTGGAGGAGGTGGCCGTGGTGCCAGATCCCCAAAGCCTGACCCAGGTACAAATACTGATCCGCTACCAGATGCGCCATTCACCCCAGCCATTGCAACTGGCTCTGGGTATGGACCTGGGCGGCTTGTGATAACCGAAGGACAAACGGACAGCACCTATGCCACTACCCATTCCCAATCTCGATGATCGCCGTTTCGACGACCTGGTTGCCGAGGCCAGGGCGCGCTTGGGCAACCACCTGCCGGAGCTGACCCAGATCGCACCCGGCGACCCTGTCTATGCGCTGGTGGACCTGTTCGCCTATTTCACCGAAACCATGCTCTACCGCGCCAACCTGATTCCCGAGCGCCAGCGGCGGGTACTGCTCAACCTGCTGCAAATTCCGCTGCGTCCGGCCAAGCCTTCGCGCGGCCTGGTGTGCCTGGATTCCAGTCCGCGCAGCATCGCCCTGCCGGAGTTGGTGCGCGATGGCGTGCAGCTCAATGCCGGCGCCCAGTCCTTTACCGGCAAGGGCGAAATCCAGCCCACGCCCCTGGCGCTGAGTGTCGGTATCAAGCGTCGTATTACCGACCAGGAGCTGGCCGATATGGGCTTGACCCCCCAGGACCTGGCAGAACATTACGGCCTGAAGCGCGGCGATGTCCCCCAGCCTTTCCAGCCCTATTACTTTGCCAATGGCAGTGAAATCCTGGGGCTCGACGGCAGCCTGGATAACCTTTACTACCTGGCTTTAACGGTTCCCAAATCCCTGGTAAACCGCCTGCCGGAGCTGCGTGAGCGCCTGGCCGGCATCACACTCAATATTGCCCTGGCGCCGGCGGACGATTTGGAGACTGAGCAACTGGATGCCCTGGGGGAGCGCAAGCTGCTCTGGGAGCTCCTGACCCAGACGGAAGACGGCGATTTAATCCCCCTGCCGCTGGAAGTGGTGGACGACTCTACCCGCGGTGGTCGCCAATTGGGTGTGGTGCGCCTGCGCCTGCCGCGCAACGCGCAATTGTTGGATCCTTTGGGAGTGACCGACCCTATGTTTGCCGGTCTGGGCGACCTGCCACCCGAACTGCCGGAGCCGCTCAGCAGCGACCATGTCGCCTTCTGGCTGCGCCTCAGTTGCCCGGATGAGCCCGCACTGCCGTTGGGTTACCTGGATGTGAATGGCCTGGAGGTGGTTGGCCAGGCGACCAGGCGCGACCTGGTTCTCGGCGTGGGCACCGGTATGCCTGACCAGGTAGTCAGCCTGCCGGATGTGCATATAGACCCGGAGTCGCTGGTGCTGGAGGTCGAGGACGAAGGCCTGTGGGTGCCCTGGCAGCGGGTGGACTTCCTGGTGGACCTGGGCAGTGAGGCCCAGGTTTTTAAAGTCGATGCACAGACCGGGCAGGTCCAGTTTGGCGATGGCCTGGAAGGTGGCAAACGCCCCCCTCTGGGCAAGCGTATTCGCGCGGCCAGTTATCGCGCTGGTGGTGGCAGTAGCAGCAACTTGCCAGCGGATTCCATTAAGGAACTGAGTGGTGGCAGTGCCCGTATCAGTGTGCGCCAGCCCTGGCCCTGCAGCGGTGGTGTGGATGCCGAATCGGTGCTCCAGGCGGAGCGCCGCATCCCGCAATTCCTCACCCATCGCAACCGCGCAGTGACGCGCGAGGATTACCAGTTACTGAGCCTGAACAATCCCATCAACCCGGTGGCGCGCGCCGAGGTGATTGAAGGCTTTGTGCCGGGTATTAACCTGGGCAGTGCGCGCACCAATATTCCCGGTGCTGTCAGTGTATTTGTCCTGCCGCCGCGCTATCCCGCGTTAGGGCAGACACCGCGGCCCACCCGCGGCCTGCTCAAGGATGTGGATGCCTACCTGAAACAGCGGCTGGTACTGGGGGTCGAGTTATATGTACTCAGTCCCAAGTTTGTGCCCCTGGCGGTGAGTGTAAACCTGGATGTGGTCGACCCGGCCATTGAACAGCAAACCCTGCGCGAGGTGGAGTCCACCCTGATCAATTACCTCTGGCCCCTGGCCCCTGGCGGTACCCAGGGCCAGGGCTGGCCATTGGGGCAAGTGGTAGAGGCCAATGAATTGATCACCCAGGTGGCGCGGGTGCCCGGTGTGCGCGCTGTGCGCGCCCTGGCGATTTTCCACAACCCCACCGGTACCTGGTTGACCCTGGCGAAGGATAAACCCCTGGGCCTGTTGCCCTATGAGCTGCCCGAACTGGTGGGGGTGAGTGCCTCTACTGCCCAGGGTGACCCACAGATGCCCGGCGGCCTGGTGCCCCTGGCGAAAGGCAGCCGCGTCGTCCCGGCGCCGGTTGTGCCACAACTCTGTTGATGAGGCAGCGAGATGGATAGCAACCAACTGCCCTATTTCCTGCTGCGCGAACCGGATGAGTTCCAGCCGGAGGATGCCGATCCCAGCCCGCGCCTGCAGTGGAACCGCGGTTGCAAGGCGTTCACCCTGGCGCAAAACCAGGAGCTGCGCCTGGCCAATCCCACCAAAGCCGCCAGCCTCAGCGCCTGGGAGCAGGCCAAGCCGCTGGCGATGGATAGCTATGGCCAGTTATGCCGTATCCACGATTCCGGTACCTACCTTGAATACAACGCCGGACGTGCCTATCTGCCGCTAAAAGACGATCACCTGGCCCTGGTCGATGCCCTGGCCGGCCGTTTTACCGATCTGGCGATCAATGCCCAGGGCCGTTTGGCAGCGGGCTATTCCGACGATAGCAGCCACGGGTTGCTGGTGTTCCATCTGGCCAAGCGCTGGCAAGTGGCGGTGGCCCTGCCCGAAAAGCCCCAGCGGGTATGGGTGGATAATCACCAGCAGGTCTGGGTGCTGGGACCAACCAGCCTGATGCGCTGCTGCGGTGAGCCCTTGCCCCACGACTATATTCCTCGCCGCGATCGCTTTGAGCCGGAAGAGACCAATCCCCATCCCCTGGCGCTGGTCGAACGCATCGCCCTGCGCCCGGTAGACCTGGCACCTGCAGACCAGCCACTGGCCTTGCTCACCAATGATGAACAAACCCTGGCACTGTGCGCGGACAGTGAACGCCTCTACCTGCTCACCAGCGGCACAGGCACGGCACAGGCGGTGGTGAGTTTCCCCCTCGATGGCAATCGCCGTCGCAGCGAGCGTTTCCTGTTGGAAAAGGCTGTGCCTTTTGCGCTGGATATGGGCTGGATCAGCCCCGGTCGCCTGGCCCTGCTGCCGCTACAGGACAGCGGGGATGATGCCTATCGCAAACGCGATTGTGCGGTCGTGGAGCTGGTGCGCTTTAAATCCAGTGCCACCCAGTCAACCGGACGCGGTTTGCTGATCCGCGAGCGCTACCCCATGCTGTCCCAGGCGCAGCCGCGTTTTATCGCCAGTGCCGATGGCATACTGCGCTACCAGGCCAGGGTGGAAGAGGGCAGCGACGAAGCCGCACTGGGGTTTGAGCGCCGCCCGCGGGAATTACATGTGTTGCAGCGGCCGCGCTATTTCGCCACCAGTGTCACCAAAACCGAACCGGTGCGTATTCTCCGGCAGCTGGATTCGGGCCTGCCCAACCAGGTGTGGCATCGCGTATACCTGGAGGGGCGGATTCCTCCGGGCAGCCGTCTGCGCCTGTTTGCCCGTGCCTATAATTCACCCGGTAATCCCGAGGCAACCGACAACGCCCCTGATACCCGCGCGGCCAGCCCGTTTATCGAGCAGCCGGATTGGGTCTGGTGTCCCTTCCGCTCCGACCAGCCGTTCGGCAAGGGATTGGTCGATGCCATACCCGGCGAGGCCGGTTTGTTCGAAACCCTGTTACAGCGCGATGGCGGGCCGGTGCGCCGCCTGGCAGGCCGCTACCTGGAACTGGCCGTGGTGCTGGAGAGCGATGGCCGTTTTACCCCGGCGATCCATGCGCTCAAGGTCTACTACCCGCGCTTTTCCTATCAGGAAGCCTACCTGCCGGAGCATTTCCGCCAGGAGCAATCTGTCGATACCGGCCTTGATAGCCTGCCGGCCAATGGCGCCGATGTGCGCGAGCGGCTGCTGGCCGCCTTTGAGGCGAGCTGGACTCCCCTGGAGGCGCAAATCGCCTCGGCCGAAATCCTGCTGCACCCGCTCTATACCCCGGCCCATTACCTGCCGCTATTAGCCCAAAGCCTGGGCCAGACCCTGCCGCCACTCTGGCCGGAAGCGCGCCAGCGCCGCTGGCTGCTTGAAAGCGGCCGCCTACAACAGTGGCGCGGCACCTTGCCGGGGTTGAACCTGGCACTCGACATCCTCACCGACGGTGCCGTTGCGCGCGGCCAGGTCATTGTGGTCGAGAACTACCGGCTGCGGCGCACCTTCGCCACCATCCTCGGCGTGCTGATGGACGACGCGGAACACCCCCTCACCCTGGGTACCGGCCTCAATGGCAACAGCATTGTGGGCGATAGTCTCATCCTCGCCGATGGCCAAAAGCGCGAGTTCCTGTCGCTCTTTGCCCCCGAGGTGGCGGACGCGGATGAACAGCTGATTGTGGAAGATTTCTTTGATCGCTATGCCCACCGGGTCACGGTGTTGCTGCACGGGCCGGCGCGCAAGGCGCGCGCAGCGGTGGAGGAATGCCTGGCGCGGGAAATGCCGGCGCACCTGCACTGGCAACTGGTGGAAAGCGACCATCCCTTTGTGCTGGGGTTATCGCCCCTGCTGGGGGTAGATACCTATCTGGAGACCCAGCCGCCCGCGCGGCCGGTAATCCTCGACGATACCTGGCTGGGCGAGGAAGGGCTGCTGATCAATGCCGCTGCCTTTTCGCCGCGCGATGTCAACAGCCAGCGCCGTACCGGCGATGCGACAAGCGCCTAACTGACTGGAAGATGGACGGAGCAAGACCATGAGCGACTTCACCGAAGACACCGAGCTGCTGCAAGCCGATGCCAGTTTTGAGCAGCCGTTGCGGCGCGTGTCCTACGAGCCCGGCATGCTGCTGGGGCTGGAGGCGACGCGCGACGAACAGGAGTACCACCGCCGCCGGCTCACCCGTCACCAATACTGGTTCCAGGGCTACGGCACCCTGGCGGGCATGGTGGTGAGCCTGGCCCCGGCGACGGCCGCCAATAACAACCCCACCAAAACCCGCCTGCTGGTCAGTCAGGGGATAGGCATTGATGGCCTGGGGCGCGAGGTGCTGGTGCGCGAGTCCTACGGCATCGACCTGGCCGACTGGCTGCGCGCCCAGACGATTACCCAACTCTATGCCGGCTATGACGATGTGGCCAAGGTGCTGCACCTCAAAGTGACTGTGCGCCAGCAGGCGGTACCTGTGGGATTGCAGCCGGTACTGGCGCGCAAGCTGAACTTTACCACCGATGCGGTGCAACCCAGCCGCCAGCTCGACAGTATCCAGTTGGAGCTGGTGGCCGAGCGCCCCCCGACCGGCAACGACCTCTACCAGCCCTGGGGAGCCCATGACCCGGTAGCCAACGACGTTCCCGCCGCCCTGACCGACAGCGAAAGCCAATACCTGGACGATGTCACCGCCGACAGCGCCGCTGCCGGCGCCCAACTGGCGCTGCACGCACGTTTGCTGCATGCCCTGGAAGGCAAGGGGCTTAATGCCCAATTGGCTGCCGATGCCCTGGGCGAGGGCGCGCGCCTGCTATTGGCGCGGATTGAAATTGATATTCCCGACCTGGAACCCCTGCTGGCCTCCAAAGAGGGGCAGGCCCTGGTTAACCCCAACCTGATTCGTGTGAATAACCTGGTGCGCCCCTTCCTGGTGACGCCCAGCCAACTGGCTTACCTGCAGGCTAATGCTTAAGCGCGTCGGTCAACCCACCGGATGCGAAGGAGATGATGATGAGTAACACCCTGTTTAAACCGACCGGCAACCAGGTAGTTGAGGCAATTGGCCTGGAGCGTATTGCCGATGTGGACCCGCGCCTGACCCGCTCCCACTATTTCGATAGTCGCCTGCTCACCGCCAAGGACCTCAACCGCGACCAGGGTTACCTCGATGGTCGCCTGCGCGAAATCGGCCAGGCCTTGGGTTATGGCGTGATCGATGGGCTGGGCCTGCAGATTGTGGATGACAATGGCGTGATCAAGGTTCAGGTCACCCCCGGCCTGGCCATCAGCCAGGCGGGCAGGGTGCTGGAATTGACCAAATCCCTGCGCCTGGATCTCACCGCCACTGCTGACATCACCGAATTCAATGGCGGCGCCTACCGCCGTATCGAGCGCGCGCTCTATGCCCTGGTGATCAAATACAGCGAGGAGGGCACAGATGTGGCCGAAGCCTTCCCGGCGGACCTGGTCAGCGAGCGTCGGGTCGAGTTCGATGTAATGACCGAAGGTGTGCGCCTGGCCCTGGTGCGCCTGCCGCAACCCTACGGCCAACAGAGTGAAATTGCCCTGCGCGCCAACCTGCTCGGCGAATGGCTGGGCGATCCGACTGCCGGTGGTATCGTTGGTGAAGAGGCCGTAGGACTGGGGGTGCTGGCCATTGCCAGCGGCCGCCTGCAATGGCTGGACAGCGAGCTGCTGCGCCAGCCATTGCGCGCCATAACCCGCCCTGGCGATGTGCAGGCCGACTTGTCGCGCCGCTACGACAACCTGCTCAAGACCCTATTGCAACAGCGCCCACTGTCTTCGCTCACCAACGATTTTGCCGCGACGGATTACTTTCGCCTCCTGCCCCCGGTAGGCCTGCTACCCCAGGCGGCCATCAACCCGGTCGCCGGTCGCCAGGGCTATTTCCCCCAGCATTTCAATGTGTGGATTACCCCCGTGCGCCGCTCGGATCTGGAACAGGTGCGCGCCGATTCCATGACCTTGCCACCGATTAACCTCAATAGCCGCGAACCGGCGGACATCATTGTGGTGGTGCCGCTCAACAACGCCGATTACGGGCGTATGGCACAGCTCCTGGAAAAGCCAGCCAACGAGCCCGGCACACTGCCGCTCAGCCTGGACCTGCTGCGCCTGCGCCTGTTTCCGGTGCACAACATCGACACCGACCAGGCGACCTGGCAGCAAATCTGGGACAGCCTGGCCAGCAACCAGACCCTGCATTACATCCGCCGCCCTTTGCGGGCGGCGGAGACGCGCCTGAGCAGCATCACCCTGGCGCGCGGCGTGCCCCTGCCAGCCAATCCCCCGGCGTCCTTGCCCAGTCCGGCAGATACCGGTCTTTACCGGGATGAGGCCAGTATTTTCCTGCGTGAAATCAATCTCTATGGGCTCACCGGATTGCGCGCACCCCAGGGCACGGAGGAAGAGGAGGCGGCCATGAAGCTGCGCGAAAACTACGACACCCATGTCGCGATTACCCGGTTGGTTGCCCAGGCCTTGATACTGATTGAGCGCCAGTACGACAGCATCCTCTATCGCAGCCTGTGGGAGTTGCTCACGGCGTCCAATGTGGCAGGGGGGGATTTACCCAGGCTCATCGCCTTGTTGCAAACCGACGAGGCGCGCGCCAAGGCCACGGGAACGGCTATTGCCGAAGCGGTTGCCGCCGATGAGTTCAAGCTCAGCAGTGCGCTGGTGACAGCCTGGAGCGACCTGGCCGGCAGCTAACCCCGGTGACCAAGTGTAACGCCGGGAGTGAATGGCCCGGTAAACAGGGTATGGATTCGCAAGTGCAGCAAGAACGCGGGATAAACCATCATGAACGAGATTCTGTTAACACCCCATATTCCCAGCGACGCTGATCTGGAGCGGCTCAACCTTTTCCCCGGCCGCCATATGGGCGAGGATGAGTTTGAGCGCCAGCAAGCCTATGTCGATCGGCGCCTGTCCACACTCATGAGCGCTATGCCAAGGGGCATTATCCACGGCTTGGAGGTGCGTGCCAGCCAGGTGGATAACCAGGCGGGATTACTGGTGCGCGAGGGGTTGGCCATCGGTGGCAACCGCCAGGCGCTGGGGCTGTTCTACCCCCTGCACCAAAGCTGGCAGCAGCTGATTGAGGATTACCAGGCCGATAACCTCACCGAAGACCCGGCCGGCCTGTTTTACCTGACCCTTGAGCGCAAAACCCGCTATGTGAGCGAGGACCTGTCGGCGCACCCGGACCAGCGCACCGAGTTTGATCCCACGCGCGATGCCCAGCGCCTGGTGGTGGGAACCCTGGGCCTGTTCCGCCTGGCCATCAACGTTGATATCGCCGCAGGCTTGCCGCGGGAGCAGGTAGAAAACACCATTGCGGCTATGCACGTGGATATGGATTTTATGGACTCCCTGGGCCATGCCGTCCCGCTGGGGCTGGTGTTTATTGACAACCTGGAGCGCGCTACACCCAATCCACCACGCTATGGTGTGCGCTGGTTTAGCAGTGCGGCCGGGCGTTACATGGCGGTAGCGGAAGGGGGCTTCCAGGTACTGCGCAATCAAGCCCAGGAGGCCTTTGCCCGGCTGTTGGCCGAGGCGCGTACACAAGATGTCCTGACCCACGGGCAATACCTTGAGCAACAACTCAAGCTGGACTTCCTGCCCGCCGCGGGCGAGCTGCCCATTGCGTTGCTGCGCAACCTGCACTCGCGCCACACCAGTAGCCTGCCGGGTATCCATTGGCTCCCCAGGCACCTGGCGGCCGATATTGTCCCTGTCCCTGAAGAATCGGTGCCCGCCTTGCTTGACCAGCACCTGAGTCGCCGCCTGGTGGACTTGCGCCAGGCCAGCGGCGAGCGCTTGCGTTTATTGCTGGCAGTCAACGAGCCGGACTACAAACCGGATCTGCTCGATGTACCACAAATTGATCACACGTTAGCAGCGGATATCTACCGCTACTTTATGCGCGCCTACGATATCTGGGCCGAGTGGCGCCGCCAGTTTGATCGCCTCTATCACCTGCCCGAACTGGCTAAAAAGCACTTGGACCCGGCGGCGATCAAGGTACTGGATCTGCCCAAACCGCTAGCCTATCCACAATTGCCCGCTGCCTTTTTCGAGCAGGTCATCCAAAAGTCCCGCACCGAAGTCGGCGCTATGCCCGGCGGCCTGCTCCATTATCCCTATGACCAGGGGGTGCCGGCCGAACCGGCGTTTTACGCCTCCTGGCGAGGCCGGTGGCTGGCGCGCGCGGAGGACGAGACAGATCCGCGCAGCTTCCCCGAGCATGACAACCCCGATGCCCCCACAGGCTTAATTATCGAGTACACCGATGCCCAGGTAGACCTGGACTCCCTGGATACCAAAATTCGCATCCAGCGTTCGCGCCTGGAGCGCACGCGCGATTATTTACTGTTGCAGCGCCAGCAACTGGATAGCCAGACGGTTGCCCTGGCGGCATTGGCCGGTGGGGTGGCCGGTGACGGTTCCGGTTTGCAGGTGGCCCGCTGGCTGCCGTTTACCCAATTAAAAGCCGAGAAAACCCTATTGGAAGATGAGCCGGAGCAACCCAGCCCGGAGCCGATAACACCACCCTCGACACAGCCGCCATCAACACAACCGGCACAGCCAATAGCACCCATGCTCTTGCCGGATACCGTCAAGCTCTTTACAACACTGCCCTTGTTTAAAACGGTATCGACCAGTGCCATTCCGCTAAAAGCCAATACCTCGATTGCATCGACCGCGCAGAACCTGGTTTCCAAAACGGCCATTGCCAAGGCATCCAACAATCTAGTGTTTAGCTCGGCCCTGCGCCGTACTCCCACGATTTTTGCGCCCTTGCAATTCAATTTGAACAACTCGCGCCTCGATAAAATTGCCGAGGCACCCAGGCAAGCCCTAACCAAACCGGCCTTTGATACCAAGGAATTCCGCTTTGGGGTTATGGAGCATATTCGCCCTGAAATCCAGGAATATAAAAAGTGTTATCGCGGTATTACCGAGTTATTGAATACGCTCAAGGGCCTGTTTGATAAAAACGAGGCAGCGACCCTGTATCGCAAACTGGTCAGCTATGGCATGCCGAAAACCTTTGACCAGGTGGAGGCTGAGGCGAAAAAAGAGCTGCAAGAGGATTTAACGAAAAAGTATCCACCGATAGAAAAATTAGCAACAGAAAATGCGAGTCAGAGAGCCGAAAGGGAAGCCGCAGAAGCGGCGCGTCTTGCCAAATTCAATAAAGAATTTGCCGCATTGATCTATGGCCGTGTGGTTTCCCAACTCTACGAGGAATTATTTAATACCGGAAAAATACTCACCGGGCAGATTGCCTGGATGGAATCCCGTTACGAGCAGTTGGAAGCAGTACTACAAGGCCTGCTGCGTGCACGTATTGCAAAGGAAGACGAAATCGAAAAGCTCGCTGCACAAATTCGTGTAGCCACAGAGCAACTGACCGCGATCGACAGGCGCCGCGTGGAATTCCTGGGCGATTACGGTGTTGCCCAGCGCCTGCTCGACGACGACTGGCTGGATGTGTACAAACTCGACCAGGAGCGCACCCGCGTACTGACCCAGGGGGTGCGCGGCTTGTATTTTGTCCGTGCAAGCCAGGCCTTTGTGGGCGAGCCACTGGCGGATCCACTGCTGCTGCGCTATGGCAAGGCGCGCGATATTGTGCCCGGTTGCGACAGCGATATAGATCCGGACTTACCCGACGAGCTGGATGATTTCTTTGAGACTGTCCTGGAAATCCCCATGGCCGCCTGGGGCGATTTGCAGGATTTTAAACTGTATTTGCCCGAGCCGGAAAAACTCAGCTATATGGAAACCCTGCGCCGCTTGCGCCTGACCGAGAAAACCCAGCGGCACAACCAGATCAGCGCGCAGAGCCTTGGCCAGCAGCGGATTACAATAAAGCCGGTGGCTACATCCGCAGTCGCTGTGCGCAATGAAAATCCGCTGAATCGCAGCAGTTTTAATAGCACACTCATTAAACAGCAAGCCAAGCCACTGGCCAGTAAAATCACACCGGCCAGTGTAACCCCGGCAGCAGTCAGCCTGTTTGGTATTCGCCAGCAGAGCCAGGCGACCCTGTATCAATTGGCACAGCTGGTGATTCCGGCTGCACTGCCGTCTGCACGCGTGCGCCAGCAGGATGCTGCCGAAGTGGTAGCGCTGGCGGATTTGCTGTCCACTACCAAAGGTGCCCTGCAGAAACAGGCACAGCAATTACACAACCGCCTTGAACAGGCGGTGTGGTGCATGCTGGAAAAACTCAACGAATTGCCGCCGTCATTGCGGCTCGATTGGGCGCAGCTGGCAGAGGATGACCGCCTGCCTGTAGAAGAGGTGGCCCGTTGGCCGGGGCTGGAGCGCGCCGAGCGCGATGACTTTAATGCAACGCGCACCCTTGCCGAAATTGTGGCCTGGTGGTTCAAGCAACTGGATGGCGATGCCACCGCCACAGCGCGCGCGGCCATGCGCAATATGGTACGGGCAACCCTGATTCACGCCTCAATGGGCGACCCCAATGAAATCCTGCAAGGCAATGTGCAAATGCCGCCGCGCCGTTTTATTCCCGGTGAATTACTGCGCTTGCAACTCAATCGTACACCGCGCACCGGCACCCTGTTGCAATTGCTCAACCCGCAACAACAAGTGGTGGCCCTGCTCAATGTGGATGACCACGATGAACGCGGCACAGTGGCGCGCATTACCCAGCTCACCCAGGATTTACCCGGCAACCTCCAGCTCACTACCCAATTCCGGGTGGTTGCCAGTAAATCAACCGGGCAATTCGCGCAATTAAAACAATCAACACACGTGTTGAAGTAGGGAACACTGCGCCATGCTCGCCCCTGATGATATTGCGATCCATCGCCTGCAGGTGCGCGGTGACAAGCGCACCAGCGAGCAATGGGTGCGCGATCTTTCAACTACCCATTGGGCGCAGCCACTTCCGTCACAGTTGCACAATGCCTGGGTATTGGTACGTGAATTGAAAGTAAAGGGAAAGTCCTGCGACTTGCGCCGGGAAACGGCGCAACGCCTGAGCAGCCAATTACAACAGGCCCAGCGTGCAAACCATGCTAATGCGGCTAGCGCCAATGTTATCTGGTTTGCCAGTTTTCCTGAATTACTGGCGTTTTTGTTGGTGGACCTGGCCAGGGGGAATCCCGCGTATTGGTACTGGTCGCGTTGGGCGCACCTGCTGAAATATTCTCGCCAGGAGGGCGTAGCGCGTTTGTTGTGTGAGCAGGTTGAGTTCCTGCCGGCAGTCATTGAACAGTTGCGCAACAATGGCAATTTACCCTTGGTCTGGAAACAATTGAGTGCGGGCACCGCTATGACACTGGTGCGTGAGTTGGCTCGCTGTGGGCGGGTGAGTTACCCGGATACATGGCAGGCTGCACAAGAGTACGAAGCAACAGAGCAGGGGCCAATCCGCACTTATCTGCACATGCAGCGTCCGCAACAGGTTTATTGGCGATCACTGCTGACCGGATTGCAACCCGATGATGGTCGGGTATTCCTGGCGGCCATTATCCAGGGGCTCGCTGCGGCTCCCCAGTGGTTACAGCGGCGCCCTGCGCTATGGATGAAACTATGGGCAGAAATGACACTGGTACCAGCGCAAAATCATCCATCACCCCAGGTTTTACCACCAGCCTCGGTGACAGACACTCACAGGCTTGCCGGTGAATCCGATGCAATAAGGACACAAGTTCCTGCACCCACATCGCCTGAGTTGGGGGGCGAGCCACTGATGGTGAGTGACCGTCTTAAGTCCGGACAAAACCAACGTAAGGATGGCTTCGCGGTTGCGCCTGCTCCTGTACCCATCGTATCAATCCCGGTGGATAAGGAAGTGACGCAAGGCAATAGCCATACATTGCCACAAGCATCTATTCATCCCGCAATAATTCCCGCAAGTGCGAAGAGGGATATTGCGCGCAATTCTTTGGGCGATATTCACGCATCGCTTATCCCTGCGGCGGACGTAATAACCATTACAGACAGCGATAAACCTTCGCAGGCCAACCAGCACATTGGTGAAAGCCTCTCTACGGCGATGGGCGGTTTTTTCTATTTGTTAAATCCCCTCAATCATCTTTTTGCAAATAATCTGGCAATCCCGGCAACGGATATGTCTCCCGGTATCTTCCTGTGGGACGTTTATCGGGCCTTGGTGGAGCAATTTCCTTCACTGCCTGAGTGCATGGAACAATCCCTTGCCGATTTTTTCTGGCACCTTGCTTATTCCGATCTGGAGTTCAATGCACGTCGCCAGTTAATTAAACAGCGCGAGAGCCTTCAACCTATAGCCCAGGCCCGCCAATGTGTTGCACAACTGGGGACATTGCCAGATGCACAAGCCTTATGGCAGTCCCTGGTGCAGGGCTCAGCTTTTTTACAGGTGCCTGCTCGTGTTGTTACAACGGCCAGTCATTGGGATATCTATTTTCCGCTCGCGCATGTGCGTTTGGATTTACGTCTGGCGGGTTGGGATATTAACCCGGGATGGTTGCCCTGGCTGGGGCGTGTCGTGACCTTTCATTATGTTGAATCCATGGATCATCGCGGGGAGGCTCAACCATGAATCTCCCTATGGCTGACATTGTTACTGCTACAGGGCAGCAGCAGTTTTCTGCAGGACAATTGGAAGCCTGGGTTTGTCGCGGTTTGATGATGTTCTGGCGACAAGCCCTACCCGTTGACCAGGGGGTATATCAATTACTGGAACGCAGGATTTGTGAATTATCGGGGAGTGAATTAGCCAGCGAGTGGCAAACCGATTGGCCCTGGCTGGATGCAATGGCGGATCATGAGCGTGATAACACTGCATCGTCCCTGCCACTCTTGTCCCTGGCGAAAGATTACCAGTTGGATGCCTCACATGTGTATGTGTTGGTATTAACAGGATTATTAGAGTCTTCGCACCTGATTAATCTGGTGTTATCCGAATTGCAGGCTCCGGATCGTGCACCGCGTTTAAGTGTGCATCTCGCGTGTTCACTGGCAAAAAGTTTGTTTCCGGATAGTGCGGGACCTGATCCCCTGGCATTAGCCGCTCATCCCCTGGTAGCCAATCAGGTTCTGCGTTTGGAAGGTGATGTCCCACTGCCATTACAGCGCCTTAGCATTAATCCCTGGCTGTGGTCTTTATTAGTATCCGGGCGTAACTACTGGCCCGGTCTGCGTTTCAGTGCAGGCAGCTCTGCCATCAAAGGCGCATTGCCTGCCAGCCTTACCAATGAATTGACCCTGATCGCTCCCTTATTGGCTTCTGGCGAAGATGGTACACGCGCGTTGGTATTGCGTGGGAATCCCCACACTGGACGCGGTCGCTGTGCCGACTACCTGGCCCATTTACTCAACCGTATACCGGTGGATGTCCCTCTCGACCTGTGGAGCCAGCAACCTGTGTTGTGGTGCGCTGCCCGCTACGGTAACTGGCTGCCTGTATTGCGCCTGCAAAATACACCCAGCCAACCATTCCACCTGGAGCGGGCCGGTATTCCCCTGGTCATTATCGCACCGGAAATGCTGCCTGTTCCCGAGGGCAATTTGATTGACGTGTTAGTGGATACACCGGATACCAACGATCGAATACAGCTCTGGCAAGCTGAAGGAATATCGGAAGCATTAAGTGAGCAACTCGCGTGTATTGCGCGCCTGAGTGCCAGTGCTATACATCGCGTGGCCAGCCAGGCAAAACAATTGGCGCAGCGCCTTGGTGTCCCATTGGAACTGGTGCATATTCGCGAAGCGCGTGCACGCTTGGGTGTCGATAAATTGCGATTGCTGGCACAACCGGTATTGCGCCAGGTCGATGATACCGCATTGGTTGTGCCCTCCCCGGTAAGGGATGGATTACAACTGGTATTAAGCCGTGCCCGCCAGCGCGAATCCCTGTGGCAGGGATTGGGATCTACCTTGAGCGTTACCCCTAATCCGGGCGTGCGCGCCCTCTTTGTCGGTGAAAGTGGTACGGGCAAAACCCTTGCCGCCAGTTATATCGCCACCGGTTTGGCGGCGCCACTTTACCGTGTGGATCTCTCGGCGGTGATGAACAAATACATCGGCGAGTCGGAAAAAAACCTCGCGCAATTATTGGATTATGCAGCGGCAACTGATGTCGTCCTGTTGTTTGATGAAGCCGATGCACTGTTTGGCAGCCGCAGTGATGGCCAGGAAACCGGTGAGCGCTTTGCCAATATGCTCACTAACTTCCTGCTCACCCGCATTGAAAGCCATCCCGGTGTTGTCATCCTTACGACTAACAGTCGGGAGCGTATTGATACGGCATTTACCCGCCGCCTCGATGTTATTGTTGAATTTCCCCTGCCGGATTTTGAGGAGCGCTTGCATTTATGGCGCAGCCATCTGGGTGAGCGCGGTCCTGGCGATGAGGTTTACCGCAACCTCGCCAGCTATTGTGACCTGGCGGGTGGGCAGGTACGCAATGTTGTATTGACTGCCGCTTCTTTTGCGGGAGGCGAATTGATTGGTTGCGAACATCTGCTTGAAGGTTTGCGTGCGGAATACCGCAAGCAGGGACGCGATATGCCGCGCAAGTTGGAAGGGTTGGTTGCCAATTAATGGGGCATCAATACTGTGTAGGTTAATGATAATCCTGTGGATCTGTTGAGGAATACTTATGCGTAGCCTGGATCAGGTGTTGATTGTAAATCCGGCCTGCCCGTTCAGCGACATCGCTCATGCGATGACCCAAATGGGATGGCAGAGGGATACGTTGGAATTGGCAGCTCCATCGCTGATAGCCAATGAACCTGAAGTGGCCACCTGGAGTTGGAAGGGACATAAGCCTTTTGTGATATACAGTTTTAATCCAGTCGTGAAAATGCGTGTTTTGGATGTGGCTGGTGTTCCACCTGGGGTGCGTGAGGGTATTGCTCAGCAACTGCCATTGCTGGATCACCTGGCGATAGAAAAATTATTTACCTCCGATGATGTCCGTGAACGATTGCTGGGGTTGTGGGCTGTACAGGAAACTGAACGTGTTGATTTGCTGGAAACAGCGCGCAAATTACAGGATGATCCTGAGCCGGTATTAGCCGAGCAGGCGCGTGATGTCTGTGCCAAACTGGAGCGAATCAACCAGGCACGCAAGGAAGTGCTGGTGCAGATGCGCATGATTGAAGAAGCAACTCCCGCATTAATCCGCCGTTTAAATGATCCCTCGTTTATCCAGACATTAAAACCGAGCCGTAGTGATTTACAACATTTATTTGATGCTGAACTGGTTGACGCTGCACAGCTGGCTATAGAGCGTTTGTATGCTGATCCCGGTTTGCGAATTTCACCAGCAAGCGATACTCAGATAAAAGCAGTTGCCTGTCCGGCAGGTTTGTTGCGCTGGCCTAATATGTTGAGCGATAAGTTTCCAGGAGGATATCGCGATCTGGCCGGCTGGATGGTGCCAAGCCGAATTTGGGTTTGCTGGAAGCAGGAATCGGCTGGAACATCTGTGTCCTATGATGGCCTGGTGTGGCTGGATAATCATTGGTGTTGGTTGCCAAAAATTTTCCGCTTTCTCGTTCCCTATTTAATGAACGGTTCCAGCGGAACCCTCAAGCACTGATCATGACTCGCTCGGCAGCGGTTACAGGATCATCAGCTACGCGTTTGTCGACGGCGGTATCCTCATCGTCAACCACAAGCCGTTCCTCCTCTGCATTGAGTGAGTCAGCGGCTGTACCTGCACCCGATACCAGTGTCATACCGCCTGCATACATGAGTTCCCATGAAGTACTGGGTACTCCCACACCCAATTATTCTTCGATTGATGCCGACCAGTCCGGCTACTGCTCCAGCATGAGTGAAGACCTGGCTGGTATGTCTATGCCAGACACCTCAATGCCTGCTACAGAAGACCCTGCTACGGAGGAATCGGCACCCGGGGTTGAAGACGCTCTTCAGGAAGATGAATCCACCGAATCCAGTGACGATGGTGAAGGTGGCACAGAAGCAGTCGATATGGAGGCAGAAAGTGAAGAAGAAAGCCTCGCGGAAGAGGCTGGTACAGATACAGAAGCTGGCGAAGAGACTGAAGAAGAGAGCGAAGAAAATACATCAGAAGAGTCGGGTGAGGCTGCTTCGGATGATACTGCATCGAAAGCAAGCAACACTGGTGGCGGTGAAGAGGAAAATCAAGGCATTGAGGTCATGGTGGCCAAGGTGCCACGTATGGCTCCGATACGCACTCCCTATGTAGCCAGTGCACCAGCACAGGCCATTGAGCGGCGCGACGAAATTATCAAGCGTACAGGCTCACCTCCGGAATTACACCATGCCAGGGTTCGCCAGACGGTAGAGCAGGTTGCCCAGGCTGCGCGTGATGCGCAGCGACGAATGGTGTGGACGATTAGTAATATCGCCAGGGACTCGCGTCTATCTATTGAACAAATGGCGGGTGAAATAATAGCGGCCACTTCCGCTGCCGTAGCGCAAATTAACGGTGCTATTGATAGCGCGATGGCAGATATAGACGCTGCTGCGCTGGAGCGCACCAACTACATGGATGGGTGCACCCTGCTGACAGGGGATGCTCTTGAAGCCAATCGCAATTTTACGAATAAAACTATTGCCGATAACCTTACATCCGGTTCCGAAGACGTTAATAAACTCAACGATGTTGCCACAAAGCGATTCGATATTTATCGGAGTGAAGCAGAGGGAAAAATATTTACGATTCCCGAGCAGGGTGCTGTTGGGCGTATTGCGAGTCCTTCATCTGAGGGCAGCAGTGGCGGCACCTCCCCACCTCAACCGGGTGAGCGCACCGCCGATTATCAAATCATGGCGCATGCCGATGAAAGCCTGACCTCCTTTATTGATACCCAATCGCGCACCTTAGGTCGCAGTCGGGATAACACATCCAACTATTATTCATTTCGATCTACCCCCGTCTTGCAAGGCATGGAGGACCACACCCAGACACAGCTTGTTCAAGGCGCCCAGCAGAAAGCAGAAACCTTAAGCTCGGAATCAACACGGGCACAATTCCTGGTAATGCTGCTTGGGTTGACAACACCTGTCTCCCAGCATCATGAGCAAGACCAAACGCAGGCAGTGGATGAAAACGAGCGCCAATTGCTTGCGCAAATGACGGAAACGGAAGCTGCCCACTACCAAGCTAACAAGACCATCAACCAGAAGCGCGATCTTGCCAAGGAATATGCTAATCGCGATTTGCGTGAAAACCTGACAAATAATTTATGGAAGGCTGGAAACAAAGGTGCCAAAAGTTTGCGTAAGCAAGCTGTCGCGACGGAGGTAGCATTAAATAACAACGCAGCACCCATGGCAGAGGCCTATCGCGATCTGGTGACGCGCTTGAATGCCCTGTTGCCGCCAGGACAATTCCTGGATTCGCGCGACATTGTGCCCAAGCTAATCACGGCTCGTGATAATGCCCGTCACCTGCAGGCCCAACATGAAACCGCCGCAAAAGAGCAGGCGATTGCGACAGAAGCACAAATGCAGTTGGTAAAAAAACAGCAGATCGAGGGGTTGATAAAAGCTGCGCATGATAGCCAACAGAGTATTCAGGATGTTGTAACCCAAACCGGTTTTGACATGGAGGTATTTGTCATGCAGATGACAGGCTCCATGCGCGAAGGTGCAGGTGCCTGTATGGCTGCTGCACAGGATTATGCCAATCGCACAGCAGAGGGCATCCTTAAGTCCATTACCGAATCATCCGGTCCAGGTATGGACAGGGTTAATACGGTTGCAGTGAGTTTCCTGAATGGCCAGATTGGTGCGGCGGAGCAAGCGCAATACCAACAGTTAGCAGCGTTTGTAGAAACTATGGAACGTGAGGGTAATGAAGGACCGCTCACCAAACCCATGTTTGATGCCCAGGAGGATCTCCATACACGCTCTACGGCACTTGATAATGCTATGCCTGAACGTTCGACAGGTACTGCCATTGCGTTGGGCTTAGCGAGTCCCATTGCCATGGGAGTTTACCTGTATTGCACGGACGCCAGTGAAAACACGGTTGTCACCCAACTGGGTGGATTGATGTGGCCAGGAATTTTGGCATTGGAAGAAGTGTTTGAACAGGATCAACACCATGGCTCATTGCGTGGACGAATTAATGACCGCCTGGATAACCCGGAAAAAACCGATGCACTGAATTTATTCAGTACCAGTGAAGATGTGCGTGCCGATGCACGCATGAGCATTATCAATAATTCCACCCACTGGTACAGTGATTATAACCGTGAAAGCCGTGAGGCAGTGTTATCGGGAATGAGTGGCAGCGAACGGGCAACACTCGATGCTTCCCAACTGGATCAGGTTCGCCAGACGATCACCGGCGATCTCGATGTACACCAGCGCGATATAGCGCTGGCCTACCTGGAGGGAAATCGCGAGCGGGCGGTTGCGGCCCGTACACGTGAAGCGCTGGACAAAGGTGTTAGCGATGCCCGCTGGGGATGGATTTTTAGTGCAGAAGAGGCACAGCGACGTTCAGATCAGGCCCGTGTCGATGCAATTGCCGGTATGGATGCCATGCTGCAGCGTGAACTGGCTGTGGAAAATGCGCTGGCTAACAGTAATTTAATTGATGGTTATTTAAGCGCGAGTAGCAATCAGGTTTATCGGGAATTTGCCTCATTAAGAGATCCCCGAGGTCGCAGTGCAAGTTCCTTTTCGGCAGAAGAGGGACGGCGCAGCATGATTAACTACGCGACTGAATCTCATACCTCTGCTGTATTAAATATTAATCCCCTGGGGTTGGCAGGGGTTGGGCCACTGCTTTATGCAACCCCGGAAAAAATACAAATGTCCGGTGAAGCCAGTCGCTATATAGAAGCGGCCGTGATGCATGGCAGTGACAGTAATGAAGCCAGGTCTGCGCGCGGTGTCTACGAAATCGCGCGTGCGCACCGTGAAGGCGGCAGCCCATCAGAAACCACCCAGACCCGGTTAAGCGATGCTCTGGAAAATCGCACGCTTGCAACGCTGGAACGCGAATTCCGCGAAGCGCGTACGCCCCAGGAGCGCTCACGCGCGGAGCGACGTTTAGCAGAGGAGCGAGCACGCCATCGCGGGCGCTTGCAAGAGATGGCTCGCGCCTTGGGTGCGCCTGCTGATGTCGCCAGTGATCCGGCAGCGGCGGAAGCCTGGATGAGCAACCAGGTGGGCGATTTATTTGCCCAAACGGATTCTATTTTCCAAAGTGGCCCAAGTCACAGGCGCTACGGTGAAGAGATGATCGCCGGGGGGCGTGCATCGCTGGATGCGACTGTAGCCCTGGCAACGGATGGTATAGGTACGCATGATGATTTGCTCACGCGCGGTTATACCGATCGCTCCCATGCAGAGATAGATGCTGCCAATCAGCGTTGGGCCGATGAGCACGGCGGTGAAAGCATGGAGGCCATGCTGGGCTTGCGCAATGGTCGCGATCGCAATAATTCACTGCGCGGTACAAATAGCTGGTGGTCAACCTTCGGAGCGGAAACCTCCGGTGACCAGGCTATGGGCCTGGAAATTCTGGCGCTGGGTAATCCTGAAAACGATATGGATCGGATTGCCATTGCGAATTTACGCTATGAGCACCAGCGTGTGCGCGGTACAGGCTTCATTGCCGAACGTTCTATGGCCGGTACGGATGAACAGCGTTTCCTTGACGGCAGCCGGGTCGATATGGCGCGCGTCATCCTCGACGAAGCTGTCCGGCGCAACCCGGAATTGGCGGGTCGTTTTGATGATAATCCGTTGGCAATCTTCAACGCGGACGGTTCGATCAATAGTGACATTGCCGGTGCTGCATTTGACAAAGGCAATTTCCGTGGCAGTGCAACCGTATTACAAAATGCAACGGCCCATATTGGCTACGCAGCAGATGCCTATCGCGCGGAAATAGATCGCCAGGAGTCTATGCTGACTACCGGAATTACGGTGTTGGCATTGATCGCATCCATTGCCTTGATGTGTATTCCCGGTGTCAATGTGGTTGCCGCAGGTATTATTTCCGCTGTTATTGCCGGAGCTGCAACCATTGCTGTCAAAGCGGGTATGCGCGGTGAGCGTTACGGATGGGAAGAGGCCGCAACCGATGTTGCTACTACCGCGATTGAGGTTGCAACAGCCGGTATTGGTGGTGCTCTGGCTGGAGGTTTGGGCAAGGCTGGTATGGCTGGCCGCTTGGCGAAAATTGGCGATATCATGGTGGCGCGCCTGGGTAAGGTTGGTGGTGCTGTTGCACGGGAAGCCATTGTCAGTGCGGTCAGTAGTGCGGCATCCACGGCCATTCAGGATGACACCTGGAAAGACGGTTTGAGTTCAGGGCTGGGGCGTTTGGCAAACAGTGCTATTCGCGGTGCAGTCGTTTCCGCAGTATCTACCGGTGTATCCGAAAGTCTTACCGCAAAGCTGAATACCCGGATGAACGTCGGCGATGTCGATCCTGCCAACATGAGCCGCTGGCAAAAAATGGCCACCAGCCTCGGCCCCCATGGCAGTGAGATGATCCGTGAAGGACTTTCCAATGGTATCGGCACGTTTGCCAGCGAAGCAGTCGGCATCACTATCGACTATGCCCAGGGAAATTTCCACGGCGACTTCGGTGATGCACTCAAGCAGATCGGTATGGCAACACTGCGTGAGACAGCAAGCAGTGCAGCGCGCGGTGGCGTAACCAGCCTCAATCGCGAGCGCTACAGGACATTACTGGATGTTGCCCGTCGGGGTGGCCCTATGAGCGCCGGCGATTTGCGTGCACTTCGCCTGTTTGCCATATCGGCAGGTGCGATGAACTATGACAGCGACCTCGGCAGTATTCGGCGAGAAGTGGACGCAGCCAGGGATCTGCTTTCGCGCATGCCTCCCGGCCTGCGCGAACACGCCAGTGCCATGGATGTCGACTCACTTCATCGACTGGTTGATATGTTGGGAAGTGCTGATTTGGGAGAATTGAAAGACCTGGGTAAAAAAGCCGAATTTCTGCGTGAATTAGGTGAGAGTGTTCCAGGGCTGGATACCCGTGCGCTCATGGCGGAGCTGGAGAATGCTATCAGTCGTCGCACGCCTGCTGATACAGAGGCCACTATGGATGTGGCGCAACAAAATCACCTGAGAGCACAGCTGGGGTCAAATCTCCATGAGGGGCTGAAATTCGCGCTTGACGATGTGCGTATGGATGGTTTGCAGCATCTCTCTGATGCCGAGTTGACCCAGGCAGCCACTATGATTGCCAGCGGTAAATTTAACAGTGCCGAAGCGGATGCACTGATGCGCGCAGCCAAGGCTCGCAATCCTGAATTGGATGAGTTCGGTTTCCTCAGTAATTTGCAATCGGCTGTTAAAAATTCAGAGCGTGCGCAAACAGCCTTACGCACCCATGCCGAGGCCCGTCGGCAGCAAATATTGGAGCTCGTCCCCGCCGATGCTGCCCCTGTGTTCACGCATATGGACGATGCCGATATCGCAATAGCCCAACGCCTGATTCGTGCAGGCGACCCAGGTACCCCACAGCAACAGGATGCGCTCTTTCGTGCAGCGAAAACGAAAAATCCTGACCTTACCCGCGATCAATTTCATCAGTTTATGGCTAAAGCGGCGGGAGAAATGCGTACCCGTTTGACTGCAGAAGCTAATGCCAAGCGTGTTGCACGTGAACATGCCATGACCAATGTGCCCGAGCACCTGCGCGCTACACTCTCCGCCTTACCGGAAGCGGGACTGGTTGAATTACGGTTGCGCCAACAGGAAGGAAGTTTGTCGCCCGCTGAAAAAATACGCCTGATTGAAATGGCAAAAAGAGCGATACCTGAGATCGATGTGCGTCAGCTCAGCGATGCCATTGACCAAGCCATAGCAGCCAAACCTGCCACCAGAATAAGTGAGTCGGAAGTGGCGGACTTGCGTAAACACCTGCTCAGTGGTGTACCCGAAGACCAGCGGACCTTGATACAAAATACCCCTATTATGGTGTTATCAGATGCAGAGTTTGCGGCTATGACCCGCTCCGGTAAAGGGCAGGCTGTTACCCTGATTATCGATGGTAAACCCGTCATTGTTATGCGAGAAGGTGCTAATCCAAGGGTGTTACGCGAAGAGGGTATCCATGCTTTGCAGGCCAATGATCCGCAGTGGGCAAAGCACATCGGCTCGCTTGACGAACAACATCTTGCCAACTGGGATCAACTTCCTCTTGAGCAGCAACTTATCCTGTACCGCAATAAAGTCGCCCTGGAGTTGGATGCACAGCAACGCCTGATCAGCTCCATTGAAGTGGATATTGCCAATGCAAAATCACCACAGGAAAAAGCTGCGCTGCAACGTCAATTAGCGCAAACCCGGCAAGCTCACACTAACCTCAGCAAGCGAATGAGTGAAGTAGGCAATATGGATGCTATAGATATTGCCAACATCAAAACGGGGTTCAGCGAGCGGCCACAATGGCTGGATCAGCCGGCGCGCTTGTTTAATAAAACGGAATCAACAGAGACTGTTAAGAATCCGACCGATGAGGATATTCGCATCAGTCGAGAGCATGTCGAAAAGAAAATTACACCAGAGCAACATAAAATACTTGATCAAAACCCTGAGCACAAAAAACAGGTTGTTCAGGCATTAGCGGAAATGTCGGCACGTGGCATTAATGTTGATGTATATCTTTCACATTATAAAGATGCAGGCACTGTTGATCTGTTGAGGGCTGCACCTCTGCTTGCCAAAGTGGCATCTGGAGTAAAAGACTTAAATGAACTTCTCGGTATCATTCATTTTGTTAAATCACTGGATACTCGTTTAACGGCTATTGATGGCTTGCCGAAAGCAGGGAAAAATAAAATCCTGCAAGAAATTATGGGAGCTGATATCAATCAGTTGCGCCAATTGTTACCCCGCCTTGAGATTATTATCCAGCTTGCCCGGGTTCAGGGTCCTGCTGATCGGGCTGGCGTCCAGGCTGCTGATTTTATAAAAGGGATGAGGCGCCTGGTTGGCTTGCCTATGGCTGATTTGCATGTGCATACCACCAGTTTGGTCAGCGTAACAGATATCGTACAGTGGGTAAGTTTGCACCTTAAGGAATTTGATGTGGCTGATGTTTCAGCATTGACTGCCTTTCTGACCAAAATGGCACTTGATAGAAAGTTAACTCCCGAGCTGATACAGGCCCTTTCTGATTGGCAGGAGGCGTTAAAAAATAAATCCCCAGATTCAGCGATATTCAGGCATTTATTCGAGGTTGAACTGCATAGGATTGTGGATATGAGTATAAATCCTGATCAAAAAGAACAGCAGTTGTCAGAATTTTTTGCCCAATTTCAGACACTCAAAAAATTTGTTTCCGGTGAAGGGGTTGTCAAATTACGTGAAATTATGGAGATCGCCATTAAGCGATATATGGAAGAAAATGTAGGTGTGTTAGAACTGCGTGGGGAGCATACGCGCGTTTTGGAAGGCAGTGATACAATCCAGAAATTACTGACATTATTGGGTGGGGTTATTGCAACGTCATCGCGCGGGAGTCTCTCCATGACATCCTTTGCAAAAACACTGGAAAATGCAGCGAATAAATTATTGTTTTTGGGTTTTGATATATCCGGGCAGGAAAAGACATCCCTAATGGGGCGATTGAGCAGGGTCGTATTGATGGCTCAAGAAGTAGCCAATCACAATGTTGAGCGACTTTCTGGCTTTATTAAAAAAGAAAATCTTTCCGAGGCACTTGTAAATGATGTGGCAATGAACAAACATGCTGCTGATCAATTAAATACTTTAATTAAAGAAACCGGGATGTCGGCTGTGGATGAGCATAACAATCCTTTACCACTCGGCAAAGTCCATGAAAATTTAGTGGCCCATCTACAGCAAAAGATAAGAGAGGCTGAAGTGGCTGTCATTAATGCAAATGGGGATCAGGCCAGGCAAAAGGCGCAGATGGAGTTATTAAATGCGGTGGGGCACTTAAATCGCTACAACAAGATTCTCGTAGATGCTTTGCAGCGTATGGATGCTTTTTCTCCGGCAAAGAGAACAGGTAATAATGAGGTGCTAGATATCGTAGGGATGACAATCCATGCAGGTGAACAGGTTGCACGAAAGGTAGAATCGGATAGCATGGTACTGGGCAAACTGATGGAAGATATAGAAATTGCCATTATGTCGGGTACCAATCGGATTGGGCATGGAGTAATTTTAGGGCTGGATTTTAGTGAATCAGGTGCTGCTGCAACCATGACCAAGTTGGGGTTTGAGTGGGATCAGGCAGCAGGTGTGTGGCGGCGAGGTGGTGAGTCTTATAACCCCCGGCAACTGCAAAGCCTTGAAAAAAGACGCCTTGAAGCTTTGCAACGTGTAGTACATCAAGGTATTACCCTGGAAGTGCCGCCTACATCAAATATTATATTGAACAACCTTGGATTGGAGTCCCATCCAGTATTGAAGATGATGCAAGACGTAAAACCACCACCGGTTTTACGCGTCAGTGTATCTACCGATAACCCCGGTGTTCACAATATTAACCCACATAGTGAATTGGCACTGTTGATTTCCATGGGGGTTGATTGGCCTGCCGCCGTCAGAATTGTTACCGAAGGTTTTGCCAGTCGTATGGGAAACAGGCCGATAGTGGGGCCTGATGGCACTAATGTTGATATACGTGAAAAAATGGTTCATGGGATACTGGACTCAACACCATTGAGTGAGGCACCTTCGGTATTGAATGAACTGGCGCTGCGATATCCGAATGTTATTAAAGAAAACCCTATACCGGCATCATTAACCAAACAAGAGTTTGAACTGTGGTTGAGGCGGTTTGTGATTGCTGCTATGGGGAATGATGGTCAAAAAACGGGATTGATGCCTGCACCATAGGTGCTGTTTCAGAATACACTTCAAGTAAAAGTAAGTTTTCAGGTGGTTTATGCTTTTTTCTTCGTTTAAAGATAGCTTTCTTGAGTTTTCTCAAGCCTTGGAAGCACATCCTCGGCACTTGACTTGCCCATTGGTAATGGGACTTGATTTTGAAAAGCTGCAAACCGAGCAAAAACTAGAGACAGTTTTAATCGAGCTGGGGTTTAAGAAAGAGGGGGAGAGCTATTGGCAACGGGAGGAAGAAATTTATGAAGCCCACTTTTCAGACTCCAGGCAAGGCTACTTAACGCTGGGGGAGTTAAATGCCTGGCGAAAGAGATTGTTGGCGTGCTGCATCGATAGGAAAATCTGGTTATCTCTGCCACTGGCAGAAGACTTAATCGGCAGTGTTGGTGAAGCAACTAAAATTGCTATACAGAGCTTGTTGTTATCCCCGCGGCAGCCAAGGGTTATTTTTTCACCTCAGACGCAGCCGAAGGAGCAGGCTGCCCTGTTCACGGCATTAGGATTTATGCGTTGGCCGGAGGCATGGCTGATCATTTTTGATGATTATTATGCAAGAAATAACTTTTCACTAGAGTTTCTGGAGGCATTCCTGGGCTTGCTTGAGGGTAATATTTCAGTTGAAGATGCTACTGAAATATTATCTTGTCTTTTAAAAAATTATGATATTAATGAATATATAGATGTAACTTTAAGTATGTATGAAATAAAAGATAGATTGTTCTATATACTAAGAGAGATCTATCTCAAATAATTATTAAAAAACATGCTTATTTTTAAATAAGCCAATTGCAAAATTGTGCCGTTTTGTTTACTCTTTTTAATACGGCACCACTGCTGTGAAACGCCCCTGTGGTCCGAAACGGTTAATGGTGTGGTTCCACGATTGCCCCCAAGTCGTAAAAATATCGTGCGAAACGAGAAAGTTCAGTAGCAATAGGTTGTGTCGCATAAGCATGTTGTTGGTCTTCGGTTATGATTTTCGAGGCGCCCAACGTTCAGTTCATTCTGCGTGCTATCAAGTGTCACGTACTTTAGGTCTCTGTCCTGTATCGAAGTAGTCAGCGATAAGCCCTATGGGTCGAGCCGTTTACGGGATCGGTGGTGGGCTGACAGGAGTCTCAGCTTCGGCTGAGCTCCGTCAGCAAGCCTCGTTATTTTGATGTTCGATAATTTCTTCATCTCCTGCCTATGTTTTTCCCCTTTGTTATGGCCAGGATTTTTCCTATAGCCATATCTTCGTTAATTGATTACTCTCCCCATGCGATCAGAGGATTGCGAATAACATAATCACACTTAATAGTTGGAATTTATAAATATGCATAGGATGATTAATCCGTGGCTGATGTTTGCAGCGGTTTTACCCTTGGTAGGATGCGGTGGTGGAGGTTCGGGTACAGACAAGTCAAAAACGGTTGGCGGTCAGTCGAGCAGCACAGCCTGGGTGTCGGGCGTATACCCGCCGGCGGCTAACTTTATTAACAGATGT
This sequence comes from Cellvibrio japonicus Ueda107, assembly GCF_000019225.1. Classification (NCBI taxonomy): domain Bacteria; kingdom Pseudomonadati; phylum Pseudomonadota; class Gammaproteobacteria; order Cellvibrionales; family Cellvibrionaceae; genus Cellvibrio; species Cellvibrio japonicus. The sequence continues at coordinate 3,592,936 of NC_010995.1, read as the reverse complement.
GAGCTGCCTCGCCAGGGGAAAAGTCCAATAACCAATCAGAATTACCCCGACACTAAAGGCAGTTATGTCGATGAGAATAATTTCCTGCGCTCCTGGAGCCAGGATACTTATCTTTGGTATCGGGAGTTGGTTGATCGAAACCCTGCCAACTATCCTGATACAGAAAATTATTTTAACCTGCTAAAAACCAATGCCAAAACATCCAGTGGTGCAGACAAGGATAAGTATCACTACAGCATGGACTCCGATGAGTACGCGGCGCTTTCCCAATCCGGGCTTCGTTACAGTTATGGCATGGAGCTGGCGTTTATTCGCAATGTTCCACCACGCGAGTTGCGGGTTATCTACGTTCAACCAGGATCTCCAGCAGCCCTTCAGTCGATCACCCGGGGCAGTAAAATAGTGGGTGTGGATGGCGTTGATCTTGTTAATAACAATACCTCGGCAGGAATCAATACACTTAATCGCGGTTTGTTTCCTGATGCCGCCGGGCAGGCACATACCTTTGATATTCAAAAGCCGGGGGCCAGCCAATCCGTCAGTATTGTTATGCAATCGGCGCGCGTGACCAGTGTTCCTGTGCAACAGGTAAAAACCCTGGACACAGAGACAGGTAAAGTGGGTTATTTTGCTTTCCACGATCATATCGCACCGGCCGAGGTGGCGCTACGTGATGCCATTGCGCAGTTGCAGGGCGAGTCGATAAGCGATCTGGTAATTGATTTGCGTTATAACGGTGGCGGTTATTTGGCGATTGCCAGCCAATTAGCCTACATGATTGCCGGGGCATCGGCGACAGAAAGCAAAACCTTTGAATTAATGCAATTTAATGACAAGTATCCAACCCGTAATCCGATTACCGGTGCGGCATTAACGCCGGAGCCTTTCCTTGATTATGCGTTGGGTTTTAGCCTGGCGTATGGCACGGCGTTACCCAGTTTGAATTTGTCTCGCGTTTTTGTACTCACGGGTAGTGGTACCTGTTCGGCGAGTGAGGCATTGATGAACGGCTTGCGCGGTATAGATGTTCAAGTCATCCAGATAGGCAATACAACTTGTGGTAAACCCTATGGCTTCTATTCACAGTCAAACTGTGGGACTACGTATTTTTCGGTACAGTTTCGTGGTGTAAACGCCAAGAATTTTGGTGATTACACCGAGGGTTTTTTCCCCAGTGCCGTTGATGATGGCCAGAGTCGTGTGCGTGGATGCATAGTGGCTGATGATTATTCACATGAATTGGGCAATCCAGTAGAGGCACGTTTGGCGGCAGCGTTGTATTTTCGCGAAAATGGCACTTGTCCAGGAGTGGCGGTATCGGGAAGCCAAAAACCGTCAGGGACTGTTGTGGACGATGGTGTAATGCTTAAACCCGATGTGTTGAACAGTGCCTGGATGCATTATTGATTCATAATACTCAACGATAAAGCAAATAAAGGCGCACGTTTGAGTGCGCCTTTATTTTTTATGCTGAACATCGCTTGATCAGTCGTTTTGCAGGCAAGGCCACGTGGTGGCAGAGCCGTTGTGTACTCCCCCTGATTAAGTGGCACCTTTTCCTAACAAAAGGGAGTCACTATGCGAAGGTACAAAACTCACGTAAGACGTGGACATACTCAACAGAATTCAAAATCCGAGCGGCCAGGCTGAGCCTTGCACACAGTATTTGTCCTTTATCCTGGGGGCGATCGTTTGCGGACTTTTTAGTCAGTACGCAAACTGATTTGCTGCTGCGCCGGGCAGTTAAGGAATTTGGAGCTGCTCAGCCATTGTTGATCAGGATAATAGGAAAATAAAAACTGTTCGCCCTTGATGGTATCGATCACCTTGCGTGCGATGCCATTGTTCACCGCGGGGCAACCCCAGCTGCGCCCCAGGCGACCGTACTTGCGGATGTGGTTGTAATTCACATAGGGGGCGCCGTGAAACACAATGGCGCGCTCCATGGCTTTATCGTTAAAGCCAGCTTCGAGTCCCTCCATACGCAGTGAGTAGCCATTAGCACCGTTATAGGTTTCTTTTGTCAGGAATAATCCTAAACTGGATTGAAGGCTGCCATAGGTATTGGAAAAGTGGCGTGCAACATTCTCTCCGGTATTTTTACCGTGGGCGACCAACTCCTGGAAGAGCAGCTTGCCGGTATTCAGGTCAAACACCCACAGGCGCGGTTTGGTGGATACCAGGGAGTAGTCGATCAGGGTCAGGTTGCGTGCCGGTGTCATACCATTGGACAGGGCGCAATCCAGCGCAGTTAAGGCCAGGCCGATAACACTGGGGTTGGCGGCCGGCGCAGCGCGCGCCATGCGTTGGAGCAGGTCAGGGTAGCCAGCGCTGGTCAGGTTGGGATAGGGTGCTGTGGATTTTGCGGTTGCCGGTTTGGGCGCGTGTGCCTGGCTGGCCAAGGCGGGAGTTAAACCTGGGATACAGAGGGCCATAAAAAGGGCGGCCACAAAAAAGGGCTTGCTGAACATATCGTTATCCTGGTCTTGCACTAGCGGGATAGGGTGATGGTTGTGTTGCGGCAGCCTTGCTGTGGATCCGGGATTCCGGATGCTGAACCTTTGCGATCTTATGGGTTGCCTAAAAAACAGGCAGAGGGCGATCCTAGCACTGCTTTGGTGCTCTGGCAAAGGCCAACATGTTGTGTTTTCGTTGTTTGTGAGGTGGTTGTGGGTAGCAGGATGAACTTGTCCGGAGGCTGGATGCGCGCTGGCACGCTGTATAGGAGCCTGAAAACCGGGTTGATGTTGTTGGTAGTGGTCGAGCTGTTATGGATTAAGCCTTTGTGGGCTCAATCAGCGGTGCCCCTTTCCCCTGAGCAAGCCTATGAGATCAGGCTCAGTCAATTACTGGCAGAGCACCTGACTCCTTACCTGCCACCCACTGTTTCCCCGGATAACCAACAGCAAACGGCTGCTATATCATCCCCGGCCAGTGCGAGTGCATCCAGTGATGCCCCTGTGGGTGATAAACCTGTCGTTTCCCCCTTAACCAATAGCGCTGCTGATATGCCGTTGGCGGTTGCCGAGTTTTATGCCCTGCGCAACTTTCGCCCGGTGTGGGTTAGCCGGGATCAATACCAGGCACTGATACAGGCTATTGCCGGTTTGGCGGAGGATGGCCTAGAGCCTGAGGATTACCAGCTTACCCGCTTGCAGCAGGGATTTTTCCTGGTGGGTGATATGGCGCCCGAGGTACTGCCATTGCGCCTGGCTGACGAGTTGACAGCAACCACGGCGTACCTGCGCGCACTCTTCCATTTGTATAACGGTAAGGTGGATGCCGAAGGGCTGCATCCCCAGTGGCAATTTTCATGGAGTGCGATGGGGCCCGAACCATGGCGGCAAGCCATCGCCACGGCAGTCACTAGCGGGGTTGTAACCAGTGGGGCTATAGACGATGTCTTTGCCAGGGCGCGCCCGCAGCATCGGATATACAGTGGGTTACGTGCTGGATTGCTGCGTTATCGGCAGCTGGTGGACGATGGTGGCTGGCCTGCGCTGGAATCGGGGCCTACCCTCAAGCCCTGCATGATTGATCCCCTCATTGCCGTACTGCGTCGCCGCCTGGCGGTAAGCGGTGAATACCAGCCACCGGTTGCCGATCAACGCCCAGCGTCATCCAGCCTGGACAGTGCGGCTGGTTCCTTGCCGCCCCAGGTGCGCAAGTGCCTTGCTGCTGCACCTCCCGCGGCAATAACCAGTAAAACCGGCACCTCATCAACTTATGCCCCATCCAGCAGTGCGGCGTCCCAACAGGGCGAGCAGGTGGATGTGGATAATGCCCAGTCCGCGTTGCTGTCCAGTGCATCTTCCTCCCCGGCATCAACAGCCGATGCCAGCGTATCGAGCTTGCCGGCGATTAACCCGGATGAGGTGTTTGATGAGTATTTGGTGGAGGCGGTTAAAACCTTCCAGCGCGAGCAATACCTGGAGGTGGATGGTGCCATTGGGCCGGCGACCCGCGCGGCCCTGAATGTTTCTGCCAAGACACGCTTGGAGCAAATCCGTGTCAACCTCGATCGCGCGCGCTGGCTGCTCCACTCAATTCCTCCCGAGATGGTGCTGGTGGATATTGCCGGTTTTAAAGTGACTTACTTCAAGGCCAGCCAGCCTATCTGGCGCTCGCGGGTGCAGGTGGGAATGGCTTATCGCACCTCGCCGCTGTTTCGCTCCGAGGTGAATTACATCACCCTCAACCCGACCTGGACTGTCCCTCCCACCATCCTGCGCAAAGACATACTGCCCAAATTGCGCAAGGGGGATTTGAGTTATCTGCGCGATAACCGGATTCGCGTACTCAATCGGCAGGGCCAGGAGTTGGATCCGGCCAGTATCGATTGGCAGCGACCCGGCGCGATCACCCTGCGCCAGGACGCCGGGCCGAAAGCAGCATTGGGTAAAGCTGTCATTCGCTTCCCGAATTCCCATGCGGTATACCTGCACGATACGCCACACCAGCGCCTGTTCGAAAAAAGCCAGCGTGCCTTTAGCTCCGGTTGTATCCGCGTCGAACGGGCCCTGGAACTGGTGCAGTTGCTGCTTAGCGATACCCCCGGTTGGGATGCGGCTGCCATAGAAAAGGCATTGGCCACCGGCAATACGCGCAATGTCATCCTGGCCAGGCGTGTTCCTATCTTGCTGGCCTATTGGACGGCGGATGTGATCGATGAACACAAGGTCGTGTTTAAGCCGGATATTTATGCACGTGATCCGGTATTGCTGGCTGCGCTGAATCGCCGCGATTGATGGGAAATCCTGCTGACAACCTCTAAATATCGGTTGAAAGTGTGACCTGATTTGTATTTTTGCCAAGTCCTGTCTAGCGTTAATGGGAGTTTCAATTCCCTTCAGGCATGCAGAGGATGCTGTTTATGGCTACCCGCAAAAATTCCCGTCAGACATCCACCCTCGATGAAGGCCAGCAGGATGATGTAGCCCTGCTGGACGCTACAGAAGAAAATCCATCTGTTGCCGAGGTGGTGCGCAGTGATGAAGGCCCTGGCTATATGTACTTCACCGAGCGCGACCTGGGCAAAATTCTGTTTAACCTGGATAACCTGCGCTCCAGTGTGTATCCCCATTTAAATCTGGATCAGGACAGCGACAACCGCAAGCAGCCGCAATTTCCCTCGGTGTGCCTGATTGGCCTGGGGCGCTGCGGTTCCAATATCGCCCTGGATGTTGCCAGCCTGGTTTACAACGCGCGCAATTTTTACCTCAATGAATTCCTCTCCGAAGAAAAAGCGATTCGCGAGCAGGACCAGCGCCCCATGCGCTGGATCAAGCGCAGCCTCAATATCAAAAGTGGTCGCCAGCTCAAGCCGGTGTTTTTGATTGAGCCGCTGGTCATGCTGGGAGACCTCGACAAGGATATCGATGGACGCATCCGTTTTTCCCACAAGGGCGAGCGCTCCAATTTCCTCAAGGATTACACCAAGATGAAAATCATGGACTTGTCCGAAGTCCATGCCGGGGGCTCCGGTAATGCGCCTATCCTCGGCCAGTACCTGGCCAAGATTATCCTCAACAAGGATACCCAGCGCTTTTCCAATCCGGACTGGAAATTTGTGCACTCCTATTTGATTGACTCCTGCGGTATTAAAGCTAACCAGTCGCGCTTGTATTTCTATATTTTCAGCGCCGGTGGCGGTACCGGCTCGGGGATGGCCAGTGAGTTTGGCCTGGCCCAGCAATATGCCTACATGAGTAAAACCTTCGAAACCAAATCACTCAACGACAATTCTGCCAACCACGGCCACTCGTTTGTCTTTGAGCCGATCTTCACCAGCGGTATTTGCATATTGCCGAATATTTCCGATCACGGCGTGGAAATGTCGGAGGCCCTGCATATCAATGCCGGGCGCCTGCTGTGCAAGTATTTGTCGGAGGAGTGGGATTTCTCCTATAACTTTGACAATGAAGACAGCAGCGATGCCAGTGTGATGCACCGCATTCGCCCCTGGAATGCCATGATGTTAATTTCCAACGACATCATGCGCTATGCCGAGGCGACTGATGAGGGCAATATCCCGCACATCGATGTCAATGCGATGGAGAAATATGCCAACCAGTATATCTCCCAGCAGATTTTCAATATCCTCACCGCCCAGGCAGTCACCACCGATTACGACGAAAACTATTTCCGCCGCGCCGGTATCGATATTGGTGAAACTATTCGCCTGGATGCCAATGATTTGTTTATGAGCCTGGCCGGACCTGTGGCCGTGGCCTATGCGGAATCGGTGATTCCGGCATTGCCCCAGAACAGTGAGAAGTCGCGCCCACAGGATAAAAAATCCAGTGAGCTGAATATTGATGATCTGTTCTATCGCTCTATTGATTTGCCACACTTCAACAAGGTTACCCAGGCGATCGAGGGAATTAGCCTCCTGCCTATAGAGTCCGATCGCTATCGGGCGGCGCTGGGGCGCTACCTGCAGAACAGCTACGATCCGGAAGAATTAAAACAGCTGCATTTCTTTAAAAACTGTTCATCCATTGTGTCGATTGTCTCCCTGCCCAAGGATTACAAGCTCTCTTACATGGATTTGAACAAACTGAAATCGCACCTGAATGCGCTCTTTCCCAACACAACCCTCAAGCGTTATGCCCTGGTGATAGGTGCCTCGGCCAATATCTCCCTGACCACCCTGATTGTGAAAAGCCCTTGCCTTAGCGACGACTTCCTCACCTTGATTGTGGCCTTTATCAAACGCTGCTTTGCCAAAAGTGATTACCGCTTTGATGAACAGCTGGATAAGGCGATGCTGGAATTTATCAGTGCCGATCAATTCGATGAGGCGTTCGTGGACGAAATGCTGAATGAATACGAAAACCCGGCCAAGATCCTGGATACCAACTGGTATGCCATCAAGCCCATGTATGAGAAGAAATATCGCGAGTTGATTAACGATCCGGAAAAATTCTGCTCCATCAACGATATCCGCTTATCGCGCACCAGTGTCAAAAAGGCGATCAAGTACCTGCGTGAAATCTACCGTCACAAGATCAGCAAGACCCGTATCGTTTCCCTGAATGCAGATTTTCCAGGGTCGCTGGAGCCAGCGCGTAAGTCATAGCGGTGGTGGTGTCCGTTGTAAAAAGGCGCTCCGGATGGAGCGCTTTTTTGTTTATGGCTCAGGTTTTTTCCAGCACCGGAACCCAGATTTCGATATCGCCCTCACCGGTAACAGGATCAAAGGCTTCGCCATAGCGCTCAAAAAAGTGCAGTGACTGTTGTGTTGCCAATTGGAACCTGGCTTGGGGTAGCCAGCGATCAAAAATAGCATCTATTGTGTGGCGAATAGTGGATACATGTCCCTCGTGGTGAAATACCGCATAGTCTTGCAAGGGAATTACAAAACGGCTGAGGGCTGCGGGTAAGTTGTCGAAATCCCATAGCGTACAGCCCGCAAGATAGTGAATAGCACCGGCATCGGCGCGCATGCACAGCCCGTAATTGACTTCGCCCACGCGCTGGGCCAGTTGGTTCCACTGGCTGGTAAAGTCTTGCCAGAGTTGCGGTATACGTGTGAATGCCTCGCTGTCCAGGGGCTGGCACAGACCTGCGATCAGTAATGGCCCACTGCGCTCAATACGTGGTTCAGGGATATAGGTTTGTTGTGTGCTATGCAAATTGTTGTTCGAATCGCTCATCTTTTTCGGGGTCCAGTTCGCGCACCGGTCGAACCTCGATGGTACCCAGGCGCGCAGGTGGAATTTTGCTGGCCAATTGCAGGGCCTCGTTGAGGTCGCGTGCATCCAGTAAATAGAATCCGGCCAACTGTTCTTTGGTTTCGGCAAACGGGCCATCGGTAATCATGGGTTTGCCATCGCGCACTCGCAGGCTGGTGGCGGTGGTGATCGAGTGCAAGGCATTGCCGCCAACCATATGGCCGCTGTTGCGCAAGGACTCCACACAGGCGACACACTCGCGATTGAGTGACTGCCACTCATCGGCGGTCATGGCGTTGATAATCTTTTCATCGTAATAAACAAGGCACAGGTATTTCATAACTTCCTCGGCTGAATAGGCTGGTGGGTATTTATTGCTGGACGTGATTGGGGTCCATGTACATGACTTCCCAATGGTGCCCATCCAGGTCTTCAAAACCGTGATAGTACATAAACCCATGGTCTTGCGGCTCTATGGGGTTACCGCCACCGGCCTCAAGGGCTTTTTTTACCAGGGTGTCGACTTCCTCGCGGCTCTCGCACGAGAGGCAGATCAACACTTCTTTGCTGGTGTGTGCATCGGCAATGGCCTTTTTGGTAAAGCCCTGGAAAAAGGGCTCGGTCAATAACATGGCGTAAATATGTTCGCTGATTACCATGCACGCCGCATTTTGGTCGGTAAATTGCGGATTAAAGCTGTACCCCAGGTGTGAAAAGAATGCCTTGGATTTATCCAGGTTCTTGACCGGCAGGTTGACGAAAATTTGCGTGTTCATAAGCAATAGGTTCCCAATAGCTGTTGAAAGGAATGGTGTATTAGCAGGGCTTGTGCGTCAGTCGTGACGCACAAGCTCGCGAAAGCCGGCATAGGCCATGCGCTTGTAATCGAAGATGGAGTCGTCATTACACATGTCGCTCAGGCGCGGGTCAGCCATCACCGCCGCATTGATACGGTCGCGCTCTTCGCGCGATGGGTAAATAATCCAGGCAATAACCACCGTCTCGTTATCCTTACAACCAGCGGCCTGGCGGAAGGAAGTCATGTCGTGGCAATTAAAATCATCGCCCACGCACTCCCAATAGGCGATAGCGCCATGGTCTTTCCAGACCGCCCCGGCCTTGTCGGCCATTTTTTGGTATTCAGTGAGTTTCTCGGGAGCAATGGGCAGTAAAAAACCGTCAACATAATGAGTCATGATCTTTCTCCTGTGGTGATGTTATCAGTTCAGGTAATGGGCCAGTATGGCGGAGTTGCTAAAAATACGTGTATAAAAATGTATCGCTTCTTCCGCCCTGTCATTGAACCAGAGAAATGGCGTAATTTTTTGCATAAGGATGGTTCCTTGAAGTGATTGTCTCTCCCTAGTCGATTTCACGCCCGGTTATTCGACAATAGCGGTGAAATTTTTTTCATTTTTTTTAAATCATCCACTCCGAGAGGAAATACCCATGGTTTATCAAGGCAGCTGCCACTGTGGCAATATCCGGTTCGATGTTGAAGGGGCGCTGGAGGGGGCGCTCTCCTGTAACTGTTCGATCTGTCAGCGTAAAGGCTCCTTATTATGGTTTGTGCCTCGCGACCATTTTCACCTGGCAACCAGTGGGGAACAGGTGGGAACCTATACCTTCAACCGGCATGTGATCAAGCATAAGTTTTGCCAGGTCTGCGGGGTTGCCCCCTATGCGGAAGGTGTTGACCCCAAAGGCAATGCCATGGCTGCCATCAATATTCGCTGCCTGGAGGGGATAGACCTGGATGCTATCCTGATTACCCATTACAGCGGGCGTGATGTCTGACCTATCCGGCTCCCAGCGCTGTCAGGCGGCGCTGCAGGAAGCGTTGTTCAGCCGCCTGTTCGGTCAGCGCCAGGGCCAGGCGATAGGCTTGTTGGGCGGCATCCAGCTGCCCCAGTTGCTGGAGCAGGTCAGCGCGCGCAGCGTGGAACAGGTAGTAATCTTTCAGGTGGCCGCGTTCGGCCAGCGCTTCGATCAGGCTCAAACCACTTGCCGGGCCATCGCGCATGGCGACGGCGACAGCGCGATTCAGTTCTACGATGGGGCTGGGGGTCAGGCGGAGCAGCAAATCGTAGAGCCCGACAATCTCATGCCAGTCGGTTTGCGCAAAGCTGGGTGATTCACCATGCACCGCCGCTATGGCGGCTTGGACACTGTAGATACCGGCGCCACCCCGATTAAACGCCTGCCGGATCAGGGCCGAGCCCTCTGCAATTTGCGCATGGTTCCACAGGCGTCGATCCTGGTCTTCCAGGCGAATCAAATCCCCCTGTTCATCCTGCCGTGCCGCGGCGCGCGCCTGCTGGATCAGCATCAGTGCCAGTAGCCCCTGTGCTTCAGGCTCCGGCATCAGTTGCACCAATAAGCGTCCCAGGCGAATGGCCTCCAGGGTTAGGTCGTGGCGAATCAGGTTCTCGCCAGAGGAGGCGGAATAGCCTTCATTAAAAACAAGATAAATAACCCGCAGGACTGCCGATAATCGTTCCGGTAATTGTTCCCGGCCAGGGATTTCGTAGGGGATATTGGCATCGCGGATCTTGGCTTTGGCGCGCACAATCCGCTGCGCCAGGGTACTGGGGGTGGTAAGGAAGGCGCGCGCAATGGCTTCGGTGGTCAGGCCGCAGACTTCGCGCAGGGTCAGGGCCAACTGGGCTTCGGGAGCCAGGCTGGGGTGGCAACAGGTGAAAATAAGCCGCAATTGGTCATCGGCAAACAGCTGTTCATCCCAATCCTCGCCATCGCTAATGGCCTCTTCCAACTCGTCGACAACATCATCCAGGGTTGTCTGGAAACGCGCGCGTCGGCGCAACTGGTCAATTGCCTTAAAGCGGCCGGTAGATACCAGCCAGGCGCGCGGATTTTGGGGGACGCCTTCATGGGGCCATTGGTGCAGTGCGGCGGTAAATGCCTCCTGGGTTGCCTCTTCCGCCAGGTCAAAGTCCTTGAGCAAGCGGATCAGGCTGGCCAGCACACGCCGCGACTCACTGCGGTAGAGGCTGTTAATCAGGGCTTCGATACGGGCCGGCATCACAGAATCCTTAATGGCTTTTGGGGCATGGCTAACAATAACGCCTGGCGAGTGTAAGCCATATTCAGTGTGCAAATTGTAGCGAGTCGTAACAGGGGGGTTGTTTTTTTATGTGTCCATTTCAGATCGGTAGGGAAATGTACTGAACATCGCTTGGGCGCAATGTTCTGGTGGTTCTCAATGTGTTATCGGTTGTGTGGTAGATGCATGGGGGGCGTTCAGTAATTGCCAATCCTGTACGCCTGGATGAAAAAAGCCGCATTCTTCGTAAGCCTGGCGAATAATATGATTGGCCTCCAATATGGCAATGCCTTTTTGCAGCGCATTAAAAATAGCTTCACCTTGTGGATGCTGTTTGCTAACCGGCCAGTGGCGGCTTCCGGGTAGTGATACTTTGATGCCGGGGATGGGGACCAACGCAAGGTTGTTGACCTTTATTTTCATTCCCGGCGTGCTTTGAAACGGCGCTAAGGTGATATCGGCTCGCCCTGCGACTACCATGCGCACTATCTGCACCCAATAGGTGGAGTAATAAATTCGTCCTATGCCCAGGGATTTCAGTGTGCTGACGTCCGCTTTCCAGTGGCTATTGGATGCGGCAGTTAATTGACGGACTTTATCAAGGCTGGTGGCGTCGAGTGCTTTGCGGTTATCCGGGCGGGTATAGATGCCAACGATAAAATCGCCTTCATGGACGATTGCACTGCTAATGTAAATCTGGTCCTCGTAGGGTTGCATATCCTCAAGCCATTTGGGGGCGCCGGAAATGGCCACTTGGCCATCATTAACCAATTTTAAAATGCGCAGGTAACTGTTTTCCGGGCGCAGTGTGACACTTCCCTGGTAGCCACCCAAATGCAATGCCTGTTGCAGCAGCACCAGTTCCACCACGTCCCGGCGCGCACCCGGGCCGGCGAAGTGCGTGATCTTTAAGGGATCGCGCGTTCCGACAAACAGTTGGTAATCCTGAATAATGTCTTCATCGACGGCGGCGACAATAGTTTGCCCGGCACCTGCCCATAGGGGAGTCACCAATGTCAACAGCAGGATAAGCCAGTGTGCTTTCTTAAGGGCAGTATTCAAGGGCCGCTCTCTACAGCCAATGTAGTGGTCTTACAGGATTCTACCCCTGTCATTTACAGGGGTACAAAACTGAATCGTCAAGATTAGTGTAGTGCAGTTTCACTTTGGCGATAGAAGGGCGGCGAATGCCGCCCTGGAGGCGTTAAGGGTTCCTGGTTTTGACCAGCAATTGTTGCAGCGCGATAAAACAAAATAACAGTAAACCAATCACTATCTTGGTCCACCAGCTGCTGAGGGTACCGTCGAAGGAAATGTAGGTTTGCACCACACCCATAATCAATACCCCGATCAGGGTGCCGAACAGGTAGCCGTAACCACCGGTCAGCAGGGTTCCGCCAATGACTACCGCTGCAATTGCATCCAGTTCCACACCTACGGCGGCCAGGGAGTAGCCGGAAAAGGTGTAGAAGGAATAAATAATGCCGGCGAGGGTGGCGAGCAGGCTGCTGATGGCATAAATAGCGATAGTGGTTTGTGCCAGCGGAATCCCCATCAGCGCGGCTGAGTTGGCATCGCCGCCCAGTGCGTAAACACGGCCGCCAAAGCGCGTGTAGTGGGCAATGACGATGGCGATCAACAGTACCAGCAGGCAGATGATCGTTGAGCTGCCGATCCAGGCACCATCGAATACTTCAAACCCGAATGCCGAAAAGTCGTTATAGAAGGTGTGATCAATGGGAATGGATTCTTCGCTGATGACACTGGCCAGGCCGCGCGCGAAAAACATGCCAGCGAGAGTGACGATAAACGGTTGCATCCTGTAGTAATGGATGATGGCACCCATAGCCGCGCCAAACAGGGTGCCGCCCACCAATACCACCGGAAATGCCAGCAGCGGATGCCATTGGTATTGGCTGATCAGTACACTGCATACCACACCGGTCAGGGCAATCACGGCGCCGACAGACAGGTCAATACCACCGGACAGGATCACAAACGTCATGCCCACCGCGGCGATAATTAAAAAGGCATTATCGCTGAGCAGATTGAAAAAGACCCGCGCACTGCCGAAGCCTTCAAATTGTACGGAGCCTATGCCAAACAATAAAAAGAACAGGCAGCAGGTAACGATCAGTGGAATAAATTTACGATTAAGCACGACTGGCTCCCTGGGATGATCGCTTGCGTAATTTGAAGTGGCTGAGTTGTTGCTGGAAGCGGGGCGATTGCAACAGCAGTACCAGGATAATGGCAACAGCTTTGATCAGCAGGTTGTACTTGGGCGGAATACCGCTGAGGATAATCGTTACGGTCAGGGTCTGGATAATCAGTGCACCGATAATCGCCAGTGCCAGTGAAAAGCGACCGCCCATCAGTGAAGCGCCGCCGATCACCACGGCGAGAATCGCATCCAGCTCCAGCCATAACCCGGCGTTGTTGGCATCGGAACCTTTGATGTCGGCGGCGGCAATCATCCCCGCCAGGGCCGCACACAGTGCGGCGACACAATACACACTCAGTTTGATCGCCTTTGCATTCAAACCCATGTAATGGCTGGCAGACGGATTCGCACCTACGGCTTCGATATACAAACCCAATGCGGTGCGGCGAGTGAGTAATTGCACAAGCGCAAAAGTGATGATGACCAGCACAATGGGGAAGGGCAATCCGAGGAAACTGCCGGTGCCTAAAAAGGCAAAACCGGCGTGATCGAATGTCACTATCTGGCCTTCGTTAATCAACTGGGCAATACCACGTCCTGCGACCATGAGAATTAATGTGGCCACAATCGGCTGGATACTCATGTAACCGACCAGGAAACCGTTGATGATTCCGGCAACCAGCCCCGCGCCCAGTCCAGCGCCGATAATAAACGCCAGGTTGCTGCTGCCCTGGGTGAGGCAATAGGCACTGACCGCACCGGCAATCGCCATGATGGAGCCGACCGATAAGTCCACACCACCGGTGGCAATCACCAGTGACATACCGATGGCCAGTAAGGCGACCGGTGCCGCGCGATTGAGTACATCGATCAGGCTGCCGTAGAGCCGTCCGTCTTTAAATTCCAGGTGAAAAAATTCCGGCGCGATCAGGGCATTGATCGCAATCAGCACCAGCAATCCGACACAGGGCCAGAGATAGCGGCGCAGGTTTTGATGGGATGTCATAAATTCCTCGTCACTCAGGCCGATGCAATGGCTTGCATAATGCGTTGCGGGTTAATGTCATCGGCGTCCAGTTGCGCGACTTTTTTACGGTCGCGCAATACCACTACTTTATTGCTGAAGGCCACCAGCTCTTCCAGTTCGGAGGAGGCGACCACCAGGGCCAGGCCCTGATCGCAAAGCGTGCGAATCAGGCGGATAATTTCCGCGTGTGCGCCTATGTCGATGCCGCGTGTCGGTTCATCGAGGATCAACAGCGATGGATTGGCTGCAAGCCAGCGGGCGAGGATCACTTTTTGCTGGTTGCCGCCGCTGAGTTGTTCGATGGGTTTTTCAATATCCGAGGTGGCAATATTCAATTCCTTAACGTATTGGTTGGCGATGGCTTCCTGCTCTTTGCGACCTATGTATTTCCACCAGCCCTGTTTGATCTGGCGGGCGAGGATCATATTTTCGCGAATGGAAAGTGGGCCGAGGATCCCGTCGTGTTTGCGGTCTTCGGGGCACAGGCCCATGCCGGCAATCATCGCATCGCGCGGCGAGCGAAAGTGAACGTCTGCACCGTTAAACCGGATAGTGCCGCCGTGTTTTTTATCAATCGCAAACAGCAGGCGACAGAGTTCGGTGCGGCCCGAGCCTAAAAGCCCTGCCAGGCCAACCACTTCGCCCTTGCGCACCTGTACATCCATCGGCGCCATGTTGGTGTTGTGGCTGAGTGCCGTGGCGGTTAATAAAGCTTCGCCTCCACCCTGGGTTTGTTGCGGTCTGTGTTCACCCAGTGCCGCCAATTCTTTACCGAGCATATGGCCGATCAATTCCGCGCGCGACAGGCTTGCCGCCTCGAATTCACCGACCCGTTCCGCGCTGCGCAAAATAGTGATGCGATCACACACGGCATACACCTGGTCGAGGAAGTGGGTAACAAACACAATGCCGATACCGCGCGCTTTTAAATCGCGCATGATGCGGAACAGAGATTGCACTTCATCGGCGTCGAGGCTGGCCGTTGGCTCGTCGAGGATTAACACCTTGGCGGACATGGAGACACCGCGTGCAATGGCAATCAGTTGCTGCACGGCAATGGAATAACTGGATAGGGGTTGGGTGACGTCTATGTCCAGGTCATAACCCTTGAGCAAGGCCGCCGCATCGCGGTTGACCTGTTGCCAGTGGATCAAGCCCAAGCGGCGCGGCTCGCGCCCCAGGTACAGGTTTTGTGCCACGGTCAGGTTGGGCAGCAGGTTCACTTCCTGATACACCGTGCTAATACCCAATACCTGGGCGTCTCCCGTGTTATTGGGGTGAATCGCCTGGCCCTCTAATACAATATCGCCACCATCGCGCTGGTATACACCGGTCATGACTTTGATCAGCGTGGATTTGCCCGCGCCGTTTTCGCCGAGCAGGGCGTGTATTTCGCCCGCGCGCAGGGTGAAGTCCACACCTTTTAAGGCGTGGACACCGGGGAATATTTTGTGGATTCCCCGCAGTTCCAGTACAGGTTTGTTGTTCATGGTTGTTATGACTTCCCGACAAACTCACAATCGAGTGGATATTTGGCACAATCTTTCAGGATGTTGAGCAATCAGCGTGTCACACACACCGATTGCTCAACATCCACACGAGCTACTTACTGGCTCGCTTTGCCAATTCTTGCGCTGCGTTCTCCTGGGTAAACACCGCGCCGCCCATGCGAATCCATTTATCAAACTCTTTTTTGCCCGCGCGGTATTCGTTAATCACATCAAACGCCGGGCCACCCAGGTGCGGGCTTAATTCAACGGACACATTAATCTCACCGGCGACAATGGCTTTCAGCGCATCATCTACCGCATCAACAGAAACAACCAAAATATCCTTGCCGGGTTGCAGGCCGGCTTCCTTTACCGCCTGGATAGCCCCCAAGGCCATCTCATCGTTATGTGCCCATATCGCGCAGATACTCTTGCCACCGCCTTCGGCCTTGAGCATAGTTTCCATTACCTCTTTGCCCTTGGCGCGGGTAAATTCGGCTGTTTGGCTGCGCACAATCTTGGTGTCGGGGAAGTGGGCGATGGTTTCATTGAAGCCTTTCATACGCCCCAGGGCGGCACTGGAACCCACTGTGCCTTGCAGTTCGAGGATATTGCACTTGCCCTGGGTTTTTTCGGTCAGCCAGTTGGCAGCACGTTGTCCTTCTACTTCAAAATCCGGCGCTATGCGTGTGAGGTACAAGGAGTGATCGCTCACTGCCACATTGCGATCCAGGATGACCACAGGAATGCGTGCGCGCTTGGCTTCCACCAGCACAGGTTGCCAGCCGGTTTCCACTACGGGTGCAATTAAGATGGCATCTACTCGCTGGGCGATAAAACTGCGCACGGCTTTAATCTGGTTTTCCTGTTTTTGCTGGGCATCGGAAAATTTCAGGGTGATACCGCGTTTGTCGGCCTCGGCTTTAACCGACTCTGAAAAGCTGGTACGCCAGCCCGATTCTGATCCTACCTGGGCAAATCCGACCGTCAGGGCCTGTGTTGTCGCACTCAGGCCAATGGCCGTGGCGAGGGCCAGGGTTTTGAATAGGCTTTTCATGGTGATTCCTCGTTTTATTCACTGTGTTATTCGTTCGTTGGAATAGACAAGACAGGCACATAGTGTGTTTGCTTGTACCTATACCCCATGGTTGTTGGGAGTTTGGATCGTCACCGGGGAAGGTAAAGGTGTCTTATGGTTATTTATAAAGTCATACAATATAAGAGTCGTTTTTAAAGCCCACAATGGATCTGGCTAATCTTGACTGATATTTACTTGGGCTCCGTGGGTAAATTCATGCAAAAACGCTATTTTAGGTTGTTGTGATTTTAATTGTATTATAATATCAATATAAATCAAGCCCAATGGATGGTTGCGCTTGCATCAATAATGACCCTAATAAGAGAGCCCACAAGAGGAAATAACATGACAACCTCCCTGAATTCCCGTCGCCTATGGTTGCACCGCTTGTGTGCCCTGTTGCTGGGTACTGGCAGTGCCCTGGTCCAGGCTGAAAACCCCATCTTTACGGATGTGTTTACCGCCGATCCGGCGGCCCTGGTACACAAGGGCAGGGTCTATCTCTACGCCGGCCGCGATGAGGCGCCGGATAACACCACGTTTTTTGTGATGAACGAATGGCTGGTGTATTCCTCGGATGACATGGCCAACTGGGAAGCCCACGGCCCCGGGTTGCGCGCCAAGGATTTCACCTGGGCCAAGGGCGATGCCTGGGCCAGCCAGGTGATTGAGCGCAATGGCAAGTTTTACTGGTATGTGACCGTCAGGCACGACGACACCAAGCCGGGTTTTGCCATTGGTGTGGCCGTGGGCGACAGCCCCATCGGCCCGTTTAAAGATGCACTGGGCAAGGCGTTGATTACCAACGATATGACCACGGATACCCCTATCGATTGGGACGATATAGATCCTTCGGTATTTATTGATGACGATGGCCAGGCCTACCTGTTCTGGGGAAATACCAGGCCACGCTACGCCAAGCTGAAGAAAAATATGGTGGAGCTGGACGGCCCCATCCGGGCGATCGAAGGGCTGCCCGAATTTACCGAGGCGATCTGGGTACATAAATACCAGGACAATTATTACCTGTCCTATGCCATGGGCTTCCCCGAGAAGATCGGCTATGCCATGGGCAAAAGCATCAAGGGGCCCTGGGTCTATAAGGGCATCCTGAATGAAGTGGCGGGCAATACGCCCACTAACCACCAGGCCATTATCGAATTCAATAACAAGCACTACTTTATCTACCACACCGGCGCCGGCCGCCCCGATGGCGGCCAATACCGTCGTTCGGTCAGTATCGATGAGCTGTTCTACAACCCGGATGGCACCATCAAGCGCATTGTGATGACCACAGAAGGGGTTGCACCCAATAAATCCCCTGAGCGGGTTAAAAAAGCCGCCAAGTAAGCCCTGGGCCCGGTGCTGAAACCGATTGACAGCGCTGGGCTTTACTCCAATAATATTGTCATACAATATTAATATCCTCTGATGAGGCAATAGTATAAAAAGTGGGTGATGTTATGACGTCTTATGCCTTGGGCTTGGACTATGGTTCCGATTCGGTCAGGGCGCTCCTGGTGGACGCGCTCAGCGGCCGCGAAGTGGCCAGCCATGTGGTGTATTACCCGCGCTGGAAACAGGGCCTGTATTGCGTACCGGCCAAAGATCAATTCCGCCAGCATCCGCTGGATTACCTCGAAAGCTTGGAGCAGGTGGTGCGCGGCCTTTGGGAGCGTGCGCCTGCCGGGGCAGCAACCCGGGTAGCCGGTATTAGTTTTGACACCACCGGTTCAACACCGGTCGCCGTTGATAAAGAGGGTATTGCCCTTGCATTGAAGCCCGAGTTTGCCGAAAACCCCAACGCCATGTTTGTGCTCTGGAAAGATCACACGGCGGTGAAGGAGGCCCGGGAAATTACCGCGGCGGCCAACGCCGCCAGCACCAATTACTTGAAATACGAAGGCGGGATTTATTCCTCCGAATGGTACTGGGCCAAAGCCCTGCATGTACTGCGTGAAGACGCTGCTGTTGCTGAAGCGGCCTATTTATGGGTGGAACATGCCGACTGGATGTCCGCCGTACTGACCGATACCACACACCCGGGCAAATTGCGTATGGGGCGTTGCGCTACCGGCCACAAATTGATGTGGCATGCGAGCTGGGGCGGTTATCCACCCAATGCCTTTTTTGCCGGTATCGATCCACTGCTGGATGGCTTGCGCGATCGCCTGCCGGCAGAAACGTTTACCTCCGACCAAGTCTGCGGACCCTTAACAGCCGAATGGGCAGATCGACTGGGTTTGCCGGCGGGCATTGCCGTTGGCTTTAGCGCATTCGATTGCCACATGGGCGCCGTCGCGGCCAATGTCAAACCCGGTGTGCTGACCAAAATCATGGGCACCTCGACCTGCGATATTACCGTGGCCAGCTATCAGGATATTGGCGATACCTGTATCCGCGGTATTTGCGGCCAGGTGGATGGTTCGGTGACACCGGGCTTTGTTGGCCTGGAAGCCGGGCAGTCGGCCTTTGGCGATCTCTATGCCTGGTTCCGCAATCTGATTACCTGGCCTGTCGCACAGGTGTTAGGTGCATCGTCCCTGGTGGATGAAAAAACCAAACAGCAACTGGTCGAAGAAATTGAAAACAACACCCTGGTTGCCCTCAGTAAAGCGGCGAGTGAATTGCCTATCGGCGAAGCCGGTATCACCGCCCTGGATTGGGTCAATGGTCGTCGCACGCCCGATGCCGACCAAACCCTGGCGATGGCCATTGCCGGTTTAAAAATGGGCAGCCAGGCTCCGCATGTATTTCGCGCCCTGGTTGAAGCAACCGCGTTTGGCGCGCGCGCGATTATCGAACGTTTTAAAGAAGAAGGCGTGGCCATCCAGTCGGTTGTCGCTATCGGCGGCATCTCCAAAAAATCCGATTTCGTGATGCAAACCTGTGCCGATGTCTGGAATTGCCCGATCGAAGTACTGGAGAGCGAACAGAGTTGTGCACTGGGTGCAGCGATTTTTGCCGCCGTGTGCGGCGGTGTCTATCCCACAGTGGAAGCGGCGCAAAACGTCATGGCGTCCAGCGTGTGCAAAACCTATCAACCCGATGCACAGGCCGCAGCGACTTATGAAGGACTGTATCGCCAGTATGTAACGCTCGGCACCTTTATCAGTGGCGGAGGTGTGCAATGAGTTACCTTGAATTACAGCGCGAAGTCTATGAAGCCAATATGGAATTACAGCGCCGCAACCTGGTGGTGTATACCTGGGGCAATGTATCGCAGATCGACCGCAACAAGGGCGTCATTGCCATCAAGCCCAGCGGTGTGGCCTATGAGGCCATGAAGCCGGAAGACATGGTCATCGTTGACCTGGAAAACAACGTCGTTGAAGGCAGGTTGCGCCCATCATCCGATACCAAAACCCACACCCATTTGTATCGTCATTTCGATTCGATTGGCGGTGTTACCCACACCCATTCCACCTATGCCACGGCCTGGGCACAAACCCAGCAGGCGATTCCCTGCTATGGCACCACCCATGCGGATTATGCCTATGGCGAAATTCCCTGTACGGCCGTGATGAGCGATGAACAAATCGAGCGCGATTACGAAGAGGAAACCGGTGTGCAAATTACCGACTGTTTTACGCTGCGTAATCCTGCCGAGGTGCCCATGGTCATCGTCGCCGGCCATGCTCCCTTTACCTGGGGCAAAAATGCCGCCGATGCGGTGTATCACGCGGTGATCCTGGAAGAGATCGCGCGTATGGCATACCTCACCAAAACATTACAACAAACAACAGCGCCGCTGAAACAGGGCATTGTCGATAAACATTATTTGCGCAAGCACGGGAAGAACGCCTACTACGGGCAAAACAAAATCTGATTTTTCGAGGAAATTTCCATGAAAGTGTACGGCGATAAAGAAGTCTGGTTAGTCACCGGCTCCCAGCATTTGTACGGTCCCGGCGTGCTTAAGCAAGTCGCCGAGAATAGCCAGAAAATTGCAGCAGGCCTGACAGAGTCCAGCCTGGTTTCCATTAAAGTGGTCGCCCAGGAGACGGTAAAGTCTCCAGGTGAAATCCTGGCCGTTGCCCAGGCCGCCAACAGCAATCCCAATTGCGTGGGACTGATCCTGTGGATGCATACCTTTTCACCGGCCAAGATGTGGATCGGCGGCCTGCGTGCACTGAATAAGCCTTACATGCACCTGCACACGCAATTCAATGCCGAGTTGCCCTTCAGCGATATCAACATGCACTTTATGAACCTCAACCAAAGTGCACACGGCGACCGCGAGTTTGGCCATATCAGCACGCGCTTGCGCCAGGATCGCAAAGTCGTTGTCGGCCACTGGGCGACAGCGTCGGTACAGCAGCAAATCGACTCCTGGTGCCGCGTGGCCATGGGCTGGTACGAAAGCCAAAACCTGAAGATTGCCCGCTTTGGCGACAACATGCGTCAGGTTGCGGTGACCGAGGGCGATAAGGTATCGGCACAAATCCAGTTTGGTTATGAAGTCCACGCCTATGGTTTGGGTGACTTGCAAAAAGTGGTGGATGCGGTCACCGACGAGCAGGTGGCTGCACAGATTGAAACCTACAAAAAAGATTACGAGGTGTCGCCCGCTATTTTCGATGATGAGCATCAATTCCAAATGCTCAAGAACGAAGCGCGCCTCGAATTGGGTATGCTCAAATTTTTAACAGACGGCGGCTTCGGCGCATTTACCAACTGCTTTGAAAACCTGACCGGTTTAACCAACCTGCCGGGCCTGGCAACCCAGCGTTTAATGCAACAGGGTTTCGGTTACGGTGGTGAGGGCGATTGGAAAACGGCCGCCATGGTGCGTATCGCCAAGGTGATGTCCAAGGGGCGCGAGGGCGGTTCCTCCTTTATGGAAGATTACACCTATCACTTTGGTGCAGTGGATCAGGTACTGGGGGCACACATGCTGGAAGTCTGTCCATCCATTGCGGCTGCAAAGCCCAAACTGGAAGTACACCTGCACACCATTGGTTGCCGCAACGATATTGCCCGGTTGATTTTCACTGGCAAGACTGGCCCTGCACTGTGTATTTCAGTGATCGACATGGGCACCCGTTTCCGCATGATCATCAACGAGGTGGATACCGTAAATCCACCCCAGGAATTACCCCAATTGCCAGTAGCCAAAGCACTGTGGGAGCCTCGCCCCAACCTGGAAATCGCGGCTTCTGCCTGGATTCACGCCGGTGGCGCACACCACAGTGCCTATACGCAGGGCATTACGGTAGATGAGGCTGTGGATTATGCTGAAATGGCGGGTATCGAAGCAGTCGTTATCGGTGCGGATACCACGGTGCGCAGCTTCAAAACCGAATTGCGCCATAACGCGGCCTATTACCATTTGAAGGATGGTGTTTAATCCATTTTGTGCTCTAATCGCTGTTCTGATAGGTAATTGCGAGAGCCCAAGATGTACGACCATTACGACGCCCTGATTTTTGATATGGATGGCACCCTGGTGGATAGCGGCCAACTGCATGAACATGCCTGGACGGCCACACTGGAAAAATATGCTATCCCGATTGATCGCCCGCTGATGCGTTCATTGGCCGGCGTGCCAACCAAGGGCACGATTGAAATACTGCTGGAAAAATTCGATCTGCAGGTGGATGCCAGCCTGGATGACATGAACGATTTTAAAGAGCAGTGGGTACATGGAAACATGCACCGGTTTGTAAAGCCTACGGCATTGGCGGATATTGCCCGCCACTACCATGGCCAAAAACCGATGGCAGTGGGTACCGGGGCTTACACCCAGGAAGCGGAGACGATTTTAAGACTCTGTGGTCTGGATCACCTGGTGCAGCATGTGGTCGGTGCCGATCAGGTTGCCAACCCCAAGCCCGCACCGGATACCTTTTTGCGCTGTGCCCAACTGCTTGGCATAGCGCCGGAAAAGTGTGTGGTGTTTGAGGATTCCAAACTGGGGTTGCAGGCAGCCGCCAGTGCCGGGATGGCCGGTGTGGACGTGCTGGAAGTGCATCAGGTGGTGAACGATTACTTCCTGTAATCGACAACAACAACCGTCATTGCGAGCGGTGAGAGATTGGCAGCCTGTCCTGGCCATCACCTTGGTGGCGTTGGCAGGCTCCTTAAAAAAGCGGCTGTGACAGGCCGCTTTTTTTAACCAAGACGAGGTCAAGAATAATAATGCAGGTACAAAAGTTATCGGTCACCGAAAAGGTGGGATTCGGTGCGGGCGATATGGCGGTCAATGTCATGATTGCTGCCATGTTTTATTTCATGCAGTATTTCTATACGGATATTTTCGGGCTCAAGCCCGCGCATGTGGGCACGCTGTTTTTGGTCGCGCGTTTTATCGATGCGCTCAGCGATCCCCTGATGGGCTTGCTGACCGATAAATACAAAACCCGTTACGGCCGTTTCCGCCCCTATTTCCTGTACCTTGCCATTCCCTATGGCTTCTCGGTATTCCTGTTATTTACCACCCCGGATTTCAGCTACAACGCCAAACTGGTGTGGGCCTATGTCACTTATTTGTTCGCCACGCTGATGTTTACCGGTGTGGCCATTCCCTATATTTCCTATATCGGTGTACTCACCTCCGATCCGCAAGAGCGCTTATCGGCCAATGGCTACCGCATGTTCTTCGCCAAGATTGCCAATGTGGTGATTGTGGCCTCGGTACCTGATCTTGCCGCTTACTGGGGCGGTGGGGATTCGGCCAAGGGGTATCAGCTGGCGATGGGATTTATGTCGCTGGTGGGTGTGGGCCTTTTGCTCTTTTGTTTTTTCTCGACCCGTGAACGGGTGGAACACCAGGTTGATAAGCAGCCGCTCAGTGAGCAATTCAGTTTGCTCATGAGAAACGACCAATGGCTGTTGTTGTGCGCTGTCTGCGTACTCGGCACCCTGGGTTATGCCCTGCGTGGCAGTGTGGCGTTTTACTATGCTATCTACTACCTCGGCGGTACGGAATCCATGGCTGCCAAATTTACCAGCGCCGGGATCGCCGCATCGATTGTGTCGATGGTGGTCTCTACCTGGGTCACCAAACGCTACTGCAAAGTAAAACTATTCCGCTGGTCGCAGATTGCGGTGGGGCTGATCAGTGTGCTGATGTTCGTGGTGGTTGAACCGGGTGATATCTGGTTTGCCTTTGTGCTCTACATACTGCTGTCATTCGTTGTGGACTTGCACGCACCTATTTTCTGGTCTGCCATTGCCGAGGCGGTTGATTATGGCCATGTAAAAAATGGCAAGCGTGTTTCCGGGTTGGCGTTTGGCGGGATTTCTTTCTGCCAAAAAGCCGGTGCCGGCCTGGCCGGTTTTGTCACCGGCCTGCTGCTCACGTATTTCGATTACCAGGCCGGGCAAGCCCAAAGTGAATTTACCCTGACCGGCATTGCCTTGATGCTCACGATCATCCCTGGTGCCTTCCATGCCCTGTTGGGTTTTGTCATGTTCAAATACCGTATTACCGATAATTTCTATCGCACGATGGTTGATGAAAAACGCATTGACCATTAGTCAATTTTTGATGGAGAAATAATTGTGGCTGAATTATTAAAACCACTGATTTTACAGCGTGCTGATCCCTGTATTTACAAGCACAGCGATGGCTACTACTACTTCACCGCCTCGGTACCCCTATACGACCGTATCGAACTGCGCCGTGCCAAAACCATTGACGGACTGGTGGATGCACAAACGGTGGATGCCTGGCGCAAGCCGGATACCGGCCCCTACAGCGAATTGGTATGGGCACCGGAAATTCACTTCAATAAGGATCCGCAAACCGGCGAATCCGCCTGGTACATTTATTTTGCCGCCGCACCCAGCCGCGAGATCAAATACAACCTGTTCCAGCACCGCATGTATTGCATCCGCAATTGCCATGCGAACCCGCTTGAAGGTACCTGGGAATTTATGGGACAGGTCGATAGTGGCATAGACACCTTCTGCCTGGATGCCACCACCTTTGAGCACAAGGGCGTCCTCTACTATGTGTGGGCACAAAAAGATGTGGCTATCGAAGGCAACTCCAATATTTATATTGCCCCCATGGAAACGCCCTGGCAGCTCGGGGGCGAACCGGTCATGCTCACCAAACCGGAGTTCGAGTGGGAAATCCGCGGCTTTTGGGTGAATGAAGGGCCGAGTATTGTCAAACGCAACGGCAGGATTTTCCTGAGTTATTCGGCCAGTGCCACCGACGAAAACTATGCCATGGGCTTGCTGTGGATCGACGATAATGCCGACCTGCTCAACCCGGCCAACTGGACCAAAGCGCGCGAGCCGGTACTCTGCTCTGATATCCCCAATAAGATCTTCGGCCCCGGCCATAACAGCTTCACCTACGCAGAGGATGGCGATACCGTGATGCTGGTGTACCACGCCCGCACCTACACCGAAATTGAAGGCGACCCCCTGTGGAACCCGGATCGCCACACCTTTGTGAAACCCTTGCGCTGGGATGACCAGGGCATGCCGGTGTTTGGCAAACCCTCGCTGATTGAGTGACCTTATTCCTGAGTCCATTCGAACAGGCCTGCTGGAAACAGCGGGCCTTGTGCTTTTTAAGGGAGGAATTGATCTTTTGGCAGGGGCGGGATAGGGTGGGGCAGACGTGCCTGTCTGACGAATACCAACAATTGCGGCAGCGGGCTAAGGTTAACGCTGGGGAATCACCCAGCTACAATCACAAGGACTTTTGCAGAGATGCTCAAACAACTCTTATCAAGCCTGACGCAAAATGACGTTTATGTTCAATTGTCCGAGAATCGCTTGCGCTCCATCTTCACCTTGAACTCCCTCGCAATTTACCTATCATAACCAGCCGTCATTGCCTTTCGGTTATCAGGAACCCCATGCTGGATTTCTATAAAAAAGCACTTGTAAGCCTGCTGGGATTGCTGTTGCTGAGCATCCTGGTTGGCTATCTGTGCGTGCAGCGCACCTTTCTGCATATACCGCTATTACCGGCAGATACCAGCCGCTTCCCGTGGGAGGCACAGCCTGAAACGGATATTTATGAAGGTGGTTTTTCATCGATAAAAATCGGCGATACCCGTTATAGCCTGGATTTTGAGCTGAGCGTATCGAAACAAGCCAAGCATCCCTTTTCCTCGATTGCCCTGGTGTTTAAGGACAAGCGTGGGCAACCCACCCTGGTGGATCTATCAGCCTTTACCCATGTGTCTTTCTCGGTCAAATGTTCACCTGCCAATGTACTCGTCTTTGCCGCCTTTACCGTGGCTGAAGGTGTCACCAAGCCTGAAGATTTTTTAACCTATCGCTCACCCTCTGCATTTTTTTCCTGTGATGAGCAATGGAGCCGGGTGGAGTTGGATCTGACCCGCCTTGAGACACCGCAATGGTGGCTGGAGATGTTTCACCTCAAGTTATCCATGACTGACTATCGACTGGACCAGGTGCCCAAAATCCTGTTCGGCTCCAGTTTCCAGAGCCCCATGGAGGTTGCCTCCCGCGTACAGTTGAATGAGCTGGCCCTGGAGGGGAGGGATTGGCGCTACCTGTATTTCCTGGGGGTATTTTTGCTGGTGATATGGGGGTGTTATGGGGCCTGGTTCTTTCGTCGGCATTCCCAGGCGCTGATCAGCGATCTGAGGAGCAAGATCCAAAAGGACCGCCCTTTGGTGGCTTACCAACAGTTGTCAGTAGAACCCCAGCGCGATAAAGAGCAGGCGGCGATCTTGCGCTTTATGGCTACCGAATATGCCAATGCAGAATTAAACCTGGACACCATGGTTTCCCGCATTGGTGTGAGCCGAACCAGGATCAACGATATCTTAAAGGCGGAATTGGGCTACACCTTTACCGGTTACCTCAACAAATTGCGCCTGACCGAAGCCGCGCGCTTACTGGCGGGTAAAGAGGATGTCAGCATCGCTGAAATTGCCTATCTGGTGGGGTACAAAAACGTTTCCTACTTCAACAAACTGTTCAAGGAGGAGTACGGTTGTACCCCCAAGAGCTTTAATGCCCTCTACGATAAAACCTCCGCTGCGAGCGATGACTAGTCCCCCAATACCCTTGAAGGCTTGGCAAAAACTTCAACTTAAACGAAAAAAACTTCAACTTTTTGCAAGTTAATAAGCTTTTTAGGAAAAGCATTATCGCCAGGTCTTTGTTTTTAATAGGCTTATTCGCGGCAATGGAGCAGCGGTGCCCCACCGGGGGCAGGGTTGCATCCGCAATTGGCTTCTAACAATAAAACCGAGATCGATCATGAACAGAATCAATACCCTGGTCTTTTCCTGCCTCCTGGTTGTGTTGGCAGGCTGTGGTAGCGCCGGTGGCGGCTCCAGTGGCGGCGCCTCGTCCAGCATTATTACTCCCTCGTCGTCCGACACGTCGAGTCTTTCCAGCAGCGCCTCAAGTACCAGCAGCCTTTCAAGCGCCAGTAGCCTAAGCTCCAGCAGTTCGTCCAGCAGCAGCCTGTCTTCAGCCGGGCTTTATCCCAGTTACAACACCAGCCCGGCAGCCCCCGATAGCACCGGTATGCAAAGCACGGCTGTACAGCTTGCCGGCAAGATCCGCCTGGGGTGGAACATCGGCAATACCATGGAGGCCATCGGCGGTGAAACCGCCTGGGGCAATCCCATGGTGTCCAACGAGTTGCTCAAACTGGTCAAGGACAGTGGTTTTGATGCCGTGCGTATCCCGGTGGCCTGGGACCAATATGCCAACCAGGAAAGCGCCGAGATAAGTGCCGCGTGGCTCAACCGGGTCAAGCAGGTGGTACAGATGGCAATTGATAATGAGCTCTATGTGCTTATCAACATCCACTGGGATGGCGGCTGGTTGGAAAACAACATCACCCCGGCTAAGAAAGATGAAAATAACGCCAAGCAAAAAGCCTTCTGGGAGCAGATCGCTACCCATTTGCGCGACTTTGATGAACACCTGCTCTTTGCCGGCACTAACGAGCCCAATGCGGAAAATGCCGAGCAGATGGACGTGCTGAATTCCTATCTCCAGACCTTTGTCGATGCGGTTCGCTCAACTGGTGGCAAAAATGCCTACCGTGTGCTGGTGCTACAGGGACCGGTAACCGATATTGAAAAAACCAATGAACTCTGGACGCACATGCCCGCGGATACGGCGACGGACAGGCTCATGGCCGAGGTGCATTTCTATACCCCCTATAACTTTGCGCTGATGCGCCAGGACGAAAGCTGGGGCAAGCAGTTTTATTATTGGGGTGAGGGCTTCCTCTCCACCACCGACACCGAGCGCAACCCTACCTGGGGCGAGGAAGCAACGATTGATCAACTCTTCGACCTGATGAAAACCAAGTTTGTCGACCAGGGGATTCCGGTTGTACTGGGCGAGTTTTCTGCCATGCGCCGCACCAACCTCACGGGCGATGCACTCACACTGCATTTGGCCGGGCGCGCCTACTACCATAAGTACGTGACCCAACAAGCGCTGGCGCGTGGGCTCCTGCCGTTCTATTGGGACAATGGCGGCAACGACAATTTCAGCTCGGGCATTTTTAATCGCCAGCAAAACACAGTGTTCGACCAGCAGGTGTTGGACGCGCTCCTGGAGGGCGCAGGAGCACAATAAATGATGAACAACTCCATCGCCTATATCCACGATGGCCTGGCCTCCCATCCGGTGGCCTCGCTCTTTCATATCAACATCAGGTTGTGCGAAAGAGGCCATTTAGTCCTGGCACTGAGTCGATGTTCCCAGGCACCTGTCGAATACCTGGACTCTGCCGGTGTGTGCAATTTCCTGATTGATTATGCCGCGCGTAAAGCGGGGCATAACGTCATTGGGCGTTGCTATATTGCCGAGTGTGAAACCAGCCTGTATTACCCGGTGCAGGCGCATGACATTAGCGTCGAAGTCAGTATCGAATCCGGCGATATAAACAGTGCCAGCTATCTCTGCAAGTTAATCGATGGGATACACGTGATTGCCGAGTCGCAGGGCACGTTAGTGAGTAGCGGTACCCTGTCCAAACATCATGGTTGCTAATAAAAAAACACAGGACATGCCACGTGAATATCAATCTTATTTTTCGTCTTCTGCTGGGATGCGTTTTAACAGTGACGGTGGGTGCTGTTGCCCAGGAGCGCCGTATCGTCCTTGATGCCAACCAGGTACAGGGCCCGTTGAATACCTTTTTTAAAACCAGTGTCGGCGCCGGCCGCGCTAACGAAGGATTGCGTGCAGACTGGCAGCAGCAGCTGGCGCAAGTCAAACAGGATGCCGGTTTTCATTTCATCCGCATGCACGGTTTGCTCACGGATGATATGGGGGTTTACCGTATCGATAGCCAGGGGCGCGAGCAATATAACTTCCAATATGTCGATGTGCTCTACGACTATATCCTCAGTATTGGCATGAAGCCCTTTGTGGAGTTGGGGTTTATGCCGTCGGCACTGGCCAGTGGCGATAAAACAATTTTCTGGTGGCGCGGCAATGTCACACCACCCCACAGCTATGACAAGTGGGAAAAACTGGTTCAAACCCTGGTTGAGCATTGGACAAAACGCTATGGCGCCGAGGAAGTGGCCAGTTGGTATTTTGAAGTGTGGAATGAGCCCAACCTCGATGGTTTTTGGGCGGGCACACAAGCGGAATATTTCAAGCTCTATGCCCATGCGGCGCGCGCGATCAAACGTGTGGACAGCCGTTACCGCATCGGCGGGCCAGCGACTGCCGGCGCAGCCTGGATTCCGGAAATGATTGCCTATGCCAACCGGCATAAGGTGCCCCTGGATTTTGTCAGCACCCACGCCTATGGCGTACACCAGGGATTCCTGGACGAATATGGCACCACCGGTACAGTACTCGCCAAAGATGAGTGGGCGGTGAGTGGCGATGTACTGAAAAATCGCCAGGAAATTGCCGCATCACCTATGCCGGGCCTGGAGTTGCATTACACCGAGTGGAGTTCTTCCTATACCCCTGCTGACCCCATGCACGATAGTTACCATTCGGCAGCTTATATCCTGCAAAAATTAAAACAGGTCGGCGATGCCGTCCAGTCGATGTCCTATTGGGTATTTACCGATATTTTTGAAGAGGCTGGCCCGCGCTTTGAAGCCTTCCATGGTGGTTTCGGTTTGATGAATACCCAGGGTATAAAAAAGCCGGCTTATTTTGCCTATCAATTTCTGAACCAACTCGGCCCTGATGAGTTGCGCAATGCGGATCAGCAATCCTTCGCCGCGCGCGATGCGCAGGGCAATGTGCAAGTGCTGCTGTGGGATTTCACCTACACCCTGCCCGATGGTGTAAATAACCAACAGTATTTCATCAAGGATTTGCCCGCCGCCAACAAGGGCGATGTAAATGTCCAGGTCAAGGGCCTGAAAAGAGGTCGCTATACCCTGAGCCTTTCACAGGTGGGCTATCGCCAAAATGATGCCTACACCGCCTACATCAATATGGGGTCTCCCGCGCAGTTAACGCGCCAGCAAGTGGTCGACCTGAAGGCGCAGGCTACCGGTGAGCCGCAGCAGCAACGGGCAATCCGGGTGGGCAAAGATGGCGCATTCAACCTGAGCCTGCCATTGCGTGAAAACGATGTGTATTTGCTGGAGTTGCAGCGACAGTAATCATCGTGCAGGAAAACTGTTTCTGGGCGGTGGTTCACCTCACCCACAGGTGTTAAACGGAGATGATTATGTTAGATGCAACCCGTAGGGGTTTATTTAAAGCCTGTGTTGCCGGTGCTGTGGCCTCGCCCTTTGCCCTGGCGGCTGCGCAGGCGACACTGGTCGGTGCTTGTACTCGCGCCCCGCTATGGCGCTGGGGGCAGGGTATCGAAGGCCAGCGCACGGCGGATCTGGGCGATGGTACTTTTTTAAATCCCATCGTGCCGGGCGATCATCCCGATCCCACCATCCTCAAAGATGGTGAGGATTATTACATGACTTTTTCGTCGTTTAATTCCTATCCCGGCATAGTGCTCTGGCACTCCACCGATCTGGTTAACTGGGCACCTGTCGGGGCGGCACTGCAAAAAAATATCGGCACTGTCTGGGCGTTGGATTTGTGCAAACACAACAATCGCTATTACATCTACATTCCCGCAGCTGCCGAGGGAAAACCCTGGTCGATCTATGTGATCTGGGCCGACGATATTCGCGGCCCCTGGAGTGATCCGATTGATTTGCACATCGAAGGCTGTATCGATCCCGGCCATGCTGTGGGCGAGGATGGCAAGCGCTACCTTTTTGTTAATGGCATCCGCAAAATCCGCCTGACCGATGATGGACTTGCAACCGAGGGTGAGCTGGAGCATGCCTACAGTCCCTGGCGTTATCCCGACCACTGGATCGTGGAAAATTTTGCTCCTGAAGGTCCCAAGTTGATGCGGCGCGGTGAATGGTTTTACCTGGTCACGGCGGTGGGTGGTACAGCCGGGCCCGTAACCGGGCATATGGTTATTGCGGCGCGAGCGCGCTCTATCCATGGCCCCTGGGAACACTGTCCACACAATCCGTTGGTGCGTACCCTGTCGGAGGCAGAGCCCTGGTGGTCCAGGGGGCACGCCACCCTGGTAGAGGGGCCTAAAGGTGATTGGTGGATGGTGTATCACGCCTACGAAAATGGTTTCAGGACACTGGGGCGGCAGACCCTGCTGGAGCCGATAGAGTGGACTGACGATGGTTGGTTTCGCGCCCGGGGCGGTGACCTGTCATTACCCATGGCCAAGCCCGGACAAGGCAAAGCCGGGCCTGCCGGTATGGCGTTATCAGACGACTTCTCTCGCAATCGGTTAGGTATCCACTGGAGTTTCCATCAGCCGCGCGCGCAGGAAATGTCGCGCGTGAAGTACCTGGAAAAAGCCCTGGTGTTGAGCGGTACCGGCCATTCGCCCGCCGACAGTTCACCACTGACCTGTACAGCCGTGGATCGCGCCTACCGGGTGGAATTGAGCCTGTCATTGAGTGGGGATGCCGAGGCGGGACTGTTGCTGTTTTACAACCACAAGGCGTATGTGGGAATAGGTTTTAACGGGAGCTTTATTAAAACCCATCAATATGCCGAGGAGCATCCCTGGGCTCGCGTACCTTTAAAAAACCGCAACCTGCGCATTCGCCTGACGAACGACCGGCATGTGATTACCTATGAGTATTCGCGCGATAATGGTCGCAGCTGGCAATTACATCCCACACGTATGGAGGTCTCCGGATTGCACCATAATGTGTTCGGCGGATTCCTGAGCCTCAAGCCGGCGATTTACTGCGTGGGTTCCGGCCAGGTTCAACTGCGCGATTTCCGCTATCAAGCGCTTGTCTCACCCGGACAATTTCAGGCGCGCTCGTCAACGTAAGGAGAACCTTTTAAAAAGGTTGTTCTGCAAAAGTTTCGCCATAACCTTTTGGTAATCAATCTACAATCTCAGTTACTATGCAAGGTCTCTATCCCGTGGAGGAAGGAATATGGCTTGGAATAGTAACAACCGCGCACATGCGTGTTTATGGCTGTTTGAAATCTGGGATAAAAACCAGCGCGATGCCGGTTTTGATGAAGTGGGTGAATGGCATACCCCATTTATTATCGAATTTACTGTCGGCGGCAGTCCTGAGCTGAAAGCGGCCAAGGCACGCAGCCATGCCGAAAAGTTGGATGGCGTATTTACGGCACTGTACCGCGCGTGTTATGAGCAGGGTGCGGATCGCACCACGGCGATCGAAGAGATGGAAGCGGTCTTGAATGACGGCAGCAAAATCATGGCCGACCTGGCCGATATTGTGGACGCCAACTACAAATTCCTGGGAGAAATCTAATGTTGCCGAACAGATGCCGTCTGCTGTTGGTGATGTTTTCGGGATGGATGCCGGGCCTGGCCCTGGCCAATCCCCTGGTCGATGGTTTTGTGGATGAATACCTGTCAGATACGGAGCGGCTATCCGGGTTTTGCCAGGAAAAGTTTCCCGATCTGCCGATCAATAGCTGCAAGGCTCTGGTAGAAGCCGGTGTTAAATCGGTGACCGGTGGCGAGGTTGACAAAAAGGCCCTGCAGGACACCCTGGATACCGATTTACACTCACCTGAATTCCTCAATCATGTGCTCACCAAACTCTACGGGCGTGATGTTCCGCTCGGATTGGAGTTCAAAAACCTCGATGCCAGTGACGGGGAAAGCTTGCTGGGATTGAGCTATGCGATTGATAAAAAACTGGTCAAGGTTGATCGACCTTCCAGTGAGCGGTGGAATTCACGCTCTACCATCGCCTTCAATGCCAATGGCACCCTCACCAGCGATAGCGACAAAAACCCGCGCAATTTTCTGGATACCCGCCTGGCGGTCGCCTATGCCTGGTCTTCGCGTATTCCCATCCAGAGCGATGCATTTGGCCAGTCGCTAACCGAAGCGGCCATTGCTGCTGCGCCGCTGTGTGCCGGGCCGGGTGCGGGTAATAGCGATGCCTGTCGCGCTGCCAAGCGCAAAGGTTTTGCCCTGCTCGACAACATTAGTGATTACCTGAATGCCTTCCAGTTTTACCAGTTGGGTATCGATGCAGGCTATGAGAGCGACCAGCGCTTTGATGCACAGCAATCCCGCTTTGGTGCCTTTGTCTTTGGCCAATATGAAGCCTGGGGAACCAATAGCCTGTTAGGGGCACTGGGGCTGACACCGGCGATTCGCCTGGGTGTGGATAAGGTGGAGCCCAATGATGAAACACCGCGCGCTATGGCTGGGGATAATTCGGCGTTCTATCGCTATACCGGCGAATTATCCCTGTGGATGCCGGTGGGATCGCACTTTGGCCAAAACCTGGCTTTTACCATCAACTATCGCCACTGGGGTGAGATAGACCCGGCGACAGTGGTCAGCAACGCTGGGCTAGATAAATACAGCGTGCGCAGCTTCAGCCTTACTTCGCCATCCGGGTTATTTGTCAGCTATTCCTCCGGTAAATTACCCCTGGATGTGCGCCGTGATGATGTGGTGGAGTTGGGCTGGAAAACCTACTTTTAGGCCATGGCGATCAGCACCCGCGCAGGGTGCTTTGTCACTACCAGAATGCCGCCTACATATCATTCTCAACCGGTTGATTAAGCCTGCCCGTGCATACTTAAAGTCTCACCTTCGTTTTTCCTCCCCGTGTAGCAGGTTTTCAACTTGCATTATGTCGTGTCCATCCTCAATACCAATATGTGTTTAATCTATTTCGAGAAATTTGAACGAACACCCGTTTACGTATGGGCTGTAAAAGAAATTGTTATGCTAAGCCGGTGCGGGAATATTTTTCATGCGTTAAAGGTGAAGCTGCTAATTGCCGCTGCACGGCAGGGCCATAAAAATATCCAGTAATCTATTTACGAATGCATTGAGAACGGCTGCAATTGTAAAAGTTTTCCCTATGTCTATGTGTTTGTGAATCCAAAACGTTTTGGGATGAATTGTGTAAGTTGGTGGGTTTTTCAGTGGTGGCGCAGTAATCATTTTTTCAGGGTGGCAGAAAAGCACAACAAAATATTGTGTGAAGTATTCACCAAAAAATCGTTAAGGATTTCACTTGAATAATTGATCGTTAATTTTTTCTTTGTTGATTAAGGTTAAAAAATAAAATTATTCTGTAAATATTTTGAATTGTGCGCCAATTAATACATTTGTGGCGCGCTTATTTGCAATCTCATGATGAATGCGGTTTTTTGCGCAAAGCTAGACGTTGTTTAAAAATGTTGATAGCATCCCGAGCCGTTTTAGGATAAAAATAATTGATGTGATTGGAGCTGTTTTTCGCGGCACGCAAATGAGCTAATCCAAACTTCGCTTACATTACAATTATTAAAAAGGACAACTTGTTGGGTTGATTGTCGGAGATTAATAGTTATGTTGGATGGAGCCTTGGATTTGTATTCTGCGTACATGATGTGTCTCCGACGGGCTCAGCGAGATGGGCTGCTATACGAATCTCATGTCTGGGTAGCGAATAATGCTTCTGAATGTATTCTATATGTAGTAAAAGCTACGTCATTATCCGATCTTGCATTGCTAGCCAAAATTCAGGCTTATCTGGAAGTGCCGGATATTTTTCAGTGTACTGTAGCCTTGTGTTCGGTGAACCGAATTCCACGTGATAGTGATGGAAATATAAACCTTGATCGCCTGCTCTCCTTGCCTGCGTTGAATGCAGGCGAATTACAGCGCTGGCAAGAAGATGTTCAAATTCAGTACGGTGTGCATTGTGCGGTCACGTTGGCTGCTACAAATTTGCAGCCAGCACGCATTCATATAGACCGTTTCGGTTACAGCCAATTTTTCGAAACCTCCGCTATAGAAATCAATGGCGTCCAGGATATTTCCGCTGCAAGGGATGCGATTAAGCCTGTGGGGAACACGCGGAGATTGGATGCCTACTTGCGTGGAGCAGAGCTGAAGTTACCAGATGATGCTCCCCTGAATATGGTTGAAGCGCTGTTGAGGACAGTGGAAAAATTTCCACAAAAAGGTATTTGTTATATTGATGAGAAAGGTTGCCTGCAACGCCAGACCTATAGCGAATTATTGAATGAGGCCCAATGTGTATTGGCTGCACTTAAGGCACAAGCCCTGCAAGGTGGTGATTTTGTTGTTTTGCAGTTTACAGACTTGCGTGATCACCTAACTGCCTTCTGGGCATGTCTCCTGGGGGGAATGATCCCCTTGACAGTTGCGAGTGCGGCGCAAACTCACACAATCAGCTTGCAGGAAAAATTGGTCAATGCGCTAACCGTTTTGGGAAAAGCAAAAATTCTGGCGGGAGGTGGTTTGGCCCAGCGCATTCATCAATTGGATGTTGTGCGTGAAAACCAATGGCAGGTGATTGATTATGACACTCTCCCATGGCTTGAACCTGTCATTGAATATAAAATTCCAGAACCGGGTGCTACGGTTTTTCATCAATTAACATCCGGAAGTACGGGAAACTCGAAATGCGTGCAAATTTCACACAAAGGTGTGGTCGCCCATATTAATGCGATTGCGCAATTCAGCAATTATAACAGTGATAATGTCGGTTTGAATTGGTTGCCGCTTGATCATGTGGCTCCCATATTAATGATGCATTTTAAAGATCTCTATTTGGGGATCGAACATGTCCTGGTACACACCAATCGTATTTTGTCCGAGCCTTTGGCATGGCTCGACTATCTGGAGTCGTTCAAGGTAACCCATACATGGGCTCCCAATTTTGGTTTCAAATTGGTGATTGATGCCCTGAAAAAAAATCCCCACAGGCAATGGCAATTAACCCATGTGGAAGAGATGCTCAATGCCGGTGAGCAGGTGACTCTGGGGGTGATTGCAGAGTTTTTGGCGATGACAGCATCCTTTGGGATTCGGGAAAATGCCATGAGGCCCTGTTATGGCTCCGCCGAAACCTGCACAGCCATCACCTACCAAAATAATTTTTCACTTTCGTCGCGCGATGCTATTTGGCATAACGTTGGCAATCATATAAACGTTGGTAATCATATAAAGGAACCTCAAACGCTTGTCGCTGTTGGGCAGTTGATCCCCGGAGTAGAAATAAGTATTCGCAATGAGAAGAATCTTCTCTGTGCGGAGGGAGAGGTTGGGCATTTATGTGTGAGAGGCGATGTAGTAACACCCGGTTACCTGAACAATCCCGCGGTGAATGCGATTTCGTTCAATAATGGTTGGTATGACACAGGCGACCTGGGTGTTATTTCCAATAATAATCTTGTTATTACAGGGAGAGCCAAGGAAGTTATCATTATTCAGGGCGCTAATTATTATTGTTATGACCTGGAAGCTGCCATTGAAAAAATCCAGGGGGTGAAGCCTACTTTTGCCGCGGCCTGCGGGGTGCGCACCAATCATCAAGCCACGGAGCAATTGGCGCTATTTTTTGTTGCGGCTAAGGATGATGCAGATGCTGTTAAACAAACCGTAATGGATATTAAACGTAAAGTGACGGCAGAGTTTGGTATCGTTGCTAGCTATATTTTGCCACTTAACGAAAGCGAGTTCCCTAAAACCACCAGCGGTAAGATTCAGCGCAACCAATTAAAAACTTCATTTGAGGCAGGTGCTTATAGTAAGGCCATACAGGATATGGATCTCCTGTTGGGCAACGAGCACACCTTGGTGAATTGGTTTTTTACAGATAAATGGGTGTTGGCGCCTGTTGCAAAAAGCCATGCTGTTGCGACCCGTAATGACCTCGTATTTTTTACTGATAGGCATAACGCTCAGACGTTATTGCAGGCAGCTGGTACATCCAATGTGTTTTGTATTGTGCCAGGAGCGGAGTGTGAAAGGTTATCCGAAAAATTATGGGCTGTACGCCCTGGCCAGGATGAAGATTTTTATCAAGTATTGTTGCAGATCACAGCCGAATCATCTGGCTATGATGTAATAAATCTGTGGCCTCTTTATAGTGATACCCACAGCCAGGTTTTGCCTGGAACCTTAAACAGCTTGAAAAGCTTGTTCAGGTTGGCGAAAGAAAAAAATATAACCTACTTGCTGGTTGAGCAATTCGATAGTCAACTGTTTTCCGCGGATGTGGAAATGGCCTCGGGGTTGCTACGCACGGCGCGTTACGAACTTCCTGGACTTACCACCAGATGCCTGAAAATAGAAGCGGATACGCACTTTAACCGTTTGCTTAACCTTATCTTGCAAGAGGTCAATTCTACTGGACATGAAGACTCAGTGGCTTTTCTCGGGCAGCAGCGGTTAAAAAAGTCCCTTGAATGTCTTCATGTTACGCAAGAAAAACTGCTACCTGCATTGCGCCGGGATGGAACCTACCTGATCACCGGTGGTTTGGGGGGCATTGGCTTTGAAGTGGCGCAATCACTCGTGCGTACAGTGGGGTGCCAGCTTATTCTGATAGGTCGCTCAGCGGCGGATGCTGCGCCGGTACGTAGTAAAATGGCGCAATTGCAGGGGATGGCAAATGCGCGAGTGGATTATCATGCCGTGGATGTTACCGACCCCCTGCAAGTGCAAGCATTATTTGCATCGATACCCGCACTCGACGGTGTTATTCATATGGCAGCGCTGTATGAAGCCAATACTATTGAACAGGAGTCCATGGAATCCATTGCAAAACAGGCGCGTGTAAAACTGCATGCCGCACAACATCTCGCCCTATGCTTGCAGGAAAAAAATTCCACAGGATTATTTATCTCTTTCTCATCTATTTTCGGGTACTTCGGTGCGGCGACACTGGGGGCCTATACCGCAGTCAACTCGGCACTTGAAGCCTTTTCCCGTCATCTTCATTCGCACAGCCAATTGCGCAGCCTATGTATAGCCTGGAGCAACTGGGATGATATTGGAATGAGTCGGGGCTACAAAAATAGCGACGCCAAAGGGTTTTTGGCGTTGACTGCGCGACAGGGATTCCAATCCTTGTTGATTGCACTTGAGGTGAACGAGCCTGTTGTTTATATCGGCCTGGATGAAACCAAAAATTACGTTGCCAGAGAAATAGTGGGTGATTGTGTGGCGACCAGTCAGGTAGCTATTTATTACGAATCCTCCATGGGTGAGATTCCACATGTTGACTTATGCGATTATCGCGGCAATAAAATTCCAGTGATATATAAGCCGACTAATGGCTTGCCCCGACGTAACGATGGCAGTGTTGATGTGGACGCGTTGAATCTTTCGACACCGATGGCTCGCTCAGTGCGCGCGGCAAATTTTACAGAGAAACAATTAAGAGGGATTTGGGCAGAGATCCTGGATGCAGATCATTTTTCGCTAGAAGACAATTTTTTTGAGGTGGGCGGAAGCTCAATTTTGGTGCCCACCCTGGTAAAGGTTATCTCCGAGACTTTTGCCAAGCCCTACACCGCTGTGGAATTTTTTAAATACCCCTGCATTGCAGAGGCTGCACGTTATCTGGATGCGTTGTCACCTGCTGAGCACTCACAAAAATCGATAAGTCAACAGCGTATTGAGAAACGTAAAGCGTTGCAGGCCAGGCGTAGTAAAACAATGTAATACAGCCATTCGGTGTGATGGTTGGAGCCTTGTTGAACAAGCGTTGCTCTTCTAAGTCCTGTTTGCAAATGCTCGGGTTGCACCTGACTGATGGGATTACATTCGACAAATTGAGGGAGACAAACTTTGAACGATGTTGCAATTATCGGCATGGCGTGCAGGTTCCCCGGTGCACAAAATGTGGAAGAATTCGAAACCAATCTATGGGCTGGAAAGGAATCAATCCGCACCTTGACCCGGGAAGAGCTGCGCCTGGCGGGGGTTCCGGATGAGTGGCTTGCCAATCCCGGCTATATTCCCGTTACCTCCAGCTTTGCTGATGTGGAGTCGTTTGACGCTGATTTCTTTAAGTATTCTTCACGTGAAGCTCGCAGAATGGATCCGCAACAACGCTGCCTGTTGGAATGCGCATGGGAGGCGTTGGAACATGCGGGTTACAGCCAGAAAGCATTTGATTATCCCGTAGGCGTGTTTGCTGGTGCGTCCAGCAATACCTATTTGCTCAATAACATGTTGCGCAAAAAAGTCGCCCTAAATCTCGATTTCATGGAGTACCTTGAAGATCGCCAGGGGGGAGATAAAGATTTTATTGCCACTCGTGTTGCCTACAAGATGAATCTCTGTGGGCCGGCGTTTACCGTGCAGTCTGCTTGCTCCACGTCCCTGGTTGCTGTTCACACTGCCTGTCAAAGTTTGCTTAACGGCGAATGTGATATGGCGTTGGCGGGCGCGGTCACCGTGATGTATCCGCTGGATCAGGGATATTGGCATAAAGAGGGCAGTATGGTATCGCCCGATGGACACTGCCGGACGTTTTCGGATCGCGCACAGGGAACCGTTTTTGGCAATGGTGTAGGTGTTATTGTCCTCAAGCGGCTGGAAGACGCGCTGGCGGAGCGCGCCAATATTTTGGGTGTTATTAAAGGCAGCGCCATGAATAATGATGGTGCGGTTAAACCCAGTTACACAGCGCCCAGCCTGGATAAACAATCGGAAGTGATCAGCGATGCCCTGGCTATCGCCGACGTGAACCCGGATACCATCCTGTTTGTTGAGGCCCATGGCACCGGCACACCCATGGGGGATCCGATTGAGGTCGCTGCGCTTACCCAGGCCTACCGCGATTACACCGACAAGCGACAATTTTGTGCATTGGGCTCGGTAAAAACCAATATCGGTCATTTGGATGTTGCCGCCGGGATGGCGGGCATTATCAAAACCCTGCTGGTGTTAAAGAATCACTCCGTTCCTCCCACCTTACATTTCAACGCGGCAAATCCTGCTATTGATTTTGTTCGTAGCCCGTTCTTCGTTAATACCGATGTACAGCCATTGCCGGATGTTGATACCCCGGCACGGGCCGGTATTACCTCCCTGGGGGTGGGTGGCACTAATGTGCATATGATCCTCGAAGCCCATACCTCGCCTGATTCTTACTCCCCTGACGCTTCGGCAGAATTACTGCTGTTGTCAGCGAAGACCCCCGAGGCCCTGGCTGCTGTGTGTTCAAGGATGCAGGATCACCTTGCCCGGCATCCGTCCCTGTCATTGGCAGATGTGGCCTTCACGTTAAAACATGGCCGAATTGCCTGGCCTTACCGTGTGGCGCTTGTCGCTAATGACGTTTCCCAATGTACGGAATTACTCACCCATACACCGGTTATGACAGATGAAGCCAGGAGCGCGCTCTGTCTTTGGGTTCCAGAGTTATCCATCACAAAGCTTAAGCGGCTATACCTGTGCCTTAAGCCTCACGCCATCCTGTATGAAGAGATGGCGCTTTGTTTAAGTATCTGGAACGAATGGAGTACAACCCAAACCGGTTCTATTCCATTGATGCCGGGATGCACGGAGTGGGATTCTATTCTCGATGTCATTGCGTCTGAAGGAGATTTTCTCCCGGCACTGGATAGCAAGCGTGCGGGCAACATTCAGGCCCATGTTATTGCCTTGATGCTGTCAATCGCCCTGGGTAAGGCTCTGCGGAAACTCTGTGGCGATGCGCTAATGATGTCGGGTGAGGGCAAGGGTGCGCTTGCCGCTTTGTGTGTAAGCGGAGAACTTTCGTTGGAGGAGGTTTTTGCTGCGCTATTTGTTGGTGATGAAAGCCTGTGGTTGGATGACGCGCATGCAAAGCTGCCTGATAGGGAAAGTTTGACCCCGGAGGTGTTGCTGGTGAGCCTGGACTCATCCTCCCCGACGGAGGTGCCTTTTATTCCCCAGGATGAGGATCCGTTACGGGTCTGGCCGATGCTGCTCGCGCGCTGCTGGATGGCGGGAATTTTTATCGACTGGAGCGGGGAGCCGATCCCAGAAGGGGTAAAGCGGGTGGTATTGCCAACCTATCCGTTCCAGCGACAAATGTTTAATTTTGAAAGCGCGGTTGTCCCAGTGGCGGGAATATCAGGTAAACCAAACGATGGTTTGCCTGACCTGATCCATCGCCATCTCTCTGCTTACGCTTGGAAGAGCGAAGTGTTTGAGAGCCAGATCAGTCTGGCGCGCCAAGCCTACTTTGATCATCACAGGGTGTTTGGTGTAGCCATAGTGCCGGGCTCGTTCCATCTATCATTGGTTTTTTCGTCACTGGCATTGCGTTATCCCGTGCCGCAAAAACACGCACTGACGATTGAAAACCTGGTTTTTGGCAAGGCATTGGTGCTGGAGGCCGAGGATACATTGGCGGTTCAGGTACTGATAGAGCCTGGCCAGGAAAACGATTTTGCCAAGGGGCAATCCCGTTATCGTCTGGTAAGTCAGCGCAATAACGATGAATTGCAAGTGCACAGCCAGGGCGATGTCCTGACAAGGATGGTAAACCGGGAACCACTGGATCTGATGTCCATCCGCAACCGTTGTACCACGGAGTATCCGGTTGTGCAGTTTTATGAGGAAGGCTGGCATAAAGGGTTTGAGTGGCGCGAAGATTTTCGTTCGCTTACTGCTATCCATTATTGCGATGGTGAGGCATTGGCGGAGGTGCAGTATTCCCCGGCCTTGGCTGGTTGCCTGGCCGATTACAGTATCCATCCCGCGATCCTGGATGTGTGTTTGCAGCCATATCTGGCAGCGGTGTTGGCTCACCCGGTTTATGGCGTAAGCGATGAACCCTACATCCCCCTGAGTATTGATCGCGTTACTTTTTTCCAACAACCGTGCTCTCAACAATCGGGTTTACCGCTGCCGGCTGCCAAGCTGTTTGTACATGCGAAGTTGCGAAACCAGGATAGCCAGTCCAGGGATTCCTTCGCTGCCGATCTCAATATCTGTAGTGCAAATGGTGAGCCGGTCATGAGCGTAGAGGGCTTGCGCACCTGGCGTATGAGCCGGCAGGCAATGCAGGACCTTGCGCCCAAAAAAGGCATTGGCGATTTAATACTGCTACCCAAATGGGTACCGGAGAGTCCTGAGGTACTTCCATCTGCCCGGGTTCCCGACACCATCTGGATCTTCCAGGACGCCGATGATGATTCGCCTTTTGCAACCCATCTGGCTGGTTATTGGCAGGGGCATCCGATCAAGCGGGTACTGTTGGGGAGTCGCTATTGCGAGCATACGCCGGACCTGGTGGAAATTGATTGTACACAGGCAGGGGATATTGCCCGGGTGTTGCAGTTGTTACCGGACAGTATTCGTATTTACTTTTTAGGCGGGCTCTATTATCCAATTGATAATGGCGCGGCGCAGGATGTGCTTGCGCAACTGGCTCAATCGCAAGCACGGGGGCCCCTTGCGTTACTGAAGCTGATGACAGCCCTGGCGCGCGCACCCACCAGAGCGCAGCGGCAGGCATTGGAGTTGGTGGTACTTACCCGGGATCTTTATGACCCGGGCAATTCCCTGGTACAACTCAACCCTTACAGTGGCGCATTGACCGGGTTGGTTAAAGTGTTTGCGCGGGAAAACTCCTGGATTAAAAGTATCTGCGTTGATCTGGATGCCCGCGAATGTATTCAGTCTGATCAATTGGGCGAAAGTCTGGCTTTGATTGAAGGCCTGGCTAAAACCGACAATA
Organism: Cellvibrio japonicus Ueda107; assembly: GCF_000019225.1. Taxonomy (NCBI): domain Bacteria; kingdom Pseudomonadati; phylum Pseudomonadota; class Gammaproteobacteria; order Cellvibrionales; family Cellvibrionaceae; genus Cellvibrio; species Cellvibrio japonicus. The sequence goes on along the minus strand of NC_010995.1, from coordinate 3,550,503 downwards.
TCAGGGAGTTGGCGATCCGAGGTGGAGCCTGCTATGGGCGCTACATGTATCGGACAGAAAAATTAACTGAAAGTATTGCGAGCGCGTCGGGTAATAACCCGCAGCCGTCAGCATTTCGACACAAGGGTGTCTACTGGATTCTGGGTGGCGCCGGAGGAATCGGTGAGGCACTGAGTTACTATTTGGCTGAGCGCTACCAGGCAACACTTGTCTGGATTGGTCGTCGCCCGCTCAATGACCAGATTCAGGGTGCTATCGACCAGGTTGCCCACCTGGGAGGGAAGGCCCTGTATTTCAGTGCTGATGCCTGTGACTTTACTGAGATGGCGCGTCTCCATAGTGAAACCACGGCAGACATTGGTGCGCCCAATGGCGTTATCCACTCCGCCCTGGTATTGCGAGATCAATCCATCGCCAAAATGACCGAAGAGGAATTTCGGGCTGCATTTGATATCAAGGTAAAGGCCAGTGTGATTCTGGATCTCATCACCCGTAGCGACGGATTGGATTTCTTCACCAGTTTCTCATCTGAAAATGCGATTCGCGGTTGGCATGGATTGTCGAATTATGTATCGGGTTGTACTTTCCAGGACAATTACCTGCACTACCTGCGACACGACCGCGACCAAAATACCACTATATTCAACTGGGGGTTCTGGTGCGAAACCGGCATCGCCGCCCAGGCACGTATACGCCAGTTGGTGGAGCACCAGGGTATCCTGGGCATGACTACCCACGAGGGAATGGATGTTGTGGAAGCCGGCTTGGGGCAGTTGCTCCCGCAGCTGATGCCTATCAAATTCCAACCGCAGATCGCCGCTCATCTGGGCGTAAAAACGGATGCACTTTGGCACCGTGCATCCTGTGCAGATGTGTCGCCGGGAATGCAGGTACTGCGCCAGGCAGTGGATAAGTTTAGTGCAGGTTATGAGCGTGATTGTCATAACGAGCCCTGGCAAACACGCGTGAATGTATTGGCGCGTGTGCGTATGCTGGACGTGTTGGATCAGCTGGGTGTTACCCTCAGTGTTGGCCATTGCTGGCAACCGCATGATTGGATGCGCCAGCAGGCTTTGCGCGAATCGCTCCTTCCTCTGATTGAGGCAATCGCGGCGATATGTGTTGAACAGGGATGGGCCACAGAAAAAGACAGGGAATTGGTATTTACCCAGGCTTGCGTAGACGCATTCGCCCAGGTTGCTGATTATCCTTGTGCCAGGCAAGCGCTGGTCGAGGCATATCCTTCCACGGCGACGTGGTTTGCGATTCTGGATGCTTCCATAGCGCAATTCGCTAGGGTTTTGCGCAACGCATTACCGGCGACAGATGTTCTTTTTCCCCAATCATCCATAGCCCTGGTTGAGGGGGTTTATCGCAATAATCCCGCTTCAGATTTTTTCAATGCCGTTGTGCGTGAACTTGTCACCCGTTACGGCGCGGATCGTGATGATGGCTGTGTGATCCGCCTCCTGGAGTTTGGTGCGGGCACAGGTAGCACTACGCGTTTACTGTTACAGGCATTGCGGCCTTTTGCTCAGCAGGTCGACTATGTTTTTACCGATGTGTCCCCCCATTTCACTCAATTGGCAAGGGAGCAATTCGCCGCTGAGTTTCCGTTTGTGAGCTTCTCTACCCTGGATATGGAAAAGGATATCCGGGGACAAGGTTATGAACGGCAACACTTTGATATGGTATTTGGCACAAATGTCATTCATGTGTGTCGTGATATTCACGCAACTGTGATGAACCTAAAGCAACTGATCAAGCCAGGTGGGCTGTTGGTTGTTAATGAATTAACCGCGCGCAGTGATATCTGGACACTCACATTTGGTTTGCTGGATTCCTGGTGGTTGTCCCGCGATGCCGCCTTGCGCATTCCCCACACCCCTTTGCTATCCGTTGGGCGCTGGAAAGAAATACTCTCGGTAGCGGGATTCCGGGAGCCTACCGCGTTTACACAGCCCGGTTTGAACAGCGAAGCAGAGGCTGTGCAAGCGGTGTTGGTGGCGCAAAGTGATGGTTGCTTATTGGTGCCGCAGCAAGCGCCTGCTCCCGTTAGCGCCATGGGCAAGCCCACCGAGCGATCCCATAACCCGCAAATGCTGCAGGGTTTCAACGAAGTAGTGCAATCGCCACTGTCGGAGCGCAGGACACGTCTGTTGCGTTATTTGCAAGGCAAGGTGGCCGACTTGCTGGAGATCGATTCGGTTGATGCTATTCCCCTGGACCAACCCGTTGGTGGAATGGGTATGGATTCCCTGATCGTCCTGTCTTTTTGCAAGGTGTTATCGAAAGACATGGACACAACAGTACCCACCAACATGGTGTTCGACCATCCCACCCTTAACGACATGGCTAATTATCTGTATCAGGATATTTGCCAGTGGCCGCTATCCGATGACCTTGAGGCCGTCCCAGTACCGAGCCATGACACAGCGTCTCGCGCAGTGGCCCCTGGTTGGCAGGCCTCGTCGTGGCAGGATCTGGATACCTTAACCAGTGAACAACTTTCGGATTTGTTGGAAGCAGAATTAAATGACTGATAACAAACCTTGGCGGCACGACACGCACAACCAGCAAAAACGCGCGTTGTTAAAAATCCGCGAACTTAAGCAGGCATTGAGTCAACAGCAGCAGGCTCAACGGGCACCGATAGCCGTCATTGGTATCGGTTGCCGCTTTCCCGGCAGTATCAACTCCCCGGAAAGCTTCTGGAGCACCCTGGCAGCCGGTAAGGATTGTATTGGGGATATCCCCGATCATCGCTGGAACCATAAGCAATATTTCAGTGAATACCCTGCTAAAAAGGGAAGGATCTACGTCAATCAGGGTGGATTTATTGATGGGGTCGACCAGTTCGACGCAGGCTTTTTCAATATTTCCGAGCGAGAAGCTGCGGCGATGGATCCCCAGCAACGGCTACTGCTCGAAGTGAGTTGGGAGGCCCTGGAAAATGCCGGGCGTGATCCCGCTGGCCTGCGTGGCCAGCGGGTCGGTGTGTACAACGGGGTATGCACCCAGGATTACGCCCGTTTCAGTTTGCATTCCCATAATCCGGACAATATTGATATCTATTCCTTTACCGGTACCGCACCCAGTATTGCCTCGGGCCGGATTTCCCATGTGCTGGATTTCCAGGGGCCCAACATTACGGTCGACACCGCTTGTTCATCGTCCCTGGTTGCCCTCCATTTAGCGGTGCAGAGCCTGCGCCATGGTGAGGTGGATCTCGCGCTCGCCGGCGGGGTGAATATCATACTCTCACCGGAAAATTACATTTATTTCTGTCATGTAAACGCCTTGTCTCCCGAGGCCCGTTGCAAAACCTTTGCCGATGATGCCAATGGTTATGTGCGCTCAGAGGGATGTGGGGTGGTCGCGTTGAAATTACTGGACCAGGCACTGGCTGATGGCGATCCGGTGTGGGGTGTGATCCGCGGTTCCGCTATTAATCAGGATGGACAGAGTTTTGACCTGACCGCACCCAACGGCACTGCCCAGCGGCAGCTGATTGAACAGGCATTACAGAATGCGGGCGTGGGTGCGGGAGAGGTGAACTACGTTGAAGCCCATGGCACGGGTACGCCTTTGGGAGACCCGATTGAAATTGGTGCGCTTGGCGCTATTTACGGTGCCGGGCGTAGCGCGGACAAACCACTGTGGATTGGTGCCCTGAAAAGCACAATCGGACACACAGAGGCCGCATCGGGAATTGCCGGGTTTATTAAAACCCTGCTGTGCCTGACCCGGGGTAAAATCCCGGCAAACCTGCATTGCACAACCAAAAATACACGGATTCCATGGGCCGATTTCCCAGCCATACTGCCCACCGAATTGGCGGAGTGGCCAGCCTGCGGGGAGCGCCGCCTGGCGGGTATCAGTGCATTCGGATTCAGTGGCACCAACGCCCATATCATTGTTGAGGCGGCACCGGAGTGCGCAACTGTTGCGCCTCGTTGGCAATTGCCGCCCAACCGCTTTCAGCGGAAATCGCTGTGGCTGACCTCCAAGCCATTGATAGCAGCACAGGGCGCGGAATTACATCCATTCCTGCAGCGACGCCTAAAGTCTCCCGCCTGGACGGGGGTGTGTTACGAAGCGGACTTGTCGCTCGCTCGTTTTGGCTTCCTGCGCAGCCATCCGGTATGGGGCAAGGTTGTCGCACCCGGTGCAGTCTATATAGAGGCTGCGTTTGCGGCGGCGAGGGATATATTTGCGAGTTCCCAAATTGTATTAAAGGATTGCATCTATCACGAAGTCTTTGTGTTGGAGGAGGGTTTGGTGGCAACGATGCAACTTACCCTCACTGACCTCACAGACGATTCTGCGGCCTTCCATATTTACAGTCAGGCTGGTGCGCAAGAGGGTGATTGGCGCTTGCATGCCGAGGGCAGTATCCATCGCAACCTGGATGGGGGGGATTCGCCGCCCCTTGCACTCCAGTCTGTGAAATCGCGCTGTCGCCATACTTTTGATGAGGGACATTTCTATCAAACCCTGGATGAGCGGGGATATTACTACGGCGCGGATCACCGGGGTGTCCGTGAGGCTTGGGTCGGGGAGGGCGAAGCGCTGGCGCAGATCGCAGTGCCTCGATCCATGGTGGCAGAAGAAGCGCAGATGTTGGGCGATTATTATTTCCATCCCGCCATTTTGGATTCGGCTTTCCAGCTGTTATTGATGTTATTGCCGGACGTGGGGAAGGACGAGATGTACGTCACCCTTGGCAAGCAAAGCACAACTTTCTGCGCACCTTGCCAATCGAGTTTGTGGGTACACACCCGCCGATTGCCCGGGAGCGATGAACGGAACACCACCGTGCGAGGTGATGTAAGGGTCTACGACCAGGACGGTAATATCGTCATGGAGACGCTGGGATACATCATGAAGCGGACTGTCAAACGTGGGCAGTCGCACCTTCCACCTGCGGAAGTCGGGATCTATCACACTTTACGGCAGCCGCTCAATTTACCCGCCAAGCCCCTGGCAACGACTGATGATGTGGCGCTGCTGGGAGACCCGCAAACGCCGCAGTGGCAAGTTGTTACCGACGCCCTTCAGCGCCAGGGAGTCACTGTTGCTCCTGTGAATCCCGATGACCCGGTACAGCCGAGCAGCAGGCCCCTGGTTTATCTCTGGCCCTCTTGGTCACCGGAGGATGATGGCAGCGCGCGACTCACGCAAACCCTGACCCAGCTCACCCGGATTATCAATGCGTTGGCCCAGTTGTCCGCTGAAGAGCAATCACCCTTTGTGATACTGGTTCAGGCCAATAATCCTGTCGTCGAGGCATTGGCCGGGTTGTTATATAGCGCTCGCGATGCCTATCACCATTGCGCCCTTTACCTGATGGCGTGGAGCGACACAGCGGACCTGGCAAATCTCCTGCCCTATCTGACCCAACCCCGGCTGCTGGGCGATGAATGCCATCTGGTGTGTGAAGCCGGTTTGATCCAGGTTCCCCGGCTTAGCCTCCTGAGGGATGTTCGCCAGGTCTGGCATTCGAAATTAACCTTGCGTGAACGAGGCAACCTGTCCAGCCTGGAATGGGCGATGCGCCCCTCACAAAGCCTTGGCGCAAACGATGTGGACATCCGCGTTGAAGCCTGCGGCTTGAATTTGCGCGATGTGTTCGATGCCCTGGGATTGCACCCCCGTCAACTGCACGAATGGGGCCTTGAATGTACGGGCGTGGTAGTGAATATCGGTTCGCAGGTGACGGCTTTTAAACCTGGCGATAGCGTCCTCGCGTTTGGTACTGGCTGTCTCGCCCATCGCATTGTGGTACCGGTTAACCGGGTAGTTCATCTACCGGAGCTACTGGATTTTGCTGAGGGGGCGACCATCCCCATAGCCTTTCTGACGGCCTACGAAGGGCTGGTGCTAGCCGGCAATTTACGTGCGGGCCAACGCGTATTAATCCATGGTGCCGCCGGTGGTGTGGGTATGGCCGCCGTGCAAATTGCCCATGCCATCGGCGCGGAGGTTTACGGCAGTTGTAGCCCTGATAAGACTCCCGTGTTGCAGCAGATGGGCGTTGCACATGTCCTTAATTCCCGCGATATCGGGTTCGCCAGGCAGATACCGCCCGCCAGTATCGATCTGGTATTCAATTCCCTCAGCCGGGAGTTTATTGATGTCAGCGTTCCGCTTATCAGAGAAGGTGGCTGCTTTATTGAAATAGGGTTGAATGGTTGGCCCGTGGAGATGATGCAGGCGCAGCGCCCGGATATTCGCTATCACCTTATCAACCTGATGGCGACCTGGGAACAGCACCCGGAATTGGTAAAGGCGCGGCTAGAGGACATCCTGCAGCACATACAAACCAGGCGCTATTCCCCTTTACCCTTGACCCGGTTTTCCCAGCAGCAAACCGAACAGGCATTCCGCCAAATGCAGCAGGGGAAGCACATTGGCAAAGTCGTTATTCTGCCGGAAACAGGCGTCGCGCCAGCGCGCAACGGAGTACAAGTTATTACCGGCGGCACGGGTGCCCTGGGCATAAAACTCGCCCATTGGCTATTGCAGCAGGGCTTCTCCAAGTTGGCGTTGTTAAGTCGCCACCAGAGCGAAAGCCTGGCACTGGAAAAATGGCCTGAACCGGCAGATGTCCGCCATTATGTGGCGGATGTTGCCGATGCAGTGGCTGTGGAAGGCGCGCTCCAGCGGGTTCGCACAGACCTGGGGGAAATCACCGGTGTCTTCCATGTCGCCGGGGCAACCTGTGATGCGCCTATGGCAGAGCTGGGTGAAACCCATTTCGAACGCAGCCTGCAATCCAAGGTACAGGGTGTTCTCCACCTTCACTCCGCTACACAGCAGGATCCAATCCAGCGCTTTGTGATGTTTTCATCGCTGGCGGCGGTGATTGGTTCTGCCGGCGCTGCCAACTATGCAGCAGCCAATGGTTTCCTGAACGGTTTCTGCACATATCGGCAATCCTTAGGGTTACCTGCGCTTAGCATCGCCTGGGGCCCCTGGCGCGCCGGAGGCTTGTTCGACAATCTGGATAAGCGAACACAGGATTACTTACAGAAGCGCGGTATTACACCTGTCGGTGATGCAAACTATTTTGCCGCTCTGGAAGCCTTGCTGGACTGTGAGGGTAACTATCCTGTGATGGCGATGGACTGGAGCAAGTGGGTTGCAGAGGCGGCTCCGCGCGATGCCTTTTTCCATTCTGTTAGCAATAGCCCCGGTCGCGTGTTGCCGCGTAACAGTTCCCTGTCTCCCGCTAACAACCCGGGTTCCGCCCGTCCAGCTTCACGTTTGCTGCAGGATTTGGCCGGCACCCGTGGCGCGAGCCGCAACCGGGTGCTGCAACAGCATTTGTGGGCACAGTTGGTGGATATCCTCGGCATGGCACCGGGTACACCGGTCGATACCAGGACCGGATTTTTTGACCTGGGCCTGGATTCGCTTACCTCGGTGGAGTTGCGCAATCGCCTGCAGAACGATCTTCAGTGCCAATTATCTTCAACCATTACATTTGATTATCCCAATCTGGACGCTTTGTTAGCTCACCTGTTGGAACTTACCGCCGCACAGTTGCAGACCATAGCGGCAGCTCCGGAGCTCCCACCGGTAATACCTCTGATAGAACATCAAGAATGTGATCCCTTTATACGGCTCGACAGCATGAGTGACGACGAGCTTTACCGCGCCTTGTTACAGCCAACTTCGATGGAAACCGATGTATGAAGTCCAAGTCCTCCCGCTCATCTGCCCTGAAGCTTGCTTACGGCGCTACATTGGCGCGAAAAAATCCCGGGCCAGGCATGAGTGAACCCATTGCCCTGGTCGGTATTGGTTGTCGTTTCCCTGGCGGAGCCAGTACGCCCGCTGATTACTGGGAGCTGATCCTGCGCGGTGGCAGCGGCATTGGGGAGGTTCCAAAAGACCGGTGGGATCTGGCTGAACATCACGATGACGACAAGGACGCCGCGGGCAAGATGTATTGTCGCCACGGTGGTTTTGTAGAGAGTGCGGCGCAGTTTGATGCTGATTTTTTCAACATTTCGCAGCGCGAATGTTTAAGCCTTGATCCGCAGCACCGGCTGTTGCTGGAGGTCAGTTGGGAAGCGCTGGAAAATGCCGGCTATCCCGCCAACGAGTTGCGCGGGTCGCAGACCGGTGTGTTCCTGGGCGCGTTTACCCACGATTTTCCACTAAAACTTCTATCCCAAGCCCATGACACATTGGATGCCTATAGCGGCATCAACGCATTTCATAGCGTGGGGGCTGGCAGATTGTCGTATTTTTACGGTTTCCAGGGGCCTGCCCTCGCTGTAGATGCCGCATGTGCTTCTTCATTGGTGAGTGTGCATTTGGCCTGCCAGAGCCTGCGTGCCGGTGAGTGCAATTTGGCGTTAGCGGGCGGTGTCCACTATTTGATGGCGCCGGAGTTCTCCATCAGTTATTGCAAAGCCCATATGTTGGCTCCCGATGGCCAGTGCAAAACGTTTGACGAAGCCGCCAACGGGTTTGGCCGTGGCGAGGGTTGTGGGCTGGTCGTATTGAAGCGCCTGGCTGACGCCATTGCTGACGAGGACGATATTATCGCGGTTATCCGCGGATCCGCGGTCAATCAGGACGGCGCCACGAGCAGCTTATCCGTGCCCAACGGTCCGGCCCAGCAGCGTGTCATCAGGGCCGCGTTAACCCAGGCCAGGCTCGCGCCGGACGATGTGAGCTACGTGGAAGCGCATGGAACCGGTACCGCCATTGGGGATCCCATCGAAGTCGGTGCACTGGGTGCCGTTTACGGTGCCAGCCGCCAGCCGGGGAACCCGCTGTTTCTGGGCTCGGTGAAAGCCAATATCGGCCATTTGGAAGCGGCAGCGGGAATCGCCGGTTTTATCAAGGCGGCGCTGGTATTACAACAGGGCATTATTCCTCCGCAACGGAATTTTTCCCGCGCCAACCAGAAAATCGACTGGGCGAACCTGCCCCTTGAAGTCCCGACCCGGTCCCGACCCTGGACGGGGGACGCCGGCAGCAGATTTGCGGCGGTGAGTGCATTTGGTTTTTCCGGCACCAACGCCCATGTGATATTGGAGAACGCCCCGGATCTGCATCGACTGCGCAAGGCGAGCCGCCGCCACAGCGAACTTGCAGAGCCTTTTCCTCCCCTGTTTGCCATAGCTGCACGCACACCTGCGGCCATGGCGGTACTCATCGACCGCTATCTCGCGTATTTACAGGGGCCTGTGACCCTCCCCCTCAGCCAGTTTTGCGCCCGGGTTGTTACCGAGCGCGAGCACTTTGCTTATCGGCTGTGTTTGATCCCGGGCTCTTTCGCCGATCTCACTCACCAGTTGCACAGGGCAAAAGAGGTATGGAGCCAATCTGCGGGAATGACTGCGCGTCGGGAAACATTTTTACTGCGTTTGCAGCGCCCGGTGTTGTCTCCAGAGCTAGAGTCGACGCTATTCCACGCTGTGCCGGCATTTCGCGCGGCTATTGAGCGCTGTGAAGCACTATTGCCTCCCGGGGCGGCGAGCGCATTGCGTAAGCGGGTGACCGGTCGCGGCGCTGATCGGTCGCCAGTGACTGAGTGGGTTTTGACTTATGCCTACGCCCACTTGTGGTTATCCCTCGGCGTACAGCCGGACGGATACCAACTCCTGGATGAGGAATTGGCTTCTCTGGGCGCTGTTGTGGCCGGGATGGTGGATATCGCCACGGCCCTGGCATTTGAACAGGGCGAAACGCCTGCGGGGTTACGGGTGGAGCCGGCAGCCACAGTCCTTGTTAATAGCCAGTTGCAACCGGTCGATAAGTTACTGTCACAGCCGGATTTCTGGCTGCGTAAAGCCAGCCTGCGGCTCGACAGCAAATCTGGCACTGTCCCTGGCGTTATCCTGGCGGTTGGCCCGGCAGAGGGAGAGGCTGGCAGCGTTGCCATAGTGAATAACCTCCGCGCGTTTTACCTCGGTGGCCAGAATATCCACTGGCGCCAGCTTCAGCCGTTGTGGGATGCCCAGGCTTTGCGTGGTGAATACACCTTGCCTAACTATCCATTCCAGCGTCGTCACATCTGGTTCCGCACGGAAACCAGGCATCGCGAATGGCGCATGCTGGCGCGGAAAGACAGCCATTGGGATTTCCAGATCCGGATACCCCGTAGTGCCAGTGTGTTTAACGATCATTGCCTGAACAACCGGGAATGCCTGGCTGGCAGCGCCTTGGTGGAAATGGCGATTGAAGCGGCTGGTATGAGCGGAATGGGCCGGCCAATTGAGTTATCTGCTCTAGGTTGGCATCAGCTTCTGGTCGCACCACCCAGCGGTGCGGTTGAGTTGGCATTATCGGGGCAGCAGGAGCCTGCCGGCGTACGCCTGAAAATCACCCGCGCAATGGCAGATGGCGGCGCTACCCTGTTTACCCTGGGCATGAACGAAGTAGCCGCTGCACCACCGGCATTGACCAGCCTGGACTCGCTCAAATCCCAAACACTGGAAACATTTAGCAGCGATGTGTGCAATGCCTGGTTTGCGCAGCGAGGCATTGCCTATGGTCAACAGTTCCAGGGGTTACGCAAGTTGCACCGGGGAGCCGATTTTGTCCTGGGTGAAATACAGCTTGCCGTTGATGCTCCTGCATTTACCCTTCATCCCGGTTTGTTTGATGCGGCCTTGCAGTCGTTGTGTGGATTTTTTATGGGACGGCAGGATCCGGGTAATTTGCGCCCCAGGGGCATTGAGCGCCTGGTCGTCCATAATGGCTTGCCCGCCACTTTCTATGCCTACGGTTTTGGTTTTCGCCAGCAAGGAAATGGTTACTTACTGGACTTTCAGCTACTGGACAAGATGGGCAACTGCCTGGTCGAGGTTATCGGGCTCAGTGTGCACGCCGTTTCTCAACCTGGCATTGTACTCCCGCCTGGCACGGCGCAGGGGCTTCACCTGCTATGTAAAACCTGGCGTGAACATCCCTCCGTTGAGCGTGTGATTGCAGCGCAGGGCCCTTGCCTGATCTGCGCACCGGACGCCGGTTGGATAGCGGACTTCGAAGCGGCTACCGGTAGGCCGGTGATCCATGTCCGGCCCGGTGCGCATTGGCGAATAGTCAAGCGTGGCTGCTATGAACTGGACCCCGGCTCGGCAGACCATTGGCGCAGCCTGGCAGCCGAAATAAGCGGCCGCGATATCCAGTCCTGGATTATCACTAACGATTTTGTCGAGGCCGGCGATGCGGAGCCTATGGCCGCCTTTGAGCGCCTGGTACACGCGCTGCGTGAAGTTTCCATGGGCGCGGGTATCCGGCCACAACAAAACCTCTTTCTCCAGCTCCGTCCCGATCCCTTCGCCGCCGCGCGGGTGGCGCTATTTCGATCAGTTTACAAAGAAGACTACCGCATCCTGTGGCGCTATCTGGAAGCCAAACCCGCCGCTAATACGGCGTTACTGATCGCAGATATCAACCGGGAGCTTGCTGCAGGCGATTCCCCTGTCACCCAGGTGCGGAGCCAGCATGAGGGGTGGCAGGCCAGCCATATTGAGTTGTCTCCGGCGCTGATTGACGCCGATCCCGACCTATCATTCACACCGGGCGCGGCTGTCATTATCAGTGGCGGTGCCGGTGGTTTGGGTGCCGCGGTGGCTGGCCGCCTGTGCCAGGATTATCCAGTTACTTGTATTTTGCTGGGGCGCTCGGAGCGACCGCCAATACCCGTGTCCCTATCGCCAGCGGCACGCGGCTCCCTGGTGTATTACCAATGCGATGTTGCTGACCGTGTCGCGGTGAACACGACCCTGGAGGAAATTCGTCGCAAGTTCGGTTCAATCGAGGGCATCATCCACAGTGCGGCGGTGCTGCGCGATGGATTGCTGTTGCATAAACCTGAAGCCCATTTGCAGGATGTGTTGCTGCCGAAATTCCAGGGGTGTCGCAACCTGGATGAGCTGAGCCAGCAGGATCCTTTGCGCTTTTTTGTGGCGTTTTCCTCATTGGCTGCGGTGATGGGAAATGCAGGGCAGTGCGATTATGCCTTCGCCAATGCCCTCCTGGATGGCTACATGGAGCAACGCTTCGAGCGTGTTGCCAAGGGACAGCGCCACGGCAAAAGCCTGTCGGTCAATTGGGGCGGCTGGTCCACCGGACTTGGGCTTGCACCCGATGACGGTGCACGATTATTTGATGAAACGGGCATAGGGCTGCTGGAGGTGGACGAGGGGGTTAGCACCTTATTCCGTTTGATTGCGCAATGGGATGCCCCCCAGGCGTTGGTATTTCGAGGCAATGCCGCGCGCTTCCTCGCCCATGTAAACCAAACGGCAACACCGGCTGCGCCGCTCACTGTTACCCACGAGGCCCGTCAGCCGGCGCTGGAATCTTATTTAACCGCTGTCTTCGCCTCGGTTTTGCATATTCCCGAACATGAGATTGACTTGACTGGCCCCTGGGAGCGTTTCCACCTCGATTCAATCCTTACCATTGATATTACCCGCAAGCTGGAGTCCCGCTTTGGGCCTTTGCCAAAAACCTTGTTATATGAGCATGGGTCGCTGGCATCGCTTACGCAGTATTTGTCCCGGCATTTCCCTGGCAAGGCCGGAGTAACGCTACCACCGCTAGACGCTCATGCGCCGCCTTCCAGTCACCGTAACGCCATCCCGGATAAGGATAGGGATCAGGCTATCGCCATTATTGGCGTGAGTGGGCGCTACCCCGACGCGCCTGACCTGGAGACCTTCTGGCAAAACCTGAAGAGTGGTCGGGATAGCATCCGCGAAATTCCCGGAGAGCGATGGGATCATTCCGGGTACTTCGATACAGCCAGGCATCGCCCTGGAAAAACCTATGCAAAATGGGGTGGATTCCTGGACGGTGTTGACCAGTTTGACCCGGGTTTTTTCCAGCTCTCGCCTCGGGAGGCGGAACTGATGGATCCCCAGGAGCGATTATTCCTGGAAGTGGCCTGGGAGACACTTGAGGATGCTGCGCACACACGGGCCAGGTTGCGCAGTTGTTACGACGGACAAGTGGGCGTTTTTGTTGGCGCTATGTGGAGCGAATACCAATTACTTGGCGCCACCGGTGATGGCGGGGTGGAGCGCAGCCTTGGTGCTTCCCACGCATCGATTGCCAATCGGGTTTCCTATTTCCTCGATGTTACTGGTCCCAGTATTGCCCTGGACACCATGTGTTCCTCCTCCCTGACCGCTGTGCACCTGGCGTGCCAGAGCCTGCGTGCCGGTGAATGCCAACTGGCCATGGCGGGTGGCGTCAACCTGTCCATCCATGTGAATAAATACATCCAGATGGCCCAGGGTATGTTTGCCTCCACTGACGGGCGCTGCCGCAGTTTTGGTCGTGGTGGCGATGGTTATGTACCCGGTGAAGGGGCGGGGGCCGTCCTGCTCAAACCCCTTGGCCGCGCATTGGCGGACGGCGACCCTATTCACGGTGTAATCCTGGGGTCAAGCTGTAACCACGGCGGTAAAACCCAGGGGTACACAGTGCCCAACCCGAGTGCCCAGGCGAAGGTAATACAGCAGGCCGTTGCTGCTGCTGGTGTGGCACCAGACAGTCTGAGCTATATCGAGGCCCATGGCACAGGCACGGCTTTGGGGGATCCTATTGAAATCCGCGGGCTGGCCGAAGGTCTGGGGGTGCCTGCCAATGGGCGGGCGATAGTACTGGGTTCAGTGAAGTCCAATATCGGCCACCTTGAATCGGCAGCGGGTATGGCAGCCCTGGCTAAAGTCTTGCTGCAGATGCGATACCGGACACTGGTGCCATCACTGCATAGCACTACTCTGAATCCCGAGTTGCACCTGGAACAAACGCCCTTCGAAATTAATCAGGAACTGCGTGAATGGCACACCGAGGGGCGTTTGCGTGCCGGTATTAGTTCATTTGGCGCCGGAGGCGCTAACGCTCACCTCATCCTGGAGGAGGCGCCAGTTCGACCAAGTGCCCCGGCCCTTGGAAACGGCCATTGGTTTGCCGTGCCCTTGTCGGCACATAGCGGGGAGCAACTGCGTGCCTATGCCCAGCGTCTATCCAAATGGCTGGTTCATACCCGGGAGGGCGAAGCGGCGTCCCTTGCCGATATTGCGCATAGCTTGCAAGAGGGGCGGGAGACTTTCCCGCAACGCTGGGTGGGCCTTGTGCAACGCAAGCATGACTTGTTGCGGATACTGCAAACCTTTTCCCTGTCGGACAGCCCGCAAGCGGCCAACCAGGATGCACAACTATCCCCACTTTGGGATTTGGCCCAAGGCTGGCTGCAGGGCGGGTCGCTGTCCTGGGCCTACCCAAGCCGACCAGGGCGGAGCATCCATTTACCGGGTTATGTGTTCGCTAAAGAACGTCATTGGTATCAGAGGAGTACCAGGGTTGTACCCACATCGGAATTAACGGGTTCCCTGGTGACGCACAATGTGTCAACCCTGCGCGGTATTGCCTACCGCTGCGACTTCACCTGCAATGAACCATTCTTCCAGCAGCACCGGATTCGCGGGCAGGCTCTCTTGCCGGGTACTTTTGCTGTGCAGATTGCGTGCGAAGGAGCTGCACTTGCGCTGGAGGCTACATCGGGTGATGTTGCCTTTAATATTCACCAAATAACCTTCCTGCGACCGATTATTGCTCAACCCGAAGGCATATCGTTACGACTGGAACTCACTGCCAGCTCATCCCAGCGCCTGGGGTTCTCGCTGCTTGACGGTGACCTGCGGCGCTGTGTGCAAGGCTTCCTTGAACAGCGGCCTAAAATACAGGCTCAATCGCAAGTGCTGACAAGCTTACCCCGACTTGACGCCGCGACCCATTTACCGGGCGATGATTGCTATCGCCGGTTCGTTGCGCGCGATGTGAATTACGGTCCCCACTTCCAGCTCCTTCGTCAGGTAAGCCTGAACAAAGAGGCAATACTGGCGGAGCTGCAGGCGCCTGACCACCACAGCGAAGGCTATGTGCTCGACTGTGCGTTACATACCATGGGGCTGTTACTGGATGACTCTTCACTTTACCTGCCCGCAACTATCCGGGCACTAAAGGTGAATGGGGATCTGACCCGGGCCAAGTGGATATATGGGCGCAAGCAGGAGGTGCCTGGTGCCCCTGAATTCCAGATCGAGTTGCTTGACCAGGACGCTATTTGCCTCGCCCGCATTGAGGGATTTTCAGTAGCAGTGCTGCCAGACCCGCGGCCACAACTGCAACTATCTGGCAATTCCGCGCCAATCGCTGTCGCTACCTCTGGCGAGGGCGGCGATACCAGCCTGGCTGCGCGCGCGTATTTTCGCCAGCTGGTGGCGAGTACCCTGAAAATCGCGCCCGAAAAACTGGATATCCAGGCCAACTGGGAACACCACGGGGTGGACTCGGTAGTCATGATGGAGTTAACCGCTGCTTTGGAGCAACAGTTCGGCCCATTACCCAAGACCTTGTTCTTTGAATTCGAAACCATTGCCCGAATTAGCCAGCATTTCTTTGACCAATATCCCGATTTCTTTGCCCGCCTTGCCCCCAGGGAGGCTGCGGCATCGGAACAGATGGGTTTATCTCCCTCACCCTTATCTTTCCCGGATACCAGCCTGCGTCAATTCCCATTGTCGGGTTCTTCTGTGGCTGTCCCGAAGGGCGCCTATGAAATTGCTGTGATTGGCTTGGGCGGTCGTTATCCCAAAGCCGATTCGCTGGCGACTTTCTGGAACAACCTTGCCAAGGGCGTGGATTGCATTACGCCGGTTCCCAGGGAGCGTTGGGCAACATCCGGCAATGTGGATAAATCACCGGACCTTCCAGGTTGGGGCGGCTTTTTGGCAGATGTGGATCAGTTTGATTCCTTACTGTTCAACATCTCACCCAAAGAGGCTGCAGGCATGGATCCCCAGGAGCGGTTGTTTTTACAGACTGCCTGGGAAACCCTGGAGGATGCCGCCTATACCCCGGAACAACTCAACCAATTGGGGCAGGTGGGGGTGATGGTGGGGGTCATGTACCAGGAATATCCCCTGTATGGCGCTGAGCAAACCTTATTGGGCAACCCTATGGCCCTTTCCGGCTCCCCGGCATCCATCGCCAATCGCGTGTCTTACCTGTTCGGCTTTACCGGACCCAGCCTGGCGCTGGACACCATGTGTTCATCCTCTTCGACGGCGTTGCAGGTCGCCTGTGACATGATCCTCTCCGGTCGTTGCAATACAGCGCTGGTGGGGGGGGTGAACCTGTCGCTGCATCCCAATAAGTATCAGCTGCTCTCATCCAGTCACTTCTTGTCCAGCGATGGCCGCTGTCGCGCCTTTGGTGATGGTGGTGATGGTTATGTGCCAGCAGAAGGTGTCGGCTGTGTGCTGTTAAAACCACTCGCCCAGGCAGAGCGCGATGGTGACCATATTTATGGGGTGATACAGGCCGTTGCCACCAATCATGGTGGCCATACCGCCGGATATACCGTACCCAGCCCGCTGGCCCAGCAGGCTGTGATTAGCCAAGCCCTGGCTCAAGCGGGAATAGCGGCCGAGGACGTCAGTTATGTGGAGGCCCATGGCACCGGGACAGCCTTGGGCGACCCGATTGAAATGGAAGCACTGCAACGGGTATTTGGCCAGCGCACTGGTGCACCATTGGCAGTGGGGTCAGTGAAATCCAACATCGGCCATTGCGAGTCGGCAGCCGGTGTCGCCGGACTGACCAAAGTCCTATTGCAAATGCAGCACCGCGCACTGGTGCCATCCCTGCATTCGTCAACGCTCAATACCAATATTGATTTCTCGCGCCTGCCCATTGACGTGGTACAAACCAACAAAAGCTGGGAGATAGCCGAGGGGGAAGCCCGAATTGCGACCATCAATTCCTTTGGTGCTGGTGGGAGCAACAGTTGTGTGGTGGTCAAGGAATATATCCAGTCCATCGCACAGAATGACGATTCTGCCGCCTGTGTGATCCCGCTGTCGGCGCGCACGCCAACCCAATTGCGGCAATTAGCCGCGCGCCTCGCCGATTTCCTGCGCAACCGGTGGGCCGGTAGTGGCCAAACTGCTGCAACCTCGTACCAGATGCCTCCCTGTTCATCCGCACTGCTTGAACAAGTCATGCAAACGGCAGCTGACCTTCTGAGTGTGCAGGTGGCTGATCTGGATGCCCATGAGCCGTTGGAGGAATATGCCCTGGATAAAACCCAGCGGCTGTTACTTTGTGAACGCTTGTCGCTGGCACTGGGACGAGACCTTCCCAAGGCCACATTCCTGAAGTCCTGCAGCGCTTTCTCCCTAAGCCAGGATCTAAGTGAGGCCGGTGCTATATCACCGTTATCGGAAGTGCCCGCCGCATCCGCTCAATACTCGCTCACCAATCTGGCGTTCAGTCTGCAAGTGGGTCGTATTACCCAGCGCCAGCGGATCGCGTTAGTGGTGGATAGCCGGAATGCCCTGCTGGATGCCCTCAGCGAATACACACAGGACAAAAACCAATCCTCACTTCTGGTTCGATTACAAGGGAGCAGTGAGGACGATAAACAGGCAACAGCCTGCAAGTCCATGGCGCAAGCATGGCTGGATGGGCAGCGTGTCGATTGGAACGCCCTGTATTCCCGCCGGCCGCAGCGTGTTGCCTTGCCTGCCTATCCCTTCGAAAAACGCTATTGCTGGTTCGACACCCTGGGTTATGTCCAACCTGGCACTGTTAAGCACCAGCCTGGCCTCGCGCCAATGATTACCCTGAACCGTTCAACACTGCACCAGCCCTGTTATGAAACGGCAGTGGATAGCCGCGCTTGGATATTGGCAGACCACCAGGTCGGTGGACAGTCGATTTTTCCTGCCGCCGGTTTTATTGAAGTGAGCGCGGAGGCAATACGGCTGGCAGGCCTGAATGTTACGGTCCTCAAAAACTTGCTGCTATTACAACCGCTGGCGCTATCCCAAGGTACCAGCCGGATGAGTATTACGCTGCAACCCCAGGCGGATGGGGTGAAGTTCAAAATCGCCAGTCACGAGTCTGCGGCAAGCGTCTATTGCCAGGGGCTATGGCAGGAAGGTGCTGTGGCATCCACCGCATTAACCCTTACCGCTGACTTATCGATAGGCAAAATCATCGATGCCCATGCGTTCTACCGCGTGTTTGAACGGCACCAGTTTGCATACGGGGCCGCATTCCGCTGTGTGACCTCGGCGCGTGTGACCCCGGAGCGAGCCATTGCAGAAATCCAATTACCTGCACATCTGGAATCCGGTTTTACCGATTATGTGTTACACCCGGCGCTGGTTGATGCCGCGTTCCAATCCACGCTTGCGCTGGTTTTCTGCGAGATGGAAAACCTGGATAAGCGGGGTTTTTATCCTTTTAGCATTCAGGCACTGACACTACATCGCCCGTTAACGCCCAAAGCCCGGGTCATTGTTTCACCGGTACCGGCGCCACAACACAATATGATGTCCTTTGACATCCAGATGATGGATGAGCAGGGCAACCTTTTGGTTGATATAGCGCGTTTCACACTGCGTCAAATGGCAAACATGCCTGTTGCACATGCGTCACCACGACAAAAATCGGTGGAGGCGTCACCCAAAGCCATGGCAGAAGTAAGGGTTGAATTCGCGGCACCCGAATGGATCGATTTAGCAGAACCCCTATCCGATAATTCAAATACCCCTGCACGCATTATCCTGGTCGCCGAAGCCTGTGGGGAATTGGCACCGAAGCTTACTGCCATGGGCGAGCAAGTTATCATCTTGCCTGCGATGCACGGCGATCCCCAGACAGTATTCAGCCACTATGCGCGAGTTTTTGATGTACTCAAAAATCACATGGCGCAAAAACTGGCCGCTACTGACTACATTATCCTTGCGCCGAACCCTGAACCCGGTTACGCCATGCTGGCGGGTTTATTGAAAACCGCGACCCTGGAATACCCGAAAATTCGCGGAAGGATATTGTATTTACGCGACCCCATTGCACATTACTCCCCTTCACAGGTTATACGCTGGCTTTCATCCGCCAACGATGCGGTTGAATGTAATTGCTATGCGAATGGAGCCTGGCAAGCACGGATATGGCAGCTTCTGGACTCATCGATGGCACAAGCCCAGGGAGCCACACCGGTGCTGGTGCGGGCAGGAGGCGTTTATTGGATCACCGGTGCCTTGGGCGGTATTGGCCAGGCACTGGTGAAGGCGATGCTCACAACACGCGATGTCACCCTGGTGTTGAGCGGGCGATCACCGGCATCCGCTCAAATCAACGCCACGTTGGCGCAATGGCATGAGTTGGCACAGCGTAATGGTGTAACCCTGCAATACCTCGCCTGCGATACCAGTGATCGCAACCAGGTGCACAATACCTTCAGCCAGATTCAGGCTTGCTTTGGTGCATTGACCGGTATTATTCACAGCGCGGGAACACTCAATGACTCGGTAATGGTGAGCAAATCCCTGGATAAGGTAAAGCCGGTATTCGCGGCAAAAATTGATAGTGTGATTGCCCTTGATCAGATAATTGGCCGTGTACCGCTGGACTATTTTATCGTGTTCTCGTCATTGACGGCGGTAAACGGCAATATTGGCCAAAGCGATTATGCCGCCGCCAATGCTTACCTCGATGCATTCGCCCATGCACGCCAGGCACAAGTAGTGCGTGGTGAACGCCATGGACTCAGCCTCAGTATTAATTGGCCCCTGTGGCGGGAAGGTGGCATGCAGTTAGATCCGGCTATGGAGCGCTGGATACTCGATAAAACCGGTTTTATTCCCATTACCAATGAGGAGGGTATCCAGGCGCTGCAACAAAGCCTGGCGCTGGGGTTGGCGCAAGTGGCAAATTTCAAACGCCGCGGTACCAAGGCGCTGGAAATTTTAAACATCCGCGAGCACAAGGCGGCAGCTGCGTCGGGAATAACGGGTGCAACAATGTCAGCACCGGCCGCTGTCTTTGTTGCTGTGTCCAGCGCTGCAGAAGGATTGACGGCATATGTTAAAACCACACTCGCCGATGAATTAAAACTCCCCGAAAGTGATCTGGAGGAACAGTTGGATTTGGCGGAGTACGGTGTTGACTCCATTCAAATGATCAATCTACTGGCGCGTTTCGAAAAGGAATTGAGACTCACACTGGATCCCAACCTGTTTATCCAACATCGCAGCATTGCAGCCGTTGCCGGGTATTTCCTCACTCACCACGCAGGCGCTGAAACAATCCAGCAGTTTTCAAGAGACCGGCAGCTTGCTGCGGAAATGCCGGCCAATAACGCTGCGCCAACGCCTTCATCGGAAAACCCGTCAACTCCCGAACCGTTCATCCGCGCGCGTTCGAAAACCAGCGGTGATCCCAGCCATAAAATTGCCATTGTGGGTTATACCGGGAAGTTCGCCCAGAGTGAAAATCCAACCGATTTCTGGCACAACCTGGCTACTGGAAAAAATCTGGTAACGGAGATTCCTTCCCATCGTTGGCATATCCAGGATTGGTATGCACCGGGCAAAGCTATCCCTAAAAAGTCCTATTCAAAATATGGCAGTTTTTTGGAGGGTATTGACCAATTTGACGCGGAGTTTTTTGGTATTGGAAAACTGGACGCGCAAATGATGGACCCGCAACAGCGTTTGATGTTAATGCAAACACAACATTTGCTAGACAGTGCGGGTTACACCGCTGACGAATTGCGCGGATGCAATGTAAGTTTATTCCTGGGGGCTAAAGAAAATCATTACCTGCAAAAATACCGCAACAACATCCCCCCTGAAGGTGAAAAATCTATCCTCGTGCATTCATTGACCAACATGATCGGTGGGCGAATTGCGGATTTCTACGATTTTCGCGGTGTGGTTCAAACTATTGATACCGCGTGTTCGTCATCCCTCGTTGCACTGCATGAGGCTTGTCAGAGTTTGTTGGCTGGCGAATCCCTTTACGCCATTGCCGGTGGTGTGTGTTTAGTCCTTGATGAATATTTGCATGTGTCTTTTTCACAGGCTGGGGTGTTGTCCGACGGGCCGCATTGCCACGTGTTTGATCGCAAAGCAAATGGCTTTGTGCTGGGTGAGGCGGCCGGGTTGGTTCTGTTGAAACGCTATGAGGACGCGCTGCGCGATGGCGACAACATCCACGGCATCATCCTGGGTTCGGCGATCAATAACGATGGTAAAACCATGGGCCTTACCACGCCGAACCTGGATGCACAAAAAGCAGTGCTGGCCCAAGCCTACGAAAATGCCCGGATCACACCGGATACCCTGAGCTACCTGGAATGCCATGGCACGGGGACGCTATTGGGGGATCCTATTGAAATTAAGGCCGCAACCGAGGTGTTCCGACGCTATACCGCTGGCATTGGGCGGTGCGCCATCGGCTCGGTGAAGTCCAATATCGGTCACGCGATGACGGCAGCAGGTATCGCCAGCGTCATCAAAGTGTTGGAAGCGCTAAAACATAAAAAAATCCCACCGACATTGCACTGTACTGAACCACATCCCCGCTTTCATTTTGAAAACTCACCGTTTTATCCAAATACGCAATTGCGTGACTGGATACCGCTTGAGGGAATCCGTCGCGCAGGCATTTCGTCTTTCGGCTTTGGTGGAACCAATGTTCACTTAGCTATCGAAGAGGCGCCCGGCAATTACCGTGCACGAAAAACTGCATACCCGGCTACCCGTTTCAATACCCGGTCCTATTGGTTGGGTGAGGATATTCACCCGGGGACAGTGACATCTCCCGCTGGCAACCGGGAATTGATAGCCCGGTTGCTGAACCAATTGAAACGCACAGAAATACCTGTTGCAGATGCCCTGAAAATTTTTGAGGAACACCAGTCATGATCAAGGATATTTTTAAATTGGTGGAAAGCCAATTTCTCGCAGAAAGCAGTGCGATGTTAGCGATTGAACAATTTCAAACTCATTTGCAGGATCAGCGCGAGTATATCGCCTTGCAGGAAACCTTTTCATTTGATGAGCCCTATGTGCGTGATCACCGTGTGTTCGGTGAAAGATTGCTCCTGGGAGTGACTCACTGCAGTTTGGCAATAAATGCGTTTTTGAAGGTGTTTCCAGCGGATATGCTGGGTGGCCTGGGGTATGTGCGTTTTATCAATCCGGTACGGATTGCTCCCGCAACACAAGTATCCACTCGCATCATGCTGCAAGCTATGGAGCGCTTGCAGTTCATCGCGCAGTTTTCTGCGCAATCATCGCCATGGGCTGCCACCGCCAGCGGTGATATCAAGCTGGGTAAGAACCATCCCTACAGCATCCAATTGCCCGGAGCCGGTGATGTTGCACAGCAGGAGTGGCAGGGAGCTGACATCTACGCACAGCTGGACCAGATTGTTTATGGCGATGCCTTGTTCAGCATTGACCAGATTGCCCATTACCGCGACCAATCCATTGCGCACCTTTCTCTGAAACGCAGTGCCCTGGATGAGTTGCGGCATTACCATTGCCACCCTGCGCTGCTTGACGGTGCTATGTTGTGCGCATTAAGCCCTTATTTATTGGGGCCGGAGAAAAAAGCCTTTATTCCCTTTTTTATTGAATCCATAACCTGGGTTGCGCCGCCGGATGACAACATCATCTGTCGCGCATCTATCACCCAGGAAGGCGATGAAATTGTTAAATGTGACTTCACTCTATGTAATGCGGAAGGACAGGTGTTTGTCGATGTAAAAGGGTTTACCTGCAAATATGTACGCGATGTACAAACCCTGCTCAACAGTATTCAGACTGCGCAAATGCAAAGTACTCTACACCAACAACCGCAGCCATCCGCGCGTGGGCCTGTAGCGGCAAGTCACCAAAATTTGGTAAGAAACATAACTAACCTGGATTCACTGGTCAAACAATTTGTAGTGGATGTACTCAAGGCGGCCCACCCGAATTCCACCGGGGATTTGCCTGATGATCGCAATTTTATGGAATTGGGATTTGATTCGGCAACGCTAGTCGGTGTAGCGACCACATTGGAATCGGCTTTGGGAATCGAGCTCTATCCCACTACGTTTTTCGAGTATCAAAATATCCAGGAGCTGACGCAATTTTTGCTGGCTGAACACGGGCAAGCACTGAGCAATTATTTTGCTGCTGGCATTATTACGGACTCCGTGGAGGAAAAGAGAGTCGAGTCGATAATGATTGAAACTCCTGTCGCTCCCCAACCGGTAACCCAAGGCAAAACAAACATGGCGAGCGCAGCCTATGAGGAAATTGCCGTGATTGGTATGGCGGGTGTATTCGCTGAATCGGATAATGTCCACGAGTTCTGGCAACATCTCCATCAGGGCACGAATTTGATGGCGGAAATTCCCCGCAGCCGTTTTGATTATCGTCCCTGGTTTGACGAAACAGGTGAAAAGGATAATGGCATCTATTGCACGTGGGGCAGCTTTATCCGCGATGTGGATAAATTCGATGCGGAATTTTTCAATATTGGCTTGCGTGAAGCAGAGGTGATGGACCCACAGTTACGCAAGTTATTGCAAGTAACCTACCTGACAGCGGAGGATGCCGGTTACGCTACCAGGATCCGCGGCAGCAACACAGGTGTTTTCGTCGGATGTTGTTTTTACGACTACCAAGCGGAAATGCTGGCTCAGGGAAAACCCATTGAGGTTTACGATGGCATCGGTAACTCGCCTACCATGTTGGCGAATCGGCAGTCTTATTTTTACGATTTGCGTGGCCCCAGTCTGACGGTGGATACCGCGTGCTCATCATCCCTGGTGGCCTTACACCTTGCCTGTCAGGCCCTGCAGCGGCGCGAGTGTGAACAGGCATTTGTGTCCGGTGCGAATTTATTACTCACCCCCGGACATTACCAATATTTTTGCCGCATTGGTGCCTTGGGACGCACGGGACGTTGTCACAGCTTTGATGAGCAAGCCGATGGTTATATTCCCGGTGAGGGGATAGCCTCGGTGCTGTTAAAACCCCTTGACAGTGCGCTTCGCGATGGTGACCGTATTTACGGCGTGATCAAAAGTAGTGCGATTAAACATGGTGGTTACGCATCTTCCGTTACTGCACCAAATGTGAAAGGTGAACAGGAGGTTATTGTAAGTGCCTGGCAGCAGGCTCAAATCGATCCCTCCACCATTGACTACATCGAAGCCCACGGCACCGGTACCGCATTGGGTGATCCCATTGAATTCCAGGCCACTGAAAAAGCCTTTAAACAATTTACGACGGGTACATCCTTCTGTGCGATTGGTTCTGCGAAAGCGCACATTGGTCACCTGGAGGGGGCGGCGGGTATCGCCGGGTTAATCAAGGTTCTGCTGTCAATGAAGCATAAAACCATTCCCGCTATGCCGGCGTTCAACGGATTGAACCCCTACATCAAACTCGCCAATAGCCCACTGTATATCAACGGGCAAAGTATACCCTGGCCCGAACGCGGCCACCGGCGTCGGGCAGGAGTCAATAGCTTCGGTTTTGGTGGCACCTTCGCCCATATAGTTGTGGAGGAGTTTGATAACGGAATCGATGCTTCACCGCATCAAACGACCGGACCACAGCTTATGGTGCTCTCGGCCAAAAATGCCGTGCAGCTCACGGAGAAGTGCCGTGACCTTCACCATTGGTTGCAGCATCATGCCTTGGCTCCCGAACAATTAATAAAGATTGCTTATACCTTGCAAACTGCCCGGGAGCCAATGGATTCGCGCATTGCATTCCTGGCTAATGATATGGGCGATTTACTCCAAAAATTGGAATCGATATGTGCCGGTGAAAAATTGCACCATGTTTGGCAAGGTGAAGTAAATCCCACTGCGCTTACCACTATTTTTAATGGTGATGGGCAGCTCTCCGCATTAATGCAAAATTATATTCAGGGAACACCTAATCTTAATCATTTGGCCCAGCTTTGGGTGCAGGGACTGGCGATTGATTGGTCATTAATGTACGGCGCCCAAAAAATCCCGTTGATTGATTTGCCGGGGCACAATTTTGTCCGTCGTAGCTACTGGTTTAAGCCACTCGCGACGCATTCGCGGAGCGAATTGGTCAATAGCACCCATAAAAAAATCATAGAATTGCAAAAGGAATGCAGTGAGAAACCGGATAGGAAAGCTGAGCAGGCAGCACAGCTGGCGCTTGAAAGTATTGCCTATCGCCACGCACTTTATGCGTTGCGTAACCTTGGTTTGTTTCAGTTGCTGGAAAAAAATCCACTGGCTTTGTCAGCGCTGCGCAATGCATTGCAAATATTGCCAAAATATGAAAAGTTGTTGCTGGCGCTGCTCAACCTGTTGCGAGAGAATTCGGTGCTTTCCATAAGTAAAGGAAAATATAAGCTTAATCCGGATGTTCAGGCAGATTGGGATACGGTTATACCTAATCATCTGGATGGGGTTGGTGAAGATGTCATTGTGCAATTCCCCGCGCTGGAGCCACATGTAACATTAATGGCGCAATGTGTGGCCTCGTTGCCGCAGTGCATGAAAGGTGAAAAACTGGCGACAGAAGTATTGTTCGCGGAAAGCTCTTTCAAATTGGTTGAAAACATTTACACCAACAATTCGATTGCTGTTCGTGCCAATGAAAACATGGCAAGTTTTTTAGCACTTTATGTGAGTGAGCTGCGCAAAGATATGGCGCAGGATAAAAAGTTGCGCATTATTGAGATAGGTGCAGGTACCGGCGGCACTACTCGCCATCTTTTAAATGCATTGGTACCCCATGGTGACGTTGTCGAGTATTTTCATACGGACATCTCTCCGGCGTTTTTGCAATATGCTGAAGAAAATTTCAGTGGCCAGTATCCGTTTCTGAAAACAGCGTTGCTGGATATCGAAAATCTGACCAGGTTTGCTAATTCGCCGCAACAGGCAGATATTGTTATTGCCAGTAACGTGTTGCACGCAACTCATTCCATGCACAATACATTGCAAAATGTCAGGGGGTTGTTGGGTGAACAGGGTGGGACTGTTTTGATCAATGAGCTTACTCGTCCGCAAACTTTCCTGACACTCACATTTGGTTTGCTGGATGGTTGGTGGCAGTACGACGATGAGGAGTTGCGCGTACCATTTTCTCCATTGCTTGATCGCGCGTCCTGGCTTTCCAGTCTGGCGAATTTTGATTGCGCCAATGTGTTATTTGATGAGGATGAAGGGCAGGAAATTTTTGTTGCACACACTGATAAGTCATTTTTATTAGGGCGTCCAGTCCTTGACGAACCAATAAGGATGGAGACACAAGCGGTGGAGCCAGTAAATCCAGTTTTCATCGTTGAATCAGATATGGAAATCAGCAATATCATCAAACAGCAAATCGCGAAGATGTTGCACCAGGTCCCCGCGGCAATTGATGACCATACCTATTTTATGGATTTGGGGCTGGACTCCCTTAAAGCGGTTGAGTTGCAGGAGAAATTGAATCGGACATTCAATTTGAAACTCAGCGCCATAGCACTCTTAAACTATCCCAATACTGCGCAGTTAAGTCTTTACATCAGTGAACTGCTGAAGGGTGAAATTCCTGAACAAAAATTACAGCATGACCAGGAAAAATTTTCTCGCTACAACGCAGATGAAAAGTTGGCGGATGAGTTGCGTCATCAAAAACAGCTCAAGGGGAAAACGCAAATCGATAAATTGTTTCAGGTTCCTGAGCGTATTGCCGAATCACCTGTGGGCCAGCCTTTGTCGCAATACTTTGATTCCAATCGTTTGCGGAGTGTTTTGCCCGCTGACAAAATAAGTATTGAAGCGCTAAAAACTTCGGCAGGAATTCTGGAGTTGGTTTGTGCAGGCAAAGGCAAGGAGACCATTCTGCTGCTCTCACCATTGAATACTCTGGCAGTGGTTTGGCATAACCAGTTTGAACAATGGGCAAAACATTTCCAAGTGGTGTGTTGTCATTATCCCGGTTTTGGGAAAAGTGATTTCATGGCGGAGGGTTTTTCACTGGACAAGGTGGCTGATGCCATTATCACTGCTTTGGATAGCAAGAAAATAACACATCCTTGTCATCTCGTAGGGTGGTCAATGGGTGGGTTGATTGGGCAAAGTATTGCTGAGCGTTTTGCAGCACGCGTGCAATCGCTCACCCTGATCGGCACTGGCACTATTTCCATGTTCGATGATGACTACTACAACGATCATACGCACATCCAGGAAATTCTCGACCTGGAGCTTAATGGCAGTACCAAGGTACATCCCGTGTTAAAAGCTGATCATGATCTTCTGGTCGGTACTTACAACACGGAAGTGTTAATGCACTATGCGCAGATCATTCGAGATTTTGATCACAAACGCCGGCGCCGGATTAATGCACCAGTCTTGGTTATGAACGGCAGTGATGACAAAGTTCTATTGCCACAATATGCCAAAGAGCTATGTGAATGTATTGCGGAGGCAACCTATCTGGAAATTCCCCAGGCAGGTCATTTTATGGTGTTGACTCATCCTGCAAAAATTGACAAGCACCTGCGGCGCTTCTGGAAATCAGCGCAGCAGAAGCAAAAAATTGATGTGGTTGCGACAGAGTGATGAACAATACGCGATTCTGTGATTTGCTAATGTTCCTATAAACAATTTTACAAAGGAAATTTTTATGAATAAGCAACATCAAGTAATCATCTTGGGAAGTGGCATTGGTGGAACTGTCATGGCGGCAATTTTGGCGCGACATGGCATATCGGTATTAATTCTGGATAAGCAGGCGCATCCTAAATTTGCCATTGGTGAGTCAACTGTTGGACATACATCATCAATGATCCAATTGATTGCAGATCGATATGATGTGCCGGAGATCCACAACCTTGTTTCCTTTTCCCGGGTGCGCAAGCATGTTTGCTCATCCTCCGGTGTAAAGCGAGGTATAGGTTTTGTTTATCATCGCAATGATGGAACTCAGCGTGAAGATGAAGCCAATCAATTCATTATCCCTCCGCATTTGCATGGTTTGGAAAACCATTTGTTTCGTCAGGATATCGATGCTTATATATTTCAGGTCGCCGTGGGTTACGGTGCAGACTTTAAGGTGGATGTTAATATCAATGACGTGGATTTTACCGAAGAGGGCGTAACAGTTCACACCAATAAGGGTAATTTCAAAGCAGATTATGTAGTAGATGCTACAGGATACCGCTCGGTTATTGCAGATAAATTAGGGTTGCGTCCAAAGCAAAACACGATGGAAACCAATACCCGATCCGCATTCACCCACATGTGTCATGTGGCGCCTTACGATGATTGTATTCCCGCGAATTACCACAATATGCCCATTCCCTGGTTCCAGACTACAGTCCATCATATTTTTGAGGGGGGCTGGATTTGGGTTATTCCATTTAACAACACTCGAACAGGAACCAACCCCCTGTGCAGTGTTGGCTACACCCTTGACATCAATAAGTTCCCCGATAGTGGTCAATCTGCAGAGGATGAGTTCCTGTCTATCATCCAGCGTTTCCCCTCGGTGAAAAAGCAATTTGAGTTTTCCAAACCGGCGCGTGAATGGGTCAAGACCGGTCGCTTGCAATACAATTGTGAGAATTCCGTGGGCGATCGCTATGTGCTCCTTGGGCACGCGACAGGTTTTGTGGATCCTTTGTTCTCACGCGGCCTGGCTATTACCATGGATTGCATTTTTCATTTGGGCAATCGCCTTATTCAGGCTGTGCGGACACAGAAGTTCGATGCCAGGGATTTTGCGTATGTGGATCAGGTTACACGCGGTGGTGTGAGTTACAACGATCAACTGGTTTCCAGTGCTTATCGTTCGTGGAAAGATTATCGTGTATGGAATGCGTGGCAGCGTGTATGGGCTATAGGTGAAGCAGGTTTGGATCAGTTGAGGTTAATCAAGCAGCACGAATTGTTTCTCGAAACTGGTGACGAAAATGATTTGTTGAAGCTCGAATGCGTTACTCACCCTGGTCATTTGTGCCCAGACTCACCCGAATTCGCAACCTTGTTCAGTGAAGGGAAAAAATTGGTGGATGCGTTTGATCGTAATGAAATATCTGCGGAAGAAGCCAGTTCGCGTATTTTTCAATTAATACATGACCATGAGCTTATTTCGCCGAAGTTGCGCGTGTTTGATCCAAAGGTACGTAATTTCGGTCATAAGCAAATTGCTAATCTGCTCTCCGTGCTGTGGGGAAAAACCAAATCCAAACAACATATCCGCCGTTACTACGAAATTCCAGTGCGCCATATGTTGAAATTATTTTTTAAGCATGGCCATGAGTTTTTCAATCCGGAATTCAATATTGCCCGTCGATCTGATCATTTTGTATCAGCCAAGGTTGCCGCGCAAACCAACGCAAAATCCCTGGAGCCTTCAGTATCCACCAATCCTGTTGCTTAGCTGAAAGGAAACACAGATGAAAGCTATTATGTTTGCAGGGCAGGGCACACAATTTCGCGGTATGGGAAAGGAGTTGTTCCGCCTTTTCCCAACACTGGTTAGCCAGGCTAATAGTATCCTGGGTTACGATATTGCCGAGTTGTGTACGCTTGATCCTCAAGGGTTGCTCAACAAAACAGAATTTACCCAACCTGCTATTTTTACGGTCAATGCGTTGCACTATTTAAACCTTAATGAAAACCAAAATGGTACCGCGGATTTTTATATTGGGCATAGCCTGGGGGAATACAATGCACTTATGGCGGCGGGTGCCTTTGATTTCAGCACAGGTTTAACTCTGGTAAAAAAGCGCGGACAACTGATGAGCCAAGCCAGGGATGGTGGCATGCTGGCAGTATTGGGTACTCGTGAGGAGCAACTGCAAGCGTTGCTCGCAGAGTTGGATCTGCGAGACATTGTTATTGCCAACTACAATACTCCGACACAATTAATTCTATCCGGTCCACACCAAAGCACGTTGCACGCTTTTTCCGAACTGGAAAAACGTGGCATAAAAGTGGTTCCGTTGAATGTTCAGGGCGCATTCCATTCCCACATGATGCAGTATGCGCAGCAAAACTTTGAACAGTTTTTAAAGGATTTTCAATTTTCGGCCCTGCATAAGCCTGTCATCGCTAATGTTAATGGGCAACCCTATGAGCAAGACCGAATCCACACAACATTGAGTCAGCAATTGTCTAGCCCTGTGCGCTGGTGCGATTCCATTCGCTATCTTATGGCCTGTGGTGTAGACCAATACCATGAATGTGGTGAACGTTTAATTTTAAGCAAAATGGTAGATGAAATCACTCAACAGTGCGATCCCATGCCCTTGGCTGCTACGCACGAACGACAGGCTTGGACGGAGACGTCGCACACAGAGGAGGTTGTTACCGTAACACCGTTATTGGATACGGAATTGAATTGCAGTTTTACATCGGCAACATTGGGCAATATTTTGTTTCGCCAAACCTATCATGTTAAATATGCTTATGTGTGTGGCTCCATGTACCGGGGTATTGCCTCGAAAGAGATGGTTATCAACATGGCACGTAATGGCATGTTGGCATTTTTAGGCGCTGGAGGATTGCCATTGGATTCTATTCGTCAGGATGTTATTCACATTAAAAACGCTATTGCTGACAAGGCATCTTTTGGCGTGAATTTTCTATGCAATCTTAATCATCCTGACGCGGAAATGGATTTGGTGCGTTTGTTAGTGGATCTGGGTGTTAATCATATTGAGGCCTCTGCTTTTGTGACAGTGACACCGGCTTTGGTTTGGTATCGGATTGCGGGACTTGAGCAAGGCGCTGATGGAGCCATTAAATGCAACCATCATATTATGGCAAAGTTATCGCGTCCGGAAGTGGCAGATGTATTCTTAAGTCCGGCACCGCAACGTATTGTAGATGAGCTATTGACGGCGAATCTAATTACCCTGCAACAAGCAGAGTGGAGTCGTAAAGTACCGATGAGCCACGCTATTTGTGTGGAAGCGGATTCGGGGGGGCATACAGATATGGGCAATCCCACTATTTTATTTCCCACAATGAAAAAGTTGTGCGAAGCAAAGCAGGCACACCATCAATACGCCCAGCCGATATTTGTGGGATTGGCCGGTGGGATCGGTACCCCCGAATCGGCAGCAGCGGCATTTTTCCTTGGCGCGGATTTTATTCTTACCGGTTCCATTAACCAATGTACGGTGGAGAGTGGTGCGAGTGATGCAGTGAAAGATATATTGCAAACAATCAATGTAAAAGACACAGCCTACGCACCTGCCGGAGATATGTTTGAAATAGGCGCAAAGATCCAGGTTCTTAAGAAAGGTACCTTTTTTGCGGCAAGGGCGAACAAGCTCTATCAAATTTATAATCACTTTGACGGTATTGATGATATTCCGCATGGTTTGCGTGAGCAAATTGAAACACATTATTTTAAGAATTCCCTTGAGGATATCTGGAAAGGCATTGTGAAACATTTAATGGATACCCAGCGCCCGCAGGAAGTGGAAAAAGCCAATGCTTTACCAAAATATAAAATGTGTCTGATTTTCAAATACTATTTTTATTATTCAAGCCAGCTCGCCCTGCAAGGCGATCCAAATAGGCGTGTGGATTATCAAGTCCACACCGGCCCAGCTCTGGGAGCTTTCAACCAATGGGTTAAGGGCAGTGATCTGGAGTCCTGGAAAAATCGGCATGTCCATCTGATTGCAGAAAAGCTAATGATGGATACGGCGGCTTATATGCAGGCCCATATTCAGCAATTGCTGTCACCGTTTATGCATGACATTGTTTTTCAACCTGTGGAGGCCTAAATTAATATGTCCAAATCTCCTGCGTCATCCATGAGTCGGTGGGGATCGTTTAGCCCCGCAACGGACGCTGTTTCAGTGAGATTGTTTTGCTTGCCCCACGCTGGTGGGGGATCAAGTTTGTATCGCTCCTGGGTACGCTTTTTTTCATCTGAGGTCTATTTATCTGCGGCATTATTGGCGGGAAGGGAGGGGCGTTTCAACGAGCCATGCGCGACGAATATCCAGGATATTACAGCCCCTCTTGTCCGCGATATTGTGCTTCAGAAAATCACTGTTCCGATTGTACTATTTGGCCATAGTATGGGATCGATACTGGCCTATGATATTGCGCAGCGCCTGGAAAGCGAAGGCATTCACGTTGCGGCGCTATGTGTTTCCGGTCGTTTGCCGCCCCATATTGTTTATGGTGGGGATATGCATAGGTTAAGTGATAATGAATTTTTACAACGCCTTAAACGTTTGGGGGGCATTCACGACGTATTGCTGGAAGAGCCGGAAATTTTGCGGCAATTTTTGCCGAGCATGCGTTGTGATTATCAAGTACTGGAGAGTTATCGCACTGCCCCTATCCAACTGAACTCTCCCATTATTATTTGTGATGGTGAAAACGACAGTGAAACAAACATGGTGGAAATGTTGCGTTGGCAAGACCTAACACGGCAACCAATATTTTATCAGCGATTTCCCGGAGGGCATTTTTACGTCCG
Organism: Cellvibrio japonicus Ueda107; assembly: GCF_000019225.1. Classification (NCBI taxonomy): domain Bacteria; kingdom Pseudomonadati; phylum Pseudomonadota; class Gammaproteobacteria; order Cellvibrionales; family Cellvibrionaceae; genus Cellvibrio; species Cellvibrio japonicus. The sequence continues at coordinate 3,518,173 of NC_010995.1, read as the reverse complement.
TGAACAGGGTTGCGCGATTGCAACTTACCTGCAAAATTGTTTTACGCAATTATCCCTTCTTGAAAGGTCGTCGCTACCATTGGATTATTCAGCGGTTCCCTAGGTAGGGTCACCCCTTCTAACAATGTGAAGCATAAACTGTCAATTCAAGACATGTTATGGGTGCCCTGTCGGCTGCAATAGCGTTTTTGTCAGGTAAAAACAACAAAGCCCCGATCTTTCGATCGGGGCTTTTATGTATGGTGCCCAGGAAAGGACTTGAACCTTCACGGCCGGGGGCCACTAACACCTGAAGCTAGCGTGTCTACCAATTTCACCACCTGGGCATTCCCAGTGCATCAGCAGCTGAGGCCGCGCACTATAATTTCCGGCCATGGGCTTGTCAACGCTTGTCTGTAATTATTTTATGTTTATATGCGCGCCAGGAAGAGTCAGGTGGGTTTGTCGCCAAGCCTGCCCTATAATCCATAGGTATTGCCTTTATTTCCGGGCGCCGGTTTTATTCGGGCCAGGTTGCCCCCATAACTGTACTTCCTTCCGATATCCTCCGATTAAAGGACGCCGATTTTGAGTAAGCGTAAATTCCCCCCCAAAGATCCCTTCGCGGCGCGTGAAGCTGAAAAGTACGACAATCCTATACCCAGCCGCGAGTACATCCTGGAACTATTGGATACTGCTGACCAACCCGTTACCCACGAGCAAATGTGCGACATGCTCAAGCTCCGCGATGAGGAGCAGGTGGAGGCCTTGCGTCGCCGCCTGATTGCCATGGCGCGCGATGGTCAGCTGATCAGCAACCGGCGCGGTGCGTTTGTGCGGCTGGATAAGATCGATGTGGTGCGCGGGCGGGTTCAGGGGCACCGCGATGGCTATGGTTTTATCATCCGGGCTGATGGGGGCGAGGACATCTATTTACACAACCGCCAGATGCGCAAGGTATTTGATGGCGATGAGGTGCTGGTGCGCCTGTCCGGGGAGCAGTACCGCGGTAAGGAGGAGGGGGCGATTGTCGAGGTACTGACGCGCAATACCTGGCAGTTGGCCGGGCGCTTTTACAACGAAGAGGGCGTGCAGTTTGTGCGCCCGGAAAACCCGCGCATTACCCACGACATTATGATCCCCTTTGGCAGCTATGGCGGTGCCAGGCACGGGCAGATTGTGGTAGCTGAAATCACCCAGCAACCGGACAAGAGCCGCCTGCCGATGGGGCGGGTGATCCAGGTGCTGGGCGACCACATGGCGCCGGGGATGGAAATTGAATTGGCCATCCAGGCCCATGGCATACCCAGCAGCTGGCCATCGGAAGTGGTCGATGAAGCTTCCCGGATTCCTCCCGAGGTACAGGAGGCGGATAAGAAGTTCCGGGTTGATGTGCGCGATTTGCCCTTTGTCACCATCGATGGTGAGGATGCGCGCGATTTTGACGATGCGGTATTGTGTGAGCGTCGTCGCGGCGGCTGGCGCCTGTATGTAGCGATTGCCGATGTATCCCACTATGTCCAGGTGGATAGTCCCCTGGATATAGAAGCGCGCGCGCGTGGCAATTCGGTCTATTTCCCGGATTATGTAGTGCCTATGCTGCCGGAGGCGCTCTCCAATGGCCTGTGTTCGCTGAATCCGGCGGTTGATCGCCTGTGTATGGTATGCGAGATGACTATCAGTGATGCAGGGCGCATCACCGGCTATCAATTCTACGAGGCGGTCATGCACTCCCATGCGCGCCTGACCTACACCAAGGTGGGTGCAATCCTGACCGGCGAAGGCGAAGAGGCAGATGCCCTGCGCCAGGAGTACAAACCATTACTGCCGCAGCTTGAGTCTTTGTACAAGTTGTTCCAATGCCTGCGCAAGGCGCGGGATGAGCGCGGTGCGATCGATTTTGAGACGGTGGAAACCCGTATCCTGTTTAACGACCAGCGCAAAATCGAGCGTATCGTGCCGGTCAAGCGCAACGACGCCCATAGGTTGATCGAGGAATGTATGCTTTGCGCGAATGTGTGTGCGGCTAAGTTCCTGGAAAAGCATGGTCTGATAGGCCTGTATCGCGTACACGAAGGGCCTACCGAGCAGAAGCTGGCTAATCTGCGCACCTACCTGGCTGAGCTGGGATTGGGCCTGGCCGGTGGCGATCATCCCACCTCGGCTGATTATCAACAGCTACTCCTGCAGATCCAGGGGCGCAGCGATGCCCATTTAATCCAGACCGTCATGCTGCGCAGCCTGCGCCAGGCCATGTACCAGATGGAAAACCATGGCCATTTTGGCCTGGGTTACGATGCCTATACCCACTTCACCTCGCCCATTCGTCGCTACCCGGATTTACTCGTGCATCGCGCGATCCGCTCGGTTATCCGCAGCGAAGAGCCCAGTACGCATGTGCAGCGTGTAGCAGGGGCCAAGCCTATCGCGCGGCGTAAAATCTATCCCTATAGCGTCAATGAGATACTGGTGTTTGGCGAACAGTGTTCACGCACCGAGCGCCGTGCAGATGAGGCAACCCGCGATGTGGTAAGTTGGCTCAAGTGTGAATACCTGCGCGACCAGGTGGGTGGTGTTTACGATGGCCATGTCAGCTCGGTGACCAGTTTTGGTTTGTTTGTTGAGTTGAATGATCTCTATATCGAGGGCCTGGTGCATATCACCTCCTTGCCCCATGATTACTACCGTTTTGATGCTGCCCAGCAGCGTCTCGTTGGCGAGCGCACACGCCGTGTTTTCGGGTTGGGTGATGAATTGGTGGTGCGCGTGGTGCGTGTTGATCTCGATAATCGCAAAATCGATTTTGAAATCGAGTCCAGTATGGCCGTGCGTCGACCCGCTTCCTCGGTAGTGCCCAAGGCCCATAAGCGTGCAGCCAAGGCTCGGGTGAAGCAGGGAATTCCCGCCCGGGTTGATCCGGTCGAGGCCCCGGTTGAGGCTGGGGCACGGAAAAAAGCCGGGACTAAAAAAGTTGACGTTGCCTCGCCCGCTAAGGCGTCAGTGGTAACAAAGGCTGCGGGTGCCAAGGCGAAAAAACAAAAACCTGACCAGGCCAAGGCAGCGGTGAAAAAAGGGGCCGTGAAAAAAGCAGCGGATAAAGCACCGGTGAGCAAAAAGGTTGAGTCCCAAAAGACCACGGCTAAAAAGGCATCCAATGCCGTCGTTACTAAAGCGGCCACCACCAAAAAATCCGCTGTCAAAAAACCTGCCGCTGGTAAAGCCTCCGGCAAAAAGGCAAAGGTAAAAACACCCGCCGGTAAAACAGCAGTAAAAACATCAGCGCCTGCGGCCCCAAAAACCAAAGCCGCTGCAAAACCATCAGCCGCTAAAGAGGCCAGCCATGAGCGTAAAGCACAAACTGCTGCATCTAAAACAGCGTCAACAAAGGTTCAACCAACAGCGAAGAAAACAGCTAAAAGCAAGGCTGTCGTTGCAGCACCGAAGGCTGCTGTTAAAAGACCGGTGGCTAAGGTTAACAAGACGGATTAATCGCTGGCTGACCAGTGAGGAATTCCAGCCTGCTGCCGATTTGCAAACAGAAATCTACCGTGTCAGTGGCCGCGTATGGCGCGAGCGCGAGACGCGAATATCCGAGCGCTAGCGGATTCTGGCTGTGCTCCTGTACGAGTAAAGACGATTGAAATACGAACTGGTATATGGCCTGCACGCGGTGCAGGCGCTGTTAAAAAGCGCGCCGCAACGGGTGCTGGAAATTTATGTGCTGCAGGGGCGTCAGGACCAGCGCCTGCAAAAGATCGCCCATGCTGCTGAGCTGAACCAGATCCACTGCAACCTGGTGAGTCGCAATAAGCTGGATGATATGGTCAGTGAGGAAAACCACCAGGGGGTTGTCGCGCGCTGTACCCCGGGTGAAACCTACGATGAAGCCTATCTGTTCTCCCTGCTGGAGACACTGGATGAACCACCGTTTTTGCTGGTGCTGGACGGTGTGACAGACCCGCACAACCTGGGTGCCTGTATGCGTTCGGCGGAAGCGGCAGGTGTGCATGCCGTCATCGCCCCCAAGGATAAATCTGCCGGCCTGACCCCGGTTGCGCGCAAGGTAGCTTGTGGCGCGGCCGAGGTGTTGCCCTTTATTCCCGTGACCAACCTGGCGCGCACCCTGAAAAAACTGCAGGAAAAGGGCATCTGGTTATTTGGTGCCGCCGGTGAGGCGAGCCAATCGCTCTACCAGACTCGCCTGACCGGGCCTATTGCCATCCTGATGGGGGCTGAAGGCGATGGCCTGCGGCGCCTGACCCAGGAAACCTGCGATCAATTGATGCATATTCCCATGGCGGGTAGTGTGAGTAGCCTGAATGTATCGGTCGCCACCGGTGTCTGCCTGTTTGAAGCGGTGCGCCAGCGCCAGGTCGCTCCTGCCTGATTAATCTTGCCATTATCCCTATCACATTCCCTGCGGTGCGCGATTGTTATTTGCGCACACTCATGGTATATCTGACAACGTTGACATTTGGGGTGATTTTGCTGCCTTAACAAAAATCAACGGACTAAGTGCCAAATAACAGACCAGCCTGCCGGCCAGGTCGTTTATAAAAAAGAGCCGTTACCAGTCATTTTTGACAATGTTGTCAATTGTGTCTTCCATTGGCTGCTGTGCAGATGGTCAATGTCTTTCCTGAGCAAGGTATCCGGGTGGGTGTATAGGATGTGCACTTCTCTCCTCGTGGTTCCGTCGCGCGCATTCGGTGTGGGGCGGGGCATGTATCGACTGTTTACAACAAGATCACAGGGGGATTTATGAAGGCGTCGTTTCTAACCCTGGCGCTGCTCGGGGTAAGTTTGTTATCAACCAAGGTATTCGCTGTAGATTGCACTGGGCTACCGGTATGGAATGCGTCAGCTGCCTATAGCGGGGGAACCCAGGTGCAGGAAGCCGGTAAGGCCTATAAGGCCAACTGGTGGTCCCAGGGGAATAGCCCAGCCAGCTATTCCGGCCAGTGGCAAGAGTGGACCCTGTTGGGGACTTGTGATGGCGTGAGTTCCTCGTCAGTTTCTTCCCAATCGAGCAGCCTGGTATCCAGTTCTGTTCCTTCGAGTTCTTCAATCGCCAGCTCATCGGTGGTGTCCAGTATTACCGGAGGCAACTGTACTTCCCCCCAATATGTGGCGGGTACCGCCTATAGTTTGGGACAACTGGTAACCAATGCCGGGAGTGAGTATCGCTGTACCGTCGCAGGCTGGTGCAGTTCTTCTGCCGCCTGGGCTTATGCGCCTGGTACCGGTGCCCATTGGCAAATGGCCTGGGAGTTAGTGCGGAGTTGTACTACCAGTTCATCCGTTGCCTCATCCAGTGTGGTTAGCTCGATTGTGAGCTCGTCTTCATCCAGCTCCGTTCTCTCATCCTCCAGCTCGTCCAGCAGCTCTTCTACCGGTAATGCGCGTGTACCGGGTGATGCTGCGTCTCTGCCAAAACATGCCCTGGTGGGTTATTGGCATAACTTTGACAATGGCAGTGGCCTGCTGAGGGTTGCCGATGTTGATCCGGCCTGGGATGTGATTGTGATTGCCTTCGTTGATGACGCAGGTAACGGCAATGTGGAATTCCGTCTTGATCCCGGTTTGAACAAGGCGCAGTTTATTGCGGATGTAGCCGCCAAGCGCGCCCAGGGCAAAAATGTGGTGCTGTCCTATGGGGGTGAAAAAGGCACGGTAACGCTGAATAACTCCACCAATTTAGCCAACTTTGTTAACAGCACGGCAGCGATTATCAATGAATATGGTTTCGATGGTGTGGATATCGACCTGGAAAGCGGGGCAGGGGTTTTACATGGTGCACCTGTTATCCAGAACATGGTATCCGCGATTAAGCAATTGCATGCCATGTTCCCCGACCTCTATGTGTCCATGGCGCCTGAACACCCCTATGTCCAGGGTGGATACGTGGCTTACACCGGTATCTGGGGGGCTTATTTGCCGATGATTGACCAGTTGCGCAATGAGTTGGATTTATTGCATGTGCAGCTGTACAACAACGGTGGATTAGCAACGCCTTACAGCGGCCAGGCCTATGCGGCAGGTACTGTTGATATGATGGTCGCATCTGCACGCATGTTGATTGAAGGCTTCCCCCTGGCGAATGGCACGGCCGGTTTCTTCCAGGGTTTGCGTCCTGACCAGGTTGCCCTGGGCCTGCCATCAGGTCCGCGTGCTGCCAATTCGGGTCAGGCGACTACGGCAAATATCAACAATGCGGTGAATTGCCTGGTATTGCGCACCGGTTGCGGCAGTGTTCAGCCCACCAATGCTTACCCGGATTTCCGTGGGGTAATGACCTGGTCTATTAATTGGGACGTTAATGATGGGCGTATTTTTTCTATCCCTGTGGGGAACCATCTCAAAAGCCTTCCCTGATTGATCCAATAGAAACCGGGGGAATACTCCGGTTTCTACACTTGTTTTGGCACCGGGAGTAACAAGCCGGTGCCACTTATCTGCTTTTTTACCGGATTCACCCTGTGTTCGGCTTCTGTTTTGTATAATCTCTCTGTTGTTTCCTTTCATCAATGGAGTTGGTTATGTCTATTTCATTTTCTTCCCTGTTCAAATCCCTGGTATTGGTAATGGCTGTGCAACTGTTGGTCGCTTGTACACCCAAGGTTGGCAGTCCTGAGTGGTGTGAATCGATCAAAGACAAGCCCAAAGGCGATTTGACGGCGAATGAAGCTGCCGATTTCGCCAAGCATTGCATTTTCAAATAAGATCGCACCAGGGGTTCTGGTGTTGTCACGAGAAGAATAATGAAAACCAATTTTCTTAACTTGCATGATCTGGTGTTGGCGTTAACGGCTGTGGAGTGTTTGGTGTTGGCAGTGCTGTTGAATGTACTGCCCGCCAAACACTTGCAGCCGCGCCGTTTACTCTCGTTTTTTTTTATATTGATTGCCCTGGTGCTAACCAGCACCCTGATTGTCTGGAATGGCGAGCTTAAAACTATCGCCATTAACCAAACCCCCTGGGTTGTCAGCCTGTTGGCAGCCTGCCTGCTGTTGCAGGGGCCATTACTGTATTTCTATCTGCGTTCACTTTCACAAAGTGTCAGGTTGTTGCGCTGGATAAACCTGGTGCATTTGATTCCGGCCTTGTTGGCGGTGTTGCTGTTGGTTAGCTTTGGCATTGACAGCCTGGAGTGGCAGCCTACGACCCATCTGGAAGGCGCGGAAAAGCTGGTTGTGGCAATTGTTTGGGCATTGGTCAAAATTTCCCCGGTACTCTACATCATCGCCAGCGGTATTGCGGAATTCCGCTTGCGCCAGCAAATGCGCGATCTTTACTCTTCTATTGCCGAGTCGGAACTCAAGCTGGCGGATGCGGTACTGGCCGGTTTTTGCCTGCATTGGTGCTGGTCGTTGATTGCGTATTTGCTGGAAGGTTTTGTGAGTGCATCTGTCAGCGATACCCTGGGTATCATGGATAATTACCTCACCGCCATTTTGGTAAACACACTGTTTATTTTTGGTTTGATCAATACCCGCCAGTTATTGGACTTGCAGGTGGTAACTGTTGCCAGGCCTGTGCAGCCTGCCAAAATGGATAGCAAGGTCGACATTATTGAAAAAGCCGTTCACCAGGACAAACTTTTCCTGGAACCCAACCTCAACCTGGAGCGTTTTGCCGAGCAGATTGGTTTGAAGCCGCGCGATGTGTCGGCAATTTTAAAAATACATTACCAGAGTAATTTTTTTGAATTTATCAATCGATATCGTGTGGAAGAAGCTAAACGCCTCCTGCTTTTACCGGAATTGAAAGATGAAACCATCCTGGAAATTATTTATAAATCCGGGTTTAACAGCCCCTCGGCATTTCACCGTTTTTTCAAGCGTATGGTGGGAATGACCCCGACTGAGTTTCGTCAACGGGGTTTGGGCGACGATCAGTATCAGCACAGCTAAACTTTGTGAGATACACAAAATGTTGCACGGCTGGCGCATAAAAAAATCCCCAAGCGGGGATTTTTTTATGCTGGTTCGTGTTAGTGCAGTGCCACCGCTGTGAAGGCCGCCAACAATTCATCCGCAGGGTTGCGCAGTTCCAGCGTATCGCCATGGATGTTAAAGTGGGTGACATCCTGCAGGATGCGGCCAAATTTATCAGCTTGTTCTCCGCCTTCAGGGCACGCCATCTTGGTGCTGGCCATCTGGCCAAAATTAAGTTGATTATCCTTTAAGCTATAGCTGCCCATGATGTTGTTGCATCCATCGGAACCGGCCAGGCGCTGGCTTTCTTCGTGCAATACCAGGTGTGGTTCACGCCTGCCTTCGGTAACGCTAACGACCTCCCCTTGAAGCTCGGTAAGCTTCCAATAGGTATTCAGCAAAGGACTGTCGGGTTTAGCGGTTTCTGCCGGCTTGGCTGGTTCCGGGAATGAAGCCGCCGCCGGCTCAAGTGCTTGGGATACAGCACTGCTGCTAGTGGATGCTGTGGTTGTTGACGAATCCGGTTCAGGGCTGCAAGCAGCCAGCAGGCTTGCCAATGTGCAACCGATAATGACCTTATGCAACATAATTTCCTCCCAATCATTAACGGATCTGGGTATGAGTATCCTGTGGAGAAAGCACTAATTGACCATTTTGCACCGGAATACGCTGACCGGGATCCTGGGGCAATTCGATCACAGACTCTTTGCCATTCAAGCGATAGGTAACCCGATAGCCGGTAATTTCTTCCCGGGTGTCATACACCGTGGAGCAACGTTTTTCCGTTGTGGTGTAAGTGTCCTTTTTCTGCATATTGTCCTGTACGCGATCACCGGCATAACCACCTGCTATGGCGCCTGCTACCGTTGCTGCTTTTTTACCATTACCGCCACCCACCTGGTGGCCTAATACACCACCGATAGTGGCACCGATTACCTTGCCAGTAATGCGGTTTTTATCTTGCACCGGATTTTGTTGGGTGACGGTGACGTCGCGACATTCCTCGCGCGGCACCTTGATATCCTTGGTCATGGGCTGGCTATTGACGACTTCTGCGAAATCAGGCTCTTTTAAATACTGATAACCTGCAATAGCGCCACCGGTAGTGGCAATACCTATACCTAATACAGTGCCGATCATCATGGATTTGTTCATGGTCTTTCTCCCAGGCCAAGTGGCCGTTATTACCGAACGCTGTTGCCAGTTTACGCAGGGTTTTTCTTAATCCTGGCTTAATGCTTGATGATGGCTGGGCAAATTGTGAAGTTATTGACCTGGCTTTGGTAAGTGGATCACAAAATCATAGTGTTTGTTGAATTTTTTATATCAGTAAAAAATTATTTTTGTCGCTAAATACTCGTTATAAAAAATGCAACACTCTTTAACAAAATAGGACATTTTCAAGTGTTAGGATTTTTGTGGCATACAGGGAGTAAAACTATAAAAGAGGATGTCACTTTGTTGATCTTATATTGGGTCCATCGGTTTACTCTCATAGGCCGAACCTTGTCGGCGGGTCAGGATGTATGGCTGCCAAGGTGTAATTGTTACTAACTCATTTACCGGGAGTCGTAAAATGAACATCGTCATTCAAACTGTTAAGTGTATTGTGGGTTGTATAGGGTTATGCCTGGTCGTGATAAGCCCAGGTGCCTTTGCACAATCCAATACCTATTCATTTGCCGTCGTGGAGGGGCGGGTTGTGGTGACACCGGCGTGGTGCCGGGTAAATCCTTGTGCACCTACAACCGCTCGACTAAGCGGTAATTTTGTGGCGCAGATCTCCGCTGCAGGTGATCGGATTCTTTTTCCTTCATCCAGCGTGACAACCAGTCCGGATGTGTATTTCCAATTGCCGACAGACCCCGACGACGATAGTGGTGGTGTTGTGCGCGATATTGCCTTTACCTTTGTCGGTGATGACATTAAAGCGACAGGATATGTCGATTCACGCGCTTTTGATGGCCCGCTGATCGAGTATGTGTTTGCCGCCAGGGTGATACGCTCAGAGGTATTTAGCGCCCGTCCCGATTATCGTAAATGCGCTGCACCGCTCTGCGGTGGTTATTTTGTGAAATTGGTTAACCAGAAGTTAACACGCTGTGCAGATGGCAGTTTGCAAGAAGAGTGTTATGTCGCATCGGTAACTTATGGTGGCGGTCCCCTTGCTGCAACGGCACACTCTTTCAACAACAGGACGCCATTGTTGCTAATCGGTGCAATATTGCCTAAAAACGATGATCACGTTGGGCGTCTTGGTATATTCGTAGCGAAAGATGCCTACCGCTCTGCGACCCAGGTATCCGCTACTGAAACCTTTTACGCTGTTAATAACAACGGGATTATGTGTATCACAACTCCTTGCTTTAGTTATGACCAGCTAGTGCTCAATGGTACATCGCGTATTACCAAACTGTCTGATGTGAATCTGGAATTGTCTGGCGCCGTGCCCGATGATATTGCCGAGGCCCAGGCATTGCTGGCGAATGGTGGCGTGCTCTATGCCGCTGGAAAAAATCAAAAATACCGCGACTTTGCCGGTACGGGATTACGCTTTGTGGCACAGCAGTTTTATTTGCCGCTGAAACCTGCCAAGGCGCAATAATCGGTTAAACATTGATGGGAAATACGAAAAAGCACCGCATTAGCGGCACTGCTGTCCCATAGTTTGTAGATAAAAGAAAAGCCTGTTTTCCAAGTTGATACAATGTAAGTGCGACCAAACATTGGTAAAACAAAGGAAAACAGGCTTTGTCACATTCTAACACCGCATTTCATCAACTACTCAAACCTTTATCGAGACATGAATTTGAAGCGGAAGCTAAAAAGCATCATGTCGGCCAAAAATTGCGCTCGGCCACCCGCTGGGATCAATTTGTCGGCATGGCCATGTCGCAGCTCTCTGGCCGCCAAAGCTTGCGTGATATTCAATCCAATCTCGAAGCACAGCAGCATAAACTTTATCATCTCGGTGCCAAGCCAATAGCCCGTTCAACGTTGGCACGAATCAACGAAGTACAGCCCGCCGAACTCTACAAACACGTATTTGCTCGTCTGCTTCACCGCTGTAAATCCATGCAGGGCAAACACAAATTCCAGTTTAAAAATCCGCTGTACTCCCTTGATGCCAGCGCGATTGATTTATCGCTGTCGGTATTTCCCTGGGCGGCGCATCGAGATGACACAGCAAATGTAAAATTAAGTGTTGGCCTGAATCATGGCACCCAAGTGCCGGAGTTTGTCGCACTCAGTGATGGCCAGGAAAACGACATGATTGAGGGACGAAAATTTGATTTTCCCAAAGGCAGCATCGTTGCGTTTGATAAAGGCTACGTGGATTACCGCTGGTTTAAGTTATTGACAGATAAAGGAGTTTTCTTTGTAACCCGCTTGCGCGCCAAAGCCGTCTATCGCGTGGAAGAACGTCGCTATGCCGACAGCAGCAAAGGTATTATCAGTGATCAGGTCATTCAATTATCCAGCGCTCATGCGATCAAACGCGGCGCACCGAAGTTGCGTCGAATTGGCTATCGTGACGCAACAACCGGCAAATTCTATGAGTTTCTCACCAACAACTTTCAGCTGGCGGCGGCCACAATTGCAGCGATTTATAAGGATCGCTGGCAGGTGGAGTTGTTCTTCAAAGCGATCAAACAAAACCTGAAGATCAAAGCGTTTGTGGGCACTTCAAGAAATGCGGTGTTAACACAAATTTGGATTGCCATGATTACGTATCTATTGTTGGCATTTTCGCGTCACAGCACTAAAGCGGGATGGACAGTTCAACGGATCATGAGGGTAATTCAGTTAAATTTGTTTGAGCGTAGGAGTCTAAAAAGCATCCTGATACCGGACCCGCCGAATCATAAAAAAAGCGAGCCTCAAATGAGGCTCGCCTTATGAGTAGAACTATGGGACAGCAGTGGCATTAGCGGTGCTTTTTTTATACGTGCCTGTTAATGACGGGGGTTACGTGTGGATTGGCGCCCTGCCGCCAGCGCGGCTAGCCCAAGCAACAAGAGTGCAAGGGGGGATGACTCGGGGACTGATACGGCTTCGTTAACGGTGAAATTGTCCATCACAAAATGCTCGCCGCCTTCATTGGGGTTGGTGGGGGTACCGCCCCAGGAGCGGAAACTAAGCTGGTTGATGCCGGCAAAATCAAAACTGAACCATTGGGCTATTTGGGTATTAACCACAACGGTTTGGGTGAAGAGCAAGACATTATTTAAAAAACCGCTCACTTCAATGTGCAAACCCTCGTTCCAGGCGGCGGTTAAATAAGCCCCGTTGAAGGTAAAAAGATCGCCGCTAATGGTTGATGTCGTGGCGAAGTTATTGAATGCAGCGTAATTGCCGGAGACCACACCATTAGCAAAGCCGGTGCCGGGCAGTGTGTCTTTGTGGATATAGGCAAGGCTGGTCCAGAATTCGTCGCCCCAGTGAAAGCCCTGGTAGCCGGATTGGATGGCATCGACGTCTGTTGCGGATAAATCATCAAAGGTAATGACGGCAGCTTGTGAATGTATGGCGCAGCCCAGGCCGAGGGAAAGCAGGAGTGAGGCGATGAATGATGTGGTTTTGTGCATGGTTATGTTTTCCATTGGGGTAATTGCAAAAAAACGCCCGCTATAAAATCGCGGGCGGCGGTATGACCGAATAACAATACGGTTGAATTAGAATCCGGTGAGTCTTATCTCCCAGATGGAATAACCCCATTGGTTACCCGCACTGCGCGCGGTGCTGTAAATACGCACATAGCGATAATGTCCATTCAGTGGCAATGTGTCGGTGCGGTTGCCGAAAGTGCCGTCGGATTTACTGGCAATATCCGTCCAGTTGGCATTGTCGTTTGAACCCTGGACGATGTAGGCGGCCGCGTTGGCGACCTCCCAATCAATCGCGATACCGGTCAGTGTCTTTGAGCTGCCCAAATCCAGCGTAATCCAGGAGGGATCTATGCCATGCGCTGATTCCCAACGGGTACCGCTATTGCTGTCAATCGCATTGCTGGCTGCCGTTAGCGCAGTACTGGCAATGGCATCGGCAGGTGTTAGCAGGGCCGGTGCGACGCTGCTTGATGACGAGCTGCCAGCACTTGCCTGGGCATAGACTTTCAACTCAAAAATGGAATAGCCCCAGGTGTTGCCGGTACTGCGCGCTGTAGCGTAAATGCGCACATAGCGATAGCTGCCGCTCAGGTCATGGGTATCGGTACGGTTGCCAAAGGTGCCGCCGGTGACGGTTTTCAGGTTGGTCCAACTGCTGCCATTGTTGGAGCCCTGCACCAGGTAATCCGCTGCATTGGCTGCCTCCCAGTCAATCACTACCCGGGTCAGGTTGCGTGTGCTGCCCAGATCCACCATCAGCCAACTGGGGCTGACCCCGTGGCTGGACTCCCAGCGGGTTGCCGGATTGCCATCCACGGCATTGGCTGCCGGCAACAAGTTGGTACTGCCCTCCACAGAACCTCCCAGGGATACCAACACCGAGGGCGTGCTGGAACTGGCAGCGCTGGATGATGAGGGGGATGAGCTGCTGGAGCTGCTTGAAGACGACTGGGGCGGATTAGCGGTTCCGGTAAATGACACGGCCAGGGTATGGCTGGCGGCAATGGCATTGAAGGTGTAGCTGTTAAGCGCCCCCAGGGAGACACCGTCCACAATCACATTGGCGACCTGTTGGCCGGTGGGTGGGGTGAAGCTATAGGTCGCCGAGTCAGTGTTGTTTTTACTGTAGCGGACAGTCCCTGCCGGGCTGATGCTGCCTGCGCCATCCAGGTTGATGGTGTAGATCCGGTGCGGCATATGATCCACCGCCATTAGCTGCACATCGGCCACTTCCACCACCTGGCCAGCCGGTGGGCGGAACCAGAAACGGAAGTCACGCTCGTTGACCGGTGGCAAGGCGCTGAAGGTAGTGAAGCTTTCGTAGGTGCCATCGGTATTGCTGTTGGTCCAATCGATAAAGGTGGTATTGCCGCTGCCAAATTGGGCGCGGAATTGCGCCAGGCTGCGCGGTTCGGACTTGTCGCCCGCAACCAGGACTTCCTTGATTTCATAGAAAGGATCAATACGCACGCTGACCCACAAGTCCTGATTATCTGCTATACCGGGGCGACCGCTGGCTTTATTGCCGGTGGAACCATCCACCGCGCGCTGGGGCGCGCCCCACCACTCTGTTTCCCAGCCGCTGCTGGCACCGGCGAAGTTGGTGGCGCTGATGGCGGGTACCAGTGGATCGCCCGAACCTATATAGGCGATTTCACGGATCACGACATCATCGACATAGGTGGTGGCATTGCCCATATTGCCGAACAGGAAGGCCAGGCGACCGGGATTGTCACCCGCGGTGAAATCCAGGTTGAAACTGTAATTGGCCATGCTGGTGCCCAGGGCGACAGTTTGCAGTAGGTAGGTGCCCGCAGTTGAAGGGTTCAGCTGGTCTTCCGACAGGCGCACCTGGATATTGCGTGGCGATGCCGCGCGGGCGCGAAAGCTGACCTGGTAGCGATAGTTGCGCTTCAGGCCGAAGCCCTGGGTGTGCAATTGATAGGAGCCTGCCCCTGTACCCTGGGCGGCGGCAGTAATACGTGCTTCACCGTTAACGACGGCATAGGCGGCGCCGGCACCGTCGTAGTTTTCACCGGCCCAGCCGGCCAAACCGTCGACAAAGCTGCCATTGCCGAGCACATTGACGGTGCGATCCACCTGGGCGGTGCCGGCGGGTTTGGGGTAGGCGTTGGCGACATCTTCAAAGGCTTTGAACTCCAGCAGCCAGATGGGCTCGGCCTTGTCGATACGTCCCTTGGTGACCAGCTTGATGTAGCGGTAAGTCTTGTTCACATCAAAGGTGTGGGTGGCCCAGCCGACACTTTGCTGGTCGGAGGTCAGTACATGCTCCCAGTTACCGGCGGCAGTTTTGCCGTAGATGTCGTAGGACTTGGGCAGGTTCCAGCTCCATTCGATCCAGAAATACCGGATGGGTTTGTCCGCGCCGTAATCGATGGTGATGGAGTGCATGTTGTCATCGCGCGGGGTCGCCCACTTGGAGCCTACATAACCGTCGGCGGCGTTTTTGAAGCCGTTATCGCGCCAGGCGTTATCGCCTTCCTGCAGATAGGCGTCGCCGGTGACTGAGATGGGTGCCAGCCAGCCTTTTAACGAGTAGAAGCCTTTGGTGTTATTGGCAGGGCGGAAGAAGCTGTATTTGCTCTCGTCGGTGTATTTATGCCAGGGGTCGGCGCTGGGCAGCGGCCAGTGGGCCACGTAGTCCACCAGGAAGTCAGTACCGGCGCGGCCGATATTGGTGTTCATGGCGGCGGTATCAAGATACTCGTACTCGGTCACGCCAGTGGTCACCCGGGTATAGCCGGTTTTATTGGCCACATTGGGGTCGGTGCTGAAGCGGTTGTAATTGCCCACGTCCGGCCATTCCACATGGGTGATAGCGTGGTTGAGGATCATGCGCATGGGCGAGAGGTAGGGCCAGGGCTGGTCGCCGCGCTCGGCCTTGGTCCAGGTATAGGTTTTGGTCCCGTTGACGTAGTACTCCACGGTTTCGGGGGTTTTGATCACCCCATAGGTAATGTATTGGTCGCTGGGGCTGAGCCCCATTTGCGCGTAGGTGGTGTTATTGGGATTGCCACCGTAAGCCGGATAGGGGGCCGACCAGTGGGTTTGCGGGATTTTGCTGACGTTGGCGCCGGTGAACTCGACAATGTCCAGCTCCTGGCAGGCGGTCCAGCCCACATCGGGGAAGTTGCCCAGCAGCCACCAGGCCGGGAATTCGCCGTTGCGTGCCGGCGGCATTTTGATGCGCGCTTCAAACTTGCCGTATACGAAGGTGCTGTCATCGGCGATTTGCGATTCGATGCGGCCCGAGCGGATAAACAAGGGCTTGCCCTGGCCGGCAACGCCGCCGTAGTAATCCTGTATCTGGCCATCCATATAGCGGGCTTTCAGGTTAAGCACCTTGCCGTCGAGGGCGCCGGCATCATCCTGGCCGGTGCGGATGGTCCAGTCGGCCGCCGGGTATTCCACATCCTGGTAATCGATGTCTTCACCGTTCACAAAAATATCTTTCTCGACCAGCCATTTGCTGCGGTCGATGCTGGGGCTGTTGAAGTGATCCACAAAGCTGGTATTGGCGTTGGGGCTGGCCCACCAGGGATCGTTATAGGCGGTTTGTGCCGCTGCATTCACGGCCGCCAGGCCTAGTGCGAGCAGGGTCAGGGACCGGGGTAAACGCGGGGTTCTCATAGTGCCTCCGGAGTCATGTTATTGGCTGTTATTGAGTGACGCTGTGGGTGTAAAAAGCACCCGGTACCCCTGCCGAGGGAGGCAGGAGCCGGGTGAAGGTATCGACCGATATGCTCCGGCGGCGGGGGCGCCGGGAGAGTTCACACCGGTTGAGGGAGTGTTACCAACCGAGTACGCGCACTTCCCAGATGGAGTACCCCCACTGGTTGCCGGTGCTGCGGCTGGTGCCGTTGATACGCAAGTAGCGGTAGTTGCCGCTGAGGTTCAGGGTGTCGGTGCGATTGCCAAAGGCGCCGCCGCTGTAACTGGCCAGTGAGGTCCAGTTGCTGCCGTCGTTGGAGCCCAGTACCTGGTAGTCGGCCGCATTCGCCGCCTCCCAATCGATGGCGATACTGCTCAGGCTGCGGCTGCTGCCCAGGTCGAGTTGCAGCCAGCTGGGGTCGAGTGCGTGGTAGGACTCCCAGCGGGTACCGGGGTTGTTGTCCACGGCCATGCTGGCGGGTAACAGCGAGGTACTGGCGCTGGCCGAAGCGATTGCCAGTGCAGCGGGCGCCTGGGCCTGGGCATAGACCTTGAGTTCCCAGATGGAATAACCCCAGAGGTTGCCAGCGCTGCGCTCGGTGCAGTAGATGCGGATAAAGCGGTAGCTGCCACTGACGGCATGGATATCGGTGCGGTCGCCAAAGGTTCCGCCGGTCACGGTTTTCAGCGTGGTCCAACTGGTGCCGTTATTGGAGCCCTGGATTTGGTAACTGGCCGCGTTGGCCGCTTCCCAGTGAATGGAAACCTGGCTGAGATTCTGGGTGCTGCCCAAATCCAGTATCAGCCAGCTGGGGTCGATGCCGTGGGCTGACTCCCAGCGGGTGCCTTCATTGCCATCAACTGCCGCGCTGGCAGCTTGCAAACTGGTCGATGCCGTTACCGGTTTGCCGCCGGATACCAGGAGCAGGCTGCTGGAAACGCTGGAGCTGGAGAGGGAACTGCTGGTGCTGCTGACCGGTGTACTGGAGCTGCTTGAGCTGCTCGACGGAATACTGCTCGACGAACTGCTCACCGGCTGGCTCGACGTTGAGCTGCTGGAAGATGAACTGCTTGATGAGGAGCTGGCGCCACTTGCCGGGGCGTCCTTGTTGTATTCCATAACGCGGAAATTATCGAAATAGAAAATACCGCTGCTGGCGACACCGGGGGTAATCAGGAAGATCAACTGGTCTACTTCGTTAAAGTTGGCGGAGCGGCGGTTATTGGCCCAATCACCCAGCGCAGCCGCAAAGTTGTAGTTGAACTCCAGGGTTTCCCATTGGCCGGTTTTGGTGGTTTCGGCCTGGTGGAAACTGTAGCGACCTACTTGCCAATCCGAAGCGGGAACAGAGGCGGCCAGCAGTTCGTTTTCCAGGTTCAGGGAAATAATGGTACCCGCCGGCGCGGTGGTATACACATCCACGGCAACGCGCACCATCCCGTGCTTGGCATCCATGGCATCGGGAATACCGCTGATGCCATTGAATGCCAGGGTGTCATAGGTCGCGCCGGTATCGCGCACATAGCGCAGGACGTTGGGCGATGCATTAGCGGCACCGGGCGCCGGGTTGGCGACAACGGCCAGGGCACCACTGGTATAGGGCGCCGGCTTGATAGCGCCATTGCTGGTGCCATCAAAATCGGCGATGGTCTGCTTGAGGCTATAGCCGTTGTCGGGCCAAACAATACGCACATTATCCAGATAGACTTCGGCGGCGTTGGTGTGGCCGGCATCAATCATCAATACCAGGTTATCCGCCTGGCTGGCGGCAATGTTGGAGTCGGGGGTACCTGTGTAGTGCAACTCCTGGGTGCGCCATTCGCCCGCGCGGCCCAGGGTGCCGGAAAAGCGTGCCAGGCGACCGGTATTGCCATCCCAGTTGGGGGTGACACTCACCACCGCTTCATTTTCCAGGCCACCGCCCAGTTCTTTGCCGAGCAGATCAGGGGTGCCGGCGGGGTAGAACACATCCACAAAAATCTTGGCGCGACCCGAGCGCAGCTCGCCGGCATTCACATGGCCAAAACCGGTGATTTTCAGGTTATCCCAAGGTTGGCTGGCGTCGCGGATATAGCGCAGCACGCGCGCCGACGTATTTGCCCCTTGTGGCAATGGGTTGTTTACCACCGCACTTGAGCCCATGGCTACACCGTTTTGCAGGTGAGTAAGCCCTAACCCACTCTCATAGTTAGCGAGTACCTGGGTATGCCCCTGCTCGATGGTGACAGGCTTGCTGACGGTTTTCAGGCTGCATCCGCTATTGAAGCTGACACTGAAGTTGCCGGAGCGGGCGGTATTGCCGATGGCGGCGACGATTTCGCGTGTGCCCTGGCCGGACACCAGGGTGACTCCGGCGGGTAATGTCCAGTTGTAGGAGGCCGAGGCCGGGCCATCGACACGGTATTTCTTGTAGGTTTCACCGCGATACACATAGGTATCGCCCTCGATCGACCAGGTGTCGTCATTTTTATACACAGCGACATAGTCCACCTGCATCAACTGCTCGGGGCCTTCGCTACCATCGGGAAAGCCGGGGAACCAGCCGCCGATGGCCAGGTTGAGGATGATGTGGAAGGGGCGGTTATGGAAGGAGTCCCAATTGGAGCGCAATGGATTAGGGCCATCGAGGACGCTGCGTGAGCTGGTGATCTTGGGCACCCCGTCAATCGACCACACCATATGGTCTTCGTACCACTCCACCGCATAGGTATGCCAGTCGGTCTTGGTGCGACCGGGTTCGGGCGCGATCAGGTTGTCCGGGTTGGGCCAGCCGGTGTTGCCGTTGTAGGGCCAGTAAGCGCCGTAGTGCAGGGTGCCGCTGATGTCCTCGTGGGTGCCGGCGGCTTCCATAATGTCGATCTCGCCGTTATTGGGCCAGCCGTGGTTGTCGCGCTGGGACTCGGTTGCCATCATCCAGAACGCCGGCCAGGTACCCGATGCCTTGGGCAATCGCATGCGCGCTTCGATCTTGCCGTAGGTCCAGTCCTGGGCGTTCTTGGTGCGCAGGCGGGCTGAGGTCCAGGTTTTGCCGTTATAGGCTTCGCGAATGGCTTTGATATTGAGTATCCCGCCACTCACCCACATATTTTCAGGGCGATCGACGTAATACTGGAGTTCTCCGTTGCCGCCGCCATCGCCATTGACCTCCAGGGACCAATTGCTGCGATCGAGTGCAGTGCCGTCAAAGTCATCTCTCCAGACGGGATTCCAGTTACAGGTTTGGGCGTGGGCTGCTCCTCCGATAAGCAGCAGGCCGAGGGTGGCCAGCTTCTTCATAGTGTGATGCCTCTTGATTATTGTTAGGGTGATTATTGTTAGGTGGATACGCCTGGCAGTGGCGCTGGAGCAACTATCCTGCGGTATTGATGCAGGCGTCCTCCTTGTTGTACCCAATCCACAAAACTGAGAAGGGCGAAAAAGTGGGACAGCAAAGTGGGACTGGGTGACAAACAGAGGCGTGCTCGGCGCAGGCCGGCAACGGGAGGAGGGAGGCGCGGGGAAAATACTGTGTGATGGAACAGAGCCGGCAGTTATAGCTGCCGGCTCTGGATTGATCAGTTAATTGTTACAAACATTACCGCTTAGCGTCGGGATAGCGGCGGCGCTATTGTTTTTAGTGCCTTGGAAGCCAAACTCCACCGCCTGGCCGGGCTGGATACTGCCGTTCCAGCCCAGGTTGGATGCCGTGTAGGGATTGTTGCCGGAGACATTGGCATTCCAGCTATTGGTCACGCGGGAGCCATCGCTGTAACTCCAGCTGAGGTTCCAGCCATTGATTGGACTGGTGCCGTTATTGGCAATGCGGATGCTGGCGGTAAAGCCGTTACTCCACTGGTTGGTCACGGTATAGCTGCATTGACCGCTACTACTGCCACTGCTGCTGGCGACGGAGCTGGGCGCACTTGAGCTTTGAACGCTGGAAGAGCTGCTGGAGCGCGAGCTGGAAACCAGGCTGGAGGAGCTGGAGCGGACGCTGGAACTGGCCTGGCTGCTGGTACTGCCACCGACAATCCCCCAGGGGGCTGGCTGACCGCTGCAGGTGGCGCGGGCAATACAACTGGCATTGTTCTCCCAGCCCCAGCCATTGGTGGTGGTACTGCACAGCGGGTAGAGGGTGCCGTACCAGTTGCACTGCTGGCCGGATACCGCGGAGGACACTACCGAGCTGGCCGTGGAGGAACTGGAGCTGACTACCGGGGCCTGGCTGGAGCTGGACACCTGGGTTTGGCTCGACACGGCCGAGCTGCTGCTGCTCGTGTTGTAGCTGGGCCAGCCGCTGATAATGCTCTTGGCCAGGGCGCCGGAGGCGGTGAGTTGTGAGTTGACCCAACCGCCGTTGGCACTGGCGCCGGGAACCAGCGCCGAAGCGCCCTCGACCTTATCATTGAGCGCCCAGTTGGCGTTGCTGATATGGTTGGTTTTCATAAAGCTGACCCAGGCGTTGGTCTCGCTGTTAGCCACAGCACCATCGCCATTGGCATTGACTGAACCCCACTCGGTGACAAACAGGGCTATACCGCGGTTAAGGGCTGTCTGGGCCTTGTCGCGCAGGTATTGGCCGTGGGTGCCGGCATAAAAGTGCAGGGTATAGGCAATATTCTGGTAGCCGGTGATAGGGTCATTGGCGGCGACATCCACATCCTGCGACCAGGTGGGGGTGCCGACAATAATCAGGTTGTCCGGGTCTATGGCGCGAATAGCCGCGATCACCGCCTGGGCATAGGGCTTGATGGTGTTGCTCCAGCTAACCTGCAGCGGTTCGTTGTAAATCTCGTAGATCACATGGTTGTTGGCGCCGTACTTGCGTGCCATTTCCTGGAAAAAGGCAATGGCCTGGCTCTGGTATTGGTGGGCGTTGTGCGAGTGCCAGTCGATAATCACGTACATATCATTGGCGATAGCGGCATCCACCACCTGGGTGACCCTGTCTTTATTCGCCGGATCAGTCAGGTAGCCGCCTTCATCTTCCACGCCCATGGCGGCGCGCACCAGCTTGGCGTTCCAGTCGGATTTAAGCCAGCTGACCACCTGGGCGTTGTAATACTTTTCGCCGCCCCACTCGGTATTGCTCCAGAACAGGCTCATGCCCGAGAAGCTGGCCGGCTGGCCGTTGGCCAGGATTTTGTTGCCTTGTACGGACAGCGGCGCGACATCAGCTTGTGCGCTGACACCGCCGAGGAGTCCGAAGCTGCCCAGCAGCAGTATCGCAGCGCGATTGCGGATGGCTTTGCCGATGGTTTGGTGGACAAGTGTCGAGATTCTCTTATTCATTATCTGTTCTCTTCATCTAGGGAATTTTTGAGGATTGTTTATCGAAGCCCTGCGATCCTTCAGCAATTCGGGTATCGCCCGGAAATCAGGGCCGGGTCAGTATAAAAAGCGATAAATGCCAAAATCCCCCTATCCCGCTCCTTGGACACCTCCAAGTTCACAGAAATTAAGCGAAATAGAGCGAAATTAGCTGTTCGGGATTATGTGCAAAAATCATATTTTGCTAATGAAAAACAAAAAGACAGCGCTGTCATTTTGAGCCCTATAAGCCAGGATTACTCTTCGGAAGGGGAGTAGGCGCCCCTTGGCAGACCTTTTCTTGCGTCTTACCGGGCAAATCCGTAGAATTGCGCACCCCAAACTGACCGGGGGTATTGCAAGTGCCTTGCGCGCCGGCATGAAAACCGGTCTCTCCTTGTCTCACCGCCACTGCGCGGGAGACTTCAACCCGTAAGGAGCTAATATGCGTCATTACGAAGTCGTAGTTTTGATCCACCCCGATCAAAGCGAACAAGTACCTGCCATGGTGGAGCGTTATACCTCTACCGTGAAAGCTGACGGTGGCCAGGTTCACCGTTTCGAAGACTGGGGCCGTCGTCAACTGGCCTACAGCATCAACAAAGTACACAAGGCTCACTATGTTCTGCTGAACGTAGAGTGCTCTGACGCTGCTTTGGAAGAGCTGACCACCAACTTCCGTTACAACGACGCTGTTCTGCGCAGCCTCGTGATCCGTGAAGATGCCGCCATCACTGAAGAATCTTTCATCCTCAAGGCCGAGAAAGAAGGCCGTGAGCGCAAGGCTCGTCCAGCCCGCGCTGAGCGTCGTGATGATACTGAAGCTGAAGACCTGTCTGATGAAGAAGGTGTAGAAGCGGAAGATTTCGAAGAAGAGCAGGGGGTATAAGTCATGGCACGTTTTTTCCGTCGTCGTAAATTCTGCCGTTTTACCGCTGAAGGCACCAAGCGTATCGATTACAAAGATATCGAAACCCTGAAAGCCTACATCACCGAAACCGGCAAGATCGTTCCAAGCCGCATCACCGGTACCAAAGCCAAATACCAACGCCAGCTGGCTACTGCCATCAAGCGCGCTCGTTACCTGGCTCTGATTCCGTACACCGATAGCCACGAGTAATAAGGGGAAACGAGATGGAAGTTATTCTGCTCGATAAAGTAGGTAAGTTGGGCGCTATCGGCGACAAAGTTACCGTTAAATCCGGCTACGGCCGCAACTACCTGCTGCCACAGGGCAAAGCGGTAGCTGCGACTGAGAAAAATATCGCTGACTTCGAAGCGCGTCGCGCTGAGCTGGAAGCGACTGCCGCTGCCAAGATCAGCGAAGCAACCGCCCGCGCTGAAAAGCTGGCTTCCCTGGAAGTGACTATCGCTGCCAATGCCGGTACCGAAGGTCGCCTGTTCGGTTCTATTGGTACTCGCGATATCGCCGAAGCGATTACAGCTGCCGGCGTTGCTGTTGCCAAATCCGAAGTGCGCCTGCCACAAGGCGTTCTGCGTGAAGTCGGTCAGTTTGAAATCGACATCCAACTGCATGCTGAAGTTGTTCAAGTGGTTAAGCTGGTCGTTGTTGCCGAGTAATTGGCTGTACCAGTGCGGCCCCAGCCCCGGCTGACAAGCTGTGCGAAATCGGGCACTATCGACACCCCTTGGGTAGCGATAGTGCCCGTTTTCTTTTCCAGACAAAACATTTTCGTTGTTTGCCAAGAACATAACGCATGATGTCCGAAACCACCTTTGAACAGCACCTGGCGCAGACGCTCGCCAACGATCACCTGCCCCATTCAATTGAAGCGGAACAATCGGTCCTGGGCGGGTTGATGCTCGAAAATAACCGCCTGGATGCGGTGCTGGAGGTGGTTTCCGAGGGCGATTTCTATCGCCAGGATCACCGTATCATCTTTCGTATGATGATTAGCCTTCAGGAGGCGGCGCAGCCTCTGGATGTGATTACCCTCTCCGAGGAACTGCACAAGCATGACCAGTTGGAGCGGGTCGGCGGTTTGGCGTATCTGGTGGAAATGGCCAACAATACGCCCAGCGCTGCCAACATTGTGGCCTACGCCAAAATTGTGCGTGAGCGCTCCACCCTGCGCCAGTTGATCGATGCGGCCCAGGAAATCAGCAAATCGAGCATGAATCCGGCGGGTCTGGATTCTGATGACCTGTTGCAGCTGGCGGAAAAGCGGGTTGCCGAAATTGCCGAGGATCGCCCCAAAGAGGGCGGTCTGGTGGGGGTCAACGAACTCCTCAAGGTCACCGTCCAGAAGATCGATGAAT
Organism: Cellvibrio japonicus Ueda107; assembly: GCF_000019225.1. NCBI lineage: Bacteria > Pseudomonadati > Pseudomonadota > Gammaproteobacteria > Cellvibrionales > Cellvibrionaceae > Cellvibrio > Cellvibrio japonicus. Next base: position 3,494,405 of record NC_010995.1, on the reverse strand, counting down.
TATTCCGCTCGGGTAGCGATATTACCGGTGTGCCCACCGGCATTGCCGACCTGGATCAGCGCACCTCGGGCTGGCAGGCGGGGGAGTTGGTCATCCTCGCCGCACGTCCCTCCATGGGTAAAACCGCGTTGGCGCTGAACTTTGTGGAAGGTGCCTTGTTCAACCAGTCGCGCCCGGTGGTTGTCTTCAGTATGGAAATGCCATCCTCCGCACTGATTATGCGTATGCTCTCCTCCATTGGCCGTATCGACCAGGGCAAGATGCGCAACGGCAAGCTGACGGAAGAAGATTGGCCCAAACTCTCGTCAGCGGTAGCCAAACTTAAAGACAAGCTGCTGTTTATCGACGATACCGGTGGCTTGAACCCCCAGGAGATGCGCGCCCGCGTCCGCCGTATCGCGCGTGAGCACGGCAACCCTGGCATGATCATGGTCGACTACTTGCAATTGATGACCGTAGTTGGCAGCGGTGAAGGCCGCACCCAGGAAATCTCTGAAATTTCCCGTTCACTCAAAGGCATGGCCAAAGAGTTTGATTGCCCGATGATTGCACTCTCGCAGCTCAACCGCGGTGTGGAATCCCGTCCCAACAAACGCCCCATGAACTCGGACCTGCGCGAATCCGGCGCTATCGAACAGGACGCCGACGTTATCCTGTTTATCTACCGCGACGAATACTACAACGAAGACAGTCCCGACAAGGGCATAGCCGAACTCATTATCGGCAAACAGCGCAACGGCGAAATCGGCACCTGCCGCGCCGCCTTCGTCGGCAAATACACCCGCTTTGATAATCTTGCGCCCGAGTATTTCCAGCAGGATCAGTATTAGCGTTCGTAGTGGTAACGACAGGCGATGATAGTTAAATGGTTGTCGTCTACGGCATAAACCAAGCGATGGGTATCATCAATCCGGCGCGACCAGAAACCGGCGAGGCTTTCCTTGAGTGGTTCCGGCTTGCCGATTCCCTGAAAGGGTTCACGCAAGGTTTCGCGGATAAGTTGGTTGATCCGCTTGAGGGTTTTTCGATCCTGCCCCTGCCAGTAGAGATAGTCGCTCCAGGCGGCATCAGTCCATGCCAGTGACCTAGTCATCCGTTAATGCCTGCTCCCGGGTTTTACCGGCGCGGTATTGCGCAATGGATTCTGCCAGGTGGGCGGCATTGGCGGGGGATTTGAGCAGGTGTACGGTTTCCATCAGGCTGTTGTAGTAGTCCAGCGACATGACGACAGCATCACCGGCATCGCGGCGGGTGATGATGGTGCAATCGGCGTCTTGGGTAACCCTATCGAGCAAGCTTTTCAAGTTGTTGCGCGCATCGCTGAATGTGGTGACGTTCATGGTAAATACCTATTGTCTTGTTTCTCGCACACGTTAGTTCACTTATGGATAACTTGTACAATAAATTGTACTTATCGATTGCGCTTCTCATTGCCTTCTGCCCAATGTGAGTCAAAGCGCTATGATGGATAGCGTCGGCAGTCGCTTTTTCAAGGTAAGTTATGAATTCCCAGGCCCGCCTCCTCGACAAACTCTGTGAAGCCATTGCACCAGGTCGCCTGGAATGGATTGGTGTGCGCACTGAGCGGCGCGGGGAGGTGATGTCGGTGGCATCGACGCAAGCTGTTGAAGGCCTTGGCCTGGAGGGGGATCACCGGATGAAGAAAACACCGGGGTCAGCGCGCCAGGTAACCCTGATCAGTCGTGAATATATTGAGGCTATTTGCCGCCATACCGGTCACAATGCGATTGATCCTGCATTATTGCGTCGCAATCTCGTTATATCGGGTATGAACCTGAATGTGTTGCGCTACCAGCGTTTGCAGATAGGCAATGCCATCCTTGAGACCTCTGCACTTTGCCATCCCTGCTCGCGTATGGATGAGGCCTTGGGCGCCGGTGGTGCTGCGGCTATGTTTGGGTATGGCGGGCTTTGTGCCAAGGTGGTTCAGGGCGGCATCATTCAGGTTGGCAATGCAGTATTGCGCCTGCCTGCGTTGGATCGTTAAACCTGCGGCTGTGCTGGTTATTTATTGTTCATAAAATGTACTTATAGCGCCTGAGCGTGTATTATCGCGCGCCCGAGCCCGGGACGGTGTTTTTGCCCGGGCGGCGAGCTTGGCAGAGGTTGAGTTATGCAGGTTTTCCATCACATTCGCTCTTTGCGCGAAGCCCTGGCGGCAGAGCGTCGCGCTGGCAAGCGTATCGGGTTTGTTCCCACTATGGGCAATCTCCATGATGCGCATATCGAGTTGGTCAGGATTGCCCAGCGCAATTGCGATGTGGTGGTAACCAGTATCTTCGTAAACCCCCTGCAGTTTGGCTTGAATGAAGATTGGGATAAGTACCCGCGCACCCTGGCGGCAGATAGCGCCAAGTTGGAAGCTGTCCATTGCGATTATCTGTTTTGCCCCGATGAGACAGAAATCTATCCCAATGGGATGGCCGAGCAGACCCGGGTCATTGTGCCCACCATGATTGATGTACTCTGCGGCGCCAGCCGCCCCGGTCATTTCGAGGGCGTGACAACCGTTGTCACCAAGCTGTTTAATATTGTGCAGCCGGATGAAGCGGTGTTTGGGGTTAAAGATTTCCAGCAATTGGCTGTTATCCGCCGCATGGTGCAGGATTTATGTATTCCGGTGAAGATTGTCGCCGGTGATATTGTGCGCGAACCAGATGGCTTGGCGATGAGTTCGCGCAATGGTTTTATTACGGCTGACGAGCGCCCCCATGTTGCGGTGCTCAACCGTGTCCTGAATGGAATCAAGCAGCAGATAGAGCAGGGCAGCCGCGATTTCGGCACGCTGGCGGCGGAGGCTCGTGCGCATATTGATGCAGCGGGTTTTCGCGTGGATTACGTCAGTATTTGCAACAGCCGCACCCTGGAAATGGCGGCACACGATGATCGGGAGATCACTATTCTTGGCGCCATGTACACCAGCGGCGCGCGTTTGATTGACAATGTGTCCGTGGTGCTTGCCTAGCACCCGGCATCAGTGATTCCCCGGAGGATTTCATGCTTTCACATATGCTTAAAGCCAAGCTGCACATGGCTAAGGTGACCCAGGCGGAGCTGTGGTATGACGGCTCCTGTGCGATTGATGCAGACCTGGTGGCCCTGGCCGGTATGCGCGAGTTCGAGCAGATCGATATTTACAACGTCAGTAACGGTGAGCGCTTTCATACTTATATCATCCTGGCTGAACCCGGTTCAGGCACCATTTCCATGAATGGGGCCGCCGCGCGCAAAGTGGCGGTGGGTGACCGTGTGATCATTGCGACCTATGGCCATTTCACCGAGGCGGAGTTGCTCAATCACAAACCGAAGCTGGTTTACTTAAATGAAAATAATGGGGTAGAGCGCACCTCTAATGCGATCCCCATGCAAGTCGCCTGATGCCGGTAAACGATAAAAAAGGGTCGCGTAGCGGCCCTTTTTTATCGCTGGTGATACCCGGTATGAACCTGTAGCTGAGAGGTAATTCCAATGGCCACCAAACCTGAAGACGTACTGAAGCACTTTGAACAATTAAATGAATCCCAGGAAAGTCACGAACAAGAAAAGGAGCACAGCCTTCGGGAAAATGCACTGAATCGTGCACAAAACCCCCTGCACCTACAAGCGGGCACGGCATTCGATTGGGAGGACATGGACCTGTGGGCACAGGAGCTTGAACGCCTTGACCGGGAAGGTCCTGGCTTATCCGATAAAGGAAAAAACACGCAGGAATAACCGACTTTTGCCTGGGTTTACATTTTTTAAGCCTATGGACAACGTTGTCATTGAGCCGTTTACCTGAATACTGCTAAGCTAAGCGGCAGCTCGATGTATAGACAGATGTGCCATGCTGGGTGTCTGCAATCATTACAGGCGCGATAAAACATAACGATATACAAGGTAATGGAAAAAGAGAGATAAACATGTCAGAAGCAAACCTGTATCCGGTCCCCGAACATTTCAAGAAAAACGCCGCTATTGATCTGGCTCGTTACAAGGCTATGTATGAGCAGTCGGTCAACTCACCCGACACCTTTTGGGCGGAACAAGCCACGTCCTTCCTGACGTGGCAGCAGCCTTGGACCCAGGTCACCAACAGCAACCTGCGTAAAGGCGAAGTGGCCTGGTTTATTAACGGCAAATTGAATGTCAGTGTTAATTGTATCGATCGCCACCTGCCAGCCCGAGCCAATCAAACCGCTATTATTTGGGAAGGCGATGATCCGGCGGAAGATCAATTCATTACCTATCAGGAATTGCACGACCAGGTGTGCCGCTTGACCAATGCCCTGCGCGAACGCGGTGTCAAGAAGGGCGATCGCGTTTGTATCTACATGCCCATGATTCCCGAAGCCAGCTATGCAATGCTGGCCTGTGCCCGGATCGGTGCCATCCATTCAGTCGTATTTGGCGGTTTTTCACCAGAGGCGCTGAAGGATCGTATCCAGGATGCCGATTGCCAGGTGGTCATTACCGCTGATGAAGGCCTCCGGGGCGGCAAGCGGGTTCCCCTCAAAAAGAATACTGATATCGCACTTAACCACTGCCCGAAGGTACATACCTGTATCGTGGTAAAGCGTACTGGCGGCGATGTCCAGTGGCGTGAAGGGCGCGATTTCTGGTACGAGGATTTGGTTGCTCACCAGCCCAGTGAGGCAGAGTCCGCCATCGTCGATTCCGAAGATCCGCTGTTTATCCTTTATACCTCTGGCTCTACCGGAAAACCCAAAGGGGTATTGCACACAACGGGCGGTTACTTGTTGCAAGCCGCTATGACTCACAAGTATGTGTTTGATTATCAGGAAGGCGACATCTACTGGTGCACTGCCGATGTGGGCTGGGTGACCGGCCATAGCTATATCGTCTATGGGCCGTTGGCTAATGGTGCAACCACACTGATGTTTGAAGGTGTGCCCACCTATCCCGATGCTTCCCGCTGCTGGCAAGTCATCGATAAGCATGGCGTGAATATTTTCTACACCGCGCCTACCGCGATCCGCGCACTTATGGGGGCTGGCAATGACTATGTCACCAAAACCTCGCGCGCTAGCCTGAAGGTATTGGGTAGCGTCGGTGAACCCATTAACCCGGAAGCCTGGGAATGGTATTACCGCGTGGTTGGCGACAGCCGCTGTCCGATCATGGATACCTGGTGGCAGACGGAAACCGGTGCCCATATGCTGACGCCCTTGCCCGGGGCCATTGATCTCAAGCCGGGCTCGGCGACTGTGCCTTTCTTCGGTGTCCAACCCGTATTGCTCGATGCAGACGGTAAGGAAGTTGTCGGCGCCGGTGAGGGTAACCTGTGCATTAAGGCAGCATGGCCGGGCCAGATTCGCACCGTATTCGGCGATCACCAACGCTGTGTCGACACCTATTACAGCACCTATCCCGGCTACTACTTTACCGGCGATGGCGCCCGCCGCGATGCTGATGGTTACTACTGGATCACCGGCCGTGTGGACGATGTGCTTAATGTATCCGGTCACCGTATGGGGACTGCCGAAGTGGAGAGCGCACTGGTGCTCCACGACAAGGTCGCTGAAGCGGCGGTAGTGGGGTATCCGCATGACATCAAGGGGCAGGGCATCTACGCTTACGTCACCTTGATGGCCGGCGAGCAACCCAGTGATGAATTGAAAAAAGAATTGCTGGCGCTGGTGGTGAAAGAGATTGGTGCCATTGCGCGCCCGGATATTATCCAGTGGGCGCCGGGCTTGCCGAAAACCCGTTCGGGCAAGATCATGCGCCGCATACTGCGCAAAATCGCTGCCAATGAGTTGGATAGCCTGGGCGACACCTCCACCCTGGCTGACCCGGCGGTGGTGAATGAGTTAATTGATAATCGCGCTAACCAGTAGCAGGTCTTGCCCCTGCTATTGTGAAAAGGCCGCCTTACATAGGCGGCCTTTTCATTTACAATTCCGGCTATGCCTGAAAATGGCGGTTGGTTTTATTTTGGTAAGGCGCTTTCCCATGTCCAAGACCCCGGATTCCGATTTCTTTCTCCAGCAAATGCAGGATGTCAAACCCATCAAGGTTGAAGAGAAGGTCACCCTGGCCTCACCGCAATTGGACAAAATCAACGCCGAAACCCGTCGCAAGGCGGCTACGGCAGAGCTGGCCAAAGACAAAAACTTTCTCTCGGGCGAATATGTAGAACCCGTAGAGCCATTAGCGGTGATCGAGTTCAAACGCGACGGTGTACAGACCGGGGTGTATCGCAACCTGCGCCTGGGCAAATACCAGATTGACGCACGCCTGGACTTGCACCATATGACGGTCGACCAGGCGCGCAATGCGGTGTTCCAGTTTATTAGGGACTGTATGGGGCACGACATTCGCTGCGCGCTTATTACCCATGGCAAGGGTGAGGGGCGCGGGCAAACTGCCCAGCTAAAAAGCTGCGTAGCTCATTGGCTGCCGCAATTCCCTGAAGTACTGGCCTTTCACTCCGCCCAAAAGCCCCATGGTTGGGTAGGGGCAACCTACGTGTTGCTGCGCAAGAGTGAGAAGAAAAAGCTGGAAAATTGGGAAATGCATAACAAGCGATAGCCCCTGCCTGCCAAAGGCAAAAAAGCTGAGAGCAGCAAATAAAAAGGCCGACACTGTTGCAGTTGTCGGCCTTTTTGTCAGTGGGTGGAGCGGACCACTATTTTTCTTCGATCTCATCCACATCCACTTGCCCGCTCATACGGCGGGTAAAGTGTGACCAGCACATGCCGACGGCCAGTAAGGCGGCCAGCAAGACTTCAACAGCCCAGGCCATGGCTGAAATATCGGTCAGGCTGAGCCAGCCCCAGTAGATAAATAACCAGATCAAACTGCCAAACAACGCGGCGAGAACAATAATCCCGACCAACCCAAGTGAGTTGAGTGTGGCTTTGATATATACACCCCAGCCAATCAGTAGGAGAAGTCCGGCTATTACAATATAGGGCGTGATGTGGCTTTGGGTAAGCAGCCAGTGCACATAGGAATAACCACTGGGATTATAGGTGAGAAGTACCAATAACAAGGCAAATAAGAAGCGCAGGACAATGCCGGTACCGGTAAGGTTCATATGTAGGGTTCCTTGAATAATTAAATGCCGAAGTATTTACGGTATTTCACAAAACCGATTTTAGCGTCCGGGTCGTACCCCATCGCTGTGTAAAAATCACGGGCGCTCCGGTTTTCACTGCTGGCTAACAACATGATTTTGGAGCAGTCCTGCTGTGCACAAAAGTCTTCAATATAGTCCACCAAGCTTTTGCCTATGCCTTCGCGCAGGTAGTGTTCACTGACAACCATATTATCCACAATCGCAAAGGGTTGATTGCCGTACATCACATCCTGGCATAGGCAAACGAGGGCTGTGGCAATAATTTCGCCGCCTTCGTCGCAAACCAATAAATGGGTGTGCGCGCTGTTGGCTGCTACTGCTACACGTTCTGGCAGGACAGTGGTTGATACCTCGGGTGCGAGTTCGCGGTAAAGTTCTGCGATTGCCTCGCTATCGTCTTTAGTTGCGCGGCGGATGGTACGCATACTCAGTCCACCTCCAACTCAATCGGCTGCACTAACACCCAGGGCTTAATCACCACGGCCCATACCAATGCATCTGCTTCGTACCATTGCAAGGCTTGTGCATCGGTGACGACATCGACCAAGCCGGCATCCATCCAGGTTTTTAATTGTGCGGCATTATCCGAGGCTATTTGTGCCGCCACATGGGGCAGGTCCAAGCCTGGGGCAACGGCGATGGCATTGCCACTGGCGAAAAAACGCTGTAGTTCTTGCCAGCGTATTTGTGCCGTTTCGAGATTAATTTGCTGTTCGAGTGGAGTACTCAATGGCGATATACCTTTTTAAATAAACGGTTTGTTACAACGCCATCAGGCGACACGCTGGCTGCTGAGTGCCCTGGCAACCCTGGAGTTGGTTGGCTTGTTCAGTACGGCGCTGATGGTGTTTCCTGCCTGGATTAACTTTTCCAGATCCACACCGTGCTCAATACCCAGGCCATTTAATAAATACACCAGGTCTTCAGTGGCCACATTACCTGTTGCACCCACGGCGTAGGGGCAGCCGCCCAGACCCGCGACTGAACTGTCTACAACACCGATGCCCATTTCCAGCGCCGCATAAATATTGGCAAGCGCCTGGCCATAGGTATCGTGCATATGCACCGCAATATTTTCCAGCGGGATATGATGGGCAACGGCTTCAATGACATGTTTGGTTTGTCCGGCAGTGCCTACCCCTATGGTGTCGCCGAGTGATATTTCGTAGCAGCCCATGGTAAATAACTCCTGTGCCAAATGGCTTACCAGCTGTGGATCAACGGAACCGGAATAGGGGCAGCCCGCTACACAGGAAATGTAACCGCGCACTGGAATTTGTTGTGCCTGGGCGGAATCCAGAAGTGCGGTAAAACGTTGCAGGCTTTCGGCAATAGAGCAATTAATATTTTTCTGGCTAAAGGCTTCCGAGGCGGCGGCAAAGATGGCAACTTCAGTGGCACCAGCTGCTATTGCCCGTTCAAAACCTTGCAGGTTGGGGGTTAATGCCGCATAGGTGATTCCCGGTTTACGGGCAATGCCTGAAAAGACGTCGCCACTGTCTGCCATTTGCGGAACCCATTTGGGATTCACAAAACTGCCGGCTTCAATGTAGGTCAGTCCTGCGTCAACCAATTGTTCAATCAGTTGGATTTTGGCTTGTGTTGGTATTGCCTGTTTTTCATTTTGTAAACCATCGCGTGGTCCGACCTCAATGATACGAACATGTGTTGGTAAGGTCATTGTGCGCTCTCGTGTAATTTATTCTTCGCCCCAACGCGGCATCAGGCTTTGTTCAATACCCAATTGGTCAAGGATGCGCGCCACAATAAAATCCACCAGCTCGTCAATAGTTTGTGGCTGCATGTAAAAGCCGGGACTGGCCGGGAGCACAATGGCTCCCAATTGGGTCAGCTTGAGCATATTTTCCAGGTGGATTTGTGAGTAAGGGGTTTCCCGGGGTACCAGAATCAGTTGGCGTCGCTCTTTCAGGGCGACATCCGCCGCGCGCTCGATCAGGTTGTTGCTGGCACCATGGGCAATGGCGGAAAGCGTGCCGCCACTCGCGGGACAGATCACCATCGATGACGGAGAACTGGAACCGGATGCTACGGGTGCAAACCAGTCATCTTTGGCCAGTAATTGCAGTTGGTCTTCATCGGCGGCGTATAACTGCTCAAGGAACACCTGTTGCTCGGCAATATCTTCCGGTAACTCCAGGTCTGTCTCGGTGCGAATCACGACTTCTGCCGCACTGGAAAGCAGTAAATAGACTTTGCAATCAGCAGCCAACAGGCGTTGCAGTAACCGCAGGCCGTATTGGGCGCCGGAAGCCCCTGTAATGGCAAGGGTAATAGTGCGTTGGGACATAGGGATTACTCCGGGACACTCAATGCATTCGGGGGGATAAATCATAGCGTGGATGTCATGGTTTGGGCTACAGCGTGCCTTGCCGGGGGGATTGGTGATCTGCAGATAGGCGTGTTGGCGATATTTTTATGCTTTGGCAGGTGATGTGTGAATGTGCTGTCCCAGGATGCCCCGGAAAGGGAAGGCTGCCGTTTCGAGCGGCAGCCTGGCAGATCACTTGCCCAAAATATCTTTAACAAATGCAGTAATCGCATCATTCTGGCTGTTTTCAAAGAAGCAGGATTGGAAACGCTCACCGGTAACTGCTGTTTTAACAATCTCCGGATCAATCGCACGCAGGCCATCCAGGTAAGGCTTGGCGGTGGCGAGTTTTACCTGGGTCAGTATGCCAGCGTTGCGCACCTGTGATTCGCGACGCTCGGCGGGATAGCCCTGGCCGCGCACACCGGTAAAGGCTTTTTCGAAAATGGTACGAATGTTTAATTCCGCACCCCAGCCAAAGCCTTTGGCAAAAGGCAGTGCCAGGGCATTGCCGTTATTCACCTGGGCAAACAGGTAGGCATCGGTGGGTTCTATGCAATAACCGCAAAATACACCTGGGTGGGCATTCAGGGACATCATGGCGCCCTGGCCAGTGCCACAACCGCTCACCACAAAATCCACGGCTTTGGAGTTCAGCAGCAGGCTGGCTATAACACCCAGGTGAATGTAGGTCAGGTAATGATCGTTATCATCACTCATTCCTACGTTGTAAATACTATGGCCTTGTTCGGCAGCTACGTCTTGCAGTTGTTTCAATACGATCGCATTTTTAGCGGCCTGACTGAATTCGTTCATTAATGCAATTTTCATGATAAAGCTCTCTTTTCGACAAGATTGAAAAACAGTGATTCTTGTAGTGACAGGCTCTATGGCGCTGTTTGCAGGTAATGACCGAGTTTTGCAGAAGTGGGAATGATATAGGGCTAGTTGAGCGAATTGAAGGAAAGTGTGTTTTTTCCCGGAAAAATGCCAAGCTACCTTGTAGTTAGTGGCTTGGCTCTATAGCGCTACAGAGCATGTTTTTTCAATTGCTCCACCAACTTCTGATGCACTCCGCCAAATCCCCCATTACTCATAATCACAATATGCGTATCAGGTTCACTCAGTGAAATAGCGCAGTGGATTAACTCATCCAGGTCGTGCACCAGCTTGGCGGGAACGGGGCTTTTGTTGATGACCTCGTCCATGGCCCAGTCGACATCGGGTGGTTGGTACCAGAGGACGTCGTCGGCGTCGGTGACGCTGTGGTTGAGGGCGTTTTTGTGGACGCCCATGCGCATGGTGTTGGAGCGGGGCTCAATGATGGCGATAATTTTTTCGTCGCCCACTTTAGCGCGTAAACCGGCGAGGGTAGTTTTGATGGCTGTGGGGTGGTGGGCGAAGTCGTCATAGACTTTGATGCTGTGCACATCGGCCAGGCATTCCATGCGGCGTTTGACGCCGGCAAATTGTTGCAGGGCCTGCGCGGCGATCTCTGGTGTGACGCCTACATGGCGTGCGGCAATCAGTGCGGCCAAACCGTTGTTGACGTTGTGGATGCCCGTGTGCGACCAGTGTACCTGTGCGATCTCCTCGCCATTGTGCTGTACGCTAAACGCGGAGCCATCGGCGGCGAGCAAGGTAGCTGTCCATTCCGGTGTGGCGGCATCGGGATCTGTATCCTTGTTGATGACGGCAAAGGGTTGTTGCGGCGTCCAGCAGCCCATGGTGAGTACGTCGGCTAATGCCTTGTCAGCGGCGGGGCTGATAACCAATCCGTTATTGGGAATGGTGCGCACCAGATGGTGGAACTGGCGCTGGATGGCAGCCAGGTCAGGGAAGATGTCGGCATGGTCGAATTCGAGGTTGTTGAGGATGACCGTGCGTGCATTGTAATGGACAAATTTGGAGCGTTTGTCGAAGAAGGCGCTGTCGTATTCGTCGGCCTCCACCACAAAAAAAGGCGTTTCGCCCAGGCGGGCAGAGGTGGGGAAGTTGTTGGTCACCCCGCCAATTAAAAAACCCGGCGCCATGCCGGCGTAGTCGAGTATCCAGGTGAGCATAGCACTGGTGGTGGTTTTACCGTGGGTACCCGCCACGGCCAGCACCCATTTGCCCGGCAGTACATAATCGTGCAGCCATTGGGGGCCGGAGGTATAGGGAATACCCTGGTTGAGAACATATTCCACCGCCGGGTTGCCGCGGCTCATGGCATTGCCGATAACCACCAGGTCGGGAGCGGGTTCCAACTGGGCCGGATCGAAACCCTGGGTCAGGGTAATACCGGCCTGTTCCAATTGGGTACTCATGGGGGGGTAGACATTGGCATCGCTGCCGGTGACCCTGTGGCCCAGTGCCTTGGCCAGCTGTGCCAGGCTGCCCATAAAAGTGCCGCAGATACCGAGGATATGAACGTGCATAGAGATCCAATAATTCAGCTATTTATGACCGGTGATATCCGGTGAATGGGGCGGATTAACCTATACTTTAGTCTTGATTGCAACTCTGGTGTAGATCTGACGAGGGAATAACTGACGACATGGATTCTTGTTATTATTTTAACCGGGGACTTTTTGTGTGGTTTGCCCGGGATACTGTCTGCATCGTGAACCTCGTCGGAAATGATTTGTGAATAGATACTGTACGTTCGTTTTGCTGTGGTTGACTGGTAGTGCATGGGCCTCTGAGCAGGAGCAAGTGCTTAGAATCCCCGCAGTACACCCGGAATTTCATACTGCACAGGATTATTTTGTTGGCCTGTTGCGTCGGGCCTTGGTGAAGGGCGCTGATGGCCAGCCTGTGCCGCAGTTGGTGGAGCAATTGCATATTGAGCAAGGGCGTGCATTGCACGAGTTAACGCGCGGTCGCTTGCTGGATATCTACTGGATGGGAACCAGTCCCGACCGGGAGCAGCAATTGCGCGCAATCCGCATTCCCCTGGTGCGAGGTCTGGAGGGGTATCGTCGTTTTATTATCCATCGCAGCCAGCGCAAGACATTTGATGGTATTAACAGCCTTGCTGACTTGCGCGGCTTCAAGGCCTGCCAGGGGCTGGATTGGCCTGATACTGCGATTATGCGTGCGGCAGAATTAAGTGTGCGCGAACTGGCGGGTTACGAAACGATTTTGCAGCGTCTGGGGAGCCTCCAGTGCGACTATTTTCCGCGCGCCTATTTCGAGACCCACACCGAGCTGGCGCAATTCCAGCAAGAGTATCCGGACCTGGAAGAATACGACTCGTTGATCTTGCATTATCCGCTGGCGATTTATTTTTTTGTAAAACGGGATAACGAGGCCCTGGCGCAATGGATAACCCGCGGCCTTGAGCGCATGATTGATGACGGTGAATTTGTAAACTACCTGCGCTCGCAAGCCCTGACCCGCACCGCCTTTCCCCTGAAGAAGCCTGGACGTAATGCATCGGGCAAACCAGTGACCAAGCGCATGATTGCTATCCCTAATCCCGGTTTGACTGAGGGGACGAATTATCGCAACAAGCGCTATTGGTACCAGCCGGGGGATTTTAATGTGCGCCGGCTTCCCTGATATCGTGGTGATTGGTGTACGGCTGTGTCAGTTGGATGACTCCCCCAAATAGCGGGCGCGCTTGTTGGCCTTCATCAGGGTAAGGTCTGCCATAAATAAACCATCGACACAGTTGCCAAATTCCGAATCCACACTAAAGGCCAGGAGTTGGTAACCGCCTTCTTCATAGAGTGCTGCATATTGCTTGAAGAGTACCGGCACCTTGCAGTCTTGTTCCTGGAAACGCTGTTGCAATAGTTCAAAACCCTGCTCGCGATTCAGGTGCGCGAATTGTTGTTGCAATTCGATTTGGCGGTTTTCATCCATCAGGTGCGGGTGTTTGCCATCGGCTAAGGGGTCATCCTGGCGGTAGTAACGCTCGTAATAAAACACCAGCATATCGCGTAGTGTTTCGGGGTACCGGGCACTCATACTGACGGGACCAAATACATAGCGGATGTGTGGATGGTGTTGCAGGTAGGCACCCAGTCCCTGCCAGAGGTAGTCCAGGCTGGCTTTACCCCAGTAATCCGGATGAACAAAACTGCGGCCCAGTTCCAGGCCCTGCTGCAGGTATTCCTGTGCTGCCGGTTGATAGTCGAATAGGTCGGCAGTGTAGAGTCCCTTAATCCCTTTTTTGTGCAAAATCCGCTCGGCATCACCCAGGCGATAGGCGCCGGCAATACAGAGTTTTTCATCGTCCCAGAGTACCAGGTGGCGATAGTAGTGATCGTATTTGTCCAGGTCGCGACGGCTGCCGGTCCCTTCACCTACCAGGCGAAACGTCTGCTCGCGCAAGCGACCTATTTCGCGCAGTACGCTGGGGTGTTGAGCGTAATCGCAAAGGAAGATTTTGTGGTTATCGCGCGTAGCGCCTATCAGTTGTGCCGTTTTCAGTTCCTTTTTGAGGGCGGCGAGGTCTTCCGGGTGGGCAATGGTTTTTTCGGTAACAAAGATCGGGTTTTTACCCTTACCGATTTTGTACAGGTGTTTTTTCAGGCGTTTAATCAGCGCTTTATCTACCAGCTGGTTATTGTCCAGTGCCTGGTGCGGGATCATTTCGCCGACGCGGAATTTAATCTCTGCCGAGCGCTTGTTAAACATTTCGTGGGCGAGTAGCGCGGTGGCCAGGGGTTTGAACAACATAGAGGCGCTGTAAAACAGCAGTGAGTTTTTGGCCGAGACAAAAATGGGCAATAGCGGCGCTTTGGCCTTGCGCGCAAAGTGCAAAAAGCCTGATTGCCATTTGCCATCGCGGATACCGGCAGGGCTTGCGCGCGATACCTCACCGGCGGGGAAAACAATCACCGCCTGCTCGTCAGCCAGGGCCTGTACAATATTTTTGTAGCTTTGTTTGTAAGCGCCGCGCGTCATGTTATCGAGCGGTAAAAATAAATCGTGCAAGGGCTCGAATGCCATGAGCATATCGTTGGCGACAATCTTCACATCCTTGCGCACCTCACTGACCAGGCGCAGCAATGCCAGGCCATCGAGGGAGCCGATCGGATGGTTGGCAATAATGACCACCTTGCCTTGCGCGGGAATATTGTTGCGCTCGCGCTGGGAAATGCTGTAGCTGAAATTGAAATACTCGAAGATGCGATCGATAAAATCGATGCCGCGCTGGCCTTGGTGTTCGTGCAGGAAGGCATTAATTTCCTGCTCGCGGGTGAGCTTGCGCAGGAGCGACAGGGTGGATTTGCGCACAAGGGGCGAGCGCCCGGCAAAGCCGGGGAATTTGTCGACAACAGATTGTTCGATATTGAGCATGGAGTGTCATAGCCTGGCGGGGGGATTTCCACCAAGGTTATGACGGTCGCGTGACAGTTATGTGATGAATGGATGACGCTTGTATGACAGCGCGCGACAAAAGCCCGGGCAAGCTCCGCCAAGCGCGCGGTAAACAACACCGGCTGCGAAGCGGGGATTCCCTAGCGGGCCTGGGGCTCCAGCGTGGCTATTAATTGCTGCTCCTGGCGTGCAACCAATTCAGCATAGGGCGCTTTAAGCCCGGTAAATTTGCCGCTGTCCAGCACCAGTTCAAGGTGTTGTTGCAGATCGGTGTCAATCAGGCGCTGGCTGACCAGTATCTCGCCCTTGTCCGGTTTAAGGTGATTGTTGTGTTGCACCACAAAATCGCGCAGCAGCGATTGCTTGTCATTGGTTGGCTCTGACAATTCGTGTATCGCCGCCGCCAGCTGCAGGCGCGGGCTGGGGCTTGCTGTGGCCAGGTTGGCCATCAGTTGCGCACAGCAAACGGCGCGGAACGCACATTCAAAATAGGCTTCACCGGTAAAATCGATGAGCAGGGTATCACCCGATAGCATTTGGCGTTGGCCATTGTACAGGTTAAGTACGCTTTGCAATTGCTTTTCAAAGCGGCGCAGTATGTTGGCAAAACTCTCGCTGTTCAGCTGTTGGTAAAGGCGCTCCATATTGGTGATGTGCAGGCTCAGGCGCACCGAGACTTGCTTGGGTGCCTCCGGCTCTGGCTCGGGAATAGGCTCAATCGTGGGCATTTTTTCCACCATTGCGGTCACCAGCTCGCCTGCACTGGGCATCTTGTCTTTTAGTTGTACCCACCAATGGCGGTAGATAGACCAGCCGATAATGAACAGGCAGCTAAACACGGCCAGTATCCAGAGCAGGAAAAACTGGTAATCGCGCTCGCTGTGGCGCGGCACGTCCAGTACCACTTCCACATAACCGTAAATATTATTGTGCAGCGCAATGGGAGCGGAGAAGTGATAGCGGCGGCCCTGGGTCACCTGGTTTGGCTTGAATCCGCTTTGTACCAGTAGCTGGTTTTCCACGTTGTGAATGCTGGCACCCTGCACCCAGGTGTGCTGCTGTAGCTCGGTCAATATCGCCTGCATGCTGACCAGATCCTGCTGCATGGCCGGTGTCACTGCCTGGCGGGCTGCACCTGCCGCCAGCGCGGTGCCATAGAGCTGGGTGCGCTCGCGCTGGTTACCTTCGGTATTGGTGTAGTACATCAGCCCACCAAAAATCCCCAGGAACAGCAGCAACAGGCTACAGAGCGTCAGTTGGGGATAGGCTTTACAGGTGTTGGCGAGTTTCATGGTGTTTGCGAATCCTTGTTGATCTGTGGTCCGGGTGCTGCGGGTAGCTAGTGCTACTTTCCGCAGGTTGTGTGTCGCTGTCCTTCAGTTGCCCGTGCTTTCAGGTGTATTTAGGCGCCGCATTCTAGCGGATTCGGCGACGCCAGGCACGGGGGCCAGTGCCAATCCGTTCGCTTTCCTGTGCTGGGGAATCTGTGCCCTGTCTGACAATTAGGCTAGAATGCGCGCCTTTAAATTCAACCCTTGGGGAATTTTCACCATCGGGTGGGCTTGTTACCCCGGCGTATGTACCCCGATGCATTGACACCCCATTCCCCAGCAGAAGTTCCCATCCCCAGGGCAAGCGAGGCAAGGTGAACGAAATTTTACTGATTAACGCATCCGGCCAGGATAAACCCGGTGTGACCTATGCCATTACCCAGGTGCTCTCCCAATGGGACGCCCGTATCCTCGATATTGGCCAGGCGGTGATCCACGACACCCTGGCGCTGGGAATGCTGGTTAGCCTGGATATGCAGCCAGAAGCGCGCGAGCAGTTGCTGGCAGCGATCCGCCAGGCTTGTGCCGAACAGGATATCCAGGTGCGTTTCCAGAGTATCTCTGCGGACAGCTACCGCCATTGGGTGGATCAGCAAGGTAAGGCGCGCCATATTGTGACCCTGTTGGCGCGCCAGGTGACGGCGGCACAAATTGCTGAGCTGACCACCATTATTTCGCGCCATGGGCTGAACATCGACAGCATCAATCGCCTGTCTGGCCGTGTCGCCCTGACAGACCTGGAAAAACCGGTACAGGACGAGCAGGGCAGCGCCTGCGTGGAATTTACCGTGCGCGGTACACCGGCTGATATGCTCGCCCTGCGCGCCGATTTTATGGAGTTGTCTGCGCGCTTGAATATCGATGTTGCCTTCCAAAGCGATACGGTGTATCGCCGCAACCGCCGCCTGGTGTGTTTCGATATGGACTCTACCCTGATTGAGGCCGAAGTTATCGACGAATTGGCCAAGGCTGCGGGGGTTGGAGAGCAGGTTGCTGAGATTACCGAAGCGGCTATGCGCGGCGAGCTGGATTTCAAGCAAAGCTTTGCGCGCCGTATGGCGCTGCTCAAAGGCCTGGATGAGTCGGTACTTGCCGGCATTGCAGCGCAGCTGCGCTTGACCGAAGGTGCAGAGAAATTAATTTCCACCCTGAAAAAGCTCGGTTACAAAACCGCGATCCTCTCGGGCGGCTTTAATTATTTTGGCCGCTACCTGCAACAAAAACTGGGCATCGATTATGTCTATGCCAACGAATTGGATATTGTCGATGGCAAGGTCACCGGTGAGGTCAAGGGTATAGTCGTCGATGGCCAGCGCAAGGCGGAGTTGTTGGCGATGCTGGCACAACAAGAGGGTATTACCCTTGAGCAAGTGATTGCCGTGGGCGATGGTGCCAACGACCTGCCCATGTTGAGCGTTGCCGGCCTGGGGGTCGCCTTCCGTGCAAAACCCCTGGTAAAAGCCTCTGCCCAGCATGCGATTTCCAACCTGGGATTGGATGCGATTTTGTATCTGCTCGGTTTCCGCGAGCGGGATAAGCTGCGCTGATTCTCCCTGCAACGATTCCCCTGAAACGAGAGAGCCGTGCAGGCTCTCCCGTCATTTCCGTTACACGCTTTCCCGCACGATATTATTGCGCCGCATTGATAATGGTGCTGATCAGGTTGGGATATACCTGTGCGCCGTTATAGCGGTCAAACAAACCCATGCCGTTGTTAGCGGTGTAGCCATTGTCCCAATAGATCGGCACCAGGCCGCGGGTGTAGGCGGCGCGGGTAATGTATTGGTTCCAATAGGTGCGGTAGCTTTCGGCACCGGGGATATTGGTGCGCGAAATCGCGCCGAATTCACCCAGGATCACCGCTACGCCATTGTCGATAAAGCGCGTTTTCATGCGCTGGAATTGCGTATTGACGTAGGTTTCGTTAGCCCAGGTTTCGGTGGCTGAGGAATTGGTTGCGTTGGCGCCCCACTGCCAGATATTGCTCGACGCATTCAGGGTGAAGTTATAGGGATCGTAGTAATGGACCTCCATCATCAGGCGATTGCTGGCACTATCACTGGGAATGCTGACGAAGCTGATCGTGTGATCGATATTGGTATTGAAACCCTGCACGACCAGGTGGCGCACCGCGTTGTTGCCGCCGGTGGCGCGCACCGTGTTGACAAAAGTCTGGTTGAAGCTGTTTTGCACCGTGTAGTACTCGTAGGTGGGCGTGCCGTAGTCGCCATCCACCATGACCTCGTTGGTACCGGCAAACAGCAGGTAATCGTCGTAGTTTTTGAAATTGTTGGCGATCTGCGTCCAGAGCTTGGTCAGGCGGCTGTTGACGGCGGCCTGGTTGGCGTAAGTGGGCTGCATCCAGCCGCCGTCCCAATGGATATTGATAATCACGTAAAAGCCGGCGTTTTTAGCGTAATCCACCACCTGCTTGACGCGCGCCATCCAGCTACTGCTGATGTTGTAATTGGCATCGGCATACTGGCTCCAGGACACGGGGATGCGGATGGTTTTAAAACCGGCCGCTTTTACCGCGTTGATCAGCGCTTGGGTGGTCGCCGGATTACCCCAGGCGGTTTCACTGCCGATGGCCTCAAGGGAGTTGCCCAGGTTCCAGCCGGCGCCCATCAACCTGGCCAATTGCACACTGGTCAGGTTGCGCATGGTACCGCTGCTGGAGCCGCCGACCGTTACGCTGAAAACCTGGCTGCTGCTGGCACCGCACGCGTTGGTGTAGACGGCGGTGGCGTTACAACTGGCGCTGGGGTAGACCGTCTGTTCACGGGCGCTGCCCGAGCTGCCGCAGCCGCTCCAGGCCCAGGCGCCGCCGGTGGTGGGGTGGGGCCCGAAGACTACCTGTGCACCCGCCGTTATAGTTGCCGACGAGCTCTGGGTCCAGGTGTTGTTGACGTTGATATAGGGCGTCACCGCAGTGGCGTTGCAGGAGGTGCCGCGTGTAGCGCTGGCGGCACCGGAGTTGTAACTGCTGCCGCCGGCAGTGAACTTGATCCAGTACCAATACTGGGTGCCGCTTACCGCACTGGTGTCGGTATAACTGGTGGTGGAGTTGCTGACCGTCGCCAGGCGTGAGCGGCCGCTGGGGTTGCTGTCAGTATCGCGATAGACCTGGACATTGGAGATGCTGCCACTGATCGTCCAACTCAGGCTGATGTTATTGGCGTTGCCCGTGGCGCTGAGGCAAACCGTGGCTCCGCCACCGCTGCCGCAATTCTGCGCCTGGGAAAAGGGGGTTAGACAGAAAGCGAACAAGAACAGGAGAACTGAACTTAAGGACTTCATTTTATTATTTTCCTTTAGCTGATGGATGGAACCCTGGCACCGGAAAACCCTGCTGGTCCCGGTGCCAGGGGATAGTGCCGTAGAGCGTTTGAAGCCTGTATCGGGGGATGTGATAACAGCGTTTCGCAGCGCGTTCCGCGACAGCCGTTGTGACAACGGCGCTTGTCATCCTAAAGGTTTATTTGACTAAAAGACCATAAAAATAATACAAATAGTATTTTTTGGGTGTTTCAGAAACGCAGCAGGTTACCTAAGGAAAATAGCCTTTTGGGAATGTTTCTTTTTGAATCATAAAATTATTTTTATATTTAAAAATAAAAGGGATGGGGTTGTTCCAAGCGGAAAACGTGTGCAAGTACAGACAATCCCTGTCTGCGCGCGAATCAGGACTCCATATTAAAGTCGTAATTCATGCTGTGGCTTGGCTCCTGCAAATAGTGACCCTGGATGTAATGTGCACCGGCCTGCCAGAGGGTGGAGAGTACACTGGCGTTTTCCACAAAGGGCACCAGGGTAATTTTGTTTTCGCTGTGCAGTTGCTCGATCAGGTGAATCAAGGTCTCGGGATTTTCATTGTTGTTTTGGATATCGGTGGTGAAAGAACCGTCGATTTTGATCAGCGATGCCGGCACGTGCTTGAGGGTGCTAAAGGGATTGAGTGCGCAACCGAAACTGCTGATGGAGAAGGTTGTTTTCAGTTTGGCTAAGCCTTCGGCAAACGCCTTGGCCGCATTCAGGTGATTGGTGACATCAATTTCCTGGGCCTGGAAGATAATGGAGTCACTGAGCAGTTTTGCTGCCTTGAAGGCAACGCCCAGCCAGGGCACCAGGGTTTCATCACAGAGCGACTGGCCGCTGATATTGATGATGAGTTTGGTCTTGTTGCCTTTGGCGCGGTGCTCCGACAGCATCTTGATCGATTCGAGGATTACCCAGCGATCAATTTTGGTATTGGCCCCAATCGAGGCGGCGGCATCGAGGAAATGCTTGGGCGAAATTTCTTCGTCTTTTTCATCCACCATGCGCAGGTAGACTTCGTAGTACTCCTCGTCGGAACCGCGCAGGCTGATAATGGGTTGGAATAACAAGCGGAAGCGATCGCTGTCCAGGGCCTGTTGCAGCGAAGCGGCGGCGTCGAGCTTTTGTTCCTGCTTGGGTTGATCGGGTTCAAACAGGGCGACTTTATGGCCCTTGCTGCGCACCTTGTCCATGGCGGTGCGCGCCTGCTCAATCACGGTATTGGTATTGGTAGTGTTTTCGTTAATCAGTGAAATACCGATATTGCAATTGACCTGCAGGGTTTTGTGGTCGATATCGATGATGTGGTTTTCAATATCGGTATTTAACTGCTTGCCGCGGTTGATGGCGGCGTCGGCTTTGATGTTGGGGATTAACAGGGCAAAACTGGAATCGCTCATGCGCGCAATAATGTCCTGGGTATTCGCCTTGGCGCGCAACAGTGCGGCGACATCGCCCAATGCCAGGTCAGCTCCGGTTTCACCGAAAACGGTTTTAACGCGCTCGTTGAAATCACCCAGGTCAATATAGAGCAGGCAGTAGTGCTGTTTGTCGTCCACATTGTCGATCAGGTGATCCAACTGGTTGATCAAGTACTGGCGGTTGTAGAGGCCGGTAACCAGATCCTGCCATTTGATTTGTTTGAGTTGCGCTTCCAGCTCTTCGTTGTTGCCGGCTTCGGCAAGGGTGGCGCGTGCAAGGAATTGGATGCAGGGTTCTTCGTCGTAGGTAACCAGCGACACTTCCAGGCTCAGTGGTTTTTCTTCGTCATTGCGGGTAATACCGCTAAAGGCCAGGGTGCTGGACTCGGCATCTTCGCCCTTAAAGGTGAAATCCTTGAGGAAATTTTTTAGCCGCGCCTGGTCGCGATCAGCCACCATGTCCATGATTGGCATGGCTTCGATATCGTCTTTGTCTTCATAGCCAAAGAGTTCAGCGAAAGACTGGTTGGCGTAGAGGTAAAGGCCATCCTGTACATAGGCAATGGCATCGCGCGAGCTGTCGAGCAATTGCTGGCTGCGGCGCTCCGCCTCGCGGAAACGGCGGTCGGCGGTGCGCCGCGCCTGGCGATGTTCGCGGTTGGCCAGTTCGCGCTCTATAACCAGCAGCAGATGCTGGTCGTCGTCCAGCCCCACAACATCCACGGCACCCAGGCGCAGCCCCTCGACCACCGCCGAGGGATCTTCATCCTCATGTTGCAGGATTACCGGAACATCTTTGTTGAGGCGACGGATTTGCTTGATGGCGGCCTGGAGATTGACGTTGGTTGTTTTGTCACTGCCGATCAACAGATCCCAGCTCTGCTCCTGGAGTAATTTAACCAGGGCTTCTTCACTTTCGACGTGCTGGGCGCGGCAGGGGTGCCCGGAGGCGTGGAGCATGCTGATCAGGCGCTCGGCTTCGGAGCGGCTATTGTTGAGGATCAGCAACCGGATTGTGGCTTCACTGTGGCTCATAAAAAAACACTTGTGGTTGAGGGCGCCGCTATCCGCTGGCGTATTCTTTTTTACTCTGCGCTCCCTGGAGGTGTCTCTCCATATGCCACTTGCCGATGGAGCAATATTTTTTGCCGTGTATCGCAAGTTGCTTGTCATTCAGTCGGCGCCCCAGGATGAGACGCGTTTGGCAATCTTACCTGAATCAGTCGTCCACTCAACCCGATACTGAATTTCTGCGACACGGTCGAGTGTTTTGTCTTTTTTTCCTGTGCGAGGTGTTTGTTTTTCCGGCGCTGGGCTACTGCTCCCAAATGGAGTCGAAGTCGTCCACTTGTTTGTCGCTCCCCTTGTTGTTTTCCGCTTTGGGGGTGGCCAATACCCGATAGGCAAACTGGCTGAAGGCCCCTGTGGCGAATAAACGTTGGGTCAGTTGCAGGCTTTCGTCATCGCCGTGATTTCCGGCCTGGGCGCGCCGGTAGAGGCGCACCTTGGAATATTCGTGAAAGGTAATGGCATTGGTGACCAGGCTCGGCGGTTGGTTAATGGCGCGCAGCTCGGGAATTTGCAGCGCGCGCAGGTATTCAGAGAAGCCACCGGTCTTATGCACAACCGCCAGGGCCACGGGTACGGCCTGGGGCGCCAGTACCTGGATACCGAGCTGGGTGGCGCCTTTGATCTGGTGGGCCCAGCGCACAACCCCCAGGCTCCACCTGGTGCGGCCGTATTCGCGCAGCCCCACCAGCTCTCCGGCCTTGACCTGTGCCGGTATGTCACCGCGCCATTCCAGGCCGAAACCGCCGGGACTGCGGTCGATCAGGGGCACTTTAAAAATCGGATGCTGGCCTGCGTAGCTTTCTTTTTCGCGCGCCTGGAGTGCGGACTCAATATTCAGCGTTGAGCGCTGTGCGCCATCAAAAATCGTACCGGTGATATCAAAGGTTTCGCCCCAGGGATCGTCCTCTTTTTGAGCAGTGTCCTGCATCTTCAGCTTGGCACCGCGCTTTTGGAAGATGCTGGTGCCATCGCGATCGCCCAGGGTATCCGGTTGCTTGAGGAAAATCGGAAAAGGCTCTTCGTTGGCCAGGTGGTAATGGATATTGGTGAGCCCTACCGTCACTTCGATATCCGCGCTGACCTCCTGGCGC
The DNA here is from genome assembly GCF_000019225.1 of Cellvibrio japonicus Ueda107. Lineage (NCBI taxonomy): Bacteria > Pseudomonadati > Pseudomonadota > Gammaproteobacteria > Cellvibrionales > Cellvibrionaceae > Cellvibrio > Cellvibrio japonicus. The sequence continues at coordinate 3,471,423 of NC_010995.1, read as the reverse complement.
TCAAAACTGCGCAATGCCAGATGGCTCCAGGCCTGGGCCAGGTGTTTGGTCAGGGCAGGTGTTAGCTGGCCCAGGGCGCTGTCTGCGGCGGGAATATCTTCCCCGGTGGTGGCGGTAAGCTCTTCCAGTTTTTTAACCAGCCTGGACGTGCGCAGCTCCAGCAGGTTATCGGCCTGTTGCTTAGCCTCGCGCAAGTCCAGGCGCGACTTGTAAAACGGTGGACGGTTGCTGTTGCCGAGTACCACATAGAGGTTTTCCTTGCCCTCGGCCTGGTAGTTCACCAGTTCGGCCTGGGGCGCGAGGACTTCCAGTATCTTGTAGCAACGGGCAACCTCATCCTGGCGCAATTGGTTGGGGCGGGAGCAGGCGAGTAACAATAAACGCAGATATACCTGCTCTATGTGGGGTAGCCCGCGGTGGTAGGGCAGGGCGTCCTCGACAGCAACCTGTTCTACCCCAAGCAGGCAAGCCAATTGGTAGAGCGCGTGGACTTCATTCCAGATCTGGTTGCTGACCGGAATATACAACTGGTAGTTGCGCAGCAGTTGTTGCCCCAGTCCGGTCAGGGCCCGGTGTATGGCTTTGGCCTGTAGTTCGGGATTGGCCTTATCTGCCGGTTGGTGGCAGAGGTCGCGTACAGCAACCAGGTAGGCGTTGTTGAGGTGTTTCTGGATTGCCTGGGCCAGGGTTGCGGTTTTCAGCGCGGCCTCAGGCAGTATCAGGGGCTGGTTCAGATAGCGTTGCGCGAGTACCTCCAGGCATTGGTATACCGGGGAGCGCATCAACTCCAACATGGCCAGGCGGGTTTCCGCCGGGGCTTTAAGGCGCACCAGCTCGGGCAGGGCGCGGTAGAGGAGGGCACTGACTTGCTGGGCCTGGGTGAGTGGCAGTTGCTGTATCCACTTGTGCACATGGGCTTCCCGGTTGCCCCCGCAAAAGCCCAGGCTGGCCAGGTCCTGTTCGGGAACCAGTAGCCTGACTGTCTGGGCTGTAATACGGGGGTTTGAGGTCATCGCTGGTTGCCACTTGGGGACGGGTTATAACCATATCGTTGAATATATATGTTGTTGAATATAGACGATTTTAGAACCCTTGTTCGCTATTAGGGCCGGTTAATGTCATTTCATGGCTCACACCCAGGGTAGTGCTATATCCATCCTGCCTGTTGAGACTAAATACGCAGGATGGATATATCTTGGCTGGCGCCTAAATTGAAGCCGGTTACAATTTGGAAAGGGTAAAGTCTGCCCGACATTGGACGATAAGATAAAGTAAGTTGAACTATAAGATGGATAGGCTCACGCCCAAATCATAACCATTACAAACCTCAGCAAGCGAGAGAACCATGAATTCCCTATCAATGAAGGCCAAGCTTATCCTGCTGGGGTTGGTCCCCGGCTTTATTATCCTGGCGCTGTTCTTAATCTTGGTGAGTGAACGTATGCACCGGGCGGTTGAGAAAGACATTGCCCTGCTGCGCGATACGCTCATGGCGGCGCATAAGACCGAGCTGCGCCATTCATTGGACGTTGCCCTGTCGCTGATCAAGCCTCTCTACGATGCCTCCCGCGATATTAATAGCCCTGAGGCCCGACAGGCCCTGGAATTGCTCAAGCGTCTCAAGTACGGCAGTGACGGCTACTTCTTTGGCTACGATGGCAATTCGGTTCGCGTATTTTCCGGCAGTGACAATGCCCGGATTGGCGACAGCTTTCGCGACTACAAAGATGTTAACGGCGTATTCCTGATCAACGAGCTGGTCAAGCAGGCCAGGGCTGGCGGGGGTTATGTAACCTACCATTTCCCGCGCCTGGGACAGGGGGATACGGCCTATCCAAAGCTGAGTTATGCCGTGTGGTTGGAAAAGTGGAACCTGATGCTGGGTACCGGTTTTTATGTCGATGGCGTGGATACCACCCTGACGGAAGCTGCCGCTATCAGTATGGCGTACATAGATTCCACACTCTTGCGCATCTGTGTGATTGCCCTGGGATTATTGGTCGTGATCGCCGCAGTCGCGATTTATTTGGCCAACAAAACACTCCGGCCACTCAATAACCTCATCCACAGCCTGGAAAGTATCGCCCAGGGCGGCGGCGACCTGACCCGCCGTATCCCGCAAAACACCCGGGATGAGATAGGGGCGGTGATCAGTGCCTTTAACCGCTTTGTGGATTCCATCCACGGGATGATCCAGCGTATCCAGCAATTGACCTGCCAGGTAGCCAGTATCAGCCAGCAGGTATCACAGGATACCAGCGCGACTTTCCAAACCCTGGATCACCAGCGCGAACAAACCCTGCAGGTTGCCAGTGCCATGAACGAGATGGCCGCTTCGGCGGTAGAGGTGGCGCGCAGTACCCAGGAGGCTGCCAACGCGGCTACTTTCGCTGAATCCACCACCAAGGATGCGCAAAAAACCGCGGGCCGCTCTATCGACAACATCCATGCGCTCTCGGAGGAGGTTCGCTTAAACACCGAGGGGCTGGAACAGTTGCAGGCGGATGTGAGCGGCATAGGCGCCGTCTCCGATGTGATTCGCGGCATTGCTGAACAGACCAACCTGCTGGCGTTGAATGCGTCCATCGAAGCGGCGCGCGCCGGGGAGCAGGGGCGCGGTTTTGCAGTGGTGGCCGATGAAGTGCGTGCATTGGCGGCGCGCACCCAGGCGTCCACCGAGGAAATCCAGGCGATGATCCAGCGCTTGCAGGCCAGTACCTCGTCTGCCAGCGACTCTATCAAGCGCAGCCTGGTCAAGGGTGATGTGTCTGTGCAGATGGTTGGTGCTACGGCCCAGGCGCTGGGGGAGATTGACCACCAGGTCAGCACCATCAACCAGCGCGGTTTGCAGATTGCCACGGCAGCGGAGGAGCAGACCCAGGTGATCGAGTCCATCAACCAGAATATGCATGCGATTGCCGATGCTACCGAGCGCGCCAGTGGCTATGCCGCCCACTCGCGCGAATCGGGCGAGTCCCTGGCGAAGGTGGGGGAGGAGCTCCAGCAGCTGGTGGGTCAATTCAGGACCTGATGTGCATTGTTTGTGTGCACAGTGGCTGCTTTGGTATTGGCGTGGTGCAAAAAGGATTTTTTATTGTCGCCCAACTCTTGTGCGTTTGGTGGTGACTTGCATTTTTGATGTTTTTAAATGGTGCAATTATGGCGTTTAACTCCCTATAAACGCCTGTGCCTGCCTATGGTCGACCCGTGGCATAGGGCTTGCTAAAACCCTCGCAATGAGGAGTTGCAAACCTATGCCTGATTCTGTGTTACCTGCATCATCTGCTGTTGTCTTATCGTCGGGGCCGCGTGCTGTCCGTAGTGTGTGCCCTTATTGCGGTGTCGGTTGCGGCATGATCCTCGAAACCGATGGCATCCGGGTGACCAAAGTCAGTGGCGATAAACAGCATCCCTCCAACCAGGGCCGCCTGTGTACCAAGGGCCAGACCAGCGCCCAAGCGCTGGCCAACTCCGGGCGCATGGAGTCGGCGTTTGTACGCCGCGAGCGCCAGCGCGACCCGGTTAAAACCCCTATGGCGGAAGCCATTGCCACAACCGCCAGGCGCCTGCGCGATATCCTCGATACCCATGGTCCCGAGGCGATCAGCTTTTATGTCTCGGGGCAGATGTCGATCGAGGCCCAATACCTGGCCAATAAACTCGCCAAGGGGTTTATCCGTACCAACCTGATCGAATCCAACTCACGTCTGTGTATGGCCAGTGCCGGCACTGGCTATAAGCTCTCCCTGGGCTCGGATGCACCGCCCGGTTCCTACCAGGATTTTGATCACACGGATTTGTTTTTGGTGATTGGCGCCAATATGGCCGACTGCCATCCCATCCTGTATTTGCGCATGATGGATCGGGTCAAGGCCGGAGCCAAATTGATTGTGGTGGACCCGCGCCGCACTACCACGGCAGAAAAAGCCAACCTGTATTTACCGATCAAACCGGGCACCGATCTGGCTCTGCTCAACGGCTTGCTGTACCTGCTGCACCGACAGGGCAGCATCGATGCGGATTTTATTGCGCGCTATACCCAGGGTTGGGAGGTTTTCCCGGAATTCCTGGCGGATTACACACCGGACAAGGTCAGCGCCATCACCGGCCTTGCCGTGGATGCCATCGTGCAGGCTGCGAACCTGATTGGCGCCGCCCCCGAGTTTATAACCTGCTGGACCATGGGACTTAACCAGAGTACCCACGGCACCTGGAGTACCAATGCTATCTGCAACTTGCATTTGGCTACTGGCAAGATCTGCCGTCTCGGCAGTGGACCTTTTTCATTAACCGGTCAACCCAATGCCATGGGTGGGCGCGAAATGGGTTATATGGGGCCGGGCTTACCCGGCCAGCGCACGCTGCTGGTGGAGGAGGATCGCCACTTTATTGAAAACCTCTGGCAACTGGAGCCGGGCAGCCTGCGCACACAGGTGGGCAAGGGTACGGTGGATTTGTTCCAGCGCATGGCGCAGGGGGACATAAAAGCCTGCTGGATTATCTGCACCAACCCGGTGGCCTCGATTCCCAATCGCCAGTCGGTGATCGATGCCTTGCAAACGGCCGAGCTGGTGATCGCGCAGGATGCTTTTTTGGATACGGAAACCAATCGTTACGCGGACATTTTGCTCCCCGGCGCACTCTGGGCAGAAGCCGAAGGCGTCATGATCAACTCCGAGCGCAACCTCACCCTGATGCAGCCCGCTGTCAAACCACCGGGTGAAGCCATGGCAGATTGGGAAATCATTGCGCGTGTGGCACAAGCCATGGGCTATGCTGAGCACTTTGACTTTCCCTCTGCCGAAGCCGTGTTTGAAGAAATCAAACGCACCTATAACCCCAATACCGGTTATGACTTGCGCGGCGCCAGCTACGCGCGTTTGCGCGAAACCCCGCTGCAGTGGCCCTGTGCAGAACAGGGCAGCGAGCGCAATCCTATTCGCTACATCAACAGCGGAATCCACCAGCCATTGGCAATTAATCCCGACGGCAGCAAACCGGAATTGCGTTTTGCCACCGGCTCCGGCAAAGCCGTATTTCACGCCCGCCCCCACGTTGAGCCGGCGGAAATGCCCGATGCGGAATTCCCGCTGATCCTGAATACCGGGCGTGTACAGCACCAATGGCACACACTGACCAAGACCGGGAAGATTCCCACGCTCAACAAACTCAACCCCGGCACTTTCGTGGAAATCCATCCGCAGGATGCGGCCGAGTTGGGTATTAACAACAAAGACAAGGTCGAAATTCGCTCGCGGCGCGGCTATGCCGTGTTGCCTGCGGTGGTTACCGATAGAGTGCAACCCGGATGCTGTTTTGCGCCTATCCACTGGAACGATGTCTACGGTGAAAACCTGTGCATCAACGCGCTGACCAGTGACCACGTCGACCCCCTATCACAGCAACCTGAATTAAAAATTGCCGCTGTCGCCCTCCAGCGGGTGCAGGTATTTGCCAGCGATGAAGGCGCGCAACGGTCGCGCGATTCCATCGTTGATTACGCACTCAGCCCTGTGGCATTTGCGGCGGTGGCCGAGGAAACCAGCATGACGCTCATCAAAACCTTTGCCGAAAAAATCGGTGTGCAGGAAGTCGCAACGCCAGCCTTATCGGCTCAGGAGCAACAGTATCTCAGCGGTTATATCAGTGGCCTGAATGCCAGCGCCAACGCACTGGCTGCGGTGCCGGCCCTGCCTGCGGATGCACCTGTTGCTCCTGCCCATAAGTTGTGGATCAACGGTTTATTGGCGGGTATGTTCAGCCGTGTGTTGCCCCTGGGGGTTGTTGCTCCCCAGGCGGAACCCGGCAAACCGGAGTTGCTCCTGCTCTGGGCCTCGCAGACCGGCAATGCCGAAGCGCTGGCCGAAACATTTTCCGGGCAACTTGGCCAGCAGGGCTGGAGTGTCAGGCTCCAGGCCATGAACGACCTGTCCCTCGACCAGCTCGCCGCCGCCAGGTATGCGGTATTTATCACCAGCACCTTTGGCGATGGCGATTCGCCGGATAATGGCGGCACTTTCTGGCAGCAGCTGAATGCCGATCCGGCCCCCGCGTTAGCCGATTTGCAGTTTGCCCTGCTCGCCCTGGGCGACTCTAACTACGACCAATTCTGTGGCCACGGTAAAAAACTCTATGCCCGCCTGCAGGCGCTGGGTGCCAAGCCTTTGTTGGAGCGGGTGGACTGCGACACGGATTTCGAGGCGCCGGCACAAGCCTGGTTTGCTAAGCTGATGGAGCAATTGGCTCCCCAGGTTTCCCAGGACAAGAATCCCGTATCCATGACAGTCACCAACCCCGCTTCTGCAACAACAGGCTATAGCAAGGCGAATCCCTATCCGGCGCGATTGGTCGTCAACCGGACATTGAGCGGCGAGGGCTCCGGTAAGGATGTCCGCCAGTTTGGTTTTGACCTGGGTGATTCCGGTCTTACCTATGAGGCCGGCGATGCCCTGGGGGTGTGGCCGCAAAACTGCCCGGACTATGTATTCGAATTGGAGCAGGCGCTCAACTTTAATGCCGATGCACCTGTGGTGGTGGACACGCGGGAAAAACCTTTACAACAGGCCTTGCTGGAAAATTATGAAATATGTCGCCCAAACCTGGAGCTGCTGCATTTTATTGCTGAGCGGGCGGCTGGCGGTGAGTTGAAGACCCTGCTCGACGCGGAACACAAAAAAGCCCTGCAAGATTGGCTCTACGGCCGCCAGTTGGTGGATATCCTGCAGGAATTCCCCATCCGCACCAGCCTGGAGGAATTCCTGCCGTTGTTGAAGCGTTTGCAGCCGCGTCTCTATTCCATCGCCTCCAGCCCCAAGGCCTGTCCGCAGCAAGTCCATCTCACGGTATCCGCCGTGCGCTATAACCGTTTCCACGGCAGCATGAAAATGCGCAAGGGCGTGGCATCTACTTTTTTGGCGGATCGCGCGCAGGATGTGGATGTGCCTATTTTTGTGCAGCCGAGCAAGCATTTCCATGTGCCGGAGCAGGGTGATGCGCCAATGATTATGGTGGGGCCGGGCACCGGCATAGCACCCTTCCGCGGTTTTTTGCAGGAGCGCCAGGCGCGCGGTGATCGCGGTAAAAATTGGCTCTTTTTTGGCGAGCAGCACGCCGCTTCGGATTTTTATTACCAGGATGAATTGCGGCAATTCCAACAGGAGGGTGTGCTGACCCATTTGAGCCTCGCGTTCTCACGCGACCAGGCACAAAAAATCTATGTACAGGATCGTATGCGCGAGCAAGCGGCACAATTGTGGGAGTGGTTGGAGCAGGGCGCTTATTTTTATGTGTGCGGCGATGCCAGCCGCATGGCCAAGGACGTGGACCAGGCGCTACGCGATATCATCCAGCAGTACGGCAAACTGGATGAAGCAGAGACCGTGAACTACATCCGCAAGTTGAACATGGATAAGCGCTATTTACGCGATGTGTACTAGAGGCTGTCTACGTATAGTTAATTTCACATAAGCTGTTTTCTTTGTTATAGATGTAACAGGGATTTTTTTACCACTCTTGAATGGGTCTATTGTTTAAAATTTCAAAAATTGATTTTTTAATTTTGTAAGAATTACCTAGGTGAGTTACGCATTTTCCTGTGTGATCAATATCGTATATGTCTGCTTCGTTTTTTTTGCTTTCGCCATATGCAGTTGAATCTGGGTTTATAATGATGCGTGCATAAATTGTTTTTTCGCAAGATTTTACAGTGTTCTTTTTTGATGAAATAAGAATATGTATCGAGTCTATTTTGGCGATGCAGTCACTTCGTCCCATACAGCCTATTTTTATAGAGTAATCTTCTTTGCCGCTGCCAATAATAGGTGCGGAATCAATGGTTCTTCGATATACATTTGTATTTGTGAAAAGAATTGATACATATCCGGCTGTATCTTTTTGTGATGATTCATTCTCTGTGCTAAGGGTATAAGGGCTCATAAGAAGGTAAGCGCCTAACTAACCCCATCTATCGAGTTAATTGTTTTTTTACTAAGGTACTTTTCCTAAATTCACCAGGAGGCCTTATGAAAAAACGTAACGAAGAACAATGGCGAGCACTGTTTGCGCAGCACGACGCCAGCGGTGTATCAGCAGCCGTTTTTTGTAAGCAGAACGAGCTGTGCCCCAAATACTTCAGCTTGCGCCGCAAACAATTGGCAAAGATGGCCAGTAAAGAGGAAGCCGGTTTTGTTCGTGTAAAAGTAAAGCCCAAAATACCGCACGAAGCTTCTGGTGTGAAGGCTGCATCACTGACCATTCGCCATCATGTAGGCCAGCTTGAATTTGGCACACTACCGCCACCTCAGTGGCTGGCCCAATTGCTCAGGGCGTTGGCATGATCCAGTGGGATGATGTACCGGTATACGTACACCGGCAACCGGTGGATTTTCGCAAATCCATTAATGGGTTGAGTGTCTTGGTGCAGGAGTCCATGGCACTGGAGGTATTTTCCCGATCCGTGTTTGTGTTTGGCAATCGCACCCGCAATAAAATAAAAATCCTCCTGGGATAAAACCGGGTTTTGTCTGTGGTACAAACGATTGGAAAAAGATAAATTCAAATGGCCACGCCGGGGTGATGCTGTGTTATCACTGACTCACGAACAGTTTGATTGGCTGTTGCGCGGGTTAGATATTGAAAAGCTTCAACCACACACAGAAAAATATTTCTTCTCGGCGAATTAGTGCTATCAACCTGCGCAGGTTTTTTATAAGATGTGTGGATGGAAAACAAACCCGATCTTCTGCAAGAAAATATTGATCTGCAAAAAATAGTTGCCGATAAAGACGATATTATTTCAGCGCAGGAAAAGTCCCTTCAAAGCAAAGAAAAACGCATTCGTATTCTTGAAGAATATATCCTCTCGCTTCAGCAAAAACAATTTGGCAGTTCCAGTGAAAAGCAGGAAGTGCTTCAAGCGGAGCTG